>NZ_POQT01000021.1 GCF_002938435.1 Blastococcus saxobsidens
GCCGTCGTCGGCAGCGCGGAGCCGGCGCCCTGGGTGCGGCTGGCCGACGGCGTCCGGCAGGCCCGCCAGGCGGCCGAGCACGCGCGGGCGGCGGGGCAGCCGGCCACCGCCTTCCCCGACCTCGCCGGGCGGGGGCTGTCGGCGCTGCTCGACCCGCGGGCGACGGCGGCCTTCGCCGAGGCTGCCCTGGCCCCGCTCATCGCCGCCGATCGCGCCGGCCCCGGCGACCTCGTCGAGTCGCTGCGGATCTGGCTCGCCGCGCACGGCCAGTGGGAGCCGGCGGCGGCACGCCTGGGCGTCCACCGGCACACCCTGCGCAAGCGGATCCGGCGGGCGGAGGAGCTGCTGGGCCGGGACCTGGACTCCCCCGGCGTGCGGGCGGAGCTCTGGCTCGCCCTGCACCCCCCGGTCGACCCCCCGGCCTGAGACGGCGACGGGCCGGGCCCCACCGTTCGTGGTGGAGCCCGGCCCGTGCGCCCGCCGCGCCTCAGGAGAAGGCGGGCATCACCTCGTCGTGCAGCAGCCGCAGCTGCTCCTCCACCGACGCGACCCCCGGGATCTCGCGGCCGGTGAACGTCTTGACGATCGACGCGTCGGTGATGGCGGCGACGATGTGGTTGACGCCCGCGGGCTCGATCTCCTTGATCTTGGCCGTGACCTCCTCCGGGGTGCCGGCGAAGGAGAGCTTGTCGGCGAGCTCCGGGCTGGTCAGCTCGATGCCGCGGGCGAGGTCCCCGCCGCCGATCGCGTCGATGATCGGCTCGAGCTCGGCCGGGTCCACCCCGTTGCGCTCCAGCTGCTCGGCCGGCATGGAGGAGGCGTAGATGCCGACCATGCTGCGGGCGGCGTCCTTCGCGGCGGCGGAGTCGCGGCCCACGGCGACGACCACCCAGGCGCCGAAGTCCAGCGTCGTCCAGTCCTTGCCGGCCCGCTCCGCCCCGATCCGCAGGTGCTCGGCCGCGTAGTCGTAGGCCTCGCGTGTGTAGCTGAGGGCGTGGTGGCAGCCGTCGGAGTGCTCGGCGGCCGCCTCGAACGACTTCGGTCCGCGCATCGCCCCCATCTTCACCGGGAGCCGCTCCTGCACCGGGCGGGCGAAGGTGAAGAGCCCGTCGTAGGAGAAGAACTCGCCGTCGCGGGTGATGGCCCCCTCGTCCAGGAAGGTGCGCACGACGTGCACCGCCTCGATGACGCGGGAGAGCGGCTTGGTCTTCGTCCAGTCCATCTTGTACTGCGCCAGCAGCCCGAAGTTCCCGCTGGAGAGGACCACCTCGGCGCGGCCACCGGTGAGCTCGTCGAGGGTGGCGGCGGCCTGGGCGATGAGCGTCGGCTCGCGCAGGGTGACCGGCGAGACGCTCGGCCCCATGCGGATCCGGGAGGTGCCGGCCGCCGCGGCCGCGAACAGCAGCCACAGGTCCTTGTGCCAGGTCTCGTCGGCCGCGTAGACGGCGTGGAAACCGAGCTCGTCTGCCAGCCGGATGGCCGCCAGCGACTCCTCCAGCGAGTAGTCGGGCAGCATCGCGTAGCTGAACCTCATCGGATCTCCTCCCGCGTCGTGGCACCGGCGCCACGGCGCATCTGCTCCAACTGCTGGGCCACCTCGCGGGCGTCGCCCTCGGGGATGTCCGCAGAATGCCGGTCCGGACGGGCGATGAACAGGTAGAGCAGCCCGCTGCCCGCGACGACCGCCAGCCCGATCGCGACGATCCAGCGGTCGAGGAACGTCTCGGTGCCCGGCGCCGGCTTGATCAGCAGGATGATCGCGAAGACCCCGTAGGCCAGGGCGAGCACGTTCACGACCAGGCCGGCGTTGCCCAGGTTCCACACGCCCGCGGGGCGCCAGCCCCTGAGCCGCTGCCGCAGCGCGGCCAGCACCACGGCCTGGAACGAGATGTAGATGCCCAGGACCGCGAAGGCGGTGACGCGGGCGAGCACGCCCTCCTGGAAGTAGACGAACAGCGCGATCAGCACCGGGACCACGCACACGACCATCAGCGCGTTGGTCGGGACGGAGTGCTGGGGCGAGACCCGTCCCAGCCAGCCGCTGGCCGGCAGCATGCGGTCGCGGGCGAAGGCGTAGAGCAGCCGGCTGCCCGCGGCCTGCAGCGACAGCACGCACGACAGGAAGGCGACGACGATGACCACCAGGAAGACCTTGGAGCCGGCCGTGCCCAGGGAGCTCTCGAGGATCGACGGGATCGGGTCGACGTCCTCGCCGGCCACGATGGCCTGCAGGTCCGGTGCCGCCAGCACGTAACCGGCGTAGGAGAGGAAGCCGGAGACCCCGCCGACGAGGATGGTGAGGATCATGGCGCGCGGGATCTGCCGCGCCGGGTCGGCGACCTCCTCGGCCACGTCACCGCAGGCCTCGAAGCCGTAGAAGAGGAACAGCCCGGACAGCGACGCGGCCAGGAACACGCCCAGGTACCCGTCCCCGCCGCCGGCGCCCAGCGAGTCGAAGAAGACGGAGAACGGCTGCTCACGCCGGAACAGGAGCAGGAAGAGCCCCAGCGCGATGACACCGACGAGCTCGGCGGCGAGACCGATCTGGGCGATCCGCGCGAGCGTCCGGGTGCCGCTGTAGTTGACGGCGAAGGCGACGACGAGCAGCGCCACCGCGGTCCCGAGGACCACGCCCGGGGTCGCCTCCAGACCGAACAGGGCGGCGACGAAGCCACCACCGAACTCGGCGACGGCGGTGATGGTGACGATGACCGCCCAGATGTAGATCCAGGAGACGATCCAGGCGTACCGCCGGTTCCAGAGCCGCCGGGTCCACGGGTAGATGCCGCCGGCCAGCGGGTACTGGGAGACGACCTCGCCGAAGACCAGCGACACCATCAGCTGGCCGATGCCGACGATCACGATCCACCAGATCGCCGGCGGGCCGCCGATGGAGAGGCTGTAGGCGAACAGCGAGTAGACCCCCACGAGCGGCGACAGGTACGTGAACCCGAGGGCCATGTTGGCCCACAGGCTCATGCTCCGGTCGAACTCGCCGGTGTAGCCGAGTGCGGCCAGCTGGGCGTCGTCGGCCGTCGGTTCGGGGTGCGCTCCGGATCGTGTCACCGAATCTCCTCCGCTCGGTGGCGCGGGCCATCCGACGGTCGCCGGTGTGCCCCAGGCCACATGTTCGCGGGGAAACCTATAGATGCAGAGTTCAGAGGACAAGATGTCCCGGCCGGTCTCGCCGGATCCCCGGGACCGCGAGTCCCGGGGAGGCCGTCAGCCCTGGAGCGGGCGACCGTCGCGGGCCAGGAAGACCCGCCAGGGCACGCCGTCGACGGGCGCACCGTCGACGAGCTCCCCCGCCCCGTCCGGCAGCAGGCTGCCGACGAGGTGGTGGGGAACGGTCGAGAGCACGACCCGCCCCTCGTCATTGACCAGGACGAAGGCCGCCGGCCGGCTCCCGAGCGCCTGGAGGAGGTGCGTCTCGAACCGGCGCACGGGCACGTCGGCGCCCGTCACGCCGACGAACTCCCCCTCGGCGACGACGGGCGTGGTCAGCGTCAGCAGGTATCGGCCGGTGCCGTGGACGTCGACGTAGGGCCCGACGACGTGCCGCCGCCCGGTCCGCCTCGGGACGTCGAACCACTCGGTGGCCGTGTAGTCGTAGTAACCCAGGCTGCTCGGGCGCAGATCCGGCTCCAGGGTGCGCAGCGACCCACCGTCGGGATCCACCTGCCACCACTCCAGCCGCAGGGGCAGACCCTCGCGCGGACGGGGCGCCACCACGAGCCCGAGGCCCACGGCCAGCTGCCCGGGATCGCGCAGCAGCTCGCGGGTGCCGCCCGGCAGGACGGCCCGCCCGGACTCGAGCCCGTCCCGGGCGACCGAACCCAGTGCCGCGTCGTGCACGCGCGCGACGGTCTCGAAGACGCGCTCGACCACCCGGGACACCGCTGCGCCGATCCGAGCGGCGTCAGCCGTCCGCCGGTCGTTCACGACACCTGCCGCTCGGCGCCGCCCGATGCATCCCCGAGGCGCTGCAGCCGCAGCTCGATGGCCCACAGCGTGCGCGTCTCGATGTGCGACTCGGTGAGGGCCCGGGCCCGGGCGGCGTCCCGGTCCTCGATCGCGTCGATCACGGCCCGGTGCCCGGCGACGATGACGTCGAGCAGGCTGGGGGCCACCTCCGGCGGCCACGGCAGCTGGCTGAGCTCCAGGTGCAGGTCCATCTCCTGCATGGTCAGCCGCACGGACTGCGCGCAGGCGGCCAGCTCGATGTAGTACCGGCCGTCGGTCCGCCGCTGGCCGGTCACCGATCCGGCCGAGGCGAGCCGGTCCACGATGTCGCGCAGACGGGCGATCTCCGTGCGCGACGCCCGGGAGGCCGCGAGCCGGGCCGCGGCGGCCGCCACCGCGCCGTGCACGTCGCCGAGCTCGCGCAGGTCCGTGGTCCCCAGCTCGGCCAGGCGGGCGTCGGCGAGCTCGGCCAGCACGTCGTCCCGCGAGCGGACGAAGCTGCCCCCGCCACGACCGCGGCGGGTCTCGACCAGCCCGAGCTTGCGCAGCTCGGCCAGCGCTTCGCGCAGGGTCACCGTCGAGACGTTGAGCATGGTCGCGAGGTCGGTCTCGCTGGGCAGCTGCTCGCCGTCCCCCAGCAGGCCGAGGGCGACGGCGCTGCCGACCCGGCGGACGACGGCCTCGCTGCGCAGCGCGCCGTCGTCCAGCGGTGCGAAGACAGCGCGCCGCGCATCACCGCTGAGCAGTTGCACGCTCTCCTCCTGTGACCGGTGGCCGCGAATTTACCTCGCTGCTCGGCGGACTTAACCGTTGATTCCATAGGTTTAGCCGGTTAGCGTGACGCACGCCCCACCCATCCTGTGACGAGGAGCACGCAGTGACACAGGTCCAGCCCGAACGGGCGACCGGGCCGACCCCTCCGGTCGACGCCCTCTCCGAGCCGTTCACGCCCGGCGCCCCGTCCAACGCGCCCGAGCTCGCCGACTACCCGGAGACGCTCGCCGGTCCCGTCCCCCCGCCACGGGAGGACCCGAAGACGGCGGCGTTCGTCGAGCAGTGGCGGAACACCTCCTACAACTGCTTCTCCTCGGGTCACAAGTTCTGCCGCGAGGTGTGCCCGGTGACCCAGGTCGAGCGCAACGAGTCCTGGACCCCCACCGCGTTCCACGCCAACGTCATCGCGATGGAGCGCGGCGAGCTCGACATCGCCGACATCGCCGCCGACTACGTGAACTGCACGCAGTGCGGCGCCTGCGAGCTGCGGTGCCCCAACACGCTGTTCACCGGCGACTTCTACCGCTTCCGCACCCGCACCGTCGACGTCGTCAAGGCGGTGCGTTCCCTCGCCGTCGAGAGCGGCGTGCACCAGCCGAACTGGCAGAGCTGGAACGAGCGCACCGACCTGCGCACCCACGAGCCCGTCCTGGGCGAGACGCCGGTCAGCCAGGAGAAGGTCCGCGACTGGGCCGACGGGCTCGACATCCCGATCGGCGGCGAGACCGTCCTCTTCGTCGACTGCGAGGCCGCCTTCTACCGGACGTCCGTGCCCCGCGCGGTGGCCCAGATGCTGCAGATGGCCGGGTACGAGTTCGGCCTGATGGGCGAGCAGTGGTGCTGCGGCGGGCCGGCGGCCGAGATGGGCTACGAGGAGCAGGCCAAGCGCTTCGCCCGCCACAACCTGGACAACTGGCGGGCCACCGGTACCAAGCGCCTCCTCGTGCTCGACCCGCACGACTACATCAGCTTCACCGAGGACTACCCGAAGTACTTCGGCGAGGAGTTCGACATCGAGGTAGTCCTCGTGATCGAGGTGCTGGCCGACCTCCTGCGCACGGGCAGGCTGACCCCGTCCGTGCCGGTGGAGCGCGCGATCACCTACCACGACCCCTGCCGGCTCAACAAGCGCAAGGGCATCTGGAAGGAGCCGCGGGAGCTGCTGCGGGCCATCCCCGGTCTCCGGTTCGAGGACGTCGACCGGGTCACCCAGTGGTCCTACTGCTCCGGCGGGGGCGGCGGCCTCCCCATCGAGAAGCCCGAGCTCACCCAGAAGATCAGCGCGATGCGCCTGGAGCGGGCCGCCGAGCTCGACGTCGACACGCTCGTCAGCGCCTGCCCGTGGTCGGAGCGGCCGCTGTCGGAGGCCGGCGACGCCCAGGACATCGACGTCGTCGACCTGCACGAGCTGTTCGCGCAGTCCCTCGGCATCACCGTGGGCGGCTCCCGCGGCGACGTCGGCGACCGGCGGCTGGCCCAGGAGCGCACCGGCGTGCCCGGCCGGGCACGCCGGACCTCGGGCACCGGTCGCGGCGGCTGCGGTGGCGGTGGCGGTGGGTGCGGCGGAGGCGGCGGGTGCGGCTCCGGTTCCGGCGGCTGCGGATGCGGAGGGCACTGACCATGACGATGACCGAACCGACGGCCGCGGCACCGATCGGCACCGCGCCGTTCACCCGTGAACCCCTGGACGACGCGGCGCTGAGCACCCTGGTCGCCGCGCTGCGCCCGATCCTCGCCGACGACCAGATCCTGCTGGCCAAGACCGACCGCTACAACCGCGCCCGCGTGCCTGCGCCGTTCCCGGTGCACCGCTGGTCCGAGCGGGTCCCCGACGTGGTGGTCATGCCCAGCACGACCGAGCAGGTGGCGGCGGTGGTGAAGGTGGCCAACGACCTGCGCATCCCGGTCGTGCCCCGCGACGGCGGCACGGGGCTCACCGACGGCGCCGTGCCGATGCGCCGCGGCATCGTCGTCGACGTCAAGAAGATGAACCAGATCCACGAGCTGGACCTGGTGAACCGGACGGTCACCGTCGGCACCGGCATCAACATGCTCAAGCTCAACGAGCGGCTGGCCCAGCACGGGCTGTTCTACCCGGACGACCCGGCCTCCTACCCCTGCTCGCTGGTCGGGGGCCGGATCGGCACGAGCGGCTGGTCGCTCATCGGCTCCCGCTACGGGCACACCCGGGACCTGGTGCTGAGCTTCGACCACGTGCTGCCCACCGGCGAGGTCCTGCACGTCGGCGACGGCATCGGCCGGAAGATCAGCAAGTCCTCCAGTGGATACCAGCTCAAGCACCTCTTCATGGGGCACCAGGGCACCCTCGGCATCGCGACGAAGGCGACGCTGAAGCTGTTCCCCAAGCCCGAGGCCGAGCTCTCACCGTTCTGGGCGTTCGACAACTACGAGGACGCCCACGCGTGCACCGGCGCCCTGGCCCGCGCGGGGGTGGCCACCTTCGCCGGTGCCGTCCTCTTCGACGAGCACAAGGTCGCCTACCTGCGCCGCGACGACGAGGCCTACATCCCCCAGCCGGCCGACGTCCGGGCGCTGGTCTGCTCGGTGATGTACGGCTACGAGGACGAGGTGCGGGCCGGTGGGAAGCGGCTGTTCCGGATCGCCAAGGAGCACGGCGCCCGCTACCTCGGCGACGAGATCTCCGAGGGCGACTGGGCGGCCCGGCACGACCGGTACGCCACCCCGCTGCACGGCCGCACCAAGGACGGCCAGGTCATCCCCATGTCCTGGCACTGCGAGGACGCGGCGGTGAACTACTCGAACGTCCCCGCGGTCAGCAAGGCCTGGCACGAGATCCTGGCCGACCTGCGGCGGAGGACCGACGTCTTCGACGACTGGGGGATGTTCGCGTACACCTCGGCCAGCACGGGGGTCGACTACCTCACCGAGATCGACGTCGGCATCTGGGAGCAGCGCCTGGACGACGCTGCCTGGGCCGCGTGGGTGAAGGCCAAGCGGGACATCGGCGCGGTGGCGCTCGCCCACGGCGGCTCGATGAGCGCCTGCCACGGCTCCTGCCGGGAGGGCGAGGTCGACCTGGTGCCCGACGAGCTCGGCCGCGGCTTCGACGTGATGCTCGACGTCAAGCGGGCGCTGGACCCGAACAACATCATGAACCCGGGCAAGTACCTGCTGGACCGGGCCTACGGGAGGGACACGACCGATGAGAACCGATGACCAGCCCACCGGCCCGGCGGCGACGGCGCCCTACCGCTTCGCCGAGCAGCACACCCCGCCGGAGGCGCAGCGGGCCAGCGAGGTGGCGCAGACGACCTTCGAGCACGTTTACGAGGTGGACCCGCGCCTGATGCAGGAGCACGTGCTCCAGCAGGTCTTCCCGAACTGGGACACGCTGCGCATCATGCGCAGCCGGCACGACCACCTCGAGTGGATGCACCGGCACTTCGCCGACAAGGTGGTGACCGGGTCGGAGATCCTCGCCGAGGTCGAGCGCGAGGCGACCTCGCCCCCGCCGGCGCCGTAGGGCCGCCCTGCCGATCGCGTCGAGGCCCCGGTCCTGCTGGACCGGGGCCTCGACGTTCCCGGCGAGTTCCCGCGCCGTCAGCCCACGGTGCGGATGAGCTTCTTGTTGACGAACTCGTCCATCCCCAGCCGGCCCAGCTCGCGGCCGAAGCCCGAGCGCTTCGTCCCCCCGAAGGGCAGCTCGGGGCCCTCGGCGCCGACCCCGTTGATGAACACCATGCCGGTGTCCAGGGCGTCGGCGACGCGCAACGCCTGCTCCGGGTCCGTCGTGAAGACGTAGGACCCGAGTCCGTACGGGGTGTCGTTGGCCAGCTCGACCGCCTCCTCCTCGTCGCGGACCCGGTAGACCTGCGCCACCGGACCGAAGAGCTCCTCCCGGTAGACGTCGTTGTCGGGGCGAACGTCGGTGAGCACGCCCGATGGGAACCACGCCCCGTTGCGCTCGCCCGTGCTCGCCAGCTGGGCCCCCTGCGCGACCGCGCGGTCCACCTGCTCCGCGAGGTTCGTCGCGGCGCGGGGCGAGGACAGCGGGGCCGCCGGACCCGCCGCCAGCAGCAACTCCTGGAACGCCGCGACGAACTCGTCGTACAGCGCGTCGAGGACGATGATCCGCTTCGCCGCGTTGCAGGCCTGGCCGGTGTTCTCCATCCGCGCCGCGACGGCCGCCTCCGCCGTCGCCGCCATGTCGTCGGTGCTCAGCACGATGAACGGGTCGGACCCACCGAGCTCGAGCACCACCTTCTTCAGGTGGCGCCCGGCGATGGCCGCCACGGCCTCGCCCGCCCGCTCCGAGCCGGTCAGCGAGACACCGCGCACGCTGGGTGCGGCGATGATGGTCTCGACCTGCTCGTTGCTGGCGTAGATGTTGACGTACACACCCTCGGGCGCCCCGGCCTCGAGGAAGATCTGCTGGATGGCGGCCGCCGACTCCGGGCACTGCGGCGCGTGCTTGAGCAGCACGGTGTTCCCGGTGATCAGGTTGGGTGCGGCGAAGCGGGCGACCTGGTAGTAGGGGAAGTTCCACGGCATGATGCCGAGGACCGTGCCGACGGAGGCCCGCCGGATCAGCGCGGTACCCGGGCCCGAGGTGACCTCGATCTGCTCGTCGGCCAGGAACTGCTCGGCGTTGTCGGCGTAGTACTGGTAGATCGAGGCGGCGTACTCCACCTCTCCCACACCCTCCTCGAGCGGCTTGCCCATCTCCCGCTCGATGATCCGGGCCAGCTCGTCGGCCCGCTCCAGGTGGAGCTCACCCACGCGCCGCACGACCGCTGCCCGCTCGGCCGGCGACGTCCGCCCCCAGCTACGGTGCGCGCTCGCGGTCGCCGCCACGGCCTGGGCGATCTCGTCGTCCGTCGCGACAGGGAAGGTCGAGACGGTCTGCCCCGTGCGCGGGTCAAGGACTGCGTACTCCATGGTGTTCCTCTCCGTTTTCCTCGCTGGGTGGTGGTTCACGTCCGTCGGCCTGCAGTCTGCCGGTCCCTCCCCCGTGGCGGCACGCTCCAGCGGCGGAGACCCGGATAAGGCACGTCCCGCCTGACCGGCAGCGGCTGCTGGGCCGATGTGACGAGGCCCCGGTCCGATCGGACCGGGGCCTCGCTGCATCCCGGCCACCCCGAGATCATCAGAGGCGGCCGAGGGTCCGTGGGTGCCTCAGAGGTCGATGCCGGTGAGCACGAGGACGCGCTCCTCGGTGAGGTCCTCCATCGCGGCGTGCACGCCCTCGCGGCCGGTGCCCGAGTCCTTCACGCCGCCGTAGGGCATCTGGTCGGCCCGGAAGCTCGGGACGTCCCCGATGACGACGCCGCCGACCTCGAGGTCGCGGGCCGCGCGGAATGCGACCTGGAGGTCCCGGGTGAAGACGCCGGCCTGCAGCCCGAAGCGGCTGTCGTTGACCCGGCCGAAGGCCTCGTCGAGCGAGTCGACGACGTCGAGGACGACGACCGGTCCGAACACCTCCTCGCGCGTCACCTTCGCCGTCGGCGGGACGTCGGTGAGCACGGTGGGCGCGTACGCTGCGCCGCTCCGGATGCCGCCGGTGAGCAGCGTGGCGCCGGCGGCGACCGCCTCGTCGACCCAGCTCTCCACGCGGCGCGCGGCCGCCTCGTCGATCAGCGGGCCGACGTCGGTCGCGTCGTCCGTGGGCTCGCCGGTGGCCAGCTTCTGGACCGCCTCGACGACGCGGTCGGCCAGCGTGGCCGCGACGTCGCGGTGGGCGTAGACCCGCTGGACCGAGATGCAGGACTGGCCCGCCTGGTACATCGCGAAGGTGGCGATCCGCGAGGCCGCGTAGGTGAGCGCCTGCTCGTCCTGGTCGGGTGCGACCACGACCGCGGCGTTGCCACCGAGCTCGAGGGTGACGTGCTTGCGCGGGACGGACTCGCGGATCGACCAGCCCACCGGCACCGAGCCGGTGAAGGACACCACCGGCAACCGCTCGTCGCGGACCAGCTCCGCGGCCACCTCGTTGGTCACCGGCAGCACCGACCAGGCACCCGCGGGGAGGCCGGTCTCGGCCAGGATCTCGCCGAGGAGCAGCGCGGTGAGGGGGGTCGCGGGGGCCGGCTTGAGGACGATCGGCGCGCCGACGGCGATCGCCGGGGCGACCTTGTGGGCGACCAGGTTGAGCGGGAAGTTGAACGGCGCGATCCCGAGCACCGGCCCGCGCGGCGCGCGGCGGACCAGCGCCATGCGGCCGGTGGCGGCCGGGTCGGTGTCCAGCCGCTGCAGCGTGCCGGACCAGCGGCGCGCCTCCTCAGCCCCCCAGCGGAACGTGGACACCGCCCGGGCGACCTCCAGCCGGGCCCACTTGACCGGCTTGCCGGACTCGGCCGTGATGAGCCGGGCGATCTCCTCGGTGCGCTCCGACAGCCGCCGGGAGACGTGGTCGAGGGCGGCCGCCCGGACGTGCGCCGGGGTGGCCGCGCAGGCCGCGCGCGCCTGGTGCGCCGCGGCGACCGCCGCCTCGACGTCCTCCGGCGTCGCCAGCGAGGTCCGGCCGGCCACCGCGCCGTCGTGCGGCGAGGTGACCTCCAGGACCTCGGCGCCGGACCTCGGCGCGCCCGCGACCCAATACGGGGTGGTGGTCATTGGTCCTCCTCGGACGACGGCGGGTGTGCCATGCGGACGCTGCCCGAGTGCGCACCCTCCCGGGAGATGCCACTGCGGCCACCGCGGCTGCCGGCAGGTGCCCCTGCGGACACCGGCCGCGACGGCGAGGATCACGCCGCTGAGACTTTTGGTCGGTCGACCAATTCAGGGGTAGCGTGGCGTCGCAGCACCGTCCGGTGCGCGTCGTCCCCGTTCCTGGAGGCCCCGGTGAGTCGGCTCCAACGCTGGTCCGCGCTCGCGGTCCTGGCGCTGCCGGTCCTGCTGATCAGCATCGACATGACGGTGCTCGGTTTCGCCGTCCCCGCGCTGTCGGCCGACCTCGGGCCGACGTCGAGCCAGCTGCTGTGGATCGTCGACATCTACTCGTTCCTGCTCGCCGGCCTGCTCGTGCTCATGGGCAACCTCGGCGACCGCATCGGGCGCCGCCGACTGCTGGTGATCGGCGCCGTCGCCTTCGGGATCGCCTCCACGATGGCCGCGTTCGCCACCACGCCCGAACTCCTCATCGCCGCGCGGGCGCTGCTGGGGCTGGGCGGGGCGACCCTGATGCCCTCCACCCTGGCGCTGCTGCGGACCGTGTTCCCGGACGACCGCGAGCGCCGGCTGGCCATCGCGGTCTGGGCGGCGGCCTTCTCCGGCGGCGCCGCGGTGGGCCCCATCGTCGGCGGGGTGCTGCTCGAGCACTTCTGGTGGGGCTCGGTCTTCCTGGTCAACACCCCCGTGATGGCGCTCCTGGTCGTCGGCGCGCTCACGTTGCTGCCCGAGTCGCGGACGGCCCGCCCCGGCCCGTTCGACGTGCTCTCCGGCGCGCTGTCGATCGCCGGCATCCTGCCGGTGGTGTACGGGCTGAAGACGGTGGCGAAGGACGGCCCGGACGCGTCCGTGGTGCTGTCCTTCGCGCTCGGCCTCACCCTGCTGTGGATCTTCGTGCGCCGTCAGCGCACGCTGGCCCAGCCGCTGCTGGACCTGTGGCTGTTCGGCAACCGCGTCTTCTCGGCGGCGGTGGCGACCAACCTGCTCACCGTCTTCGCGCTGCTCGGCGTGCTGTTCTACCTGCCGCAGTACCTCATGCTCGTACTGGGCATGAGCCCGCTGCGCGCCGGCGTCTGGATGCTGCCGCTGGCGTGCGCGACCATCGTCGGATCGCTGGCCGCCCCCTGGCTGGCCCGCCGGCTGCACCTGCGCTGGGTGATCGGCGGCGGTATGGCCGTGGCCGCGGCCGGCCTGGCGGTCGGCACCCTGCTCGGGGTCGACGGCGACCGCACGGTCCTCGTGGCGGCCGGGCTGCTCATCGGCGCCGGGGTGGGCGCCGCCGAGGCGCTGACCAACGACGTCATCCTCACCGTGGCACCGCCCGAGCGGGCCGGCGCCGCCGCGGCCGTGTCCGAGACCGCCTACGAGTTCGGCGCCGCCATGGGCACGGCCGTGCTGGGCACGGTCGGGCTGTCGGTCTACGCCGGCCGGCTCGCCGACGTCGACGGCGTCTCCGGGCAGGCGGTGGACACGGCCCGCGAGTCCCTCGGCGCGGCGACGGAGATCGCCGCCGGCCTGCCGCCGGGAACCGCGGCGACCTTCCTCGCCGAGGCCGGGGAGGCCTTCGTCGCCGGCATGGACGTCGTCCTGGTCATCGCCGCCCTGGTCGCCGCCTACGTCGCCGCGCAGGCCGTCGTCCTGCTGCGGCCGGAGCTGAGCACCGGGACGCCCGCTGCGCACCCCCGCGCCGAGCGCGAGACGGTGGCGCGGTGACAGCCGGCAAGCGCGCCCACCTGCCGGTCGAGCAGCGGCGGGCCCAGCTCGTGGCCGCTGCCATGCGGGTGATGCAGCGCGAGGGGGCGTGGGCGCTCACCACCCGCGCGGTCGCCCGCGAGGCGGGCGTCCCGCTCGGCGCCGTCCACTACGCCTTCGGCTCCAAGGCCGAGCTGGTGCGCGCGGTGTTCCAGGCCGACCGGGAGAACGCCACCGCACTGCTGCGGCGAGCGGTCGAGGCCGAAGGCACGCCCACCGAGATCCTCACGCGCGCGCTGGTGGGCTACACCGACAGCGTCCTCGCCGACCCGGGGGCCGAGATCGTGCTCCAGGAGCTGACCATGATGGGCGGCCGGGACGAGGACCTGCGCGCCGCCGCCCGGGAGTCCACGGAGCAGTACCGCGCCGACGTCCTGGACCTGCTGCACCGGCTGGCCGAGGCGACCGGCGGCAGCTGGTCCGGCGACGTCGAGGTCCTGGCGGAGTCGCTGCTCGGGCTGCTCTTCGGGGCGTCGGTCAACTGGCTGTGCACCGGGGACGACGAGCTCTTCCGCCGGTGCGTGCAGGACGCCGCCCGCTCGCTGGCCGCCCGGCTGCTCCCGCCGCCGTAGACGCCCGGCGCTCCCGCGGGGCGCACGGGCAACATGTGACGAACGGGACCGGTCCGTCCCGTTCCGCTCGCCGTCGCGGCCGGCTCCCCCGCCGCTTACGGTGGGTGTCAAGGAAAACGCGATCCGTAGTCACAGGGTCCGGCCTGCCACCGAGAGGAACGACATGACCCTCCCCCACCGCTCCGCCGTTGCGACGCTCGCCCGCCCCGTCGCCCCGAGCCGGTACCCCGCACCCCGCCCGGCCGTGCACGGCGCCCCCGCCGGCGCCCGCCCGCTCCCCACCGGCGCGCGTCCGCCGCACCCGGGCATGGTCGCGCGCCCGGGCACCGTCCAGCACCCGGGCGCCGTCCAGCGACCGGCCGGCGAGCGCCCGGCCCCGCGCCCGGTCAGCTTCCTCACCGTCGCCGAGGTCGCGGCGATCATGCGGGTCTCGAAGATGACCGTCTACCGCCTGGTCCACGGCGGCGAGCTCTCCGCGGTCCGCGTCGGCCGCTCCTTCCGCGTGCCCGAGCCCGCGGTCCGCGCCTACCTCTCCTCCGCCCGCACCGACGTCGCCTGACGGCCGTCCCGGGACCGCCCTCCGGTCCCGGCCACGCGCCGGGCGCCGCCACCGCCGCTGGCCCGCCGCGGGAGACCGGGCGCGTCACCGGGCGGCATCTGCCGCCCAGCCCCCCGGCGGGCCCTCGAAGGCGACAGCGCGGACGGGGGCGCCGTCGGCTCCGGCCAGCCGCAGGGGCAGCACGCTGACCACGGGCTCGACCGCCTCGAGGGCGTCGAGCCCGCGCAGGTTCTCCACGATGACGCCACCGGCGCCCAGGACGGCCAGGTGCGCCGCGAAGCCACCGGCCGGGTTCCCGTCGAGCACGGTCTCGTCGAGGCTGAGGGCGTCCAGGCCGACGGTCCGCACACCGGCGGCGACGACCCGCTCGGCCGCCTCGCCGTCGAGGAACGGGTGGCCGAAGTACTCGTCACTCCCCCAGTGGGCGTCCCAGCCGGTGTGCAGCAGCAGCATCCGGCCCGGGCCGAGCCGGTCGGCGACCGGCCGCAGGTCCGACCAGGTGATCGCGGTGTGCGGCCGCTTGCCGCGCACGTCCACCACGACGGCGGGCGCCAGGAAGAGCTCGAGGGGCAGCTCGTCGATGCGCGCCCCGTCGTCGAGGAAGTGGTACGGCGCGTCCACGTGGGTGCCGGTCTGCGACCCCATCGCCACGTGCAGCACGTTGTAGCCGTGCTCCCGCACCGTCGTCGCGGACCCGATGCGGACCAGCGGATCGCCGGGGTACACCGGCATGCCGTCCGCCAGCGGGTGCGACAGGTCGACCACACCGCTGATCGGCGCCCCGGGGACGCTCGTCATGCTGACCTCCTGGGATGCGCGTTGCTCACGGCGCGGGGCTGAGGACCCACAGCACGTCCGCCACCGTGTGCTGCGAGGGGTTGAGCCAGGTGTGCGGCGTGGCACCCGGCATCGTGAAGGCGTCCCCGTCGGCCAGGTCGACCGTGTCGCCGGGCAGGAGCAGCCGCAGCTGCCCGGCCGCCACGTAGACGAACTCCGCCTCGCAGGCCAGCGAGTACAACTCCGGACCGCCACCGCCGCCCGGTTCCACCAGGGACCGGATGACCTGCAGCTGCCGCTGGGAACCGGCCGTCAGGAGGTACTCGCGCAACCCCCGGCCGCCGAAGTTGATCGGCGGCGCCTCACCCGCGCGGACCAGGGACGTGTCCGGGGCCTCGAACAGCTGGCCCACGCTGATCCCGAGGACCCCGCAGACGGTCACCAGGGAGGCCACCGACGGCGA
This sequence comes from Blastococcus saxobsidens, assembly GCF_002938435.1. GTDB lineage: Bacteria > Actinomycetota > Actinomycetes > Mycobacteriales > Geodermatophilaceae > Blastococcus > Blastococcus saxobsidens. Next base: position 15,509 of record NZ_POQT01000021.1, read on the forward strand.
GACCTCGTCGCGCTCCAGCCGGCTGAGGAAGCCCTTGGTGAGGCCGGCCTCGACCGCGACCGCGGCGAGCGTGAGGCCCGCGGCCTGCCGGGCCGTCCGCAGCCGGGCGCCGATGCGGGCCTCCGCCGGATCGTGCGGCCGCGTCAGCCGCCGGACCTCGCCTGCCATGCCGCCCCCTCCGGTCGTCGCCTGGCTGCAGCATGCCCGACATCGCTTGTGCAACAAAGGTTGTCTCACAGGCAACCCGGCCTCTAACCTCTGCCCACCGCGGTGGCCGTCGTCACCGCCTCACCCGGAGGTGGCACATGAGTGGAGCGGAATTCGCGGGATTGGCTGCGGATGCGCGCCGGCCTCGAGTGACCGAGATCGAGCAGCACGGGATCGACACCATCCCGGACGCCGAACGCACGTCGCGGCCGTTCGACCTGTTCCGCATCCAGTTCGGCGGGGCCAACACCTTCGCGACCGTCATCCTGGGGACGTTCCCGGTGCTGCTGGGGCTCTCGCTGACCGAGGCGGTGCTGGCCACGTTGACCGGCGTCGTCGTGGGCGCGCTCATCCTCATGCCGATGGGCCTGTTCGGGCCGCGCACGGGCACGAACAACGCGGTCTCCTCCGGCGCCCACTTCGGCGTCCGGGGCCGGGTGCTCGGCTCCTTCCTGTCCCTGCTGACCGCGTTCGCCTTCTACTCGATCTCGGTGTGGGTCAGCGGCGACGCCATCGTCGGTGCGGCCACCCGGCTCTTCGGGACGGGTGACTCCGACCTGTTCCGCGGGGTCATCTACGCCGTCCTCGGCGCGCTCGTGATCGCCGTGGTGATCTACGGCTACCAGTTCATGCTGCTGGTCAACAAGGTCGTCGTCCTGGCCAACACCGCGCTGTTCCTGCTGGGCATCGTGGCCTACGCCTCGCTGTTCGACGCCGGCTACGACCCGGGCCCGGAGGCGTACGCGCTGGGCAGCTTCTGGCCCACGTTCCTGCTCTCGGCACTGATCGTCATGGGCAACCCGATCAGCTTCGGCGCCTTCCTGGGCGACTGGTCGCGCTACATCCCCGCGGGCACCTCCACCGGGCGGCTGCTGGCGGCGACCTTCACCGGCCAGCTGGCCACCCTCGTCCCGTTCCTCTTCGGCGTCGGCACGGCCACCATCGTCGCCGGTGAGGTGGACTACGTCGTCGCCCTGATCCAGGTCTCCCCGCTGTGGTACGCGCTGCTGCTGATCGTCGTGGCGTTCCTGGGCGGCATGTCCACCGGCGTGACCTCGCTCTACGGCACCGGCCTGGACTTCTCCTCGGTGTTCCCGCGGCTCAACCGGGTGCAGGCCTCGCTGGTCATCGGCGCGGTGGCCTTCGTCTTCATCCTCGTGGGGCGGCTGGCCTTCGACCTGCTGGCCAGCGTGAACGCCTTCATCGGCGCGATCGTCATCTGCACCACGCCCTGGATGATCATCATGATGCTCGGCTACGTCGTCCGCCGCGGCTACTACTCGCCGGAGGACGTGCAGGTCTTCAACCAGGGCCGGACCGGTGGGCGGTACTGGTTCAGCAACGGCGTCAACTGGCGCGGGATGGTCGCCTGGGTCCCGGCGGCCATCGCCGGCCTGCTGTTCGCCAACTACCCGCCGCTGATCGTGGGGCCCTTCAACGCCGTCGTCGGCGGCGGCATCGACGTCAGCCTCCCCGTCTCGCTCGGGCTGGCCGCGGTGATCTACCTGGCGCTGCTGTTCGCCTTCCCGGAGCCGCGACACGCCTTCGGCCCGGAGGGTCCCCGCTGGGTGCCGGTCAAGGACGACGAGCCGACGCCGATCGTCGACGACCCGCGCGCCTCGGTGCACCGGGCCGGACGCCGCCCCCAGGACACGGTCGCCCCGTGAGCCGCTGCCCCCTCCTCGACGGCCGCCGCCCGTGAGCGCCGTCGAGGAGGTGCACCGGGCTGCCGCCGAGCTCGTGGCGGCGTTCGGTCGCGGGGACCTGGACGGGTACTTCGCCTGCTTCGCGGACGACGCGACGTTCCTCTTCCCCACCACCGGAGCGCTCCTCCCGTCGACGGACGCCTACCGTCGCGAGTGGTCGCGCTGGCAGGACGACACCGGGTTCGCGGTGCTGGCCTGCACGACCACCGACACCGTCGTGCAGGTGCACGGCGACGCGGCGGTGCTCACCCACCGGGTCCGCACCACCACCAGCGAACGGGGGGTCGTCTCGGAGCTCGACGAGCGGGAGACCATCGTGTTCTGCCGGCAGGACGACGGCCGCTGGCTGGCCGTGCACGAGCACCTCTCCACGGTTCCCGAAACCACCTGAGCCACCGCCGCTCCTGACGCCGGGTCGGGACGGCGCCGGGTCGGTGGGCGTCACCGCAGGGTCGCGGCGTCGATGACGAACCGGTAGCGGACGTCGGAGGCCAGCACCCGCGCGTAGGCCTCGTTGACCTGCTCGGCCGGGATGACCTCGACCTCCGCGCCGATGCCGTGCTCGGCGCAGAAGTCGAGCATCTCCTGCGTCGCGGCGATCCCGCCGATCATCGAGCCGGCGAACGTCCGCCGCCCGCCGATCAACGACATCGCGTGCACGCTGAGCGGCTCCGCGGGGGCACCGACGTTGACCAGCGCCCCGTCCACGGCGAGCAGCGACAGGTACGCGTTGACGTCGATCGGCGCGCTGACGGTGTTGACGACCAGGTCGAAACGGCCGGCCAGCTGCGCGAACGTGTCGGGGTCGCTGGTCGCGAAGTAGTCGGTGGCGCCCAGCCGCAGGCCGTCCTCCTGCTTCTTCAGCGACTGCGACAGCACCGTCACCTCGGCGCCCATGGCGTGCGCGAGCTTGACGGCCATGTGCCCCAGACCGCCCAGCCCGACGACGGCGACGCGCCGGCCCGGGCCGGCCCCCCAGCGGCGCAGCGGCGACCAGGTGGTGATGCCGGCGCACAGCAGCGGCGCGGCGGCGGCCGGGTCGATGCCCTCGGGCACCCGCAGGACGTAGCCGGCGTCGACGACGACGTGCGTGGAGTAGCCGCCCTGGGTCGTGCTCCCGTCGCGGTCGGTACCGGCGTAGGTGGCCACCATGCCGTGGACGCAGTACTGCTCGTCGCCGCCCAGGCAGTTGGCGCACTCGCCGCAGCTGTTGACCATGCAGCCGACCCCGACGCGGTCCCCGATGCGGTGGCGGGTGACGTCGGGTCCGACCTCGGTGACGTGGCCGACGATCTCGTGACCGGGCACGACCGGGAAGGGCTGCGGCCCCCAGTCGCCGTTGACGGTGTGGATGTCGGAGTGGCAGATGCCGGCGTACTCGATCTCGACGAGCACGTCGTTCGCGCCGACCGCGCGGCGCTCGATGGTGGTGGGGGCCAGGGGCTCGCCGGCGGCGGGGGCGGCGTAGGCGTTGACGCGCATGCGGGAGTTCTCCTCGTGACGTGGTCCGTCCGGTGGTCGAGCACCACCGAACGCCTCCCGGGCCGCACGTGGGAGGGCGAGTGTGTGGGGGGTACAAGCTCGACCTCCCTCCCCCGGCTGCGCGACGTAGCGTCGACGGCGTGGACAACCGCTCCGACATCCGGGACTTCCTCGCCAGCCGGCGGGCCCGGATCACCCCCGAGCAGGCCGGGCTGCTGCCCGGAGGAGGCCGGCGGCGGGTACCGGGGCTGCGCCGCGAGGAGGTCGCCGTCCTCGCCGGCGTGAGCACCGACTGGTACACCCGGCTGGAGAAGGGCCACATCAGCGGCGTCTCCGAGGACGTCTTGGAGGCCGTCGCCCGGGCGCTGCAGCTGGACGACGCCGAACGGACCTACCTGTTCGACCTCGCCCGCGCCGCCCGCCCTCCCCGCACGCCGCCGCGCCGCGCCAAGGCGCAGATCCCGCCGCGGGTGCAGTGGATGCTGGACACGGTGACCGGTTCGGCGGCGTTCGTCGCGAACGGCCGCCTCGACATCGTCGCGACCAACACCCTCGGGCGGGCGCTGCACTTCCCGCTGTTCGACAACCCGCGGCGGCAGGCGAACTTCGCCCGGTTCCAGTTCCTCGACGCGCGGGCGCGCGACTTCTACCCCGACTGGGCGGGCGCGGCCCGGATCACCGCGGCCCTGCTTCGCGCCGAGGCCGGCCGCCGGCCGCACGACACCCAGCTGCGCGAGCTCGTCGGGGAGCTGTCCACCGTCAGCGAGGAGTTCCGCACCCGCTGGGCCGCCCACGACGTCCGCATCCACCACGACGGCGCCAAGCAGTTCCACCACCCCGTCGTCGGCACCCTCGACCTCGGCTACTGCACCCTGGACCTGCCGGCCGAGGACCGCTCGACCCTGCGGCTGACCATCTACACGGCCGCACCGGGCTCGGCGTCGGAGGACGGGTTGAAGGTGCTGGCGAGCTGGGCGGCGACGCAGGCGACCCCGGCCGCGCAGGCAGCCCCGGCGCCCGAGGCGCCCTGACCCTGGTGACCCGGCGACCGCTCCGGAGTGGGTGCACCATGGGTCCCGGGCCCGGTGCCCGCCACGAGTTCCCCCACGGAGCGGAGCACCCATGCAGGTCGGGGAGATCGACGTCCACCCCATCGCCGACGGCACCTTCCGGGCCGCCCCCGGCTACTTCGGCGACCACGTCACCGCGCACGGCCACGAGGACTTCTTCGACCGGCACGGGCAGGCGTGGATGCCGATCGGCTGCTTCCTCGTCAGGACCGGCTCGCACGTGGTCCTGGTCGACGCGGGCCTGGGGCCGGACCTGCACGACGACGGTCCCCGGCGGCTGCTCGTCGGCGGGCAGCTGCCGACGGGGCTGCGGGCGGCCGGGGTGACCCCCGACGAGGTCGACGTGGTCATCTGCACCCACCTGCACCTCGACCACTGCGGCTGGCTGTTCGACCTCGTCGGCCGGCCGGTCTTCCCGCGGGCCGACCTCTGGTTCGGGGCGGCCGACTGGGAGCACTTCGTGCTCGACCCGCGGAGCAGGATGCTCGACCACATCCGGCACGGGATGCGGTCCACCGACCCCGCCCGCATCCACCTCGTCGACGGTGACACCACCGTCGTCCCCGGGGTCGACGTCACCCCGACCCCGGGGCACACCCCCGGCCACCTGTCGGTCATCGTGTCCTCCGGCATCCACCGGGCGCTGCTGCTCGGCGACGCGGTCACCTGCCCCCTGCAGCTGGACGAACCCACCTGGTACGCCATGGGCGACGTCGACCCCCAGCTCGCCGCCCGGGTGCGCGAACGGCTGTTCCGGGAGCTCGAGGGGGAGAACACCTACGGAGCCGGCGCCCACTTCCCCGAGCTCCGGTTCGGCCGGGTCATGGCCGGTCAGATGCGCCGGTGGATCGGCTGACCCGCGGGCCCGGCACCGGGCGCTGGGCAGTGCTCACACCGGAGCGATGTCCAGCTCCGCGACGAGTTCTCCGTCCATGGTGAAGCGGTAGGCCAGGTCGACCACGCCGCCGGGGAAGTTCCCCTCCAGGCGGTTGACCGCCACCCAGTGCCCGTCGTCGACCCGCTGGGCTCCGGTCAGCTCGGTCGTGTAGTCGAACTCCGTCCCGGAGTGCCGGAGGAAGCCCAGGATCTGCTCGGTCCCGCGGAAGGTGCGGCCCTCGTCGGTCACGACGGCGTCCGGGGTGAAGGCGGCGACGGCGGTGTCGGCGACGCGGGCGGTGTGCGCGGCGAGGAAGCCGAGGATCGGGGCCGGGAGCAGGCTGGGCTGGATCGTGGTCGGTGTCGTCATGCACCGACCGTGCGCCGTCCCGCGGCGGGAGGGTCAAGCGCTGGACCCTCCCCCCGGGGGAGAGTGCAGAGTGCACCCGTGATGTCCATCGGCGAGTTCTCCCGGCTGACCCATCTCAGCGTGCGGACCCTGCGCCGCTACCACGACGCCGGCCTGCTCGAGCCCGAGACCGTGGACCCCGCGACGGGCTACCGCTCCTACGGCGCGGACCAGATCCCGACCGCCCAGGTCATCCACCGGCTGCGCGAGCTCGACGTCCCGCTGCCCGACGTCCAGCGCATCCTGCGCTCCCCCGACCCGGGCACCCGCGCCGCCCTCGTCGCCGACCACCTGCGGCGACTGGAGTCGGAACTGGACCGGACCCGCGCCGCGGTGGCGTCGCTGCGCCGGCTGCTTCGGCCCGAGGCCGCGCCGCCGGACGTCGAGCTGCGCGCCGTCCCGGTGACCACGGTGGCGGCCGTCGAGGACGACGTGGACCACGACGACGTCCTGGCCTGGTACGCCGGCGCCATGGCCGAGCTGGACGCCGTGGTCGAGCACCCCACCGGCGCGCCGGGAGGGCTGTACGACAACGCGCTGTTCGAGGCCGGCCGCGGGCACGTGCTGGTGTACCGGCCGTCGGCCGAGCCGCCACGCAGCGGCCGGGTGCGGCCGGTGACCCTGCCGGCCGTCGAGCTGGCCGTCACCACCCACGTCGGCGAGCACGACGACATCGACGTCACCTACGGCGAGCTCGGCTCGTGGGTGGTGGCCAACGCGCTGGCCGTGGCCGGGCCGGTGCGCGAGACGTACCTGGTCGGCCCGCGCGACACCCCCGACCCGGCCGCCTGGCGCACCGAGATCGGCTGGCCGGTCTTCCGGATGGCCACGCTGAGCCGCCCGTGCCGCCCCATGGAGGATGGCCCCTAGGCGGGCGGGGCCACCGGGGGTTCCCCCGCCCAGGCCGCCCGGAGCAGCGCCGCGACACCGTCGCGGGTGACGGGGCGCGGGTTCGAATAGGGGTTGGCGACGGCCAGGTCGGCGATGCGCTCGATGTCCCGCTCGGCCATGCCGAGCTCGGCCAGCGAGCGGGGTGCACCCAGCCGGCCGGCCAGCTCCCACAGCTCGCGGGCGGGGTCGGGCGCCCCGCCGAGGGCGCGGGTGAGTGCGGCGACCGCGCCGGGCACCGCGGGCCGGTTGTAGGCCAGCGCGTGCGGGAGGACGACGGTGTGGGTCTGGGCGTGCGGCAGGTCGAGCGTGCCGCCGAGGGTGTGGCACAGCTTGTGGTGCAGCGACATGGTGGTCGCCCCGAGGACGACGCCGCACAGCCACGCGCCGTACTGGGCCTCGCCGCGCGCGTCGAGGTCGGCGCCGTCGGCGACCACCCGGGGCAGGGCGGCGGCGAGCGCGCGGGTCCCCTCCTCGGCCATGAGCGAGACGATCGGGCTCGCGTCCGGGGCGTAGAGCCCCTCGACCGCGTGCGCGACGGCGTTCATCCCACTGGTGGCCGACAGCTGCGCGGGCAGCGACACCGTCAGCTCCGGGTCGTAGACGACGCTGGCCGGCAGCACGCGGCTGTCGCGGCCGGTGCGCTTGGCGCCGCCCTCGGTGAGACCCCAGATCGGAGTCATCTCCGAGCCGGCGTAGGTGGTGGGGACGGCGATGACCGGCAACCCGTGCTCCAGCGCGATGGCCTTGCCCAGGCCGACCGCCGAACCGCCGCCGACCGCCACGCAGCCGTCGGCGCCGAGCTCCGCAGCCACCTCCCGGGCCCGGTGCGCCACCTCCACCGGCACGTGCATGCGGGCCTCCGCGAGCACGCCGGCCGCGCGGTCGCCGAGGGCGGCGGCCACGAGCCGCCCGGTGTCCTCCTGCTCCGGTGAGCAGAGCACGAGCACCCGGGTCAGCCCGAGCGCCGCGACCTCCTCGGGCAGGGCGCTCAGCGACCCGGCGCCGAAGCGCACCCGCATCGGCAGCGCGGAGTACGTGAAGGACGCGATCACGACGGGGCACCCCGCACCACGGTGGGCTGCGCATCGGCCGGCGGGGCCGACCCGGGCGCCTGGTCGGCGCGCAGCAGGGAGAGGTCGAAGGTCAGGGTGCGGAACGGGTTGGCGAGGCCGACCTCGGCGGCACGGGCCGGGTCGTCGACCTCGGGCACGTCCCGGACCAGCGACTCCTTGACCCCGAAGACGGCGTCGGAGTCAAGGTACGGGGAGTCGGCGACGAACACGTGCGTGGTCACCGGCCGGTAGCCCGGTGCCGCGGCGATGAAGTGCAGGTGCGCCGGCCGGTTGGGGTGCCGGCCGGTGGCGGCCAGCAGCTGGCCCACGGGGCCGTCGTCGGGGATCGGGTAGAACCGCGGGACCACCGAGCGGAACCAGAACCGGCCGTCGTCGTCGGCCGTGAAGAGCCCGCGCAGGTTGCCCGGCGGCTGGATGCCGGGCTGCTGCACGTCGTAGAAGCCGTCCTCGTTGGTCTGCCACACGTCCACGGTCGCCCCGGCCAGCGGTTCGCCGTCCGGCCCGGTCACCCGGCCCGACACCAGGCATGGCGTGCCCTTGCCGTCCAGCGCGATGTCGGCGCCGAGCTCCCGCACCGGCGACTCCACCATGTGGAACGGCCCCAGGACGGTGGACTCGGTGGAGGTGCCGCCGGTGCGGTGGTTGATCGTCTCCACCAGCATCGAGACGCCCAGGACGTCGGAGAGCAGGATGAACTCCTGCCGCAGGTCGTCGCTCATGTGCCCGGTGCGGGTCAGGAAGTCGATCGCGAACCCCCACTCCTCCTCGGTCAGCTCGACGTCCTTCACGAACGCGTGCAGGTGCCGGACCAGGGAGGTCATCACCTGCCGGAGCCTCGGATCCGGGGTGCCGGCGAAGCTCTGCGCGACGACCTCCGCAGACCGCTCCTCGCTGAACAGCTCGCGGTCGCTCGTGCCTGCACCACCGTTCGGTCCGGCACCGTGCGTGTCCGGGTCTGCCATGGGGCGTCTCCTCGTTGCTCGGGTTCCGACCGACCCGAGTCTGCGCGTGCCGCCGCGGCAGCGCCTGCCTGATCCGGCCGACCACGCGGAACGAATCTGCGCCTCGACCCTGAGCAGCTCGTACGCAGCTCTCCCCGACGCCCGCCACCGGCCGCGCCCGAGCCTGACCTCACGCGTGCTGTGCTGATCAACCCCTTGGGCGGTCCCGCGCTCCCTGACATCGCCGCCGTCCCCGAGCCGGAGGCTGCCCACCGGGTGCGTCGCTCCCGCGCACCCCCGGCGGTCTCCTCGTGACGGTCAGGAGCCGACGGTGCGTGCCGTCGCCTCCCGGGCCCCGAACCGGTCCAGCAGCTCGGCCGCCCGCGCGTAGGAGCGCCGGAAGCGTTCGTCCGCCCCGAGGTCACCGAAGATCTCGCCGACCGCGAGCACTGCCAGGCGGTCGCCGTCCGGTTGGCGCAGCAGCGGGGCGAGCCGGGCGAGCCGGGCGTCGACCACGGGGATCGGCGCGCCGTCCTCGTCGGTACCGCCGGCGTACCGCGCCCAGGCGGCCACGGCGAGCACCGCGAGGTCGATCGGGCCGCCGGAGGCGAGCTGCTCCCGGATGACCGGGAGGACGAAGGTCGCGAGCCGCTCGGAACCCTCGGCGCAGTTGCGGGCCAGGGTGTCGCTGACGGCTGGGTTGGCGAAGCGCTCGAGCAGGGTGCGCCGGTACTCCGCCAGGTCGGTGCCCGGCACCGGCGGAAGGGTCGGCGTGGCCTCCAGCCGCATGTACCGCTCGACCAGCTGGTGGAAGAGCGGGTCGGCCATCACCTCGTCGACCCGGCGGTACCCGGTCAGGTAGCCCAGGTAGGACATCACCTGGTGGCTGGCGTTGAGCAGCCGCAGCTTCATCAGCTCGTAGGGGCGCACGTCCTCGACCAGCTGGACGCCGACCTCGTCCAGGGGCGGGCGGGCGTCGCTGAACCGGTCCTCCAGCACCCACTGCAGGTACGGCTCGGCCACCACGGGCCACCGGTCGGCCACGCCGGTCTCGTCCGTCAGCCGCCGACGGTCCGCGTCGCTCGTCGCCGGGGTGATCCGGTCGACCATCGAGTTCGGGAAGGCGACGGAGGCGGCGATCCAGTCGGCGAGCCCGTCGCCGGTGCGCGCCTCCTGCAGCCGGACGAACTCCAGCAGCGTCTGGCGGGTGAGGTCGCCGTTGCCTTCCACGTTGTCGCAGGAGACGACGGTGAACGGCGGCGTGCCCGCCGCACGGCGCCGGCGCAGCGCCTCGGCCAGCAACCCGAACGCGGTCCGGGGGGACGGGCCGGCCAGGTCGGCGGCCAACGCGTCGTCCAGCCGGAACCGGCCGGTGGACTTGTCGGTGCTGTACCCGCCCTCGGTGATGGTCATGATGACCAGCCGGGTCCTGGGCGCGACCATCGCCGCCAGCACGGCTCCGGGGTCGTCGTCCAGCAGGAGCAGCTCCACGAGCGAGCCGACCACCGAGGGCTCGATCGACCCGTCGGCCCCCTTGAGCACCAGCGTGTAGAGCCCGTCCTGGGCCCGCAGCGCCGTGTGCAGCGGACGGTCGGCGGCGAGCACCCCGATGCCGGTGATCCCCCAGTCCGCGTGCCCGAGTGCCAGCAACCGGTCGAAGTAGACGGCCTGGTGCGACCGGTGGAAGCCCCCGACGCCCAGGTGGACGACGCCGCTGCCGACGGCGGTGCGGTCGTACGCCGGCCGCCGCACCGTCCCGGGCAGCACGGGCAGGGTCGAGCTGGACAAGGGCGTTGCGGTCACGGCGGGGGCTCCTCGGCGAGCGACGGTGGGATGTCGGGAGAGCGAAGGCCGGTCCGCGCTGCCGCGCCCCCGGCCCGGGGAGCGCCGGTACCGGAGCGCGGACAGGACGACGGGAACAGGGCCGCTGCCTTCGCCGGCGACCAGCTCGATCGTCGCTCGACGAGCCGGACCGGGCGGACGGTGTGCCGGCGGAACCGGCGCTCCGGGGCCTCGATCCGCGCGACCACCCGCTCGGCGGCGAGCCGGCCGAGAGCGGCCGGGTCCTGGTCGATCACGGTCAACGCCGGCGAGAGCATGTGGGCCATCGGGAAGTCACCGAAGCCGACGAGGGCCCAGCTCATGCCGGCGAGCGCGGGCACGAGCGTCATCGTCGTCCGGGCGTCACCGGTGATCAGCGCCGTCGGTGGCCGAGCGGCCGAGCGGAGCCGGGTGACCACCTGTTCGGCGCTCTCCGGGTCGACGGCGCCGAACGCGACCAGCTCGTCCGCCGGCGACAGCCCCGCATCGGCCAGCGCCATCCGGTGGCCGGTGAGCCGGTCGGCGGTGGTGGTCATCGCCGGGCTGTCCCCGACGAAGGCGATGTCCCGGTGCCCGCGGGCGAGCAGGTGCTCGGTGGCGATCCGGCCACCCTCGCGGTCGTCCCCGGTGAAGGCGTCGGCGGTCAGGTTCCGCGGCGGGCGGTCGACGAAGACGACCGGGAGCCGGGCGGCCCAGGTGGCGAGGTGGCCGTGGTCCTGGGACGTCGGCGCGACGACCAGCCCGCTGAGCGATCGGCCGAGCAGCGACTCGAGCGCGCCCGCCTCGCGCCGCGGGTCGTACCCGATGCTGCTCACCACGACGGCCATGTCGGCGTCCGCGGCGACCTCCTCCACCGCCTTGGTCAGGACGGCGAAGAACGGGTCGGCGAGGTCGGGGACCGCCACGCCCAGCACCGGCGGACGGCCGTTGCGGAAGGACTGGGCCAGGGAGTTGGGGACGTAGCGCAGCTCCCGCAGCGCGTCGGTCACCCGCGCGCGGGTCCCCGGCAGGACGTGCGGGTCGTCGTTGAACACCCGGGACACCGTCTTGGCGCTGACCCCGGCGAGGGCAGCGACGTCCCGCATCGTCGTCATCGCCGATGCGGTCCGTCCGGGGCGCGGTCGGCGACGCACGGTCAGCGGGCGGTGTAGCCGCCGTCGATGGGCAGCGAGACGCCGGAGATCATCGAGGCGTCGTCGCTGAGCAGGAAGACGATCGGGGCGGCGATCTCGTCCTCGGTCGCCCAGCGTCCCAGCGGAATCTGGTCCAGGAACGGCCGCTCGATGTCGGGCCGACCCCAGTACCACGCCGACATCTCGGTCATGACCACGGTCGGGTTCACGCTGTTCACCCGGATGCCGTGCTTGCCGAGCTCGAGCGCCGAGACGCGGGTGATGTTGTCCAGCGCCGCCTTCGACGAGCCGTAGGAGATGTGACCGGGCAGCGCCACCAGGCTCGCCTGGCTGGACACGTTGACGATGGCCCCGCCCCGACCCAGCCGGATCATGGACGCCGACGCGTACTTCGTGACCAGCAGCGCGCCACGGGCGTTGATGCTGATCACCTTGTCGAAGACATCGATGTCGGTCTCCATCGGAGTGGCGATCTCCCCGCCGAAGCCCCCGCAGTTGACCACGCCCCACAGGTCCAGCCCGTCGAGCGCCGAGCGGACGCTGTCCTCGGAGGTCAGGTCGAACGCGAGCGGCCGGGCGCCGGTCCCGGCAGCCAGCTTCTCGAGCGACTCGACCGATCGGCCGCTGGCGATGACGTCCGCACCCGCGGACCGGAGCCGGCGCACCGTGGCCCCACCGATGCCGCCGGTGGCCCCGGTGACCAGCACGGTGCGGCCGTCGAAGTCGGTCATGGAAGCGCATCTCCTCAGCAGGTGCCGTCGCGGTCGTGCACCGCCGCAGGAGCGCCGGTCCGCCGACCGATGCAACCACAGCACGACGCTCATGTCACCGGTGACATGGGTGTCGGCCCGCCGCGTTGACGGCGGTGCCGACCCATCTCTACCGTCCTCCGTGCCCCGCTGCGCCCATCCAGCGCCGCAGCGGCAGCCGGCGCGGGAGGACGTGGACGGTGCACGAGCAGGCTCCGCCCGGCGCGGGTTCCCCGCCGGCCGTCCGCGCGACGCCGCAGCAGCTGGTCGACCGGGCAGCCGCCCTGGCACGACCGGGCACGCGGCGCGTCCTGGGCATCACCGGCGCCCCCGGAGCGGGCAAGTCGACCCTCTGCGCCGCGCTGCTGCACGCCCTCGGTGACCGGGCAGCGCTGGTGGGCATGGACGGCTTCCACTACGCGAACGCCGAACTGGCGCGCCTGGGTCGCGCCGACCGGAAGGGAGCACCGGACACCTTCGACGTCGACGGCTACGTCGCTCTGCTCGGCCGGCTGCGGACGCCGCCCCCGGTGCCGGTGTACGCGCCCCTGTTCGACCGAGCCCTCGAGGAGTCGATCGGCAGCGCCGTCCGGGTCGGGCCGGAGACCCCGCTCGTGCTGACCGAAGGCAACTACCTGCTGCTGGAGGAGCACGGCTGGTCGGCGGTGCGCGCCTGCCTCGACGAGGTCTGGTATCTCGACGTCCCGCCGGACGTGCGCGAGCGACGCCTCGTCCGCCGGCGGCGCTCCTACGGTCACGCGCCGGAGGCAGCCGAGGAGTGGGTGCGCTCCGTCGACGGGCGCAACGGCCGCACCGTCGAGGCGTCGCGGTCGCACGCCGACCTCGTCGTCCACCTCGACGTCCCGGAGGCGTCCGGGGACGGCATCCCCGGCTGACCCCGCGCACGCGGACGCCCCGCCCCTCGGCAAGAGGGACGGGGCGTCGTGCGCTACGGCTGCTCAGCAGCTGGAGCGGTACACCGAGTCCTGGTTGTCGGCCAGGTTCTCCTGCGTCAGGATCGTGAACCCGGTCTGGATCTCGGCCTCAGGCTCCTCACCGTTCAGCGAGGCGACGACCTGCTCGAGCCCCTGACGGCCGATCTCGGCCGGCTGCTGGGCGACGAGCGCCTGCACGGTCCCGCTCTCCAGCGCCTCCACCTGCGCCGGACCCGCGTCGAAGCCGACGACGGTGACCTGGTCCTGGGCGTTGGCCTGGCGCAGGCCGGTCGCCGCACCCTCGGCGGCGAAGAGGTTGGTGCCGAAGATGCCGATGAGGTCGGGGTCGGACTGCAGCGTCGAGGTGACGATCCGGGCCCCCTCGGCGACCTCGTTCTGCGCGTACTGCGTGGGGAGCGCGGTGAACTTCGGGTCCTCGGCCAGGGCGTCGAGGAAGCCCTTGATCCGCGCCTCGTTCGTGCTGATCCCCGGCTCGTGGCCGACGATGAGCACCTTGCCGCCGTCGGGGTTGGCCTCCTGGATGGCCTCGAAGGCCGCGGCCCCACCACCCTCGTTGTCCGAGGCGACCTGGGTGACCGCCATGGACGGGTCCTCCAGGGTGGTGTCGACGAGGCCGACGGTGACGCCGGCGTCGGCCGCCGCCTTGATCGGGCGGTACATGCCGGTGACGTCGGTCGGGGCGATGAGCAGCCCGTCCGGCGCGCTGGCCGCGACGCTGTCGACGATCGGGGTCTGCAGCGCGGGGTCGAACTGCTGCGGGCCCTGCGTGGTGACCTCGACGCCGAGCTCCTCGGCCGCCTCCTGGATGCCGCACTCCATGGTGATGTAGAACTCGTCGCCGGCGACGCCCTGCACGAAGGCGATCTCGTAGGCCTCGGAGCCGCCGCCGCCACCCCCACCGCCGTCACCGGCGTCGTCCCCGCCGCACGCGGCGAGAGCGAGGGCGAACGCCGAGATGGCGGCGATCCTGGCCGTGGTGCCTCTGTTCACTGTGCTTCCTTTCGACGTGCCCCTGATGGGCGGGAGAACCGTGAGGACAAGGAGCGGCGGGTGCTGGCCCCGCGCGTGGCTGCGGCCCGTCGGACCTGGTCGACGTAGACCGCGGCGATCAGGAACGCGCCGACGACGACCTGCTGCCAGAAGGGCTGGACGCCCATGATCACGAAGCCGTTCTGGAGGACGGCCGGGATGAAGAGACCGATCACCGTGCCGGCGATCGTGCCGATGCCGCCGAAGAGGCTGGTCCCGCCGATGACGACACCGGCGATGACGTTCAGCGCGGTGTTGGACTGCCCCGCGATCGTCGTCGAGGAGAAGAAGGCGAGGTTCAGGATCCCGGCCAGGCCGGCGCAGAAGCCGGCCAGCGTGTAGACGAGGACCAGGTGCCGGTCGGCCCTCACCCCGACCCGTCGCGCGGCCTCGCCGTTGGAGCCGACGGCATAGGTGTAGCGGCCGAATCGGGTGCGGTGCAGGATCACCGCGCCCACGACGACGACGACCAGCGCGATGAGCGACAGGTAGGGGATCTGGCCGAACAGCCGCCCGAACCCGATCGTGTCGGTCAGCACCGTGGGGGCGCCCCGCAGGTCGATGCCGCCGGTCAGGATCTGCGCGGCGCCCAGCGCCATGCCGAGGGTTCCGAGGGTGACGATCAGCGGCGGCACCTTCAGGCGGGCGACCACCACGCCGTTGAAGAGGCCCCACAGCGTGCCGGAGCCGCAGGCCACCAGGGCACCGACGATCGACACGCCGACGCCCTGCCCACCGAGGGCCGTCATGACCTTGGCCGCGACCACGCCGCTGAAGACCAGCACGCTGCCCACGGACAGGTCGATCCCCCCGGTGATGATGATGAACGTCATCCCGACGCCGATGATCGCCAGGATCGAGACGTTGACGACGACGTTGCGGAAGTTGTTCACCGAGAGGAACGCGTCCGGTTCGGCGATGCTGAACAGCACGATGAGGACGAGCAGCACCCCCAGGATCTGGAACGCCTGGGCGCTGACGAGCCGCTGCAGCGCACTCTTCGGCCGTTCCTCGGCAGCGGCGTCCTGCTCCGGCTGGGTCGCGGTGATCACGCCGCCTCCTGGTTGATCGCGCCGGTCATGGCCCCCACCAGCTCCTCCATCGACGTCTCCTTGGCGTCGTAGGTCGCCACCCTGCGGCCCAGGCGCAGCACCTGGATGCGGTCGGCCACCTCGATCACGTGCGGCATCGAGTGGCTGATGAGGACGACGGCGATGCCGCGGTCGCGCACCCGCTTGATCAGGTCCAGCACGTTGCGGGTCTGCACCACGCCGAGGGCCGCCGTGGGCTCGTCGAGGAAGATGACCCGGCTCGCCCACGCCGCGGCGCGCGCCACGGCGATCTGCTGCCGCTGGCCGCCGGACATCGAACCGACGGGTGCGGTGAAGTCGCGCACCGTGGCACCGAGGTCGGCGAACGCCCGCTGGGTCTTCTCCTTCATCTCCGCGTGGTCCATGAACCCGAGCCGGCCGAGCAGGCCGGACCGCATGACCTCCCGCCCCAGGTACATGTTCTGCACGGGGTCGAGGTGGGGGGCGAGCGCGAGGTCTTGGTAGACGGTCTCGATGCCCAGCGCGCGGGCCGCGGCCGGGCTGTCGATCGTGACCCGCTCGCCGTCGCTGTACAGCTCGCCCGAGTCGACCGCGAGCGACCCGGACAGGGCCTTCACCAATGTGCTCTTCCCGGCGCCGTTGTCGCCGATGAGCGCGACCACCTCGCCGGGGTCGATGTCGAAGTCGGCGCCGTCGAGGGCACGGACGTGCCCGAACTCGCGCCGGAGGCCCCGGGCCTCGAGGGCGGGGGTCACCGTGCCCCCTCCTGTGCGTTCAGCGACGTCATGGTCGACGTCCTCCCTTCCCCTCCGTGGCGCGCCATGTCCTGCAACCTGTCCTGTGGCCGGTCGTGGTCCGGGACGACCTCCCGGTCGTCCGGCCGGAGCTCGCCGGAGCCCCGCGGCACCAGCCGGACCGGCACCGTCACGGTCTCCGGGGGGGCGTCGAGGTCGTCGAGCCGGCGGAACAGCCGCTCCGCGGCGGCGCGGCCGATGACCTCGGGGTCGTGGTCGAGGACCGTGACCGCCGGGACGAGCGAGTCGGCCATCGCGAAGTCGTCGAAACTCACCACGGCCACGTCCGTGCGCCCGCGGCCGTGGAGGAGGGGCACCAGCCCCAGCGAGCAGCGCATGTTCGACGAGAAGATCGCCGTGGGCGGCTGCGGGGCGGCGAGCAGCTGCTCGGCCGCCGCGCGGGCCTCCGCGGCCGTCCCGGCACCCACGGCCACGAGCGACTCCTCGTCGGCGAGCCCGTGCGTGGCCAGCGCCCGGCGGTAGCCGGCCAGGCGCAGCCGCGTCGTCGGGTTGCGCAGCTCGGACCCCAGGAAGGCGACCCGGCGGTGGCCGTGGTCGAGGAGGTGACGGGTCGCCATCTCCCCCGCGGCGAGGTCGTCGACCAGCACGGCGTCGCTGACCAGCCCCTCCGGGAGCCGGTCGATGAACACGATCGGCGTCCGCCGGCCGGTTCCGGCGAGGTAGGCATGGCTCTGCGCCATGGGAGCGACGATGAGGCCGGCGACCTGGCGCACGAGCAGGCTCTCCACGATCACCGACTCCCGCTCCGGCTCACGGTTGCCGACGCTGGACACCATCACCGCGAGGCCGCGCTCGTGGGCCGCCTGCTCGACGGCGCTGGTGAGCCGGGCGAAGAACGGGTCGGCGAGGCTCTCCACGACCAGACCCACCACGTCGGCGCGACCGACCCGCAGCGACCGGGCCACCAGGTTGGGCTGGAAGCCCAGGTCGGCGATCGCCTGCTGCACCCTGGCGCGCGTGGCGGGGGTGACGTGCGCATCCCCGTTGACCACCCGGGAGACGGTCTTCGCGCTGACCGCCGCCACGTGGGCGACGTCACGCAGCGTCACGCGCTCACGCATGCCTTTCCCCCTCGTGCCCTGCGAGGGGCGCGACGAGCCGCTCTCGCGCGGTCGGTGCGGGAACGGGCACGGCAGAACCTTCACGGGGTCATCGAGCGGTCCGGAGTGACCTGCGTCATGCAACAGCCGCGTTGTCATCGATGTCAAGCCTCGATGTGCAGCCGAGACCGAGCCGTTGCAAAGCGCTAGGGTCCCTCCACCGACCGCACCGGCACACCTGATCGGCCACTTCCGAGGAGGACCCATGACGACGACCGGTGACTCCCCGCAGTCAGCCTCGTGGATCTCGCTCCCGAGCCACCGGGCCTGGCTGGACCGCGAGGGCGACCGCCTGCTCGCCTTCGCCGAGGCAGCCGGGAGCGCCTCGACGGGCTTCGCCTGGCTCGACGACGAAGGGCGCCCGGACGCCGCCCAGGCGCCGCAGCTGTGGATCACCGCGCGGATGACGCACGTCTTCGCCCTGGCCCACCTGCGCGGGCGGCCCGGCGCCGGTCCGCTGGTCGACACCGGGCTGGCCGCCCTGACCGGTCCCTTCCGGGACGCCGAGCACGGCGGCTGGTACTCCTCGCTCACTCCCCCCGGCGAGCCCGCGGCCACCGCCAAGTCCGCCTACGACCACGCGTTCGTCGTGCTGGCCGCGGCCAGCGCCACCGCCGCCGGGCGGCCGGGCGCGGCCGACCTGCTGCAGGAGGCGCTCGCGGTGGTGGAGCAGCACTTCTGGCGGGACGACGAGGGCCGGTCGGTGGAGAGCTGGGACCGCACCTGGACCGAGCTGGAGGCCTACCGCGGCGCCAACAGCAACATGCACACGGTCGAGGCGTTCCTCACCGTCGCGGCCGTCACCGGCGACGAGCGCTGGCTCGCCCGCGCCACCAGCATCGCCGAGCGGCTGGTGCACACCGCGGCCCGGGATAACGGCTGGCGGCTGCCCGAGCACTTCGACCCCGAGTGGCGGCCGCTGCCGGACTACAACGCCGAGCGGAAGAACGACAAGTTCCGCCCCTACGGCTCCACCCCCGGCCACTGGCTGGAATGGTCACGCCTGCTTCTCCACCTGGAGGCGGCGCTCGGCGCCGACGCTCCCGACTGGCTGCTGCCCGACGCCCGCAGCCTGTTCGACGCGGCCGTCGAGGTGGGCTGGGCACCCGACGGGGAGCCCGGCTTCGTCTACACGCTGGACTGGTCGGACCGCCCGGTCGTCGCCTCCCGGCTGCACTGGGTGCTCACCGAGGCCATCGGCGCGGCGGGCGCGCTCGTCCGACGCACCGGCGAACCCGGCTACGAGCGCTGGTACCGCACCTTCTGGGACGAGGCCGTCACCCGGTTCGTCGACCGGGACCGGGGCAGCTGGGTGCACGAGCTGCCGGTGGGGGACGCCGACGCCGTCTGGACCGGGAAGCCGGACGTCTACCACGCCTACCAGGCCACGCTCCTCCCCCAGCTCCCGCTGGCGCCGGTGCTGGCCGCGGCCCTGCGGCAGGAGCCCGGTGCGGGCTGAGGCGTCAGCCGGCCAGCAGCCTGACCAGCCGCTCGACCTCCTGCGCGGTCGCCGTCCGGGCCGCTCCGAGGTACTTCCGGGGGTCGACGAGCGCCGGGTCGGCGGCGAGCATGTCGCGCACCGCGCGGGTGAAGGTGCCGTTCAGGTGCGTGGAGATGTTGATCTTCGTCATGCCGGCCGACACCGCCTCCCGCAGGTGGTCGTCCGGTACGCCGGAGGAGCCGTGCAGGACGAGGGGTACCGGTACGGCGTCCCGGATGGTCGCGATCAGGTCCAGGTCGAGCCGCGCGGTGCGCGTGGTCATGGCGTGCGAGCTGCCGACCGCCACGGCCACGGCGTCGATGCCGGTCTCCTCGACGAACCGGGCGGCGTCCTCCGGCCGGGTCCGGACCCCAGGGGCGTGCACGCCGTCCTTGCCGCCGATCTCCCCGATCTCGGCCTCGACGGAGGCCCCCCGGTCGTGCGCGCGCTCGACGACGCGCCGCGTGGTGGCGAGGTTCTCCTCGACCGGCAGGGTGGAGCCGTCGAACATCACCGAGGTGAACCCGAGGGTCAGCGCCTGCTCGACGAGGTCGACGTCGGTGGCGTGGTCCAGGTGGACCACCACGGGGACGCCTGCCGCGTCGGCGACCTCGAGCATGGCGCGGCCGACGGGCGCCAGCGCCCCGTGGTACCGGACGGCGTTCTCGCTGACCTGCAGGACGGTGGGCCGGCCCGCCGCCTCGGCTCCCGCGACGATCGCCTCGGCGTGCTCGAGCTGGATGACGTTGAAGGCGCCGAGGCCGCTGCGCGCCTGCTGCGCCGCGGCGAGGACGTCGGTCAGTGCTGCGCGTGCCACGGGGTGCTCCTCGGTTCGGCGGTCCCGCCGGGAGCGTCCGGAACGGGCTCGGGGGCGGCAGGGAGGCCCCTGCGCGGCGCCGGGCGCCCGCATCGGGCGACGCGGCCGGCGGGACGGCGGCGCCCGGCCGGGAACGTAGCAGCCAGCCGATCCAGCGTGCTCTGCGGTCCGCCCGCAGTGTCGCCAGGCCCAGGAGGAGATCCGTGCACGAAGCGCCCGCAGGCCCGATGATCCACGTCGTCAGCCCGAACCCCGCCCAGGACCGACTGCAGGTGGTGCCGCGCCTCGTGCCGGGCGAGGTGCACCGCGCCGTGGACGTGGTCAGCCGGCCGGGTGGCAAGGGCATGATCGTGGCCCGGGGCAGCGTCCGGCTGGGTGGCCGCGCCGCGCTGCACGGCTTCGTCGGCGGGTCCGTGGGCGCGCAGATCTCGGCCGGCTGCCGGGAGCTGGGTATCGACGACCGGCACGTGCCGATCCGGGGTGAGACTCGGGTGACCACCGTGATCGTGGACCGCGCGACGGGTGCCTCCACGGTGATCAACGAACCGGGCCCGGAGGTCGGCGGCGCCGAGGTCGACGCGCTCGTCGAGCGCCTGCTGACGGCGGTGCGGCCCGGTGACCTGGTCGTGTGCACCGGGAGCCTGCCGCGGGGTGCCCCGGACGACCTCTACGCGCGCTGCGTGAGCGGGCTGCGCGGGCGGGACGTGCTCACGGTCGTGGACACGTCCGGTCCGGGGCTGGCCGCCGCCCTGCGCTCGGGCCCCGACGTGGTGAAGGTCAACGAGGAGGAGTTGCGGGTCGACGGCGGGCTGACCGGCGACGGCGAGGACGCGGACCTGGACGCGCTGATGACGCGGGCCCTGGCGGCCGGGGCCCGGGCGGTCGTCGTGACCCGCGGTGCGGCCGGGCTCTCCTACCGGTCGGCGGACGAGGGGTGGGACGTGTCCAGCCCGAGCGTCCCGGTGGTCAACGCCACGGGCTCCGGGGACATGATGCTGGCGGGCTTCGTCACCTCGCTCGCCCAGGGCGAGGACCGCCCGACCGCGCTGCGCACGGGGGCCGCGGCCGGTGCGGCCAACGCCCGGCGGCTGGAGCCCGACCTCGGCGGGCGGGACGAGGTCCACGAACTGCGGTCCGCCTCCGTCGCCACCGCCGTGGCCGGGCTGCGCCCGTGAGCGCCACGTTCCTGGGCATCGACATCGGCACCACCCGCACCAAGGCAGTGCTCCTCGAACCGGACGGCGGCACGGTCCTCGGCACGGCTGCCGTCCCGACGCCGCAGACCGAGGACGGCGGGACCGCCGTCCACTCCCCCGCGGCGGTCCGCGGGGTCGCCCTCGACGTCGCCCGGCGCGCACTGGAGGAGGCAGGTTTCGGGGCCCGCGCCGCGCTGGGCGGCATCGCCGTCACCTCGGTGGGCGAGGAGGCGGTGCTGCTCGACGCCGCCGGGCGGCCGGTCGGGGACGTGCCCACCTGGTTCTCCGGCGTCGGCCACGCGCCGGCCCGGGAGCACGCGGCCGAGCTGGACCGCCGAGCCCCGGTGACCGGCCTCCGGCACCCCGAGTACACCGTCCACGCCCTCGCGTGGTGGGCCCGCGCCCGGCCGGCCCCGGCCAGCGCGGCCACGACGCTCACCGATCTCGGCAGCTGGCTGCTCGCCTCCCTGGGCCCCGGAGAACTGGTGATGGACCACTCCCACGCGTCCCGCACGGGGCTGTTCGACGCCCCCACCCGGTCGTGGCGCCCCGAGGGCCTCGACGTGGTGGGCATGGGGCACCTCACCCTGCCCCGCCTCGTCCCCTCCGGCACGGTGGTCGGCGAGCTGGGCAGCGCCCTCGCCGCGGAGCTCGGCGTCGCGCCCGGGATCCCGCTCGTCACCGGCGGGCACGACCACTTCTGCGGCGCGCTGGCCGCCGGTGCCCGCTCCCCCGGCGACCTGTTCGTCTCCGCCGGCACGTCCGAGGCGCACCTCCTGGTCACCGACTCCCTCGACCCTGCGGCCACGGCCGGCAGCGAGGTGGGCTGCTTCGTGACCGACGGCCTGTACTACCTGCACGCGGCGCTGCCGTCGGGGGCGCTCTACCTGACGTGGACGAAGCTGCTGGGCCTGGACCCCTCCGCCGACCTCGACGACCTGCTCGGCGGGGAACCGGTGGGCAGCCGGGGCGTGCGGGGGCGGATCTCCGCCGACCGCCGGCTGAGCCTGGACGGCGTGCCGCTGGACGTCACCCCCGCGACCGTGCTGCGCGCCCTCATGGAGACCACTGCGGTGGCGTCGCGCGACCTGACGCGGGACCTCAGCCGGGCCGCCGGCCGGGCCGTCACCCGGCGGCTGCTGGCCGGCCGGCCGGCCGAGTCGGCGACGTGGCGGGAGATCCGGGAGGCGGTCGGCGAAGGCACCGCCGCGTTCGTCGACGCGCAGGAGGCGACGGCCCTCGGCGCGGCCCACCTGGCCGTCCGCGGGGTCACCGGCCAGCTGCCGCCACCGGTCCCTCGACGCCCCGGCCCCGCCCTGCCTCCGGAACGCCGGCAGGAGTACGCCCGCGCCCTCGGATGACCGCACCCGGCCGGCGCAGTCACCAGGTGCGAGAACTCCTCCCCGGTTGCAGCCGGTTGCCGGCGGCGGTGTCCGGAATCGGGCTACTTGATCGCGAGCGCATTCACCGGCGAACCTGCCCCACCGGTGATGGGCAACGGGGCCGCGGAGAGCAGGAACTCGTAGACGCCGTCGGCAGCGCAGTCCTCGCCGATCGCCTGGAGATCCCAGATCTCGCCGAACGGGATGCCCATGTGCACGAGGGCCACCACGTGCAGCGGCTGGAACAGGTCGATCTCGTTCGGTCGCACCTCGCAGCCCCACGTATCGGTGGCGATCGCCGCGATGTCGTGAGCGTGCAGCCACGGCGCGACGTGCAGCGAGAGGCCGGGGGCCGGACCACCGGCGAAGTCGCCCCATGCCGCGCGACGCGTCTCCAGCATGCCCGTCCGGACGATCACGGCGTCTCCCCGCCGGATCTCCACACCCTGCGCCTCGGCAGTGGCATCCAGGTCTTCGGGACCGATCGCGTAGCCCGGGTCGAGGCTCTCCCGCTCCAGGTGGCGCGCGACGTCGAGCAGGACGCCCCGCATGACGAAGTCCTGCCGGTAGTTCTCGATCCCCCCGCGAGCCGCGCCGGCCGAGGTCACCGTCGCGGCGTCGAAACCGTTGTAGAGCTTCCCGTGCCAGAAGATGTGCGCGAGCGCGTCCCACTGGGTCCCTGCCTGGTTCGGCATCACCAGGACGTCGTCGGCGAACCCGAACCCCTTCGCCGGGCCGAAGCCCGCTGGCAGAGGGTCCTGCGCCCCGGCGAGATGGTCGGTGCCGGTCGCGGTCATCATGTTCAGCGGATTCGCCCGGAACCCGCCTGCCTGCGGCCCGTGCAGGTCGTAGGGCAGTGACATCGAGATGACCTTGCCCTGCCGGACGAGCTGCGTCGCGGCGGTGACCTCCTGCGGACCCACGTGGTTCATCGCTCCCCGTTGGTCCTCGGGTCCCCACCGGCCCCAGTTGGAGAACCGGGCGATGTAGTCCTCGATGATCTCCTCGCCGCGGAACGATCCTGCGGCGGAACTCGCGAGCGACATCGCCCGGTCCTCCTGACTGTCGGTGGGATGGGTGGGACTACTCGGTGATGCCGGCCTCGTAGACGTCGATCAGCTCGCCGACGTCCTGCCACGAGGTGCCGTCGAAGCGGAGCATCTGGTACTCGTGCACCAGCCGGCCGCTCTCCCCCGCGATGAGGTCGGCGCCCGGGACGAGCACGTCGCTCTCCTCGCCGTCGACGGCCATCCAGGCCTCGTTGAAGGCCTCGCTGGTGATCTCCTCGTCGCCGAGCGACTCCAGCACCGACAGGACCGCCTGGCAGACGCCGTAGCCGTTCGCGGTGAAGATCAGGTCCGGGTCGGCACCTTCGCCGTACTGCTCGATGACCTCGCGGTAGCGCTGGATGCCCTCGTCGTCGGCCCACCGAGAGTCCGACGGGTCCTTGAGCCAAGCCGCCCCGTAGATGCCCTCGGCCGCGTCGAGGCCGGCGGGCTCGAGGTTGGTCTTGATGGAGGTGCCGCCCGAGTAGACGATCACCTGGACCGGCCAGCCGATCTCCTTGATGTACTTGATCGCGTTGGCCTGACCGGCGGTGCCGGGGTTCATGTAGAGGACGTTCACGCCGGCGGCCTGCAGCTGGTTGAGCTGCGAGGTCCAGTCGGCGAGCGTGGGCTCGACCCGCAGCCGGTTCTCCTCCGGGAAGACCGTCGCGGCGTCGCCGCCGAGACCGGCCTCGATGCCGGCGATGTGGCTGTCGGCGAGCGTGTTGTTCAGCGAGATCAGCCCGATCTCGGGCGAGGGGAACTCCTCCGGGTGCTCCATCACGTAGCTGGTGACGGCCTCGGCCTCCCAGCTGAGGTCCGGCCACCAGGCGTGCGTGAAGGGGAACTCCTCGACCCGGCTGAACTCCGCGTTGCCGGCCAGGACGATGTGCGGCACCTGGCTCTCGTTCATGTAGGGCTGGATGGCGACGTTGGTGCCACCGAAGGAGATGAAGGCCGCCACCTGCTCCTGCTCCACCGCCTCCCGCGCGTTGGCGGTCAGGCGAGCCGGGTCGTACGCGTCGTCCGCCGCGGTGTACTCGATCTGGCGCCCGTTGACGCCGCCGTCCTCGTTCACCGCGGCGAAGCAGGCCGCGATGGCCTGGCTCGCGTTGGAGAAGACGGCGTAGGGACCGCTGAAGGGGAAGCTGCCGCCGATCTTGATCGCCTCGTCGGTGACCCCCTGCGCGCCGCCGCCGGACTCCGCCTCGCGGCGGTCGGAGCCGCCGCAGGCGGTCGCGGACATCGCCAGCACCAGCGTGATGGCGGCGACCCCCCGGGCTGAGGTGATCGGGCGTCTGGTGGACCGGCTCATGACTGTGCCTCCTGTGATCGAGCGTGGATTGACCTGCGCCGGACGAGCCGGTTGCGCGCCTGCCGGACCAGTCCGGCCAGGCCTCGGGGGAAGAAGTAGATGACCAGCA
Organism: Blastococcus saxobsidens; assembly: GCF_002938435.1. Lineage (GTDB taxonomy): Bacteria > Actinomycetota > Actinomycetes > Mycobacteriales > Geodermatophilaceae > Blastococcus > Blastococcus saxobsidens. The sequence continues at coordinate 40,164 of NZ_POQT01000021.1, forward strand.
GCAGGGCGGCGGCGTAGACGACCTGCTGCCACTGGCCCGCTGCCGCGGGCTCGACGAACCCGCCGAGGCTCTCGGGCACGAAGACCACGAACGCGGCGCCGATGATCGCCCCGACGAACGAGCGGCTGCCGCCGACGACGGCGCCGGCGATCAGTGAGATCGACAGCAGGAAGGTGAAGCTGTCCGGCGTCGACGTGCGCGTGGTCAGGTGGAAGAGGGCGCCGGCCAGGGCCGCCACCGCCGCGCTGATGGCGAAGACCGCGACGGTGATCCGGTTGGTCGGAACGGCGTGCGCCGCGGCCATCACCCGCGAGGACGCCGCGGCGTCCAGGGCCCGCCCCATGCGGCCCCGCAGCATGTTGGACAGCAGCCAGAAGACGACGGCCAGCACCACGAGGTTGACGAGGAACAGCCACTGCGGGGAGGAGAAGGGCAGTCCCGGAGGAGCCTCCACGCGCGGGGTCGTCTTGCCGAACGGGCCGCCGGTCAGCCAGTCCAGTCGGGTGAGCAGCGGTGGCAGGAGCAGCGCGATCGCCAGCGTGATGAGCCCGAGGTTCATCCCGCCGAGCCGCAGCGCCGGCAGGCCCAGCAGCGCCCCGACCAGCAGGCCGACCAGGAGCGACGCGAGGACGGCCAGCGGCCAGGGGACGCCGTGGTCGGCGACCAGGATCGCGGTCGTGTAGGCGCCGATCCCGAACAGCGCGCCGTGACCGGCGGAGATGGTGCCCGCCCAGCCCAGCAGCAGGTTGAGGCCGCCGATCGCGATGGCGAAGGTGATCACCCGGTTAAGCTGGAAGAACTGGAAGTCGCTGATGACGCTCGCCGGGGCGAGGGCGGCCAGCAGGAGGACGACCGCCAGAGCCGCCGTCCACCAGGCCGTCCGGAGACCGACGCGCGGAGCGGGCGGGAGTGCGTGCGACGTGGACACGGTGGGTTCGCTGTCCCTCTCGGCCGGGGGTTCGACGACGGCCGGGGTCCGTGCGGCGGTCATGCCCGCACGCTCGAGGCCCGGCCGAACAGGCCCTGCGGGCGGAGCAGCAGGACCAGGAAGATCACCGCGAACGGCACGACCAGCTGCAGGTCCGACCCGATGCCCGGGATGTACCGGCTGGCCAGGTTCGCGGCGACGCCGAGCACCAGGCCACCGACGACGGCGCCGACGCGACTCTCGAAGCCACCCAGGGTGGCCGCGGCCAGCGCCAGCAGCAGGGAGCTGTCCATCATCGCGGGAGAGACGCCCAGCGTCGGCGCGAAGATGACCCCCGCCACCGCGCCGACCGTCGCGGCCAGCCCCCACCCCAGCGCCAGCATCCGGCCCACGTCGATGGACAGCAGCCGGGCGGAGGCCGGGTTCTGCGCGGCGGCCCGCATGCGCAGGCCGAGGGTCGTGAAGCGGAAGAAGGCGCCCGCGAGCAGCAGCGTCACCAGGACGACGGCCGCCGCCCCGAGCTGCTGAGCGGTGAGCCTGGCCCCGAGGACCTCGACGCTGCCGCCGCCGAAGGGGCTCCCGAGCTGCTGCGGGTCGTCGCCCCAGATGAGGGCCACGACCGCCTGGAGCCCGATGAGCAGCGCCACGGTGACGGTGAGCATCACCAGTGGGCTCGACCCCTCCACCGGGCGGATGAAGACCCGCTCGATCAGGGCACCCAGGACGAAGCTGGCGGCCAGCACGAGCACCAGCGCGAGCCAGAAGTCCATCCCGTTGCTCACGAGACTCCACGCCAGGTAGGCCGACGCGGTCGCCATGACGCCCTGGGCGAAGTTCACCGCGCCGGTGCCCTGGAAGACCAGGCAGATGGCCAGGGCGAGGCTGGCGTAGATGAAGCCGGTGCCGAGGCCGGACAGGATCTGCTGCCAGAGCTCGGTCATGCCGGCCGGCCGGTCTGCTCGGCGCCGAGGTACGCGTCCTGCACGGCGGTGTTCTCCCTCAGTTCTGCTGCGCTGCCGGACGCGACGACGCGGCCGGACTCGAGGACGTAGGCGCGGTCGACGACCGCCAGGGCGCGCCGGGCGTTCTGCTCCGCCAGCAGGACGGCGAGCTGCCACTCCGCCTGCAGGACGCGCAGGCTCCGCAGGATCTCGGTGGTCACCATGGGCGCGAGCCCGAGCGAGGGCTCGTCGACCAGCAGGAGTCGCGGACGGCCGAGGATGGCCCGGGCGATCGCGAGCATCTGCTGCTGGCCGCCGGACAGCGCACCGGCCTGCCGGCGGGAGAACTCGCGCAAGATGGGGAACAGCTCGTGCACCGCCGCGAGGTCCTCCTTGACCTGGCCGCGCAGGCGCTTGGCGCGGGCGAGGGCCCCGAGTGTGAGGTTCTCCTCGACCGTGAGGTCGACGAAGGTGCCGCGGCCCTCGGGCACGTGGCCGACGCCGAGGCGGGCCACGCGGTGCGCCGCCCATCCGGTGACGTCCTGCCCGTCGAGGAGCACCGCGCCCTCGACCGAGACGGTTCCCGAGACGGCCCGGAGCGTCGTCGTCTTGCCGGCGCCGTTGGCACCCAGGAGGGCGACCATCTCCCCCTCGGTGACGGCGAGGTCCATGCCGTGCAGCGCCTGGACGCCGTCGTAGGCGGCCCGCACCCCGGTGAGCTGCAGGAGGGTCATGACTCGGCCTCGTCGCCGAGGTAGGCGGCCAGCACCCGGGGGTCCCGCCGCACGAGCGACGGTTCGCCCTCGACGACGAGCTTGCCGAAGTCGAGGACGGCGATGCGCCGGGCCACCCGCATCACGAGCGCGACGCTGTGCTCGACGAGCAGCAGGGTCGCCCCGGACCGCTCGGCGAGGCCGGTGAGCAGGTCGGCGAACTCCAGGGCCTCCGTGTGGCTGATGCCGGCCGCGGGCTCGTCGAGGAGGACCAGCCGCGGCTGGGCGACCAGCGCCCGTGCCAGCTCCACCCGCCGGCGCAGGCCGTGCGGGAGGTCGGCGGCCCGGGCGCCGGCCAGCGGCAGGAGCCCCATGAGCTCCAGCGCCTCGGCGGACCGGTCGCGCAGTTCGCTCTCCTCGCGGCGCGACCGCGGGCTGAGCACCATGTGCGGGAGCAGGCCCGCGCGGGTCCGGGAGAAGCCGCCCAGCATCACGTTGGCCAGGACCGTGTCGTCCTCGATCAGGGTCGGCGTCTGGAAGGTGCGCGCGATGCCGAGCGCCGCCCGGGCGTGCGGGGACTTCCCCGCCAGGGACTCCCCCGCCAGCTCGATCTCGCCCTCGCCGCGGTAGATCCCGCTGATGCAGTTGAACAGCGTGGTCTTGCCGGCACCGTTCGGCCCGATCACAGCGGTGACGCCGCCGGTGGGCACGTCGAAGCTGACGCCGTCCAGCGCCCGGAGCCCGCTGAACGTGATGGACAGATCGCGGATGGACAGGACGGGTCGCTGCCGTGCGGAGTCGTCGGTCCGACCCGTGGGAGCGGCGCTCGGCGGGGCGGTCATGGAGTCCGTCCCGGTGACCAGGTGTGACGCATGCCATCGGACAGTACGGATTCTGCGACGCAACTCACTTAGCGCAGTGAACAAAGATTGGCCGATCTGTCATGCAGCGCGACCATCGCCGTGCCGGCCGCTGCGCACTAGCGTCCGTCCTGAGCTGTCGCCCGCATCACTTCCAGGCCCCTCGAACGCAGTGGTCGCCGGCGTCGTGCGGCACCCGTCCGGCCGTACGACGACTCGTCCGTCGTCAACGGGAGACCGACGCTCCCGAGCACCCGAGGAGAACCGATGCACCCGACGTCCACCCACCCCTTCCCGCCGGGGCCGGCGACGCTGCAGGAGGTGAGCGACGGCATCTACGCCTACCTGCAGCCCGACGGCAGCTGGTACCTCAACAACACCGGGTTCCTGGTCACGCGCACCGGGGTGATCTCCGTCGACGCCACGTCCACGGAACGCCGCACCCGCGCCTACCTGGAGACCATCGAGCGGATCTCCGACCAGCCGGTCCGGACCCTGGTGAACACCCACCACCACGGCGACCACACCTACGGCAACTACCTGTTCGGCGGGGCCACCATCGTCGCCCACGACCGGACCCGCGAGGAGCTGCTGGCCGCCGGCCCGCCGGCGAACCTGGGCCTGTTCGACGACGTGGAGTGGGGCGACGTCGAGATGGCGCCGCCCTTCCTGACCTACGACCGCGGGGTGACGCTCTGGGCCGACGACGTGCGCTGCGAGGTCCGCCACGTCGGGACGCCCGCGCACACGACGAACGACTCCATCGTCTGGATCCCGGAGCGGTCGGTGCTCTTCTGCGGCGACCTGCTCTTCAACGGGGGCACGCCGTTCCTGCTGATGGGGTCGGTGGCCGGCGCGCTCGAGGTCCTCGAGGACGTCGTCCGCCCGTTGGGCGCCGAGACGATCGTCGCCGGTCACGGTCCCGTCTCCGGACCGGGCCTCATCGACGAGATCGCGGGCTACCTGAGGTTCGTCCTCGACGTGGCGGCGAAGGGACGAGCCGCGGGGCTCACCCCGCTGGAGACCGCCCGGGAGACCGACCTCGGCGCCTACGCCGAGCTCACCGACGCCGAGCGCATCGTCGGCAACCTGCACCGCGCCTACGCCGAGCTCGACGGCGCCGAACGGGGCGCCCCGATCGACATCGTGGCCGCCCTCCAGGACATGGTCGCCTACAACGGCGGCCGCCCACTCACCTGCCTCGCCTGACCGACAGGAACACTCCCATGCGCTGGTCCACCTACCTCTCCCCCACCGACGGCCGCGAGCACGTGGCCCTCTCCCGCGACGGCCGCCTGCACGGGCTGCGCGACGTCACGAACCTCCTCGAGCTGCTGGGCGACGGCTTCGGCGAGCGGATGGCCAAGGCCGCCGAGCGCGCGCTGCAGGACCCCTTCGAGGTCGTGGAGGAGGCTGGCGCCCAGTTCCTGGCCCCGATCCCCGCGCCGCCGTCCATCCGCGACTTCATGGCCTTCGAGGAGCACGTCAAGACCAGCAGCGAGGCACTGGGGCACGGCGTCAACCCGGTCTGGTACGAGATCCCGCTCTTCTACTTCACCAACCCCGCGGCGGTACACGGACCGCACGACGACGTCGCCGTCTCCCCCGGTTCGGCACGATTCGACTACGAGCTGGAGATCGCCGCCGTCGTCGGCCGCGCCGGCAGCGACCTGGATCCGGCGCAGGCGGAGAGCCACATCGCGGGCTACATGGTCCTGTGCGACTGGAGCGCCCGCGACCTCCAGGAGCAGGAGATGCGGGGACTACTCGGCCCCGCGAAGGGCAAGGACGGCGCCACCAGCTTCAGCCGCTACCTCGTCACCCCCGACGAGCTGGAGCCCTACCGGGCAGGCAACGCCTACGACCTGGCCATGACGGCGCAGGTCAACGGCACGCAGTACTCGCGGGGCACCTTCTCGACCATCTACTGGAGCTTCGCCGAGCTCCTGGCCTACGCCTCCCGCGGGACCACGCTGCGACCGGGCGACGTCGTGGGCAGCGGCACCGTGGGCACCGGCTGCATCCTCGAGCTGTCGAGGGTGCACGGCGAGGAGGCGTTCCCGTGGCTGCGGCCCGGTGACCGGGTCCGCCTCGAGGTCGAGCACGTCGGCGTGATCGACGTCGGCGTCGTGCCGGGACCCGCCGTCGTCCCGCTGCGCTGATCCGGCGCGGCGAGACACCGTCGGCGCGCCGGGGCGATCGGTAGTCTCCGGCGATGGCCCGGTGCACAGGCATTCGTGCTGACGTGGTGCAGCGCGACAAGGGAAGGACCGCATGACCGGCCGCCGTACCTCGCAGGCGGCCGGCGCGGTCGCGCCACCGGTAGCCGGGTCCGATCACCGGTGGTCCGCGGCCATGTCGATCAGCGCGGATCTGCTCCGTGCGGTGAACCGCGAGGCCACCGTCCCTGATCTGCTGGCCCTGGCCGCGCGCCACGCGTGCCGGTTGCTGGGAACGGAGTTCGCTGCCGTCTTCCAGGTGGCCGATGGCGACCGGCTGGTCGTCGGCGGCTCCCACGGCCTCAGCGCGGAGTACGTCGCCCTGGTGAACAACGCCGAGCCGCTCACCCTGTCCGTCCGGAGCTTCCGCACGCCGAGCACCAGCGCCGTGCTCGGCGGCCACGCCATCGCCTTGTCCGACGCGCTCGCGGACCCCGACAGCGCACAGTGGGCCGACATGGCGAAGATGCAGGGCTACCGGGCTCTGCTGGCCGCCCCCATGCACGGGCTCGGCGGTGTGGCCCTGGGCTCGATCACCGCGTACAGCCGGGCTGTCCGCGACTTCACTCCCGACGACGTGCGGCTGATCGAACTGCTGGCAGAGCACACAGCGGGCGCGCTCGAGGCCGCGGGCCGCCGGGATGCGCAGAACGGGGAGGTCGACCGGCTCCGGCTCGAGACGTCGCGGGCCGCCGCGGACGTGGAGCGCTACGCCCGGTTGCTGCACCTGCACGTCGAGCTCTGCGACGCCGTGCTGGCGAGCCGGGGACTCGCCGGCATCGTGGAAGCGGTGGCGGAGGCGGTCGGCGGCACGGCCGCCATGTGGGACACCGGCCTGCGCATGGCTGCCTGGGCGGGCGCGGGCGCGGGCGCGGGTTCGGTCCCCATCGACGGGGGCGCGGATCAGCTGCTCGACGGCCTGCGGTCCGTCGCCGCGGCCGAACACGCGGCCGGGGGCGAGGGCAGGGCAGCAGCGCTGCGCGAGTCGCCCGACGGGACACCGGTCTGGGTGGCGCCGATCTCGGTGCACGACCACCTGCGTGGGTGGCTGACCGCCAGCGGTCCGGGCGTGGAGCTGCTGTCCGCACCCGACTCGGCGGGCCTGACGCTGCCCGTGGCCCTCGAGCTCCAGGCCACCCAGCACCAGGCGGAGATCGAGGCGCGGATCGCCAGCGATCTCCTCAGCGAGCTGCTCGCCGACACCGCGGAGTCCCGGGCACCGATGCTCCGCTCGCGGGCCGAGGCACTGGGCCACGATCTGCGGGCACCGCACTTCGCGGCCCTCCTGTCCCCGACCCCCACCGCCGTGGGGCGACGTCCGGAGCGCATCGCCCAGGCACGGGACCTCGCCCGCCTGGCGGCCCGGCTCGTCCACATGTCCCCCCGCCCGCTGATCGGGATCATGGACGGCAAGCTGCTGGCACTCGTTCCCGAGCGTGGCCCGGAGGGGTGCGCCGGGACATCCGCCGAGCCGGCGCACGGCGACGACGCCGCACTGGCTCTGCTCGCGGAGTCAGCGGCCGCCCTCTATCCCGACCGCCGCGTCCACGTCCTCGTCAAGCGCGGCATCCTCGGGATATCGGCCTACCGCAGCAGCTATCTGCTGCTCGTGCGGGCTGCCGAACTGCTGACCGCGCACTCCCCCGACCTCGTGGACATCGACAGCTTCGGCCTCTACGGGGTGATGCTGGACTCGGGCCCCGGTGAAGCGCTGAGCGACTTCTCCCGCCGGCTCCTGGCCCCGCTCATGAACCCGAGCGCGGCCAGCGGGTCCCACCTGACGTCGACGCTGGAGAACTGGTTGGCCAGCGGCACCTCGGTGAACGAGTGCAGCAAGCGGATGTACCTGCACCGGAACACCGTCGCCTACCGGCTGCGGAAGATCGAGGAGCTGCTCGGCGTCGATCTGTCCAAGCCGGACGACGTCCTGAAGATCCAGCTGGCCATGGTCGTCGCGACCGTGTCGGGCTGGCGGCCGGCACCGTAGCGAGGGCGGCCTCCACCGCCGACCCACCGTTGCCGGGGGGGGGGGGGGGGGCGCATCTGGCGGCGATCGCGCCCAACGTCTCGCCGATGGAGAACTACTCCGAGATCTTCTCCCGCGGCGGGCGCGTGCGGACGCGGACTGACTCTGGGTGGGCGACCCCGATGTGGCGGACCCGGCCTTCGACCAGCGGCGACTCGACGCCTTCGCGGCCCATCCCGCGCCCCGCACCGGCGGGACCACGGCGCCCCGCGCGAGCATCGGTACGGCCGCGAGGACGTGCCGTGCAGGGCCGCCACCCTGCGGCCCGGCCGGTCCTCCCCCAGGTGGCACGGGAGCAGTACCGGGTCGACTCACATGGCGGATCCAGTGGGCGACGCAGAGGGGGACGACCGGGGCGAGTTCGTCCTCGTCCTGAGCAGGCACGGACGGCGCCCGGTGAGTCCAGTTCAGCCCGGGATCTCGACGCGCAGCGCTGGGGGCACGGGTAGTTCCTCCGCCGGTGGGCGCGGCCTGTAGGCGGTGGCATTGCAGCCGCTCGCATCGAGGCTTCCCGATCCCCTCGGACGGATTCTTCCGACCTGAGTACGAGAGCCCGACCCGCGGACGCTCCCGAGCGATCCCCGTACTGGGGCGGGGCGTTCAGAGGACGCCCGAAGCGCGCACCTCCGACGGCGTGCAGCCGAACCTCGCCCTGAAGGATCTGGTGAAGTGCGCCTGCGACGCGAAGCCCCACCGCGTGGCTATGTCTGCGATCCGGTAAGCACGCATGGACCGTGCGGTGAGGTCCACACGTGCCGCATCCAACCGACGCCCTTGGATGTACTGGGCGACGGTGGTCCCCTCAGCAGCGAAGGTGCGGTTCAGGTGTCGTGCGGTGACACCGAGGGCGTCCGCGACCCGGTCCGTGCAGAGGTCGGCATCCCCCAGGCGCGCGGCGATAAACTCTTTCGCGGCGAGCAACCGACCAGTGCTGGTCGGCGTCCCCCGGCCCGTCGTCATGACCTCCAACAGGTCCAGCAGGTGATCGCCCGCCGAGACCGGCGCCACCACCGGGTCCTCGACGAGCCCGAGCAGCATCTGACTCAGCGCACGGGCCGTGAGCCCCGCCGTTCCGACGCCGTCGCCGGCGACCTTGAGCGGCCCCTCGAGCGCAGGTGCACAACGCTCGAAGAAGAGCCGACGCGGCACGTCGACCAGGACCTGGCGCATCGCGGTACTGAATCCGAAGAGGTAGGGCGCGTCGGTCTCGTACACGATCACGTCGCCAGCATCGAGTCTGAGACAGCCGTTGCCGTGGTAGAAGAAGGCTTCTCCCTCGAGCAGCAAGGTCGCGAACACGGCGTCCTTCGGCTGCGACCGGACGAGCTGGGGCCCGCGCTCGATGACATGAGGATTACCGGCGATGTCGGCTACCCGGAAACCGCCGAGGTCGAGATTCAGCTGCTTGGCGATCAGTCCCTCCGCCGCATACGAGGAGCACGTCAGCCCGACCAGGGCCTCGGCGTTGTAGTGCTCCCAGAACGCCAGGCGATCCGCAGGTTCGACGCCGACCGTCGTCACGGAGGAGACGATGGATGCAGTAGGCATCAACGACTCCTCGGGTGCGTGGTGGCAGGCTCGCTCGTCCATCGATGCCGGATGGTGGCGTGACGAACGACACAGACGTCGGGCCGGTACATTACCGCAGCTGATCCGTCCGGCAGATCGCTCACACGGTGAGGTAACCGCCGTCGACCGGCAGCACCGCGCCGGTGACGTACGCGGCAGCCGGGGAGGCCAGGAAGACGTAGGCGTCCGCCACGTCGGCAGGCGTTCCCCACCTTCGCATCGGCATCCGATCGAGCACCGCGGAGCTGGCCTCGGGGTCCGCCTGCAGCCCCTTGGACAGCGGGGTATCGATCCATCCGGGCGCGATCGCGTTGACCCGGATGCCGTCCTTCGCGTATTCAGCGGCCAGCGAACGGGTGAGCTGGGTCACCCCGCCCTTGCTGGCGCTGTAGGCGGGCCGGTCAGCCGCACCGAAGTAGCTGTACATCGACGCGGTGGTCACGATGCTGCCGCCACGCCGGGCCAGCAGCGGCCGCGCCGCCTCGGCGGCGCGCATGGTGGCGACGAGATTGACCGCCAGCACCTGCGCGAAGACATCGAGGTCGTACTCCGCCCGGTCGCGGCTGATCCCGGCGCAGCACACCAGCACGTCCAGTGCCGCCATGCCGGACATCAGCGCGGCCATGGCGCCGGCGTCCGTCGCGTCGAGTTCGACGTTCCGGACCCGGGGATGCTTCGGCGCCCAGGGGCCCTCGGAGTCCAGTCCCGTGGCCAGTACGTCCGCGCCCAAGTCGGCGAAGCGCGTGGCCGCGCCGGCACCGATCCCGGACGTGCCGCCCGTCACCAGCACGGTCTGGCCGTCGAACAGAGCAGGCGTCCAACTCACGATCTGCTTCCTCCACATCGGATCAGCGTCTTGATCCCGTCGCCGGGGTCAGTCGCCATCTGGACCAGGGCGTCGGGCGCGTCCACCAGTTCCACCACGTCGGTGATCAGCGCCGCCAGGTCGAGACGACCCTCCGCGCACATGGCGATGAGCTCGTCGTGGCAGTCGCGGTAGCCGACGCTGGTCGTCAGCCGCTGCTCGGCATTGAGCATCCGGAAGGCCGGGATCCGCAGCTCATGCACGAGCCCGAGGAGGAGCAGTTCTCCGCCGGCCCGCACGCCCGCGAGAGCCGCATCGACCGTGTGCTGGGCTCCGACGACCTCGAAAGCGACGTGGACCCCGTCGCCGCCCGTCGCATCCCGCACTGCACCGGCCACGTCGTCATCCGGGGCGAGGACGACGTCGGCGCCGAGGCGGGCGGCGAGCGCGCGGCGGGAGGGACGGGGATCGACTCCGATCACGACCCCGGCTCCCTTGTCACGAAGGAGCGCACAGACGAGCAGCCCGACCGCCCCCAACCCGACGACCAGAACCTGCTGCCCCGGAACGAACGTGGACCGGCGAATGCCGTGGAGGGCTACGGCAGCCGGTTCCAGTACCGCCGCTGCAGCCAGGTCGAAGCCGTCGGGCAGGGGCTTCACCATGTACTCCGGCACGAGGGCGTGATCCGCCATCCCGCCATCGCCCATGAGGCCAGCGAAACCGAACCCGGTGCACACCTCGTAGCGCCCCTCCCGGCAGGCGGTGCACGCTCCGCAGCGGTAGTTCGGCTCGACGGCCACGGGAGTTCCGGGTGGCAGCGCTGTCACGCCGGGGCCGGACGACACCACCGTGCCGGAGAACTCGTGGCCCAGGGTGATCGGTGCAACCGCCCCCGACAACGGATGGGGGACGTCCACCGGGATGGCGTGCGGTCCGTCGGCGATTTCGTGCAGGTCACTGCCGCAGACCCCGCAGAATGCGACGGCCACCAGGACCTCGCCGGGGCCGGGCAGCGGAATCTGCACCGTCTCCAGTCCCAGATCGCGGGCCGCACGCCAACGGACCGCGCGCGTCGGCAGTGGTGCGGGGGCACCGGCCTGCGCCGGTGCCCCCGCGACATCTGCGGTCACTGGGCCTCAGCTCGCTGCGTGCGCCGGGCGACGCGGATCGGTGCCGTCTCCTTCAGCGCGAAGCTGAGGAGGACGACCACCGCGGCGGCGCCGGACGAGATCAGCATCGAGGCGTTCAGGTTGAACGCGTCTGACAGGAGACCGGCGAGATACGGGGCAACGAAGCCGCCGACGATCTCCCCGGTGCCCATGATGAGGCCAAGAGCCGTGGCCATCACCGCTCGCGGAACCGTCTCGGCCGGGATCGTCGCCATGAAGAGCGTGAAGCAACCCAGGCCCGTGTAGGTGACGATCAGCGTCACGAAGAGCAACCCGGGGCTGTCGATCCCGATGATCGCGAGCGGGGACAGGGCGGCGAGAACGCTGAACCCGATCATGGCGGGCTTGCGACCCACCCGGTCGGAGATGCCCGGCACCAGGGCTCCCCACAGCACCCAGGCGATTCCGATGCCGCTGAGCACGAAGCCGAGCTGGCCGGCGCCGAAGCCCTTCATCTCGGCCAGGTACAGCGGCGTGAACGTCTGCGTGGTGACGAACCAGGTCAGGTAGAACACCGAAATCAGCAGGCAGATCACGACGTTCCGGCTGCGGAGGGCTGCACCGAGGCCGCCCGTGCTGGGCACATCCGGCACATCGGCATCCATCGCCACGGTCGCGGGGTGCCGCAGGCGCAGGTCGCGGACGAGCTTCAGCACCAGCAGGGCAAGTACCAAGCCGGGGATGACGGTGGCGTAGAACGCGAAGCGCCAGCCATAGGACTCCGCCAGCCACACCGTGACGATGGGGCCGACGATGCCGCCCAGCAGGCCGGCCGAGGAACCCTGAACCAGCCCCATGTTCAACCCGCGCCGACGGGGGGTCGACGAGTGCATCATCATCGGCTGGATCAGCGGGAGGACTGCTCCCTCCGCGCCGCCCATCAGCGCACGGAACAGCAGCAGGCTGGCCAGCCCGCCGACCAGACCGGACAGCGCCGAGAACAGCGTGAACGCGCAGATGGCCGCGATCAGGAGCGACTTGCGACGGTCGATCCGGTCGGACAGGAAGCCGACGGAGATGCCCGCCACGGCCCACGCCAATGCCGGGATGCCGCCGAGCAGGCCCACGTCGGCGTTGCTCAGGTTCAGCTCGTCCTTGAAGAACGGAGTGAGGTAGTTCAGTGCCAGCCGGTCGAAGAAGACGAACCCGAACGTGCTGAAGAGAACCGCGAGCAGCACGTTCTCGTACCGCCCGCCGCGTGGAGGCGGGACGTAGTCGGCGCTCTGCTCATCTCGAGCAGGAATGGTCGTAGCCATGCCGTGTCCTCGGTGACTTCAGCCGGCTCAGCGGATCAGGGTGTCGACGTAGTCAGCGCCGATCCCGACCCGGTCGTAGTGCTCCCGGCAGAGGGCCAGGTAGTCGTGGACATCGAAGTGGCCGGCGCTGTTGCCGTCCTCGTCCAGCCAGATCAGAGGCCCCTTCACCACGAAGAAGCAGCGCATCGGCTCCTCGGACTCGTAGGCCACCAACGTGTGGCCCTCGCCAGGCGTCTCGAAGACGAACGAACCCGGGGTGGCCGTCCAGGGCTGCTCGAGGTAGCCCCACTTGCCACTGATCGTGTACGCGAAGACCTCGTGCGGGTGGTAGTGCCGGTTGACCAGCCCCGCCGACTTCGCCCACAGGACGTCGGCCCACCGGTTGTCCCGGGGCGAGATCCAGAGCGGCCGGGAGCCGACGGTCTCGCTCAGCGGGACGTAGTACCGCTCGTCCTCGATGGGTGCGAACTGGTGGAAGACCTCCGGCTGAGCGTCGGGCTTCAGGGCATTGGCGATCGGCTTAAGATCGCGCCAGAACTCGCTGCGGGGGGCCTCGGGCATGGTGGTTCCTCCTATGAGCTGCGGTCTGCGTCACACGATGTGGACGCGAGACGCAGTCAAGGTGACCCGGGGCACCGGCGTCTTCCACACACCGGACACGTGCTTTGCCTGATCAGGACATCACCGGCCGCGTCCACCGGACCTGGCACCGCCCACGGTGGGACGCGACGGAGAACTCGCCGTCCGGGCGCCGGACGGCCACAGCCCCGCGGCGGCCGGATGCCCGTCGTCGAGCCGGCCGTCGCGATGTCGATGGAGTTGCACAGCGACGTCTTCGCTTCCGCGTTCGCCGCTGATGATCGTCGTTCACCGGCCTTCGCCGTGCCCAGGCCCACCGGGCCGCCCAGCTCGCCGAACGGCCAGGAGCATCGCGACGGTGAGCCGTGCGGCACGGCGCAGGGTGACCACGAGCGCGGTTTCGACGGTGCACGGGCCGGGTCGCCCGCCGCCGTGTGGGAGGGACCGGGTCCGCGGCAAGCCGCTGCACCGCGAACTCCAGGGCTACTGGTCCGCACGGAGAGGCCAGCACCGCGTGATCCAGTCCATCGACGAGGACGAGGTCCTGCTCAGAGGGTGGGCATCTCGCACCAGCCGACGTCTACGGCCGACCGGGCGGTTCCTGCTGGGCAGGCCCGTCCAGCAGCACGGCGTCCTCACTCGAGCTCACATGGCCGAGGAGGGCAGAACGCAGGGACGAGGCGTGGTCCAAGGGCTCTCGGCTCTCGTGGCTCACGCTCGAGTCGGACCGTGAAGCCCGACGTGAGTCCACGCCTGCTGCGCAGCACCTGGCCTCCAGCTCATGCGAGCTGTGCAGATCACCCGCTTCGGCGGCCCAGACGTCCCTGACGTCGTCGACCTTCCCGACCGTCCCGGGCGACGGCCAGCAGGTGTACGAGGTGAGCGCGGCAGGAGTCAACTACGCCGACACCCACCACTCCCTGTCCTGAGACCTACGTCGGTCCGGACGACGCCGCTGGACGCCGCCGCCCTCGACGGGTTGCTGACCGCGGTGCCCGCGCCAGAACTCCTCCCGCCGATGTCGATCCGGGTGTGCCATGCGTGTCGGAGTGGTGTGGGCCCGAGCACCGGGCCCCTGATGGAGGGAAGGCCGATGGCCCAGTACATGATCCTCATCTACGAGGACGAGGCGCAGTACGCGACCGCGACGCCCGAGGTGTTGGGCGAGGTCATGCAGGCGCACACCGACTTCGCCGCACAGGTGGAGGAGCGCGGCGCCAAGCTCCTCGGCGGCGAGGCGCTGCAGCCGACTGGCACCGCGACGAGCCTCCGCGGCGGGTCCGAGGTGACCGACGGACCCTTCGTCGAGACCAAGGAGGCGCTCGGTGGCTACTACCTCGTGGAGGCTCCTGACCTCGACGCGGCACTCGCGGTGGCCCGCATGACCCCGGCTCGCTTCGGCGGGGTGGAGGTCCGCCCGGTCATAACCTTCGACTGAGCAGGCCGGGACCGGATGAGCGAGGAAGCGTCGTCGGTCGCCGCCGCCGTCGCCGACGCGCACCGTCGCGAGTGGGCCCTGGTGCTCGCCGCGACGGTGCGCGTCACCCGCGACCTCGACGTCGCGGAGGAGTGCGCCCAGGACGCCTTCGCCGCCGCACTCACCGACTGGCGGACCTCCGGCGTCCCGGCTCGTCCCGGTGCCTGGTTGACGACGACGGCGAAGCGGCGGGCCCTCAACGTCCTCCGGCACCGGGGCGTGGAGCGCCGCGCGCTGCCCCTGCTGGTCGAGGAACCCACCGTGCCCGGGCCGGCGGAGCTGCTCGACGAGCGCCTCGAGGATGTCCCGCTGCCGGACCACCGGCTCAGGCTGATCGCCACGTGCTGCCATCCCGCGCTGGGCCAGGCAGCCCAGGTGGCCCTCACCCTGCGCCTGGTGTGCGGCCTGTCGACGGCCGAGGTGGCCCGTGCCTTCCTCGTTCCCGAGGCGACGATGGCGGCGCGGTTGACCCGCGCCAAGAAGAAGATCGCCGCGGCCCGTATCCCGTACCGGGTGCCCCCGGCGGCGGAGCTGCCCGAGCGGGTGGACGCCGTCCTCGCCGTCGTGCACCTGCTGTTCACCACCGGCCACACGACGCCCACCGGCGGGGAGCTGGTGCGCCGGGACCTCGTCGAGCGATCGCTGGACCTGTGCCGCATGCTGCGCCAGCTGCTGCCCGAGGACCCCGGCGTGACAGGTCTCCTGGCGCTGTTGCTGCTCACCGACGCCCGTCGGGATACACGTACCGGCTCCGATGGCCGGCTCCTGCTGCTCGACGAGCAGGACCGCTCCCGCTGGGACCACCGGGCCATCGTGGAGGGCGCGGCGCTGGTGCGCGAGGCTCTGCGCCACCGGCCACCCTCCCGCTACGCCCTGCAGGCGGCCATCGCCGCAGTCCACGCGGAGTCGCCGACGTGGACCGACACCGACTGGCACGAGATCCTGGCGCTCTACGGCGTCCTGGGTTCAGTCTGGCCGTCGCCGGTGGTCGCGCTCAACCGCGCGGTGGCCGTGGGCTTCGCCGAGGGGGCCCAGGCGGGTCTCGCCGCGCTGGATGCGCTGGCCGACGAGCGGCAGCTGGCCGGCTACGGGTACTTCGCAGCAGCTAGGGCGGACTTCCTCCGCCGGCTGGGCCGCGTGGCGGAAGCCCGTTCGGCGTACGAGGAAGCGCTGGAGTTGACCGGCAACACCGTCGAGCGGACCTTCCTCGCCGCCCGCCTGAACGGCCTCGGGGCGGGCCGCGACGGCTGACGTCCTGACCGGACGTTGGTCGAGGGCGTGTGGTGACGGGCTGAGTGATCATGTGCACGCACACGTCTTCCCGACTCCCCCGTTGCCCGCACCGGTGCCGATCGTCGCACTGTGCGACGCGGCTCGGGCCTGGCGACCGCCCTGCGCCTTCCGCCCAGCCCGCGTAGTCCTGAACGTCTCCGTCAAGACCGGGTCCAGCCAAGGGTGGAACGCGCTCCCCCCGCGTCGAGGGCGACCGACCGGGGCTCCAACGACGTCTGACGGTCAGGCAAACGGGCCGGGCACGCAGCCGCCGAGCCCCTGATCTCCCCCTGTGCGCGCCGTACAGATCACCCGCTTCGGCGGCCCAGAAGTCCTCGACGTCGTCGACGTCCCCGAGCCGGAGGCCGGCCCGGGCCAGAAGCTCTACGACGTCTCCACCGCCGGCATCAACTTCGCCGACACCCACCACCGGCCGTCTCGCAACTGACCTGGACCACCCGCATGCTCGATGCAGCCCGCGCGCATCCGCCATCGGCGGGCGTGACCCCTGCCGCTTCCCGAGACATGATCCGGCGCCACGGGGCATCGGGCGGCGACCGCATGGCCCGCTGTCCCGAGCACCCGGGGCCGGCACGGGGGCAGGTGCGCATCCGCGTCGCTGCGACGACGTGCAGGTCGGCGATGCGGTCATCGGCTCCCTCGCGACCATCGGCCTGATCACGGCCCGCAGTCGCTCGTCGACCAAGCAGGTGACGTCCCCCGGGCAGGCGTCCGGCGGGAGCCACGCCTGCAGCGAGTTGGTGTCGTGCCGGTTCCGCGCAGCTGGTCCGTGTCCTCGCGTTCGTCCACGCGGAGAACAGTTCGGCCAGTGGAACGGCGCTCATCCGAGCGACCTCGGGCAGACCGTCACACGCACACGCCAGGCGGATCCCGCGGGACCAGCGCCGACGAGTTGTGGGGCAGGGCAGGCTGACCCCGTGCAGCACATCGGGATCGACCTCGCCTGGGGCCACAAGCAACCTACCGGCCTCGCCGTGCTGGACGACGCCGGCCGGCTCGTGCACGTCAGCGCGGTGCGCACCGACGAGGAGATCGAGACCGCGCTGGCCCCGTTCACCGCCGGCCCGTGCATCGTGGCGATCGACGCTCCGCTGGTGGTCACCAACGCCACCGGCAACCGGGCCGCTGAGCGGGCGCTCAACGCCGACTTCGCGAGGTTTCAGGCCGGGGCGCACCCGACGAACACCGGCAAACCCGAGTTCACCGATGGTGACACCCGCGGCGGGCGGATCGGTCGGCGCCTGCGGCTGGACCTCGACCCCCGCTCGGGCCGCGACCGCCGGGCGATCGAGGTCTACCCGCACGCGGCGACGGTGGCGCTGTTCCGGCTGGGCCGCACGCTGAAGTACAAGAACAAGCCGGGCCGCGTGCTCGAGCAGATGCGTGCGGAGCTGCTGCTGCTCGTCGACCTGCTGGGCGCGGTGGTCGAACTCGACCTCGGTGCACCGTTCGCCGCGCTGCGCCAGCAGGTGCAGGCCGCCACCCGCAAGAGCGAGCTGCGGGTGGCGGAGGACCGGGTCGACGCCGTGGTGTGCGCCTACGTGGGATGGATCGCCGTTCGGCGCCCGGACGAGGTGACCACCTACGGCGACGCGGCCGGCGGCGCCATCGTGACCCCGACCCTGCCGCCGGACCTGCGGCCCGGCCCCCGGGTCCCGGCCCCCGCGGCCGACCCGGTGCAGCAGGCCATCCAGGCGTACGCCGACGGCCGGCCCGAGACCCTGGTCGCCGGGGCCCAGGCGCTCGCGCTCGTCACCGGGGTGCTCGACGACGCCGGGATCAACTACCTGTCGGTGACCGGGCGGACCAAGACCATCGCCTCGTTCGCGGAGAAGGCGGCCCGCACGGTCGACGGCGTCCCCGCCTATCCGGACCCGGCGCGGGACATCACCGACCAGATCGGCGTGCGGGTGATCACCTACGTGCAGAGCGACGTGGAGGCGGTCGCCGAGCTGTTGGCCGCGCAGGTGCGGGTGATCGACGACCGCGACATGGGTCGGCGGACCGCGCAGCAGGGCCGGTTCGGTTACTCCAGCCGGCACCTGCTGATCGGCGTGGACCCGGGCCGGGCGGCCGAACTGCCGGAGCTGGTCGGGCGCGTGGTGCAGGTGCAGGTGCGCACGGTGCTGCAGCACGCCTGGGCCGAGTTCGAGCACGACATCCGCTACAAGGGCACGGTGCCGGACGAGCACGGCTCCGAGTTCGCCCGCCGATTCACGCTGGCCGCCGGGCTGCTGGAGCTGGCCGACCAGCAGTTCACCGCGATCCGCGAGCGCCTCCGGGCACCGGTTCGCGCGCCGACGAGGCCGACGACACCAACCCCGACGACCCTCGGATCGCGCCCCGGGAGCTGGCTGCGTTCCTGGCCGGGCAGTACGCCGACGCCGGCTGGTCGCGGCCGGACCACTACACCTGGATCTCCGGCCTGCTGCTGGAGCTGGGCGTGACCAGCCTGGTGGAGCTGGGCGAGGTGCTGCGCGGCGCCGACGACAGCGGCATCACCGCCCGGATGGACTACCGCTATCCCCCGGGTGCCGTGCGCCGGTTGGACGACACGCTGCTGGCCGGCTTCGGGCAGCGGTACGTGGACCTGCACGGCAACGCCGACCGGCGGACCGCGCTGACCACCCGGCTGCAGCGGCTCGCCGGCGGCTGACCCGCGGCCCGGCAGCCGCCCGCGCGCGCGATGGAGAGCCCGCCGCCACCGGTGGAGTTACGGGCGCCCCCTGTTCGCCCGCTACGTCGAGCTCGCCGACGACCACGTCCACCTCTGGGTCCGGCGGCTCACCACCACGCCGCGGCCGAGCACCCGGCGACTCGCGGGGCTGGCCGGAACGACGTTCGGGCGTGAGCAGGTCATAGCTTCACCCCCATGCGCGCAGTCCAGATCACCGAATTCGGTGGCCCCGAGGTCCTGAACGTCGTCGACGTCCCCGAGCCGGAGGCGGCGCCGGGGCGCACCCTGCACGACGTCTCCGCCGCCGGCGTCAACTACGCCGACACCGACCACGCCCTGCCCTGAGAAGTACATCGGTGGCACAGGCGATTTTCGCCACCACATGACGGATCCAGTTCCTGGACCGAAGGACATGTCTCGGGATCCGACGTCCGCCACATGAGATCGCCCGGCTCGGGTAGTGCAGCCGGATGGGCCTGACCAAGGGCAATGGACCGTTCGGCTCGCAGCCGTCGGGGGCGTTCAACTTCGCTCCTCCACCACCCGAGCAGGTGATATACCTGGAACGCTCACCCCGGCGGGTACGGGTCGTCCTCGGTGGGGAGACGGTCGCCGACAGCACCGACGTCCGCCTGCTGCACCCGCCGGGCCGGACGCCGACGTACCTGTTCCCCCGCCAGGACGTGCGCACGGATCTGTTCGAGCCCAGCGATCGCCGCAGGTCAGACCCGGCGCTGGGCGAGGGGACGTACTGGTCGGTGCAGGCCGGAGACCGCCGGGCCGTGGATGCGGCCTACTCCTTCGAGCAGCCGCCGGAGTCGGCGGCAGCGGTCGCGGCGCTGGTGGCCTTCGACTGGGACTCGATGGACGGAGTGTTCGAGGAGGACGAGGAGGTCTTCGTGCACCCCCGCGACCCCTACACGCGCATCGACGTGCTCCGAAGCTCCCGGCACGTGCTGGTGCGCATCGGCGACGTCGTGGTGGCCGACTCGACCCGGCCACGGATGCTCATCGAGTCGGGTCTGCCCGTGCGCTACTACCTACCGCGCGAGGCCGTGCGCACCGAGCTGCTCGAACCCAGTTACACCACCACCCGTTGCCCCTACAAGGGCGTCGCCCACTACTGGTCCCTCCGACTGGGCGAGCGGTACGAGAAGGACCTGGTCTGGACCTACCCCGAGCCGTTCCACGACGCCGAAGCCGTCCGGGGACTGCTCTGCTTCGTCGAGGAACGGGTCGACCTCGAGGTCAGGCACGAGGCCGGACGGGAGTAGACCGACCGCGCCCGAGGCTGCGGGAACAGCACCGGAGAGAACCCGGAGGTCCGTTCCGCCCCTTGCGGCATGGACCTTGCCCGGCCGGGTATGTCGGTTCGATGCGACTTGTGACGCTTTCAACCAAGCGGCCCTCCCTCCTGTCAGACGTCGGTCGAGGGGTGTTGGCCGGTGTGGCCGGCAGCGTCGTGATGACCGCGTTCCAGAAGTTCGTCGAGATGCCCATCTCGCAGCGTGAGGACAGCTACGGCCCGGCCGACCTGGCCCAGAAACTGCTACCCGTCCGGCCGGCCACGGATGCGTGGAGGAAGCGCCTGAACTACGCGACCCACACCGCTCTGGGAGCCATGTGGGGTGCCGCCTACGGCGTGGCCGCCCACCGGGGCCTGCGCGGTCTGCGCGGCACCGCGGCGACGTTCGGGGCCATCTACTCCCAGGACCTGGTCATGATCACCGCGCTCGGGCTCGGCAAGCCGTGGACGTGGTCGCGCAAGGAGGCCACCATCGACGTCCTGGACAAGGTCGTGCACATCGCCGCGACGTCAGCCATCTACGACCGCTTCCTCTCCCCCGCCGGCAGGTGATGGCGCGGCGCCACCGGCGCCGCCGCCCCTTCTGGAGAGCGACCTGCTCGACCACAGACCGGACGAAGGAACGGCTTGAGCGAGCACGTCGACGTCGCAGTGAAGGGTCTGGACTGGGCGAAGGCCCGCGACTGCCGGGAAGACATGGCCCGGCACCTCGACGACTCCAGCCAGGTGCGGAGCTACACCGACCAGGGGGCCCTGCCCGAGCCGGAGGCGGGGCCGGGTCGCACCCTGCACGACGTCTCGGCCGCGGGCGTCAACTTCGCGGACACCCACCACGCGCCGTCGTGACGAGTACCTGACGCAGCCGCGTTCCGGGAACGACGCGCGGCGGGCTCTTCCGGCCGGGCCCACGAGCGTCACCCGGACGTCCGACCGTCCGTCCCGGACTGCGCCCTGGGGACCACGCGACGAAGCGCGGTCGTGTGGGATGTGCCCGTGCCGTCCGACCGCCCGACAGCCGTGGGCGGGTGCCGCCGGTGAACGGTCACGACTTCGCCCGCCGTCCCGCGCGCCTGGACGCCGTCCGGGCCACCGACCTGCTGGATGCCGAGGCGGAGGCGTCGTTCGACCGGCTGACCGCGCTGGCGCGGCGGCTGACCGGGGCCCCGCTGGCCTTTCTGACGGTCGTCGACGACTGGCGGTCGTACTGGCTCAGCCGGGAGGGGCTCCCGGCAGGCAGTCCGGTGCAGAACACCGTCGAGGAGTCCTTCTCCCAGTACGTGGTGGGCGGGGACCCGCTGATCCTGCCCGACGTGACCCTCGACGACCGCACCAAGGAGAACCCCTCGATCGAGGGCATGGGCGTCCGGTCTGCACCTGATCGCCCGGCTCTCCACGCGGTTCGGCTGGGCAGTCGTCGGCGCACGCAAGCACGTCTGGGCCTGTGTGATCGCGGCGGCGTGAGGCGCCGCGGATCGGTCGGTGCCCCCCCTCCCGCGGTGACCTCGCGGGGCGCAGAGGTGACTAGTCGGGCTGGGGAGTGACCGGGGGCGAGTCGGGCACGTTCGGCGGCACGACGTTCGGCCCGGCCTGCGGTGGGCGGAGCCTGTTCTGCGGGTGCAGCTCCACAGCGACGAGCGCCACGTCGTCATCCGCGTTGTCGGGCAGCAGCCGCGAGAGCAGTTCGTCGCACAGCTCGTCCAGCTCTCGGCCGGCGAGCTCATCGAGGGTGTCCTGCAGGCGCTGGAGCCCGGCGTCGAGGTCCTGGTCGCGACGTTCGACGAGGCCGTCGGTGTAGAGGACCACGATGCTGCCGCGATCCAGGACGACCTCGTGCTCCCGGCGCCTGGTGTCCGGCCGCACGCCGAGGAGCAGGTCGGGCCGCAGCCCGGTGAGCGGATAGACGCTGCCGTCGGGGTTGATGACGAAGGGTGGCGGGTGGCCGGCGTTGGACCAGCGCAGGCGAGTGACCCCTCGTGCTCGTTCGCTGGGGGTTTGCTCCAGGCGCACGACCGCGACGGTGGCGACCGTGTGGACCATGAGCGTCCTCATCACGGTGTCAGCGCGGCTGAGGATCTCGGCGGGGCCGTGGCCGTCCTCGGCGCCGAGGGTGCGGACGATCGTCCTGACCTGCCCCATGGCAGCCGCCGCCTGGGTGTCATGCCCGACGACGTCCCCGATGACCAGCACGGTGGCGCCACCCGGCTGCAGAAAGGCGTCGTACCAGTCACCGCCGACCTGGGCGGCTTGTGCCGCCGGGACGTAGCGCACCACGACCTGGGCGTGGTCCGGCTCCGGCGGAGGCGTGAGCAGGGACCGCTGCAGCCCCTCGGCGAGGCCGCGCTGCTCCCGGTAGAGGCGGGCGTTGTCCAGCGCCAGCCCGGCCCGGCCCGCGATCTCGGCGGCGGTGGCCACGTCGTCGGCCGAGATGCCACCCCGGCCGGCTCCGCGGAACAGGCTGAGCAGCCCGGCGGTCCGTCCTCGCCCGCGCAGTGGCAGGACCGCGAAGGCCTCCGGCGCCAGCTCGCCGATCAGCTCCTGCGCCCGTCCGGCGGGGAAGAGAGCGCGGATGCGCTCGGCTGCCTGGCGCTGCAACACGATCGGCTGCCCGGAGCTCAGGGCGCGCTCGACGAAGGACCCGTCCAGGAGCGCGGGGATGCGTGTCTGGGCGTACTCGGCGACCAGGGACTGCCGTTCGGGGTCGCTGTGCCTGAAGCCGACGTCGCGCAGACTCCGACGGAAGTTGGTGTGCTGGTCGTCCTGGACGAGGGACACCAGACACCAGTCGGCCAACGCGGGTACGACCAGGTCTGCCAGGCGTGCGACGGCTTCCTCGGCGTCCAGGGTGCCGGTCAGCTCCCGGGTGACCTCGGCCAGCAGTTCGTTGCGCTGCTGCAGCTGGACGCGCTCGGTGACGTCGAGGAAGTACAGGTGCAGGCCGCCGCCGCTGGGGACGGCCCGTACCTCGACCCAGATGTTGAGCGGCTCGGGGTAGAAAGCATCGAACGCGACGGTCTCGCCCGTGGCCACGGCTCGCCGGTAGCTGGTCTCGAACTCGCTTCCCACAGTGGCCGGAAAGGCTTCCCAGAAGTTGGCCCCCACGAGGTCGGCCCGCGCACGGCTGGCGATCCGCTCGCCCTCGGCGTTGAGCAACGTGATGACCCAGTCGTGGTCCATGGCGATGAAGCCGACCGCCATGTCCTCCAGCACCCCGACGACCCGATATTGGGCCTCGCGGCTGTCAGTCACGTCCCAGGCGGCGCCGAGCACCCGCTCGGTGACACCGCTACCGTCGCACAGGGCGCGACCCCGGGCGGCTACCCACCGGAGCGACCCGTCAGGGCGTTGGATGCGGTACTCGGCCTCGTAGTCACCGCAGGTGTCGATCGCCTTCTGCAGCAACCCGGTGACCCGGTCGAGGTCGTCCGGGTGCAGGCGCGCGTTGAAGCCCTCGATCGTCCGGTCGAAGGTCGCCTCGTCCAGCCCGAACAGCTCCAGCAGCCGCTCGTCCCAGCTGAGCACACCGGTGGTCAGGTCCCAGTCGAAGGTCCCGACGCCGGCCGCCGCTCGCGCGAGGTCGAGCAACTCACCCCGCGCATCGGGGACGGACTGGCCGCCCGCCCGGCCCGAGTCGGCAGGGTCCGAGCCAGCGATCTTCCGTCGGCCGTCGCCGCCCACAGCCACTCCCCCGGTCATCGACCGGTCGTCTCTCTCGGCCCGGTGACTGACCATTCTGCCAAGCCGCGTACCCACCGTGGTTGTGCGGAGCGTCACCCGATCGGGCTTCCGGCAGCTCGTTCGCGCCAAGTCCGGCGCACTAGCCTCCGCTCATGCGTGCCGTGCAGATCACCCGCTTCGGCGGTCCCGAGGTCCTCGACGTCGTCGACTTCCCCGAGCCGGAGGCCGGTCCCGGCCAGAAGGTCTACGACGTCTCCACCGCAGGCATCAACTTTGCCGACACCCACCACCGCCCGTCGGCCATCTGACCTGTTGATCGGCGCTAGGTCGGCGCTGCGTCGCGTCGAGGTCTTAGGACGCGACGCCGCCCAACGGCGCGTCGGCCCACCGGGCGCGTGAGCGCAGGTAGTTCGCCACGGCGGGGTCCTCGGTCAGGTCGGCTGCCCGGTGGAACGCCTCCGCGGCGTCCTCACCCGCCCAGGTGAGCAGCTGCGCGCGTGCGGCCCAGTACGGCTGGAAGGTCTCCGCCCCGTCGGGCAGCGCCTCGAGCCCGGACAGAGGTCCGTCGAGCCGGCCGCGCACCACGGCGGCCGCGACGCGTGCGCCGAGGCTCGGCGCCACCGCCAGCAGTGCGGCGTACAGGGTGCCGAGCGCCGGCCAGTCCGTGACTCCCGTACGCCGTCGATCGCAGTGCACGGCCTGGATCGCGGCCTCGAGCTGGAAACGCCCCGGCGCACCGCGTGGACGCGCCCGGCGGAGGTAGGCCTCCCCCACCGCGATGAGCTCGGCGTCCCACCCGGCCGGGTCCTGCTCGTCCAGCGGCACGAAGTCTCCCTCGCGCCGGCGGGCCAGCGCGAGAGTCGTGAGCGCGGCCAGGCCCCATGCCTCCGCCTCGCGGTCCAGCAGACCCGCCAGGGTGACAGCGAGGTACTGGGCCTCCCTGCGAGCGAGTCGGTACCTCCGGGCCAGGCGATGGCCGCACAGCCGTAGACCGCTTCGAGCACGGCGGGCAGCAGCTCGGGCATCGCCCGCCGGTCGGGCACGGCGAAAGGGACCCGGGCGTCCTTGATGCGCCGCTTGGCCCGCACCAGCCGCTGCGCCATCGCCGCCGGCGGTACGGCATAGGCGCGGGCGATCTCGGCCGCCTGGAAGCCGAGCACCGTCTGCAGCATCAGGGGCGTGCGCGCCGACTGTTCGATGGACGGGTGGGCGCAGACGAAGAGCAGCTCGAGCCGGCGGTCGCCGATGGCGAGCGGGTCGTGGTCGGCGAGGGGGTCCACCTGCGCGCTGCCCTCCTCGAGCGGTGCGGCCGTTCGCGCCGCCGAGGACTTCCAGACGTCGCGTTGCCGGTTCCTGGCGACGGTGAGCAACCAGCCCTCGGGGTTCTCGGGCACTCCCGCGTCCGGCCAGCGGCGCAGCGCCTCCTCGAAGGCGCCGGCGAGGGGGTCCTCGGCGAAGGCCAGATCACCGGTGGGTGCCGCGAGCTGTCGCTGGCCCGGGGCGTGCGGGGACCTCGCCTTCCGGCCCCGGCCGGGCGGCTGATCGATCGCCTGACCGCTCCGTGGCGCGACGCCATCGGACGCCGGCCGGTGCTCGCGGCGGCGACGGCGCAGTTCGTCGTCGGAGCGCGCACGCTCGCCCCGCGCCTGGCGGCCACCGGAGGCGTCCCGGTCGCCACGATGCTGCGCGGCACCGTGCCCGCCGCGCTCGTCTGGTCCAGCGCTCTGGTCGCGAGCGGCGCTCTCGCCGGCGCAGCGCTCCCGCTGGTACGCGATGTGGTGACCGCCGCGGGCGTGCTCGTGGCCGGTGCGGCGGGCGGCTGGCTGGTGGTCCGCCGGCGTCGCCGTGCTGACGCGTCTCAGCGGGAGTCGTGAGCGGCAGCTGGCGCCGCACCTGACCGTCCCGGCCGGGCGTCGGTCCGGTACGGGCTGGTGGGGGAAGCACCGACCCCGTGGTGGTGTTGTCCTGACGTACTCGACAGAGAGGCAGGCACCATGACCACGGAGACCGCGATCCTCGCCGGCGGCTGCTTCTGGGGCGCCCAGGAGCTGCTGCGCAAGCGCCCGGGGGTGCTCTCCACCCGCGTCGGCTACTCGGGTGGTGACACCCCGAACGCCACGTACCGCAACCACGGCGACCACGCCGAGGCTGTCGAGATCGTCTTCGACCCGGACCTGATCTCGTTCCGCGAGCTGCTGGAGTTCTTCTTCCAGATCCACGACCCGTCGACGAAGGACCGGCAGGGCAACGACATCGGCCGCAGCTACCGCTCCGCGATTTTCTACACCAGCGGCGAGCAGCAGCGCGTCGCGCTCGACACCATCGCCGACGTCGACGCCTCGGCCATCTGGCCCGGCGAGGTCGTCACCGAGGTCGAGCCGGCCGGCCCGTTCTGGGAGGCCGAGGAGGAGCACCAGGACTACCTGCAGAAGATCCCGTTCGGGTACACCTGCCACTTCGTGCGGCCGAACTGGGTGCTCCCGCGCCGGGAGGCGCAGACCGCCGGCTGAGCTGAGGCCCCAGTGCGGCATCGATCGTGACCGGGCCGGCGTGAGGGGTGGACGTCCCGCGGGCCGTCCACCCCTCGACCCGCCGCCGGAGGACCGGTGGCGTCCGCCGGCGACGAGGCGTGACCCGGTACAGCGGAGGCGCGGTCGCAGTCGGGGGCCTGCACACCGATGCTGCGACGGCGCTCCAGATGGACCCGTCGCTTCCTGAGCGCCGACGAATTGACGGGCTCACGACGTGTTCGATCGGCCCGTCCGTGCTCTCCACGTCGCAGCGCCACGTCACCTTCGCGGGCCTCCGCACTCCGCGCACGACGTCAGCTGGACGTCACTTCCTCCTGGGCGGCACGGCTGCATGTTCCATCTGCGGTCGACTCCCCCGCGTGCGTCAGCGGTGGTCGGCCACCCCGCAGGAACGCGGCGCGTGGTCGCTGCACGGAGTCGAGCGACACGATGTCCCGCCCGAACAGCAACCCGGGCAACCAATCCGCGAGCACGCGGATCTTGCGTTCCCAGGTCGGGACGGCGAGTACGTGGTAGCCCCGGTGCACGACCCACGCGAGGAACCCACGGAGGACGATCGGTCCTGACTCGAACACGCCCCGGCCGTACCCGAGCGAAGCGACGACGCCGAGGCTCCGGTGCCGATAAGGACGCACCCGACCACCGCGGATGCTCGCGGTGATGTTGGCGGCCAGACGCCTGCCCTGCCGGACGGCGTGCTGGGCGTTCGGCACGGTCAGCACCCGTGGAACGGCTGAGGTCAGGTCCGGCACAGCCGCCCCGTCCCCCGCGCCCCAGGCATCCCAGACCGGCGCCGCGTCCGTGCCTACGCGCAGGTCGGCCCGGACGATCAGCAGACCTCGCTCGTCCACCGGAAGATCGGTGCGCCTGGCGACCAAGGGGTTCGCCACGCTCCCCACCGCCCAGACGATCAGTCCCGACTCGAACGTCTCCCCCGTGGACAGCTCGACACGTCCGCCGGTAGCGGACCGGACCTCGGTGCCGACGTGCACCCGTGCCCGTCGGCGCCTGAGTTCGGTGAGCACCCATTCGGCGGAGGAGTCGGAAACCTCGGGCATCAACCGGTCAGCTGCCTCGACCAGGTGGAAGCTGACCTCATCGGGGTCTATCTCGGGGTACTGCGCGAGCAGGTCGTCGGCCAGCGACAACAGCTCACCGAAGCCCTCGACCCCGGTGAAGCCTCCGCCGACGAATGTGGTCGTCAGGAGCTTGCTGCGCTCCGGTCCCTGGGGCAGCACCGCCGCACGGTCGAATGCGACCAACAAGCGGTCCCGGATGGCCACAGCCTCCTCGACGTGCTTCAGGCCGATGGCCTGCTCGGCGATGCCGGGGACAGGGATCATCCGCGTCACCGCACCCGCCGTGATCACGATGACGTCGTAGGTCTCCTCGAACGGCGGACCGTCCGACGTGCGCACCGTGACGGTCCGCCGTTCGTGCTCGACGGAGGTGACCCAGCCGGTGATGATGCGGGTCCGCCGCAGGTGCCGTCTCAGGGAGACAGCGGCGTGACGGGCTTCGATCGATCCGGCGAGAACCTCGGGCAGGAAGGGCTGGTAGGTCATGTACGGACGCGGCTCCACGAGGGTGATGGACGCCTCGTCCCGGCGCAGCCGTCGCTCCATGTTCCACGCGGCGTAGAACCCCGCATACCCACCGCCCACGATCAGGATGTTCCGCACGTCCGCCGTCCTCCCTGTGCCTCGTACCCGATAGACCGGCCGGCCGGCCGATCTGTGACACGGCCGTGCTCGACGCCACGCATGCCGGCCTCCGTCGCCGCTGCAGTGCCGCCCGGCGTCTGCCTCGCTCCCGGCGACCTGGTCCACATCGCCGGGCGGAGCTGTCATGTCCGAGGGCGGTCCGCCCGCCGCGCGCGCCCCGGACGGCCGGGTGGAGGAGAGGACGGGGCGCGCGTCACTGACCGTCCGGGTCGCTCCGCTGCGACAGGCCCGCGTCCCCCTCGGTGCCCCTCAGCGCATGGAGGACGCCACTGCTCCCGGTCCCCGCAGGAAGTTCCGCACGTCCAGGTACGTGTCCAGCACTGCGTCGACCCGGTCCAGTGCGCGGACGACGCCTCGTCGGCGTGGTCGAACTGGCCGACCTCTGCCGTGTCGTTCTCGCATCAGCAGCGCTGCCACCCCTCCTCCGCCGACCCGGGAGCGTCCTAGACCCGCGTCCACCGGACGCGCCGTCAGCCGCCTCGTGCCCGGGACCGACCGCGTCGCGGTCGCAGGACGGTCCTTCAGTGGGAGTCACGACCTCGTGACACGAGCCGACCCGGCACTCGTCCGCATCGTCGACGCAGCAGTCCGGGCTGCGAGGTTCAGTTCCAGAGGGTCAGCTTGCCCGGGTTCATCATCAGCCGTACGTCGGCCACCAGGCCGGCCACGACGTCGAGCGTGACGATGCCGATGATCCGGCCCTCGTCCCACCACGCGAACCCGAGCCCGTCGGGGGTCTCCTGTTCCAGGACCACGACGCTCGGGTTCTTCCGCAGCGCGCCGAACAGGAACCGCGCCACCTTGTCCCGGCCCACGATCGGGTTCCGCGCCGCGCTGACGATGCCGCCGCCGTCGGAACGCAGCACCACCGCAGGGTCCAGGACCGCGATGAGACCAGCGATGTCCCCCGCGCGCGCGGCGCCGGCAAAGGCTCTGACCACCTCGTCGTGCTCGGCCCGCGGCACACGCCGGCTCGTGCTCTGCTGTACTCGACGGCGGGCCGAGGTGGCCAGCTGCCGGCACGCCGCCGGTGTCCGCCCGACGATCTCGGCGATCTCGCCGAAGGGCAGGGCGAACACGTCGTGCAGGACGAACGCGACGCGCTCCGCCGGCGTCATCGACTCCAGGACGACGAGTAGCGCCGTGCTGATCGAGTCGTCGAGGGTGACGCGCTCGAGCGGGTCCTGGGTCGCGTCCGACCCTGCAGGAAACGCGTATGCCGGAACGGGTTCGGGAAGCCACGGACCGACGTATCGCTCCCGTCGCCGTCGCGCGGAGTCGAGGACGTTCAGGCACACGCGGCTGGCGACCCGCGTCAGCCAGGCCCGGGGCACCACGATCGCGTCGCGATCTTGCTGGCTGAGCCGGTACCACCGGATGTAGGTCTCCTGGACGGCGTCCTCCGCTTCGGCGACGGTGCCCAACATCCGGAACGCCAGAGAAGTGAGGTGACGTCGCTCGCCCAGCACCTCGGCGTGCAGCGCGTCAGGTCCATCGGGGGTCATCGCGTCCTCCTTTCGAGGATCTGACCGGGTGGCACCTCGATGTGTGACGCCCCACCTCACACTGCGGCCGCCTGCGCGGTCGAGGTCGGCATGATCATGAAGTACCGCTGTGACGCCCTCCAGCGCGCCGACGCCGAGGAGGTGGCGTCGTGAAGATCGTCGTCGCCGGCGCGACCGGCTCACTGGGAAGGCACGTCGTGGCGGCGGTTCGCGCCGCCGGTCACGAGCCCGTGTCGATCAGCCGTGACTCCGGCGTCGACCTGGTCAGCGGCGCCGGGCTCGTGAAACGGCTGCGCGGCGCCTCAGCGGTCATCGACGCGTCGGCGACGAGCAGCAACTCCGCGAGGAAGTCCGTCGACTTCTTCACCACGGTCATCCGGAACCTCCTGTCCGCCGAGCGCGAGGCAGGCGTGCCTCACCACGTCGCGATCTCGATCGTGGGCGCAGCCACGGTCAACGCGAACTACTACGCGGGCAAGGTCGCGCAGGAGCAGGTCCTGCAGGCAGCGCCCAGCGGCTGGTCCCTGCTCCGCACGACGCAGTTCCACGAGTTCGTCCAGCAGGTCGTCGGTCATGGCAAGGTCGGCCCGTTCCAGGTCGTCCCGGCGATGCGCTCGCAGCCGATCGCGGCGGCCGAGGTCGCTGCCGAGCTCGTCGCGATCGCCTCCGGCGACCCCTGCGGGGTGGTGCCGGAGCTCGCCGGACCACGGGAGGAGCGGATGGCTGATCTGGTGCGGCGTTATCTCGCGGCCACCGGGCAGCGCCGGCCGGTCATCGAGGTCCCGGTCCCGGGAGCCTGGGGCCGGGCGATGCGCAACGGTTCCCTGCTCCCATCGGCCGGCGCGCGTCGTCGCCGGCAGACCTTCGGCGAGTGGCTGGAAACGCACGCCGGCTGACGTCAGGCTTGCTCCGCCGGCGCGCGGGCGGACCGCCGACCGTAGACGGTGACGAGCCCGCGGACGATGGCACCGAGGAGCGCGCCGACGACCACGCCGGCGGTCCCGAGGATCCAGGCCACGTTCGCGCTGCTCAGTACCGCGTCGAACGGATCGGCCTCGTCGCCCACGTGCCCGAGTGCGAACCGCACGACCCCCGACATCTGCGGGCCGTCGATGGACGTGACGGTCCAGTGGATCTCGTACCGGCCGTCGGGGACGTCGGGTCGTACCGGGGAGGAGACGCGCGTGGCATCCACTACGGGGGCGTCCGCCGTCCAGTCGTCCCCGTCCTCGTCGGCCAGGACGACGGTCGCGCCGACCTCCTCGACATCGCCCGCGAACGTCAGCTCGATGGTGGTCGGCATGGCAGCGATGTGGGCACCGGCCCGGGGGGTGCTCGACTGCAGCGGGCTGTGCGCCGACGCGGGTTGCGCGCGGAGCGGGACGGTCAGCACGACCGCCAGGAGGAGCGCCAGCACCATCCACCCTCGGAGCCTCCTGTGAGCTGGTCGCGCCGCGGAGTTCATCTGGCTTCCTTCGCTCGGAGTCGATCGCCGGTCTCACCGGGTTCGACCGAGCGGCGCGGCCATGTGTGACGCGTGGCGGTGGAACGGACGGTGCGTCGTCACGAACGGAGCCGCTGCGCGGTCCTGTCCGGTGACCGCGTGTGCGGCACCGAGCGCGGGCGATGACCGTGCCGCGCGGAAGGAGAAACCCTCATGACCGTCGTGATCCGCCTCGGGCTCGCCGTCCTGTTCCTCGACCAGCTCGTGGTCGGGGCGTGGAACGCGATCTCGCCGGAGACCTTCTACCGCTACTTCCCGACCGTCGATCTGACCCCGCCGTTCAGCGAGCACTACGCCCGCGACTTCGGCGGTGCGACCCTTGGCATCGCGTTGCTGCTCGGCATCGCCCTCTGGAGGCCGCAGGCGCACTTCGTCATCCCTGCGGCGTCGGCCTTCTCGATCTTCTCGGTGCCGCACTTCTTCTACCACCTCGCCAACCTCGAAGGCGCGACGGTCGGTGAGGCGATCCTGCTCACCACCGGGAACGCCATCGTGGCGCTGCTCGGCATCGCGGTCGTCCTCGTCACCATCGCGCGGGACCGCCGCGCCCAGCGGGAAGAGGTGGGGCCGGCGCGCACGTCCGAGTACGCGGTTCTCGAGTGACCCCGGGCATCACAACGTCGGCTGCTGTCCGGTCCTTGTCAGTGAACCGCAGCGAGGACTGCCGATCCCGAACGGCGGCCCGCCTCGAGGACAAGGACAGAAGATGGCGGACAAGCACATTCTCGCGTCAGCCGTACAGACCGTGGCGCAGTTGATGCGCCCGCCGACCGCCACGATAGAACCGGCGGCTCATCTGGCCGCGGCCGCCTACCTGATCAAGCACCGCCACGCGTCGGTGCTCGTCGTGACGACCGACGACCACGACCCCGTCGCGATGATCAGCGACGAGGACGTCGCCCATGCGGTCGCCGACGGCCGAGACCCGGAGCGCACGCGCGTCCGACAGGTGGCTCGACAGCGGCCGGTGACCGTCGACAGTCATGCAGCCGCGGCGGATGCGGCCAGGTTGATGCTGGCCCAGGGTGTGCAGCACCTGCTTGTCGAAGAGGGCGAGCGGCTCGTGGGAATCGTGGACCTGAACGAGGTGTGCCAAGCGGCCCCGGACACGTGCGGCTGCCGGGAAGCTGCGCCGAACTCGTCCCGGTCTTCCTGACTGGTCCCCGCGGCGCTGATCTGCAGGCAGTGAGAAAGGCGCCGAGGCCATGAGGCGCTCCTTGCGTCAGGGGACCGACGAGCCGGGCGTCGGCTCCGCCCACCGCAAAAGCACGAAGGAGCCATGCAGGACTCCGGTTCTGCGTTCTACCGGCGAGGGCGCACGGCGACGCTTGGACCCGACGGCAGAAATCACGGGAGCGAAATGGGATGACCAGAGCGAGGCAAGGCGACGGCACGCACTCGGTCGGCGCTCGCGCCGACGTGTCGACGCGAGCTGCGGTGAGCGGCGGCGTCGTGATCGGCCACGATGGATCCCCCGACGCCGACGAGGCGTTGAGGTGGGCCGCCGCACTGGCGGAGCGGGCTTCGTGGCCGCTGCACGTCGTCCGGGCCTGGCATCTGGCCACCGCGCCGCAGCCGCCCGGCTGGGCCTTCGGTTACGTGCCGCCCCTCACCGAGTACGAGGCCGCCGTCCTCGCGGACGTGCGTTCCGACGTCGTGGCCGGGCTAGGCGCCGAACGGGCAGCCGTCGTGACATGCCACGCCGTGCATGCAGCACCCGGCTCGGCCCTGGTGGACGCGGGGCGGCACGCGGACGTGCTCGTGGTGGGCGCCCGCGGGCACGGCGCCCTGGCCCGGTTCGTACTGGGTTCCGTCAGCGACCACGTCACGCGGCATCCTCCGTGCCCGGTGACCGTGGTGCCCCACGGCAGGAGCGCACTCGGAGACTCCGGCTGAGCGAGCGCGTCCGGCCAGCAGAACAACGCGTCTCACTTCCGATGGCCGGCCCCGGCCGTCACCGCCTGGACGACGCCACCGGCGGGTCCCGCCGGTCAACGAGGTCCTAGCCTCGGCCCATGCGCGCAGTCCAGATCACCGAATTCGGTGGCCCCGGGGTCCTGAACGTCGTCGACGTCCCCGAGCCGGAGGCGGGCGACGGCCAGAAGCTGTACGACGTCTCGACGGCGGGCGTGAACTTCGCCGACACCCACCAGATCGAGAACTCCTACCTGGCCGCCCAGCAGCTGCCGCTGATCCCGGGTGCCGAGTTCGTCGGCACGCCGGTCGGTGGCGGTCAGCGGGTGGTCGGCCTGCTCGACGGCGGCGGGTACGCCGAACGGGTGGCCGCGAACGACCGGCTCACCTGGGCCGTGCCGGACGCGGTGAGCGACGAGCAGGCCCTGTCCCTGGTGCTGCAGGGCACCACCGCCTGGCACCTGCTGCGCACCAGCGCCCACCTGGCCGAGGGCGAGACCGTCGTCGTCATCGCCGGTGCCGGTGGGGTCGGGTCCCTGGCCGTCCAGCTGGCCCGCCGCTGGGGCGCCGGCCGGGTCATCGCCACCGCCTCCAGCCCGGAGAAGCGCGCGCTGGCCGAGGAGCTCGGTGCCCACGCCACCGTCGACCCGGCGCTGGCCGACGACGACCCGAAGCAGTTCACCGGAGCCCTGCGCGAGGCCAACGGCGGCAAGCCGGTCGACATCGTGCTGGAGATGACCGGCGGCAACGTCTTCAGCGGCTCGCTGTCAGCGCTGGCCCCCTTCGGACGGCTGGTCACCTACGGCATGGCCGCCCGCCAGGAGACTCCGTCGGTTCCGCCCGGCATGCTCATGCAGAAGAGCCGCGCCGTCCTCGGTTTCTGGCTCGCCCACTGCATGGCCCGGCCCGACATGCTCGACGCCGCCATGACCGACCTGCTGGCCATGACCGCCGACGGTTCGCTGAAGCCGGTGGCCGGCGGCCGGTACCCGCTGTCGAACGTGAAGGACGCCCACCAGGACCTGCTCGCCCGCCGCACCACCGGCAAGCTCGTCCTCGACCCGCGGCGCTAGCCAGCGCCCGACCGCACCCGCCGGCCCTTCGTCCGAGGAGATCCGTGGAGCACACCGACGTCGACCTGCTCTTCCGCGCGCCCCGCAGCACCCCGGAGTCCCGAGCGGGCCGCCCGCCCGAGTACCGCCGGGAGCGCCGCCCGGGCATGGTGATCGAGCGCGACATCGCCGTCCCGGTCGGCGGGTCCGGTGAGCACGTCTACGTCGACGTCTACCGCCCGGACACCGAGGTCCCCGCCGCCCCGCTGGTGAGCTGGTCGCCGTACGGCAAGCACAACCCCGCGCCGATCGGCGTCATCTACCCCGACAGCGGGGTGAAGCCCGAGCACACCGGCGAGCTGACCACGTTCGAGGCGCCGGACCCGGAGTACTGGGTGCCGCACGGCTACGCCATCGTGCTGGCCGACATCCCGGGAACCTGGTACTCCGAGGGCCGCGCCACCTACTGCTCCCCGCAGGAGGCGCGGGCCTTCGCCGACCTCATCGAGTGGGCCGGCACCCAGCCGTGGAGCGCAGGCAAGGTGGGGCTCTCCGGCGTCTCCTACCTGACCGTGTCCCAGTGGCGCGTCGCGGAGCTGAACCCGCCGCACCTGGCGGCGATCAACCCGTGGGAGGGCTGGAGCGACACCTATCGCGAGGTCGCCCGGCACGGCGGCATCCCCGAGACCTCCTTCTGGCCCTACATCTGGGAACGGTGGGGGGCCAGCGCCACCGAGATCGAGGACCTCGAGGCCGAGACGGCCGCGCACCCCCTCTACGACTCGTTCTGGGCGTCCAAGAGCGCCCGGCTCGAGGACGTCCGGGTGCCCGCCTTCGTGGTGGCCAGCTGGGCCGACCAGGGCCTGCACACCCGCGGCACCCTCGAGGGGTTCCGCCGCATCTCGTCGGCGCAGAAGTGGCTGGACGTCCACGGGCGCAAGAAGTGGGCGTACTACTACGAGCCCGAGCAGGTCGAGCGGCAGCGGGCCTTCTTCGACCACTTCCTGCTGGGCCGGGACACCGGCATCGAGGACTGGCCGCGGGTGCGCGTGGAGGTCCGCGACCGCTTCGACGAGGGTGTCCACCGGACGGCGCAGCAGTGGCCGCTGGAGGACGTCGAGTACCGCCGGCTCCACCTGCGCGCCGGCGACGCCTCGATGGGCTGGACCCCGGCCGAGGCAGAGGAGGTCGCGGAGTACGACGGCCTGGGCAGCGGCCTGGCCCCCCGGCGCGCCACCTTCGAGGTGCAGTTCGCCGAGCCGGTCGAGCTGGTCGGGCACGTCACGGCGCAGCTGCACGTGTCGACGTCTGCCGGCGCGGACATGGACGTCTTCGTCGCCCTGTTCAAGCTCGACGCCGAGGGCCGCCAGGTCGGGTTCCCGTACTACGCGCAGTTCGAGGACGGGCCCGTTGCCGTCGGCTGGCAGCGTGCCTCCCACCGCGAGCTGGACGACGAGCGGTCCACCCCGTACCTGCCGGTGCTGGCGCACCGCCGGGAGCTGCCCGTGACCCCCGACGAGGTCGTCCGCCTGGACGTCGAGGTGTGGCCGTCCGGCACCCGGTTCGAGGCGGGCGAGCGCCTGCTGCTCGTGGTGCAGGGCAGCGACGTCATGCGCTATCCGAAGCCGCTGACCTACGCCCGGCACGAGGGCACCGTGAACCGCGGCACGCACCGGGTGCACACCGGGGGCCGCTACGACTCCGCCCTGCTGGTTCCGGTGCTGCCCGCCGCGGGAGGCGCCGGCTCGGTCTGAGCCGGCAGCCTCCGCTCAGAGGTTGCGGCCGCAGGTCGGCCAGGCGCCGCGGCCCTGCACCGCGAGCACCCGCTCGGCCACGGTGATCTGCTCCTCCCGCGTCGCCAGGTCGGCCCGGGGCGCGAACTCCGCGCCCCCGAAGCCGGTCCAGGTGGACGCGGAGAACTGCAGGCCGCCGTAGTAGCCGTTGCCGGTGTTGATGCTCCAGTTGCCGCCGGACTCGCACCGCGCGACGGCGTCCCAGTCGTTGCCCGTGGCCGGCGGCGGGACCGCAGGCGGCGGGGTGACGGGCGCCGCAGGCCCGGGCACGGCGGGAGCCGGCACGACCGGCGCCGGGACGACGGGCGCCGGCGGCGAAGGCCTCGCCGCCTGCTCGGCCGCCCGCCGGCGCTGCTCCTCGACCACCGCCGCCCGTGCCTGCTCGAGCTGGACCTCCAGCTCGGTCTGCCGCGCCTCGACCTCGGTCACCGTCCGCCGGGCGTCGGCCTCGGCCTGCCGGGCGGCAGCCAGGGCGACGGCGGCCTCCTCCTCGAGCACGGCGGCCCGGTCCACGGCCGCTGACGCCTCGGCCTCGGAGCCGGCCGCCTGCCGTTCCCGGACGGCGAACTCCTCCACGACCTCCGACCGGCCCTGGCCTGCGGCGTCGAGCAGCGCCGCCCGCTCGAGCATCTGCTCCGGGCCGCCGGAGGTCACCAGGGCCCGCAGCCGCGGCGACGTGCTGCCGAGCATGTAGCTGCTCCGGGCGAAGGCGACCAGGTCCACCCGGGCCGCGTCCAGGTCGGCGCGGGCGGCAGCAGCCGCCCGGATCTCCGTGCTGCCGCTCGGCGCCGTCCTGCTGGCCGGCTGCGCCTTCGCGACCGGGGGAGCGGCCTCGCCCAGCAGCAGCCCTGCCGAGGACCCGGCGG
>NZ_POQT01000022.1 GCF_002938435.1 Blastococcus saxobsidens
CCCCGGAGCAGCGCGACCCGCAGCGACCGGCCCCCCGCCCGCCGGTGCCGCCGGCCCGCGCGCGCGGCGCCGCGCCGCTTCCCCCCATGCCGCCGCTGCGGCACCGCTGGGTCCCCGCGGCGGACGAGACCCAGGTCTTCCCCATGCCGGTGCTGCCGCCGGTGCCGCGGGCGGCCTCCGACACCGACGAGGACGTCGAGGAGCGCGAGGGCGCTCCCGGCGCCAGCCGCGGCATCCTGCGCGCCGCGGGCACGATGGCCGTGGCGACGCTGGTCTCCCGGATCACCGGCCTGCTGCGCACGATGGTGCTCGCGGCGGCCCTGGGCGTGGGTCTGCTGGCCGACGCGTACGCCACCACCAACACGCTGCCGAACATCGTCTACGAGCTGCTGCTCGGCGGCGTGCTCACCTCGGTGATCGTCCCGCTGCTGGTGCACGCCCAGGAGCGCGACCGGGACGACGGCGTCGGCTACGCGCAGCGGCTGGTCACGATGGCCATGGCCGGCCTGGCCGTCATGACGGTGCTGGCGGTCCTCGCCGCGCCGCTGCTCACCGCCCTGTACGGGCTGGACGAGGATCCCGAGCAGTACCGCCTGGCCAACTGGCTGGCCCGCATGCTGCTGGTGGAGATCATCTTCTACGGGCTCGGCGCCTTCGCGCAGGCCATCCTCAACAGCCGCGGCGTCTTCGGGCCCCCGGCCTGGGCGCCGGTGCTCAACAACGTCGTGGTGATCGCGACCGGCCTGGTGTTCCTGGCCGCCAGCGGTCCGGGCGTGCTGCAGCCGCGGACCATCGAGCCGGGCCTGGTGTGGCTGCTCGGCATCGGCACGGTGCTCGGCATCGCCGTGCAGGCCCTGGTCCTCGTGCCGCTGCTCGGCCGTGCCGGCGTCCCGCTGCGGCCGCGGTGGGGCGTCCGCGACACCGGGCTGCGCGAGGCGGGGACGCTCGGCCTCTGGGTCATCGGCTACGTGGCCGTCAGCCAGGTCGGCGTGCTGGTCGCGATGCGCATCGCCAACCAGGCGCAGCGCGACGGCGGCCTCGGCTCGACCGCGTTCCAGTTCGCCAGCCTGCTGTTCCAGATGCCCTACGGGATCATCGGCGTCGCGCTGCTGACCGCCCTGGTACCCCGCATGAGCCGGGCGGCCGCGCGCTCCGACGTCCCCGGCGTCGTCGACGACCTCTCCCTGGGCACCCGGCTGTCGGCCCTGGGCCTGCTGCCCGTGACCGCCGTCCTCACCGTCCTCGGCACGCCGCTGGGCGTCCTGGCCTTCGCCCGCGGCAACACCTCCCTGGAGGAGGCCCAGGCGATCGGCACCGCGCTGGCGGCCGGGGCCTTCGGCCTGCTGCCCATGGCGGTCACCCTGCTGCAGCTGCGGGTCTTCTACGCGATGAAGGACGCCCGCACGCCCACCCTCATCCAGGTCGGCATGGTGCTCGTGCGCGTGCCCCTGCTGCTGGCCGTGCCCGCCGTCGTCGACCCCGAGCACGTCGTGGCCGGGCTGATGCTCGTCACGAGCATCACCTACGTCGCCGGCTGGGGAATCGGTGACCTGGCGCTGCGCCGGCGGCTCGGCGGCCTGCGCACCCGGGAGACGTTCGGGCCGGTGCTCCGGGTGGCCCTCGTGGCCCTCGTGGCGGGCCTCGCGGGCTGGCTTGTCCGGATCGTGACCTCCGACCTGGGCGGACAGTCGACGGCAGGGTCGCTCCTGCAGGTGCTGGTCGGTACCGTTGTCATCGGAGGCGTCGCGGTGGTCGGACTCGTGATGGCCCGTGTTCCGGAGCTCCGGGAGCCCTTGACCGCGGTCAGGGCCCGGCTGGGACGGGGCCGCTCGTGAGCACTGCCGCGGAGCCGAACGTGCCGGGGCAGCAGCCCCGGCGGCCGGAGCTGCACAGGGAGTCGACAGTGTCGATGGCGTCCACGACCACCGGCCTCCCGGACCGCTACCGCCCGCTCGACCAGATCGGCCCCGACGAGATCACGCCCACCGGGGTCATCCAGTGCTGGCGGGCCAAGGACCGCGTCCTCAACCGCGACGTCGCGATCCGCGTGCACACCCCCGCCGGGCCGGCCGCGCACGCGTGGATCACCCGCGCGCTGACCGCCGGCGGCCTGGCGACCCCTGCGCTGGCGATGGTCTACGACGCCTCGGAGGGCAGCGGTGATCCGCAGGCCCCCGGGGGCGCGGCCTACGTCGTCAACGAGTGGATCGACGGCGAGACCCTGGCCGACCGGCTCCGCTCGGGCCCCATGCCCGAACGCGAGGTGCGGCTGACGGTCCGCCGGCTGGCCGAGGGCGTCGCCGAGGCGCACCGGGTCGGGCTGGCCGTCGGCGGGCTGACCCTGGACAACGTGGTGCTGCGGCCGAACGGGCTGGTGGGCCTCCGGGCCGTGCCGGCGGCCGCGGGCACCGTCGACGGCGACATCCAGGCCCTGGGCGAGCTGCTCGAGGCCTGCCTGACCGGAGTGGGCCCGGGCGCACGCGGGATCTCCGGCCCCTCCGACCTCATCGCCCTGGCCCGCCGTGCCCGGTCCACCGAACCCGGCCAGCGGCTGTCCAGCGTGGCCGCCATGGCCTCCCTGCTGGCCGAACGCCCGCGCACCGGTCCCACGCCGACAGCCGGCCGGGGCCGGGAGGCCGACGACGACGGCGGGCGGCGCCGCTGGTCCCGCGACCGGCGCCCCGAGGCGGTGGCGCCCGTCCGGCTGGAGCCCGGCACCCTTCCCCCCGTGCCCCCGGTGCGCCCGGTGACCCAGGGGCCGCCCCTGTCCGGGGCCGCGCTCGGCGCCGACACCGTGGACGCCGGCTCCATCGGCCGCTCCGGCCTCACCCCACCGCCCCCCGCTGGGCGGCACCCGCTCGACGAGGGCGAGGAGTCCTTCGGCGTCCTGCCCGACGGCGGGACCGGCTACGACGACCGATCGGACGTCGACTTCGACGACGACCGCGACGACGAGGACGGCGCCCGGCGGCACAAGCTGGTGGTCGTGGGCCTCCCGCTGCTCGCGCTGGCCGTCGTGATCGCGCTCGCCTGGTGGTTCGGTTCCAGCGTGCTGTCGGTCGCCGGGTCCGTCGACGACCAGGGGTCCACGCCGTCGGTGAGCGCTCCGGCGGACGGCTCGACGGGCGGCTCGGAGGAGCCGGCCGCCGAGCCCGGCTCCGTCGCCGCCATCACCGCGGCCGACGTCTTCGACCCCTTCGGCGACGGCGAGCCGGAGAACACCGGGCAGATCCCGGCGTCCTACGACGGCGATCCGGCCTCGACCTGGTCGACGCTGACCTACCGGGGATCCCCGGCCTTCGGCAACCTCAAGCCCGGCGTGGGGGTCCTCTACGACCTCGGGGAGGCCCAGCAGGTCTCCGGGGTCACGCTCACCTCGCCGTCGGACGGCGCGACCGTGGAGATCCGCACGGGCGAGGCCGCCGGCCAGGCGCTCGAGGACTTCACCCCGGCCGCCGACGGCACGCTGGGCGGGAGCACCGACCTGGAGTTCGGGGAGCCGGTCACGGCCCGCTACGTGCTCGTGTGGGTGACCGGGCTGGTGAACGCCGGGGACGGCTTCGCCGCGGAGCTCGGCGAAGTGGAGATCCGCACCGCCGGCTGAAAGAGGACCCCGTCCTCCTCACCGCTCGCAGGCTCGCGGCGAGCCTCTGGACGGGGCCTCGGAATGCCGCCCCTACGATCCTCGTTGTGCCGCCCGTGAGTGACTTCCCGACGCCTGGTCCTGCCGTGACGACGGAGGAGATCGTGAACCCCGTCATCCCCCCGGCCGAGCACGACGGCATCCGTGACCTGATCATCATCGGCTCCGGGCCCGCCGGCTACACCGCCGCCACGTACGCGGCCCGGGCCAACCTGCACCCGCTGGTGTTCGAGGGCTCCCAGTTCGGTGGCGCCCTGATGACCACCACCGAGGTGGAGAACTTCCCCGGGTTCCCCGAGGGCATCCAGGGCCCGCAGCTCATGGACGACATGCGCACCCAGGCGGAGAAGTTCGGCGCCGAGCTGGTGCCCTCGGACGTGACCGAGGTGGACCTCACCGCGAACCCGAAGACCGTCAAGGTCGGCGACACCGTGCACCGCGCGCACGCGGTCATCGTCGCCACCGGCTCCAAGTACCGGTACCTCGGTCTGGACAACGAGCAGCGACTGCTCGGCCGCGGCGTCTCCGCCTGTGCCACCTGCGACGGCTTCTTCTTCCGCGACCAGGACATCGTGGTCGTCGGCGGCGGTGACTCCGCGATGGAGGAGGCCACCTTCCTCACCCGCTTCGCCAAGAGCGTGACCGTCGTGCACCGGCGGGAGGAGCTGCGCGCCTCCAAGATCATGGTCAAGCGGGCGCAGGACAACGAGAAGATCCGCTGGGCCCTGGGCAAGCAGGTCACGGACGTCCTGGGCGACACCACCGTCTCGGCGGTCGAGCTGACCGACGTGAGCAGCGGCGCGACCGAGACGGTGCCGGTCAGCGGCCTCTTCGTCGCCATCGGGCACGACCCGCGCAGCGAGCTGTTCGCCGGTCAGCTGAAGCTGGACGACGCGGGCTACATCCAGGTGGAGCACCCGACCACCCGCACCAACATCGACGGCGTCTTCGCCTGCGGTGACGTCGTCGACCACATCTACCGCCAGGCGATCACGTCGGCCGGCACCGGTGCCGCCGCCGCCATCGACGCCGAGCGGTGGCTCGCCGACACCTTCGACGAGCGCTGATCCGGGCATAACCGGCGCCGAGCGCCGGTTGTCCCCAGCAGGCAACCTCGTCCGCACCACCTACGAGCCAGTCGACCGAGAGGGAGAACGACCATGGCAGGCAACACCGTGACGGTCACCGACGCCAGCTTCGCCACCGATGTGCTGGGCAGCGACAAGCCCGTGCTCGTCGATTTCTGGGCGGAGTGGTGCGGCCCGTGCAAGATGGTCGCCCCCGTGCTGGAGGAGATCGCTTCCGAGCACGGCGACAAGCTCACCATCGCCAAGCTCAACATCGACGAGAACCCGCAGATCGCCCGGGACTACCAGGTCATGTCGATCCCGACCATGACGGTCTTCCAGGGCGGCAAGCCGGTGAAGAGCATCATCGGCGCCAAGCCGAAGGGCGCGATCCTGAGCGACCTCGCCGACTACATCTGAGCCACGGACCGCCCCCCGCGGGGCGATGACGGTGACGCTCCGTACGACCGGGCCCCACCCGTCCTCCGGACGGGTGGGGCCTTCGTCGTGAGCGGGGGAGTCCCCCGGCCCCCGGTGAGCCGGTCCGGGACCGATCGACCACAATCGGTCACACGATGGGAACCGACAGCCGCATGCACATCCTGAGGCGTGGAGACCGTGGACCGGCAGTTGCCGACGTGCACGCTGCTCTGCGCAGCCTGGGGCTCCTGCCACCGGGCGCGTCCGCGGACGGCGCCGAGCAGCCCCTGGACTCCGTCGAGTACGACGACGCCACCGAGCTCGCCGTCCGCCACTTCCAGCAGGTCCGCGGGCTCTCCGTCGACGGAAGGGTCGGCGAGGAGACCTACCGCGCCCTCAGCGAGGCCCGCTGGTCCCTCGGTGACCGGCTCCTGCGGTACGACCCCGAGCGCCCGATGCGCGGCGACGACGTCACCAACCTGCAGGAGCGCCTGCTCGAGCTCGGCTACGACGCCGGCCGGGCCGACGGCATCCTGGGCCCGGAGACCGAGACGGGCCTGCGCGCGTTCCAGCGCGACTACGGTCTGACCTCCGACGGGACCTGCGGCCCCGCCACGCTGCGCGCCCTGCGCCAGCTCGGCCGCAAGGTCACCGGTGGGCGCCCGCAGCTGCTGCGGCAGAGCGCCTCCTTCGTGGAGAGCGGCCCGCACCTCATCGGCCGCCGGATCGTCGTGGACCCGGGGCACGGCGG
Source organism: Blastococcus saxobsidens (assembly GCF_002938435.1). Classification (GTDB taxonomy): domain Bacteria; phylum Actinomycetota; class Actinomycetes; order Mycobacteriales; family Geodermatophilaceae; genus Blastococcus; species Blastococcus saxobsidens. The sequence goes on from NZ_POQT01000022.1 coordinate 5,882, forward strand.
CGCCGACACCGGCTTCACCGCCGGCGAGACCACCGAGGCCGACCTGGTCTTCGACCTCGCGTCCCGGATCGAGGGCCGGCTCGCAGCCGCGGGTGCCACGGTCTACCTGACCCGCGGGCGCGCGCAGGGCCCAGAGCTGGCGGAGCGGACCGCGTTCGCCAACGACGCCCGCGCCGACCTCTTCATCTCCCTGCACATGGACGCGCACACGTCCGAGCACGCGCGCGGTGTGGCGAGCTACTACTACGGCACCGGCTCCGGGGCGTCGTCCACCGTGGGGGAGGAGTTCGCCTCCCTGGTGCGCCGCGAGGTCGTGGCCCGTACCGGGCTGCTGGACCTCGGCTCGCACCCCAAGACGTGGGACCAGCTGCGGATGACCCGCATGCCGTCCGTCCGGCTCGACTGCGGCTACCTCTCGCACCCGGTGGACCGGCTGCTGCTCCTGGACGCCCGCGTGCGCAGCGCCATCGCCCACGCCGTCCTGGCCGCCGTGCAGCGTCTCTACCTGCCCGCCGAGGCCGACCCCCCGACGGGCACGTTCCAGCTACCCACGCACGTCTGAGGGGGCTGTGCACATCGTCCTCCTCCGGACGACACCGCTCTGCACATCGTCGTCCTCCGGACGACACCGCGGCCAGGGAGCGTCCCCAGCTGCCGCGGAGCCGTTGAGTCGTCCCTGCGCGGGACCCTCCGGGCCCCACTCGGGCCGACGGTGCCGGTCACCGCCAGCAGGGCCCCTCACGCCCTCTCATGGCTCGCCGCACCCCGGCCTACACTCCTGGAGGTGCCCACCCTCCCGCCCGGCTCGCCCGCCGGTCCCGGTCAGCCGGGGACGCACCTGACCACAGGTGCCCATCCCCACGTCGTCCCGCGCCATCCGCGGCTGGACCCGTTGGCCGACCGGTACGCAGCACGGACGCACGGCATGAAGTCCTCGGAGATCCGCGCGCTGTTCTCCGTCGTCAGCCGGCCGGAGGTCGTCTCCCTGGCCGGCGGCATGCCGGCGGTCACCGCACTCCCGCTCGACGCGGTCGGCTCGATGATCGGCGAGCTGGTCTCGGGCATGGGCGCCCAGACCCTGCAGTACGGCTCCGGCCAGGGGGATCCGCGGCTGCGCGAGCGGATCTGCGACGTGATGGCGCTCGAGGGCATCACCGACGCCTCCCCGAGCGAGGTCGTGGTGACCGTCGGCTCCCAGCAGGGCCTGGACCTCGTCACCCGGGTCTTCTGCGACCCCGGCGACGTGATCCTGGCCGAGGGCCCGTCCTACGTGGGTGCGCTGGGTGTCTTCCAGGCCGCCCAGGCCCGCGTCCGGCACGTCGCCATGGACGACCACGGGCTCATCCCCGAGGCCCTCGAGGAAGCGCTGCTGGACTGCCGCGCCAACGGCGACCGGGTGAAGTTCCTCTACACGGTGCCGAACTTCCACAACCCCGCCGGTGTCACCCTCTCCGAGCCGCGCCGCGAGGCGATCGTGGCCCTCGCGGAGAAGTACGACCTGCTGGTGATCGAGGACAACCCGTACGGGCTGCTCGGCTTCGAGCACGAGCCGATGCGCGCGCTGCGGGCCCGCAACAACCAGCGGGTCATCTACCTCGGCTCGTTCTCCAAGACGTTCTCCCCCGGCCTGCGCGTCGGCTGGGTGCTGGCCCCGCTGGCCGTCCGCGAGAAGCTCGTGCTGGCGACCGAGGCGCAGGTGCTCTGCCCGCCCTCGCTGACCCAGTACGCCGTCGCCCGCTACCTGGACACCCAGCCCTGGCGGGAGCAGATCAAGACGTTCACCGAGCTCTACCGCGAGCGCCGCGACGCCGCCTTGGAGTCACTGGCCGCCCTCATGCCCGCCGGCACCGCCTGGACCAGGCCCGAGGGCGGCTTCTACGTGTGGCTGAAGCTGCCGCACGGGCTGGACGCCAAGCTCATGCAGCCGCGCGCGGTCGCCGCCCACGTGGCCTACGTCCCCGGCATCGGCTTCTTCGCCGACGGCAACGGCCAGGAGTACATGCGGCTGTCCTACTGCTACCCCGAGCCGGACCAGATCCGGGAGGGAGTGCGCCGCCTCGCCCGCGTGATCGAGGCCGAGCTGGACCTGCACTCCACCTTCGACAAGGTCGACACCGGCACCTTCCGCGCGATCACCCCGGCATCCGGGCACGACGCCGAGTCGATCGTCGGACCGGCCAACAGCGACACCTACGAGGACGGGCGATGAGCGAGACAGCACCCGCAGCCCAGCCCGCCGCGGCGGCGCCGGCGCACCCGTTGCGTGCCGTCGTCCTCGCCGGTGGGCTCACCTTCGAACGGGAGGTCAGCCTGTCCTCGGGCACCCAGGTGGTCGAGGAGCTCACCCGGCTCGGGCTGGACGCCGAGCTGCGGGACGCCGACGCCGAGCTGCTGCCCGGCCTGTCCGCCGCTCCCGCCGACGCGGTGTTCATCGCGCTGCACGGGGCGACGGGGGAGGACGGCGCCCTGCGGGCGGTCCTCGACCTGGCGGGGGTGCCCTACGTCGGGTCCCGGGCCTCGGCCTGCCGGCTGGCGTGGGACAAGCCGGCGGCGAAGTCGGTGGTCGCCACGGCGGGCGTGCCGACGCCGGACTGGGTGGCCCTCCCGCACAGCACCTTCCGCGAGCTCGGCGCCGGCGCGGTGCTCGACCTCATGGTGGCCCGGCTCGGGCTGCCCCTCATGGTCAAGCCCGCCTCCGGGGGGTCCGCGCTCGGCGTGCAGAAGGTCAGCCGCGTCGAGGACCTGCCGGCGGCGATGGTCAGCTGCTTCGCCTACGGCGACACCGTGATGGTCGAGCGGTACGTCGACGGGGTGGAGGTCGCGCTCGCCGTCGTCGACCTGGGGGACGGGCCGCAGGCGCTGCCCGCGGTCGAGATCGAGCCGGAGTCCGGCGTCTTCGACTACTCGTCGCGTTACAGCCCCGGCCTGACGGAGTACCACGCCCCGGCCCGCATCCCGGACGACGTCGCCGCCCGGGCAGCCGCCATGGCGGTGCGCGTCCACGAGGTCCTCGGCCTGGCCGACCTGTCCCGCACCGACGCGATCGTGACGCCGGACGGGGAGGTGCACTTCCTGGAGGTGAACGTCTCCCCGGGCCTGACGGAGACGTCGATGTTCCCGATGGCGGTCGAAGCGGCCGGGTTCGACCTCGGGGACGTGCTCGCCCTACTCCTGACCCGGCGGGCGGCGTCCGAGCGCTGACCCCATCCGTACCACGGGAAACGGGCCCCTAACGTCAGTGACGTTAGGGGCCCGTTTCCCGTGTGCGTGTTCGATCAGGCGTCGGGGCGCCGTCCGGTGATCTCTGGCGCCATGACGCCGATGATCCGCTGGAGGTCGTCGACCGAGCCGAACTCGACGACGATCTTCCCCTTGGACCGGCCGATCTGGATCTTCACCTTCGTCTCGAACATGTCCGACAGCCGGGAGCCGAGCTCCTCCACGCCCGGCGCCGAGATACGCCGGGTGCGGCGCTTGGCCGTCGGCTCCTCGGCGGCCGCCATGGCGACGGCCTCTTCCGTGGCGCGGACCGACAGCCCCTCCGCGACGATGCGCGTCGCGAGCGCGTCCTGCGCAGCGGCGTCGGAGAGCCCGAGGAGCGCGCGGGCGTGCCCGGCGGAGATGACGCCCGCCGCCACCCGCGTCTGGACCTTCACCGGGAGCTTCATCAGCCGGATGGTGTTGGTGACCTGCGAGCGGCTGCGGCCGATCCGGCTCGCCAGCTCCTCGTGGGTGGCGCCGAACTCCTCGAGCAGCTGCTGGTAGGCCGCGGCCTCCTCCAGCGGGTTCAGCTGTACCCGGTGGATGTTCTCCAGCAGCGCGTCGCGGAGCATCGCGTCGTCGGTGGTGTCCCGGACGATGGCGGGGACGGTCTCCAGTCCGGCGGCCCGGGACGCCCGGAGCCGGCGTTCGCCCATGATGAGCTCGTAGCGCCCGTCCCCGGCCTCCCGGACGACGATCGGCTGCAACAGACCGAACTCGCGCACGCTGTGCGTCAGCTCCTCCAGCGCCTCGTCGTCGAAGACCTGACGCGGCTGCTTCGGGTTCGGGACGATGTCGTCGACGCCGACCTCGCGGAGCTGCGCGCCGGGTACACCCACAGCCGACTCGGGGGCAGCGGCCGGCGGCGGGACGAGGCTGACCGGCGAGGGGGCCGCGGGCGAGGGTGACGATCCGGCGGGCGACGACGGCACCGCGGCCGCGGTCCCCGACGACTCCTCGTCCCCGTGCGTCTCGGGGGCCGGCTCCGCCACGGGGGCCGGTGCCGGGGCGGGGGTCGCCGGTGCCGGCGGGGGACCGGTCGGGATGAGCGCCGCCAGCCCGCGCCCCAGGCCGCCTCGCTTGGTCATGACTGCTCCTCGTCGGGAGTGGTGCTCACTGGGATTCCTGGGTGCGGAACGGCTCCGCCGTGTCGCCGAAGGCGAGCGCGCCGACCGGGGTCGCGCCGGCGCCGCCGGTCGTCGCGTCGAGCGGCGGGAGGTCGACCCCGCGCCGGGCCAGCTCGCGCGCCGCCTCGACGTAGCTGGTGGACCCCCGGGAGCCCGGGTCGTAGGTCAGCACCGACTGCCCGTAGCCGGGCGCCTCGGAGACCCGGACGTTGCGGGGGATGACCGCGCCGAGCACCAGGTCGCCGAAGTGGTTGCGGACCTCGTCGGCCACCTGGTCGGCCAGCTTGGTGCGGCCGTCGTACATGGTCAGCAGGATCGTCCGCACCGCGATCCCCGGGTTGAGGTGCTGGCGGACGAGGTCGATGTTGTTGAGCAGCTGCCCGAGACCCTCCAGTGCGTAGTACTCGCACTGGATGGGGATGAGCACCTCGTCGCCGGCGACGAGCGCGTTCAGCGTGAGCAGGCCCAGCGACGGCGGGCAGTCGATGAGGACGTAGTGCGGGCGACGCTCACGGGGGAGGGCCGCCACGTAGGCCTCGATGGCACGGCGGAGGCGGTGCTCGCGCGCGACGACGGAGACCAGCTCGATCTCCGCGCCGGCCAGGTCGATGGTGGCCGGCACGCAGAGCAGGTTGGGGCTGGCCGTGGTCGGGTGGACCACCTCCGACAGCGTGCTGTCGCCGACCAGGGCGTCGTAGATCGATGGCGTCCCCACGGTGTGCTCCACACCGAGGGCGGTACTCGCGTTGCCCTGCGGATCGAGATCGATCACCAGCGTGCGCAGGCCGTAGAGGGCCAGGGCCACACCCAGGTTCACCGTGGACGTGGTCTTGCCGACCCCGCCCTTCTGGTTGGCGATGGTGATGACCCGGATCCGCCCCGGAGCCGGGAAGGGCTCCTGGTCCGCGGCGTGCAGCACGCGGGTCGCGCGCAAGGCCTCCATCGCGATGGGGCTGTCGAAGTCGGCCAGCCCGCCGGCGGGGGAGGCGGCCGACGACTGGTCAGCGGCGAGGCTGCTGCGCAGCCGCTCGCCCGGGTCGGTCATCGCGGGTCCTTCCTGTGCCGCCGGCGTTTCACGTGGAACGGGGTGGGAATGTCGTCCTGTTCCACGTGGAACAGGCTCGGCGCGCTCGCCTGGAGCGTCGTCACCGTTCTCCACGCGTCATGACCACCACGGTAGTGGCAGCGTCCCCCAGGGATGCACCGACTGCCCGCGGTTCGATGTCCCGCATACCGGCGGCCCGGAGCTCCGGGACCAGAGAGGGCAGTTCCTCGAGAGCTCGCGCCCCGACGAGGGCCACCAGCTGAGTACCCGGCCGCAGGAGACCACGGCACCAGCCCACGAGGCGGGGGAGCGGCGCAACCGCCCGCGCGGTCACGACGTCCACCGGTCCGACGGCCGAGACGACACCCCGGTCCTCCGCCCGGCCGCGGACGACGCGCCACGCCGCGGAGGACCCGCCGGCCAGGTCTGCCACCGCCTCCTCCAGGAACTCGACCCGCCGCGCCATCGGCTCGACGAGCGTCAACGCGACGTCCGGGCGGGCGAGCCCCAGCGGGATGCCGGGGAGACCGGCCCCGCTGCCCACGTCCACGACGCGGGCACCCGGCGGGACCGCCTCGGCGACGGCCGCGCTGTTGAGGACGTGCCGCTCCCACAGCCGGGACACCTCGCGGGGTCCGATCAGCCCACGGGTCACCCCGTCGGTGGCCAGACGGGCGACGTACCGCTGCGCGGCGGGGAGCGCGTCCCCGAAGACGCCCGCGGCCGTGGCGGGCGGCTCCGGGGGAGCCGTCCGCTCCGGGGATCCCTGGGTCACCTGTCGGGCAGGACCACGACGCGACGGTTGGGCTCCTCGCCCTCCGACTCGCTGTGCACCCCGGCGACCGGGGCGATGACGTCGTGGACGACCTTGCGCTCGAACGGGTTCATCGGGCTCAGCCGCTCCGGCTGGCCGCTCGAGGCGACCCGGCGGGCCGCCTCCCCGGCCAGGGCGGTCAGGTCGGCCCGGCGCTTGGCCCGGTACCCGCCGACGTCGAGCATCAACCGGCTCCGGACACCGGTCGACTGGGCCACCGCGAGCCGGGTCAGCTCCTGCAGGGCCTCCAGGGTGGCACCGTCGGGGCCGATGAGGTCGTTGAGGCGGCCACCGACGATGGCCACCGAGGCGCGGTCGCCCTCGACGTCGAGGTCGATGTCCCCGTCGACGTCCAGGATGTCCAGCAGGCGCTCGAGGTAGTCCCCGGCGACGTCGCCCTCGCGGACCAGGTGGTCGTCGCCGGTCCCTCGCGCCTCGTCCGTCCCGCCGGCCCCGTCCGTCTCGACGTCGACGGCCTCGACGAGGGCGTCGTCGCTGCCGGCGTCGGCATCGGGCAGGGCAGGCTGGCTGTCGGTTGCGGACTGCTGCGGAGCACTCACGGGTGTTCCTCCCAGGGATGTGCGGCGGCCGGGCGTACCCGGTGGTCTGTGTGCCGGACGAGCCGGCGGGGCGGAGCAGTCAGCGACGCTTGCGCTTGCCGCGGTTCGCCGGGCCCTGGCCGGATCCCGGGCGGGAACCGCTCCCGGAGCCGTTGCGCGACGCGGTCGCACCGGTCGAGGGCGCTGCGGGGTCCGGTGCCGACCCGTCCGGAACGCCGTCGACGGTGCTGTCCGGGGCCACGGTGGGAGAGGCGGCGGTGCGACCCGGCTTGTTCCGCACCGGCTTGGCGCCGGGCTTCGGGGCCAGCGTGCGCGGGTCGATCGCGGGCTTGTCGGCGCCGGCCTTCGCCTTGGCGGCATCCGATCCGGGCGGTGGCATCTTGCGCAGGATGAAGAACTGCTGCCCCAGCGTCCAGAGGTTGTTGACCATCCAGTAGATGAGGACACCGATCGGGAAGATGAAGCCCGACACGAAGAGGCTGATCGGCACGCCGTAGAGCATCAGCTTCTGGACCATCGCGGCCTGACCCTCGACCGGGCCGGAGCGCGCCATGATCTGCTTCTGCGTGAAGTAGGTCGTCGCGCACATGACCACGATCAGCACGAACGCGACCGTGCGGATCGTCGTGTAGCTGGCGATCTCGAGGATCGCCTGCTCCTTGGCGCCGCTCATGTTGAACGACGCGGAGATCGGCGCACCGAACAGCTTCGCCCGCGCGGCCTGGTCGGTCAGCTCGTCGGTCCAGGAGTACAGCCCCTGCTTCTCCGGGGCCAGCCGCCGCAGGACGTGGAAGAGCGACAGGAAGATCGGGATCTGCGGGAGGATCGGCAGGCAGCCGGCCAGCGGGTTGACCCCGCGCTCCTTCTGCAGCTGCTGCATCGCCACGGCCAGGCCCTGGCGGTCGCTGCCGTACTGCTTGCGCAGCTTCTGCAGCTCCGGCTGGAGCTCCTGCATCGCCCGCTGGGACTTGACCTGCTTGACGAACAGCGGGAAGAGGATCAGTCGGATGGTGACGACCAGGAAGACGATCGCCAGCACCCACGCCAGCCCCGACAGCCCGGACTCGGCGGGCGGATAACCGAACGCCCAGTTCCACAGCGAGTGCCACCGGGCCATCACCCAGGAGATGGCGGTGTACAGCCAGTCAAGCAACGAAGGTCTCCTCGTTCGCCCGGCCGGGAGCCGGTGGGGTGGCCGGGACGGGACCCGGGCCATCGGTCGGCGTTCCGGAACGGGACACCGCAGTTCTGGACGAGTGGGCGGCGGGCGCAGTTCCGCCGGGACGCCGGGCGGCCGGCACGAGGTCGACGCCACCGGGGTGCCAGGGGGCGCACTTCGCCAGCCGGACCAGCGTCAGCCACGACCCGCGGCCGGCACCGTGCACCGCCACCGCCTCCGCGGCGTAGGCGCTGCACGTCGGGTGGAACCGGCAGCGCGGCGGGAGCGCAGGGCTGATCGCCCGGGAGTAGAAACCCACCGCACGCACCAGTCCACGGGCGACGGGGGACCGGCGCGGCTCGGCCCGGCCGGCCCTCATCGGGCGCGCGTCCGCTCGCCCAGGAGCCGGTCCAGCCCCGAGGCCAGGTCGCGGCGCAGCACGGCGGAGTCGGCCCCGGCGGCCTCGGGCCTGGCTCGCACCACGAGGTCCGCGCCGGCGGGCAGCCGCCCGAGCTCGGCGCGCACCACGGCGCGCAGGCGACGGGTCACCCGGTGCCGCACGACGGAGTTCCCCACGTTCTTGCCCACCACGAAACCGGCCCGTGCAGCCGCCGGGGACGCGAGGTCGCCGGCCGGCTGCGCGGGCCGTTCGGAGAGGTAGTGCAGCACCATGGTCGGTCGCCCGGCACGCCGGCCGGATCGGACGACGGCACTGAACTCCGGGCGCCGGCGCAGGCGTGCCTGCGCTGGCAGCACGTCAGGCGGAGAGCTTCTCGCGGCCCTTGCGCCGACGGCCGGCCAGGATGGCCCGGCCCGCGCGGGTACGCATCCGCAGCCGGAAGCCGTGGGTCTTGGACCGGCGGCGGTTGTTCGGCTGGAACGTGCGCTTGCTCACGAGGTACTCCCACTACACGACATCGGCGGTGCGCTCCCGTCGGTGGACGGGGGCGCGCAGGGCCCCGGACCGGCACGACGGCCACTCCTGGAACCCCGGAAGCTGACACTGCGGACGGTCGACCGGCTCCCGGCACCGCAGGCACGCTGCAGCGGCCGGGGTCGGGCAGACCCGTCCACAGACTCCGGCAAGCATAACCGAGACCCGGCGGGTGCCGGTGACCGGTCGCGGCCGACCGCCCATGGTCACCCCGGACGGCGCACCACCGGCGGACGACGCGCCGAGGGCCATCTCGCCCGGCACGGCGTCCCGGGTGCGCCGGAGGCGCCGGCGTCGTTGCCGGGCTGTGGACGGAGCTGTTAGCGTCGCCGTCGCTCCGCGTCGGGCGTCAGGGTCACGGCGCGCGGGCCGACCCCGTCGGTCGACCGACCGCCGAGCCGCTCCTCCACCCGCCCAACCAGGTGGCTGACCAGCGGAAACGCTGGTCCGGCCGCCGTCCCCCTACGAGGCCGGCGCATTCCACCGCCGACCGTGCACAGCCTGTGGACACCGATGTGGAACACGTGCGTGCGCGTGTCCACAACGGGCATCCAGGGGTGGACGCGCAACTCGCGGCGGGGACGGTGCGGAGGTGCCGGAGCGCCGGGAGCGGCCGCGGGTCGACTGCATGGGAGGACGAGACGGCATGGCCGATGCCACGCTGGACCTGGCGACGGTCTGGGACCAGATCCGGGAGCGGCTGGCCACCAGCCTCTCCCCTCAGCAGAACGCCATGCTGAACCTGACCCGCCCCCTGGGGCTGGTCGAGGACACCGCGGTGCTCGCTGCACCGAACGAGTTCACCCAGACGGTGCTCGAATCGCGCATGCGCCGGGTGCTGGCCGAGGCGCTGTCCGAGCAGTTCGGCCGGGACATCCGCGTGGCCGTGCAGCTGGAGGACGCCCCGCCGCAGGCCGACGAGCCCCGCGACGAGGAGCCGGTCCGCCGGCCCTGGTCGGCGGCCGAGGCGCAGCGCGCCGAGGAGGACCGTGCCACCCGCGACCGCGCCGACGACGGGCGCAGCGCCTTCGGCGTCCGGACCGACGTCGTGGGCAAGGCCCCCTGGGACCGGGACGCCGCGGCCGAGCGTCCCGCGGACACCCAGTTCCCACAGGTCCGCGAGCTGCACCCGGCCGACGGGCCGCAGCGCCCGCCGGTCGACCGAGGAGCCCCGGAGGACTGGAGCACCACGCCGTGGGGGCCGGCCCCGGGTGAGCCGGCCGACGGCGATCGCAGCGCCGACGTCCTGCCCTTCGACGTCGACCCGGGCTCCGGTGACCAGCGTCGCGGCGGGCCGGCGGCCGGCGGTCGCGGCCGCCGGCCCGAGGGCGGCCGCCCGGCGGGCCTGGACCCGGGCCTCAACCCCAAGTACGTCTTCGACAGTTTCGTCATCGGCAACAGCAACCGCTTCGCCCACGCCGCGGCCGTCGCGGTGGCCGAGGCGCCGGCCCGGGCGTACAACCCGCTGTTCATCTACGGCGAGTCCGGCCTGGGCAAGACCCACCTGCTGCACGCGATCGGGCACTACGCCGCCCGCATGTTCCCGAACGTGAAGGTGCGCTACGTCAGCACCGAGGAGTTCACCAACGAGTTCATCAACCTGGTGCACTCCGGTCGGGCCGAGGACTTCCGCCGCCGCTACCGGGACATCGACTTCCTGCTGATCGACGACATCCAGTTCCTCGAGCGGGCCGAGCGCACGCAGGAGGAGTTCTTCCACACCTTCAACACGCTGCACAACGCCAGCAAGCAGATCGTGATCACCTCCGACCGCCCGCCGAAGAAGCTGACGACGCTGGAGGACCGGCTGCGCACCCGCTTCGAGTGGGGCCTGATCACCGACGTCCAGGCGCCCGACCTCGAGACCCGCATCGCCATCCTGCGCAAGAAGGCCTGGGGCGAGCGGCTGCAGGTGCCCGACGCGGTGCTGGAGTTCATCGCCAGCAAGGTGCAGACCAACATCCGCGAGCTGGAGGGCGCCCTCATCCGCGTCACCGCGTTCGCCTCGCTCAACAAGCAGCAGGTGGACCTGCCGCTGGCCGAGCTCGTGCTCAAGGACCTGATCAGCGACGAACAGGGCCCGCAGATCACCGCGGCGATCATCATGGCCGCGACCGCGGAGTACTTCTCCGTGACGATGGAGGAGCTGCAGGGCACCAACCGCAGCCGCACGCTGGTGAACGCCCGGCAGATCGCCATGTACCTGTGCCGCGAGCTGACCGAGCTGTCGTTGCCGCGGATCGGGGCCTCCTTCGGCGGCAAGGACCACACCACGGTCATGCACGCCGTCAAGAAGATCACCAACCTGATGAGCGAGCGGCGGGCCACGTACACGCAGGTCACCGAGCTGACCGCGCGGATCAAGAGCCGCGCCCGGCAGTGACACCGCGGCCCTCCGGACCCCACCCGGCGTGATCCTGCAGGGCCCGTCACCGAAAGTTCCTGCCCTGACGACCTCTGCGACGGTCGACGCCGTCCCGCAGTGCCCGGCGTCTCGTCCCCGGCGGTCCGTGCACCTTCCGCCGGAAGCGTCGAGGGCGGCCGCACGGGCGGCCCCGGGCCTCGCCGCGCGCGGGGGCCGGTCACCGTCCCGGCAGCTGCCGGCCACCTGCCCGACGTGGTCGACAAGTGGTTGTCCACACCTGTGCGGAAGCCTGGGGAGGACGGAAGCCCAGGATTCCGGGCCGATGACGGCGGGACGGCGATCGGTCGTGGTCGACAGATCGAGAAGTTGTCCCCAGGAATGTGCACAGGTTGGGGAGATCTTCCCTTCCGGCCTCGTCCGGGGTAACGGGCCGCCGGGGCCGGCTCGACGACACCATCCCCGAACGACCCGCTGACCTGCGGTTACGCCGTCCGGCCCGGCCGCCTGCGCCGAGCCGCGTCGAACCGGCCGGAGGGGCTGGGCACGGCCTGGGGACGAGCCGGGGGTGGACAGGGGACAGCGGGTGGAGGACGGACGGCGACGGTGCACAGCCGTCGATCTGTCCACCTGTCGACAACAGGGGGACGCTGACCCTGCACAAGCGGTCAACACCCCCGGACGCCCGCTGACCTGCGGAAAGGGGCCCGATCCCCAGCTTCCACACGTGTGATGACGAGGATGAAGGAGTTATCCCGGAGAATTCTCGAACCACACTCTGGGTGGGGACGCTGCGCTGGGAGGCCTTCCAGGCGCTCCGCGCAGGCCGCAGGAGCCCATCGAGGGGCGGGGTTTCCCCACGGGGCACCGCACCAGGCACGATGAGCACCGCAGCGGAGCCCTCGAGGCCCCGTTGCCGGGAAACGACGAGCTCCTCCCCGTACCGGCTGCCGGAATCCGGTGGCCGGTGGGCGGACCGAACATGGGTGGGTCGAGAGATGAAGTTCCGGGTGGCACGTGAGGTGCTCGCCGACGCCGTCGCCTGGACGGCGCGCAGCCTGCCGCCGCGGCCGTCGGTGCCGGTCCTGGCGGGCATCCTGCTCGAGGTCGACGGGAGCCAGTTGTCGGTCTCGGGCTTCGACTACGAGGTATCGGCCCGCGCGGAGATCGACGTCCAGACCAGTGAGAGCGGGCGTGCGCTCGTCCCGGGCCGGCTCCTCGCCGAGATCACCCGGGCCCTGCCCCCGCACCCGGTCGACATCACCGCCGAGGGCCCGCGGCTGGCCATCACCTGCGGCAACGCCCGGTTCAGCCTCCCGACCCTGCCGGTCGAGGACTACCCCTCGCTGCCGTCGATGCCCTCGGCCGCCGGCATCGTGGACAGCGACGTCTTCGCCGAGGCCGTGGGCCAGGTGGCCATCGCCGCCGGACGCGACGACACCCTCCCGATGCTCACCGGTGTCCGGCTGGAGATCGAGGACGACCTCATCACCCTGGCCGCCACCGACCGCTACCGGCTGGCCGTGCGCGAGTTCGCCTGGCGCCCGGAGACCTCGGGCATCTCGGCCGCCGTCCTGGTCCCGGCCCGCACCCTCGCCGACGCGGCCAAGACGCTGACCAGCGGACCGGAGATCACCCTGTCGCTGTCCTCGGGCAGCTCCGGCGAGGGCATCCTGGGCCTGTCGGGCAAGGACCGGCAGACCACCACCCGGCTGCTGGACGCCGAGTTCGTGAAGTACCGCGCGATCATGCCGAACGAGTCCCTGTCCAACGCCACGCTGCCGGTCAGCCTCTTCACCGACGCCGCCAAGCGCGTCGCCCTGGTCGCCGAGCGCGGCACGCCGCTGCGCTGCGAGTTCACCCCGGGCCAGGTCACGCTCCGGGCCGGCGGTACCGACGACGAGGGCCAGGCCGAGGAGCGCTGCGACGTCGACTTCGACGGCGACCCGCTGACGATCGGCTTCAACCCGACGTTCCTGCTCGACGGCCTGGCCGCGGTGCACACCCCCCAGGCCCGGCTGGACTTCACCAGCCCGCTCAAGCCCGCGGTGCTCTCCGGGGTCGAGGAGGAGCCGTCGGACGACGCACCGGCCGCCCCGGCGGAACGGCCGGGCAGCTACCGGTACCTGATCATGCCGGTGCGGCTGCCGGGCTGAGCCCGCCGCGGGGGAGCCGGTGTCGCACGATCCGGCCCTGGCCAGCACGATGGAGCACGGACGCAGACGAAAACGCTGAGAGGGGACGCCGTCGTGCAGCTGGGGCTGATCGGGCTGGGCAAGATGGGCGGCAACATGGCCGAGCGGCTGCGCCGCGCCGGGCACGAGGTCGTGGGCTACGACCGCGCCCCCGGCAAGCGCGACGTCGACAGCCTGCCCGCGCTGGTCGAGGCGCTCGAGGCGCCCCGCGTCATCTGGGTCATGGTGCCCGCGGGCGATCCGACGAAGGCGACGGTCAAGGAGCTGGGCGAGCTGCTCAGCCCCGGCGACATCGTGATCGACGGCGGCAACTCGAAGTACACCGACGACCAGGTGCACGACGTGATGCTCCGCGAGAAGAACATCGGCTACATCGACGTCGGCGTCTCCGGTGGCGTGTGGGGCCTGGAGAACGGCTACGCGCTGATGGTGGGCGGCACCAAGGAGGACGTCGCCACGGCGCAGCCGATCTTCGACGCCCTCAAGCCCCCGGCGCCGGTGGACGAGTCCGGCCAGGAACTGCCCGGTGCCGGCTTCGTGCACGCCGGGCCGGTCGGCGCCGGCCACTTCAGCAAGATGGTCCACAACGGCATCGAGTACGCGCTCATGCAGGCCTACGGCGAGGGCTACGAGCTGCTGGCCGCCGTCGACCTCATCGAGGACGTGCCCGGCGTCATCGCCTCCTGGACCCAGGGCACCGTCATCCGCTCCTGGCTGCTGGACCTGCTGGTCCGCGCCCTGCAGGAGGACCCGGCCCTGGAGCGCATCACCGGGTACGCCGATGACTCCGGCGAGGGCCGGTGGACCGTCGAGCAGGCGATCGAGAACGCCGTCCCCATGCCGACCATCGCCGCGTCCCTGTTCGCCCGCTTCTCCTCCCGCCAGGAGGACTCGCCGACCATGAAGGCCGTCGCCGCGCTGCGCAACCAGTTCGGCGGGCACGCCGTCCGCGCGGTCCAGGCGCAGGAGGCCGAGCGCCCCGCCTGAAGGACCGCCCTTCCCCCCACGCCTCGCTGTGCTCGGCGCGGGCCCCTGAAGAGCGGCCGTTCCAGCACCTCACCACGGAGGGCCTCGTTGTACGTACGGCACCTGCAGGTGGGCTCGTTCCGCAGCTGGGACCGGGTGGACCTGGCCCTGGGGCCCGGGCCGACGGTGCTCGTCGGCCGCAACGGCGAGGGCAAGACGAACCTGGTGGAGGCCGTCGGCTACCTGGCGACCATGAGCAGCCACCGGGTCTCCGGCGACGCACCGCTGGTGCGCCACGGGGCCGCGCAGGCGGTGGTCCGCGCCGCGCTGCGCCGCGGGGACCGCGAGCTCCTGGTGGAGATCGAGATCAACCCCGGCAAGGCCAACCGGGTGCGGGTCAACCGGGGCGCCCTGCCACGCCCGCGGGAGCTGCTGGGCCTGGTCCGCACGGTGCTGTTCGCCCCGGAGGACCTCTCCCTGGTGCGGGGCGACCCGACCGAACGGCGCCGCTTCCTCGACGAGCTGCTGGCCACCCGCACGCCGCGGCTGGCCGGCGTCCGCAGCGACTACGACCGGGTCCTCAAGCAGCGCAACGCGCTGCTGAAGACCGCCCGGCTGGCGCGCGGCAAGGCCATGGAGACCCTCGACGTCTGGGACGGTCACCTCACCGATCTCGGTGGGCAGCTCCTGGACGCGCGGCTCCGGCTCATCGCCGACCTGGCGCCGCACGTGGCCGAGTCCTACGCCGCGGTGGCGGGCGAGGGCAGCGCGGTGGCGGGGCTCGGGTACAGCTCGACGGTGCCGCTGGCCGGCGAGGGCGTCGCGCTCGTTCCCGGTGCCACGCTGCCGTCGGCCGGGGAGCTGACCGAGGCGATGCGGGCGCGGGTCGCCGAGCGCCGGGGTGACGAGCTCGACCGCGGCATGACGCTCGTGGGGCCGCACCGCGACGACCTGGTCATCCACCTGGGACCGGCACCGGCGAAGGGCTTCGCCAGCCACGGCGAGTCGTGGTCGCTCGCGCTGGCGCTCAAGCTGGCGACGTTCGCCCTCTTGAGGGCCGAGGGCGAGGACCCCATCCTGGTCCTCGACGACGTCTTCGCCACCCTCGACGCCGAGCGGCGGGCGGCCCTGGCGGCCGTCGCCCGGTCCGCCGAGCAGACGCTGATCACCGCCGCGGTGATGGACGACGTGCCGCCGGAGCTGCGCGGCGCGCGGGTCGAGGTGGGCGGCGGCTTCGCCGTCGTGGTCAAGGAGGGCGTTCCGGCCGGGGAGGGCAGGGTGCCGTGAGCGAGGACCGGCCCGCCCGGCCGAGCGACATCGCCCGGGCCGCCCTCGAGGCCGCGCGGGCGGCGTCGGCCTCCCGCCCCCGGCCGACCCGGCGGCGGGTCGCCGGCCCGCGCCGCTCCTGGAGCGGCCCCGGCCCCGGCGCCGACGACCCCCAGCCGCTGGGACGGCTGGTCGACTCCCTGGTCAGCAACGAGGACTGGTCGTCGCGGACGAAGGTGGGGTCGGTGTTCGGCCGGTGGGACGCCATCGTGGGTCCCGACATCGCCTCGCACTGCCGCCCGGAGACGCTCAGCGAGGGGGTCCTGCTGGTCGTGGCCGAGTCCACGGCGTGGGCCACCCAGCTGCGGCTGCTGGCGCCGACGATCCTCGGCAAGCTGCGCGCGCAGGTCGGCGGGGACGTCGTGACGTCGTTGCGCGTTGTCGGTCCGACGGCCCCCAGCTGGAAGAAGGGCCCGCGCTCGGTGCGCGGACGGGGACCCCGCGACACCTACGGATGAGGCGCCCGACGCAACGGTCCGGCGCCGGGAGGAGGATGCAGCGATGAGCAGCCCCCGCGACGGTGACCGGGACGGTTTCGACGACGGCGACGGCAGCGGGTGGCGCGAGCCCCCGCACCTCGGCTCCGGTGGGGCCGAGGACGAGGACCGGCCGAACTTCGTCGACCGGCGGAAGAAGCCGCGGGACGACGAGCAGCCGATCTCCGCGCGCTCCTGGCAGCCGCCGGGCTGGGACCTGCCGGCCGCCGAGCCGGAGCGCCCGGTGCCGCCGCCCGCAGCGGGGCCGGTGCCCGGCGACGGGCCGGTGCCCGGAGCCGGCCGGGCGCCCGGTGACGCACCCGCGCCCCTGGACGCGCCGCCGCCGCAGGGTCCGCCGCTCCCGGGTCAGCCACCGGAGGCCGGAGGCACCGACCGCCGGGGCCGGCGCCGCACGCCCGGCGCGGCCGACCAGGTGTTCGCCTACCAGGGCGACCTCGTCGGGGCGCAGGGCTGGGCCCTGCAGCAGGGCTGGACCGTCTCCGACGGCACCACCCCGCAGGACGCCCCGCTCGCCGAGGTGATCGCCTCCTCGCCGGTCCGCGCCACCAAGGACCACCGCCCCGGCAACGTGCTGCGCGGCCGGGCCGGCTCCCTGGAGCTGGTGGCCTTCGACGTCGTCTACGCCTCGGGGCGGTACGTCGTCCCGGAGTACGCGATCACCGCCGCCCCGATGCTGGGCACCGGGCCCGGCTTCCGGCTCAGCCCGGCCCGGTTCTGGCGGCACCGGACCGGCGGCATGGTGCCGCTGGCGAGCGGGGACCCGGCGTTCGACGCGCGCTGGCTGCTGCTGGCCGCCGAGGACGACCCGCGCCTGCACCGGCTCGCGCAGGACCCGGCGGTGCACGGGCTCCTGCTCGGCACCGACGACGGCGACGAGTTCTGGTCCGGCGCAGGGCACGTCTGCGCCGTCCGGCCCGACGGGCACCGCCCGCAGCTGCTGGAGCACCACGCCCGGCTGCTGTCGGCGATCGTCGCCGCGCTGGGCGCCGGCGGGTACTGACCGGCCGCAGGTGGACCCCGAGGGCCTCGTCCCGGCGCCGGCCGCAGGGGTGCGCGACCTGCTGCCGCTGCTGCGCCCGCACCGGCGACCCCTGCTGGTCGCCGCGGGCCTGTCGCTGGTCGCGGCGGCCGCGGCCCTCGCCCAGCCCGCGCTGGTGGCGGCGACGATCCGGGCGGTGAGCTCCGGGAACCCGCTGCTGCCGGTGGTGAGCGCGCTGGTGGTCGTGCTCCTGGCGTCGGCCGCGCTGGGCGCGCTGCAGCAGTTCCTCCTGCAGCGGACCGCCGAGGGGGTCGTGCTCACCACCCGCCGCACCGTGGCCGACCGCCTCCTGCGGCTGGAGATCGCGGAGTACGACCGGCGCCGGATCGGGGATCTGATCTCCCGCATCGGGGCGGACACCACGCTGCTGCGGGCCACGGTCACCTCGGGGGTCGTCGAGGTGGCCGGCTCGACGGTGGTCGCGGTCGGTGCCCTCGTGGCGATGGCCCTGGTGGACGGCCGGCTGCTGCTGGTCACCGTCGGCGCCGTCGGGCTGGGGCTGGCGGTGGTGCTGACGGTGTCCCGCGGGGTGCGCCGGGCCTCGCAGGAGGCGCAGGCGGCGGTGGGCGCGATGACCGCGACAGTCGAACGGGCGCTGTCGGCGGTGCGCACCATCCGGGCCGGCGGTGCCACCGCCCGCGAGGTCGGCGTCGTGGGCGAGGCCGCCGGGGAGGCGCACGCCGCCGGGGTCCGGGTGGCCCGGCTGCAGGCGCTCGTGGCGCCGGCCGGCCAGGTGGCGGTGCAGGGCGCGTTCCTCGCGGTCCTGGGGCTGGGCGGTTACCGGGTGGCCACCGGCTCGATCGCCGTCGCCGATCTCGTGGCGTTCATCCTCTACCTGTTCCTGCTGGTCATGCCCCTGGGGCAGGCCATCGGCGCGTGGACGCAGCTGCAGACGGGCCTGGGCGCGCTCGCCCGGCTGCGCGAGATCCTGGACCTGGCGCCGGAGGCCGACGACCGTCCCCAGCGCGGTGGTGCCGTCGTCCGCGACGTCCCCCGGGTCCCGGCGGCCGGGGACCCCACCCCGCTGCTGTCGCTCGAGGACGTCTCCTTCGCCTACCCGGACGGCACGGAGGTCCTGCGTGGGGTGTCCATGACCGTGCCGCCCGGTGCGCGGGTGGCGCTGGTGGGGCCCTCGGGCGCGGGCAAGTCGACGGTCCTCGCGCTGGTCGAGGGCTTCTACCCGCTGTCCGGCGGGTGCATCCGGTGGGCCGGCACCGACGTCCGCGACCTGCCACGGGCGGCGCTGCGGGCCCGGCTGGGCTACGTCGAGCAGGAGGCGCCGGTCCTCGCGGGATCGGTGCGGGAGAACCTGCTGCTCGCCGCGCCGGGGAGCACGGACGACGAGCTGTGGGCCGTGCTGGCCGACGTCGGCCTGACCGGCGTCGTCCAGCGCTCGGCCCGGGGGCTGGACGTGCCGGTCGGCGACGAGGGGGTGCTGCTGTCCGGGGGTGAACGGCAGCGGCTGGCCATCGCCCGCTCGCTGCTCGCCCGCCCGTCGCTGCTGCTGCTCGACGAGCCCACCGCCAGCCTGGACGCCCGCAACGAGGGCCTGCTCCGCGACACCCTGGCGGCGGCCTCGGCCGACCGGGCGCTCCTCGTCGTGGCGCACCGGCTGTCCACGGTCCGCGACAGCGACCAGATCGTGGTGCTCGACGCGGGCCGGGTGGTCGGCCGTGGCACGCACGACGAGCTCGTCGAGACCAGCGGGCTCTACCGGGAGCTGGCGACCGCCCAGCTGCTGGTCTGAAAGAGGACCCCCTTGCCCCCCACCGCTCGCAGGCTCGCGGCTGGCCCCTGCAAGGGGGCCGTTCCAGCACGTCACCGGGCTCGGGGCGGGGCCGGCCTCCGCTCCTCGGCGGCGCGGACGAGGCCGCGGATCATGCCGCCGAAGACGAACCCGTGGAACG
This sequence comes from Blastococcus saxobsidens, assembly GCF_002938435.1. GTDB lineage: Bacteria > Actinomycetota > Actinomycetes > Mycobacteriales > Geodermatophilaceae > Blastococcus > Blastococcus saxobsidens. The sequence goes on from NZ_POQT01000022.1 coordinate 25,074, forward strand.
CGGCCACGGCCCACCAGTAGGCGTGACCGGACAGGCCGCGAGGGGCGAAGGTGGCCCGTTGCCGGAGCACGCTGCCGCCCCGCCCGCCGGGTGCGGCGCCGTCGTGTTCCACGTGGAACTCCAGCCACGCCAGGCCCGGCACCCGCATCTCCGCGCGCAACCGCAGGAGGCGGCCGGCCTCCCGCTCCTCGACCCGCCAGAAGTCCAGCGCGTCACCCACGTAGAGCCGATCGGGATCGCGGCGCCCGCGGCGCAGGCCGACCCCGCCGACCATGCGGTCCAGCCCGCCCCGCACCCGCCAGGCCAGCGGCCAGGAGTACCAGCCGCGTTCCCCGCCGATGCCCTCCACCACGCGCCACAGCGCGTCGGGCGAGGCGGTGCTGGCGAGCACCCGGTCGTCGACGTAGAGGGTGCCGCCGGCCCAGTCCGGATCGGTGGGCAGCGGGTCCGACGGTGCCCCGGGCACGGACGCCGACGCCCACCGGGTGGTGACGGCGGAGTCGCGGACGCGCTGGACGGCCAGCCGGACGGCGTCGTCGAACCCGAGCAGCCCACCGGGCGGGTCCGGCACGTACCGGGCGATGTCGTGCTCGGCGCAGACGACGGTGTTGCGCAGCGACTCCACCAGGGGCCGCGCGATGCCGGCCGGCACCGGCGTGATGAGGCCGACCCAGTGGCTGGACAGGGACGGGCTGAACAGCGGCACCGGCACGATCCGGCGACGCGGCAGCTCGGCGACGTGCGCGTACCGCTGCATCATCTCCGCGTAGTCCATGACGTCCGGGCCGCCGATGTCGAAGCACCGGTGCACCGCGGCGGGCAGCTGGGCACACGCCACCAGGTAGCGCAGCACGTCGCGGATGGCGATCGGCTGGATCCGGCTGTGCACCCAGCGCGGCGTGACCATGACCGGCAGCCGCTCGGTGAGGTAGCGCAGCATCTCGAAGGACGCCGACCCCGAGCCGAGCACGACGGCGGCCCGCAGCACCACGGTCGGCACGCCCGAGCCCAGCAGGATCTCGGCGACCTCGGCGCGCGAGCGCAGGTGCGGGGACAGTTCCTCGTCCTCCGGCGCCAGCGCGCCGAGGTGGACCAGCCGCCGGACGCCGGCGCGGCGGGCCGCGTCCGCCATCACCCGTGCGGTGCGCCGGTCGGCCCCGCCGAACGACGGCCCGCCGCCCAGGGCGTGGATCAGGTAGTAGACGACGTCGACACCCCGGCAGGCCTCCGCGACCGCGACCGGGTCGCCGGCGTCGGCGCGGACCACCTCGACGTCCCCCGCCCAGGGGTGGTCGCGCAGCCGCTCCGGGGAGCGGCTCAGCACGCGGACCCGGTGGCCGGCGGCCAGCAGTTCCGGCACCAGCCGGCCACCGACGTACCCCGTCGCGCCGGTGACCAGGCAGGTGAGCGGGGCACCGGTGGACGGGACGTGCGGGGCTGCCTCCGGCTGGACCATGACCCGAGTCTGCGCGGCCGCGTCCACCGGTGCCGTCGCCCCGAGCCCTCCACGGGCCCGGCAACGGCGTGGCACACAGGGAGCCAACTCCCATGGTGCGGGAGGTGCCGCGAGTGGCGCAGACACGACCTCAGGGCGTGGACGGCGTCATTCCTGTCGTACGTCGCGGTATCGTGGTCGCTGAAAACCGTCAGCAACCGGCTCAGTGCCCTTCTGCGCCGTTCCGCCCCCTGTCCCGGGTCGGGGGCGTGAGGTCCCGGTTGCTCGAGAGGAAGGCCCCACGTGGTCGCAGCACCCCTGACCGAGAACGCCTACTCCGGCAGCTCCATCACCGTCCTCGAGGGACTCGAGGCGGTCCGCAAGCGCCCGGGTATGTACATCGGATCGACGGGCGAGCGCGGCCTGCACCACATGGTGTGGGAGGTCGTCGACAACTCCGTCGACGAGGCGCTGGCCGGCCACGCCGACCGCGTGCACGTCACGCTGCTGGCCGACGGCGGTGTCCGGGTCGAGGACAACGGCCGTGGCATCCCGGTCGACATGCACCCGGTCGAGAAGCGGCCCACCGTCGAGGTGATCATGACCGTCCTGCACGCGGGCGGGAAGTTCGACGGCAAGAGCTACGGGGTCTCCGGCGGTCTGCACGGCGTCGGTGTCACCGTCGTCAACGCCCTGTCCACGCGGCTCGACGTCCAGGTCTGGCGCGACGGGACCGAGTGGACGCAGAGCTACGCCTACGCCAAGCCCGGTCCGCTGGAGGAGGTCGGCCCCACGAAGAAGCGCGGGACGGCCATCACCTTCTGGGCCGACGGGGGCATCTTCGAGACCACGCGCTACTCGTTCGACACGATCAACCGGCGCCTGCAGGAGATGGCCTTCCTGAACAAGGGCCTGACCATCACGCTGCGCGACGAGCGCCCGGGCCACAGCAAGGCCGAGTCCGGTCTGTCCGACGAGGTCACCCTCGCCGAGGCCGCGCCGCCGGCCGGTTCCGAGGACGAGGCCTTCGAGCCCACCGAGATCACCTACAAGTACGACGCGGGCCTCATCGACTACGTCGGCCACATCAACGCGAAGAAGTCGCCGATCCACAAGTCGGTCATCAGCTTCGCCGCCGAGGGCACCGGCAAGAACGACATGGCCATGTCGATCGACGTCGCCATGCAGTGGTCCGAGGCCTACTCCGAGTCGGTCTACACCTTCGCCAACATCATCAACACCCACGAGGGCGGTACGCACGAGGAAGGTTTCCGTGCGGCACTGACCTCCATCGTCAACCGGTACGCCGAGGAGAAGAAGCTCTTCAAGGGCAAGGACGAGAAGCTCACCGGCGAGGACATCCGGGAGGGCCTCGCCGCGATCGTCTCGGTGAAGCTCGGTGACCCGCAGTTCGAGGGGCAGACGAAGACCAAACTCGGCAACACCGAGGTGAAGGGGTTCGTGCAGAAGGTCTGCAACGAGCAGATCGGGCACTGGTTCGAGGCCAACCCCACCGAAGCCAAGATGATCATCAACAAGGCGGCCTCGGCAGCCCGCGCCCGGCGTGCCGCGCAGGACGCCCGGAAGCTGGCCCGCAAGAGCCTGCTCAGCAACAACTCGCTGCCGGGCAAGCTCGCCGACTGCCGCTCCACCGACCCGCGCGCCTCGGAGATCTACATCGTCGAGGGCGACTCGGCCGGCGGTTCGGCGAAGTCCGGCCGCGACTCGATGTTCCAGGCGATCCTGCCGATCCGCGGGAAGATCATCAACGTCGAGAAGGCGCGCATCGACCGGGTCCTCAAGAACAACGAGGTCCAGTCGATGATCACCGCGTTCGGCACCGGCATCCACGACGAGTTCGACCTGTCGAAGCTCCGCTACCACAAGATCATCCTGATGGCGGACGCCGACGTCGACGGCCAGCACATCCGCACCCTGCTGCTGACCCTGCTGTTCCGCTTCATGCGGCCGCTGGTCGAGGCCGGCCACGTCTACCTCGCCCAGCCCCCGCTGTACAAGATCAAGTGGGGCGGCAAGCACGCCGACGACTACGTCTACACCGACCGTGAGAAGGACGCCGTGCTCAAGGCGGCCGCCGAGTCCGGCCGGAAGGTCAAGGACGACGCCATCCAGCGGTTCAAGGGCCTCGGCGAGATGAACGCCAAGGAGCTGTGGGAGACCACGATGGACCCGGAGACGCGGATCCTGCTGCAGGTCACCCTCGAGGACGCCGCCACCGCCGACGAGCTGTTCAGCGTCCTCATGGGCGAGGACGTCGAGGCCCGCCGCAGCTTCATCACCCGCAACGCGCGCGACGTCCGCTTCCTCGACGTCTGACCCGGCGCCGTCGGGCAGCCGGCCGGTGAACTCCCCCCGGCCGGCGCCCGACGCCCCGGTTGACCAGCGACTTTGTCCACCTCTGTGCACCGACCTGTGGAGACTGTGAAACCGTGACGGAGACCTCAGCCCGCGACCGCGTCGAACCGGTCGACCTCCAGCAGGAGATGCAGCGCAGCTACATCGACTACGCGATGTCGGTCATCGTCGGCCGGGCGCTGCCCGAGGTCCGTGACGGCCTCAAGCCGGTGCACCGCCGCGTGCTGTACGCGATGTACGACCAGGGCTTCCGCCCCGATCGCAGCTACGTCAAGTGCGCCCGCGTCGTCGGTGAGGTGATGGGTAACTACCACCCGCACGGCGACACCTCGATCTACGACGCCCTCGTGCGGCTCGCCCAGCCCTGGGCCATGCGATACCCGCTCATCGACGGGCAGGGCAACTTCGGCTCCCCGGGCAACGACCCGGCCGCGGCCATGCGGTACACCGAGGCCCGGCTCACGCCGCTGGCCATGGAGATGCTCCGGGACATCGACGAGGAGACCGTCGACTTCCAGCCGAACTACGACGGCAAGAACCAGGAGCCGCTGGTCCTGCCGGGGCGCATCCCGAACCTGCTCATCAACGGGTCCGCCGGCATCGCCGTCGGCATGGCCACGAACATGCCGCCGCACAACCTGCGCGAGGTCGCCGACGCCGTCTTCTGGACGCTCGACCACCCCGCCGCGGAGCCCGAGGAAGCCCTGACGGCCTGCATGGAGCGGGTCAAGGGCCCGGACTTCCCGACCCACGGCCTGATCGTCGGCCGCGAGGGCATCGAGGACGCCTACCGGACGGGCCGCGGCTCGGTGCGCATGCGCGCCGTCGTCACCGTCGAGGAGGACGCCCGCGGCCGGGTGCAGCTGGTCTGCACCGAGCTGCCCTACCAGGTGAACCCCGACAACCTGGCCGAGTCGATCGCCGAGTCGATCAAGGAAGGCCGGATCCAGGGCATCAGCGAGATCGCCGACGAGTCCAGCGACCGCGTCGGCCGCCGGCTGGTCTTCACGCTGCGCCGTGACGCCGTCGCCAAGGTCGTGCTGAACAACCTCTACAAGCACACCCAGCTGCAGACGACGTTCGGGTGCAACATGCTCTCCATCGTCGACGGCGTCCCGCGGACGCTGCGGCTGGACGAGCTGGTGCGCGAGTACGTGAACCACCAGATCGACGTCATCCAGCGGCGTACGCGCTACCGCCTGCGCAAGGCCGAGGAGCGCGCGCACATCCTGCGCGGCTGGGCCAAGGCCCTCGACCAGCTCGACGCCGTCATCGCCCTCATCCGCAGCAGCCCCTCGGCCGACGAGGCCCGCGCCGGGCTGATGGAGCTGCTCGACGTCGACGAGATCCAGGCGATCTCGATCCTGGACCTGCAGCTGCGCCGTCTGGCCGCGCTGGAGCGCCAGCGGATCATGGACGAGCTGGCCGAGATCGAGGCCCGCATCGCCGACCTGCAGGCGATCCTCGCCTCGCCGGAGCGGCAGCGGCAGATCATCAAGGACGAGCTCGCCGAGATCGTCGAGAAGTACGGCGACGACCGCCGCACGCAGTTCGTCGCGAACGATGGCGACGTGTCGATGGAGGACCTCATCGCGGAGGAGGAGGTCGTCGTCACCATCACCCGCACCGGGTACGCCAAGCGGACGAAGAGCGACCTCTACCGCTCCCAGCGCCGCGGCGGCAAGGGCGTGATGGGCGCCGCGCTGAAGCAGGACGACATCGTCGACCACTTCTTCGTGGGCTCCACCCACGACTGGATCCTGTTCTTCACGAACAAGGGCCGGGTCTACCGCGCGAAGGCCTACGAGCTGCCCGAGGCCAACCGCACGGCGCGCGGCGCGCACGTGGCCAACATCCTGGCCTTCCAGGGCGACGAGAAGATCGCCCAGGTCATGCAGATCAAGGACTACACGGTCGCCCCCTATCTGGTCCTGGCGACCGCCAAGGGCCAGGTGAAGAAGACCCGGCTCACCGACTTCGACTCCCCCCGCACCGGTGGCGTCATCGCCATCAACCTGCGGGACGGCGACGAGCTGGTGGGCGCCGCGCTGATCGACCCCGAGCAGGACCTGCTGCTGGTCACCCGCAAGGCGATGTCGATCCGGTTCAAGGCCGACGACGCCGCGCTGCGGCCGATGGGCCGGGCCACCGAGGGAGTGCGCGGCATCGCGCTGAGCTCCGACGACCGGCTGCTGTCGATGATGGTGGTCGAGGAGGGCGTCGACGTGCTCGTGGCCACCGAGCGCGGGTTCGCCAAGCGCACGGGCATCGAGAACTACCCGAACCAGGGACGCGGCGGCAAGGGCGTGCTCACCGCCGACCCCAAGGCGCGCAAGGGTGCTCTGGTGGGCGCGCTCGCGGTGACGCTGGGCGACGAGCTGTACGCCATCACCTCCGGCGGCGGTGTCATCCGGACGCCGGTCAACGGCGTGCGGCACAACAAGGACCGCGCCACCATGGGTGTCAAGCTCATGAACTTGCCTGAGGACGTGTCGATCGTGGCGATCGCCCGTACGACGGACAACGACGAGCCAGCGGCCTAGGGTGAGCGGGTAGTCACGAAAGCGTCTGCGTCCTGCGGCGGCCCCGGTCGCCGCAGGACCGGCACTGAGGGAGCGGCCTGGCCGCTGCGGAACGGGAGACTGGCATGAGCGACCGGACGCAGAGTTCGGTGCGCACCGACTCCCGGGCCGGGGACGGTCCGGACGCGTCGGGTGCGCCCGGCGCGGGGCCGAACTCCTCGACCACGCAGTCCATCCCCGCCACCGGCGCCCAGCGGGCGCAGGCGCCGGGCACCGGCTCGGTGCCCCTGGTCCCCCAGCCGCTGGTGGACGCCCCGACCGGTCCCGCCCCGACCGGTCCCGTCCCGGCCGCGCCGCCGGCCCCCGCGCAGTCCGGCCCGGCCACGGGTGCTGGCCCGGCCACGGGTGCCGGCTCTGCCACCGACGCCACCTCGGTCCCCGCGGGGGCAGCGAGCCGGGCCGGCGCCAAGCAGGTCGGCCGCGGTCCGCGCCGGGCCCGGCTGCAGCTGCGGCACATCGACACCTGGTCGGCACTGAAGATCTCGCTGGTCCTCTCCATCTCGCTGTTCTTCATCTGGATGGTCGCCGTCGGCGTGATGTACCTGGTGCTCAACGGCCTCGGGGTCTTCGACACCATCAACGGCCTGGTCGGCCAGTTCGGCACCACGTCGGAGTCGGGCGGCAGCGAGGTCGTCACGCCGGGCATCTTCTTCTGGGGCGCGGCGATCATCGGGGCCATCAACGTGGTCCTGCTGACGGCGCTCTGCACCGTGGGCACGTTCATGTACAACCTCTGCTCCGATCTGGTCGGCGGGCTCGAGCTCACCCTCTCCGAGCGGGACTGACCCGCCGCGGTCGCCATCTGCATCGCGACCGCACGCGTCGGATGCCGATCCGGCCGAGCGGATCCGGCACACCGGCGGGGGCCCCTCGGTCCTCGTCATCGTGCCCGGCAGGCCTGGCCGCGGTGCCCGGGTCGAAGCGCTCGGATCCGCCGGTGACTGCCGTCCGGTCGCCGGGCAGCGCGCCCCGCAGCCGTGGTGCCGCTCCTGCGGTCGAGGCGGGCTCCACGTGCGCGGAAACCGGCGTCCTACGGCGCCTCCGAGCACCTTCTTCTCCGCATGAGGGATCGTGCCGGCCGGATCCCAGCCGTGCCCCAGCAACTCCGGGGAACCTGTTGCCCGACGGCGCTCCCGGAGCGCGACTTCCCTGACGTGGTGGTCGCCGGCGGCCCGCCTCCGCTGCCCACCCCGCCGCCGGGACCCCCTGCCGGGACCGGTCCGGGGGTCAGGTACGCTTTTCGAGGTTCACGGGCCTGTAGCTCAGGCGGTTAGAGCGCATCCCTGATAAGGATGAGGCCGGAGGTTCAAGTCCTCCCAGGCCCACCCGTGTGCCGGAGCCAGGCGGTTCCGCGACTCGCCGGTCGTCGTCTCCGCGGCGAGCGAATCTGCTCGAGGAGGTTCTCCGCGTGCTGAAGAAGCTGGCGCTCGCCGCAGTTGCGGCCGGTGCCCTGGCCGCCGTCCGCAAGCGCTCCGCCGGCAAGGGTGAGGCGGACCTCTGGCACGAGGCGACCAGCGGACCGGACGCCGTCAGCCGACCGGCCCGCTGATCTCCCGGCCCGCAAGGGTCATCCCGGGGACGTAGCTCAATTGGCAGAGCACCGCCTTTGCAAGGCGGGGGTTAGGGGTTCGATTCCCCTCGTCTCCACTCCGCTGACCCGCGGATGCACCTCCGTCGGGGGCTCCGGGGAGCCCTCCTACGGGGTCTCAGTCCGTAGAGAGTTCGCAACTCGTCCGCGGGATGCGGCCCGCAGCGCGTCCAGCCGGTCGGCCACCTCGTCCAGGTCGCCGTCGTCCAGGTCGGCGTAGCGGTCCGGTGTCATGGCCGCCGAGACCGGCCTGGGCGGCGGAGCTAGGGACCAGGCGGCATGTGCTCCCCCTTCGCCATGGGGGTGGTGGAGGCCCGATGCCGGCGGAGCCTGGGGCGGTGAGGTCGATCGACGGTTCCCCTCAGCGGCTGGCTGGCGCCTGTGGCGGTGGGAGGACGGCCTGCAAGGCGCTGTACCGATCCCGCAGGGCGTCGCAGACCAGCTCGCAGAGCGTGAAGACGCTGGGATCGGCGATGGCGTACTGAGCGGTGTTCCCCGTGCGGGCGCGTTCGAGCAGCCCGGCGCTGTGCAGCACGCCGAGGTGCTTGGAAGCGTTCTGCTGGCTCAGGTCGGCACGGGTGGCCAGTTCGCCGACGCTGGCCGGCCCGGCGCGCAGCGCGTCGAGCAGCTTGATGCGGGCCGGTTCGCTCAGCACGCGGAAACGCTGGGCGACCAACTCCACCAGTGGGTCGGGCAGCGGGCTGGGAATGGACACACCCCTATCTTACTTACAACTGCACAGTTGTATGGTTGTGAGACGACGAGGAAAGGAAAACTCCGATGCGGACGACACGAGGACGACTGGTGGCGGGCACGGCGGCGTTGCTGCTGCTCGGCGGTGGTGTGGCGACCGGCGCCCAGCTGCTGCCGGGCGCCGGGGCGGTCTCCCGGCCGTCCACCGGATCCGGCATGGGTTCGGCGATGCCGGGGATGGCCCGCTCGGCGGATGCGATGTTCGCGGTGCAGATGGCGGTGCACCACGAGTCGGCGGTGCAGATGGCCCGGCTGGCCGAGGAGCGGGCGCAGCGCCCCGAGGTCCGGCAGCTGGCCCGGGACATCGAGCGCACCCAGACCGCGGAGATCGCCCAGCTGCGCGCCGCGGCTACGCGGCTGGGCACCGACCCGGACGCCCCAGCCGGCGGCATGGCCGCTGGGATGGGCTCGGGGATGGCCGGGATGGGCTCGGAGACGGACCTGACCGAGGTGCCGGACGACCAGTTCGACCGCGCCTTCCTGGAAGCCATGATCCCGCACCACCGGATGGGCGTGCACATGGCCCAGATGGTCCAGCAGGCCGGCAGCGACCAGCAGATCGCCGCGATGGCCGCGGAGATGGTCCGCGTCCAGACCGACGAGATCTCGCTGATGCAGGACTGGCTGGACCAGCAGTGATCACCGGTCACCGGCGGTCCGGTGACCCGGAAGCACCTACCGCGCACCCCGACAGCAAGGAGCACGACATGGACCCCCGCACGGTGCAGGACTCCCGCAGCCAAGTACAGATCCTCGACGTCCGCGAGGACGACGAATGGGCAGCCGGCCACATCGACGGCGCGGTGCACATCCCCCTCGGCCAACTCCCCCAGCGCATCGACGAGCTCGACGCCCAGCGCCCCGTCGTCACGGTCTGCCGCGGCGGCGGGCGCGCCGCGAAGGCCGCGGAGCTGCTGACCTCCTCCGGACGACGGGCCGCGGTGATGGACGGCGGGATGCAGCGCTGGGCGCGCGAGGGCCTGCCCTCCAGCACCGCCGACGGAAGCCCCGGAACCGTCGCCTGAACGCCACCCGACGCCACCCGGCCACACCCGCCCGCGATCCGCGGGCGCACCTCAAGGAGACACACCCCGTGATCCACATCCACACCATCGAGACGTCCAGCCTGGGCGACCGCAGCTACCTGGCCACGGACGGGCAGGTCGCCGTCGTCGTCGACCCGCAGCGTGACATCGATCGGGTCCTCGACCTCGTCGAGCAGCGTGGCCTGCGCCTCACCCACGTGCTCGAGACCCACGTGCACAACGACTACGTCACCGGGGGCCTGGAGCTGGCCGTGCGCACCGGTGCGACCTACGTCCTGCCCACCGGCAGCGAGGCACTCTTCGACCACCACGCGGTCGGCGACGGGGACGTGCTGGAGGCCGGGGCGGTCCGGCTGCGGGTGCTGCACACCCCGGGCCACACCCACCACCACGTCAGCTACGTCCTCGAGGACGTCGAAGGCGACGGCGAAGGGGCCATCCGGGCGGTCTTCACCGGCGGGTCGATGCTCTACGGCTCGACCGGGCGCACCGACCTGGTCAGCCCAGCAGCCACCGACGAGCTGACCCACGCGCAGTTCCACTCCGTGCGCCGGATCGCCCGCGAGCTTCCCGCGCAGACCGAGGTGTTCCCGACCCACGGGTTCGGCAGCTTCTGCTCCGCGACCCCGACCAGCGGCACCGCCTCCACCGTCGGGGAGCAGTTGCGGGCCAACCCGGCCCTCACCATGGAGGAGCAGCAGTACGTCGACACCCTCCTCGCCGGGCTGGACGCCTACCCCGCCTACTACGCGCACATGGGTCCCATCAACCGCTCCGGCCCGGCCCCGGTGGACCTGTCGCTGCCCGAGCCGGTGGACCCGGCCGAGCTGCGCCGGCGGCTCGAGGCCGGTGAATGGGTGGTGGACCTGCGCCAGCGGACCGCGTTCGCCGCCGGTCACCTGCCCCGTAGCCTGAACTTCGAGCTCGGCACCAACTTCGTCACCTACCTCGGCTGGCTCTACACCTACGGCGCACCCCTGACGCTGATCGGCGCGAGCGAGGAGCAGGTCGCCCAGGCCCGCCGCGAGCTGGTCCGCATCGGCGTCGACGACCTCGCCGGCGCCGCCATCGGCGACATCGAGGCCCTCGCTGACGGGCAGGGCCTGCGCTCCTACCGGACCACTGATTTCGCCGGCCTCGCCGCCGCCCTGCAGCAGGGCCCGGTGCAGGTGCTCGACGCCCGCCGCAACGACGAACGCGCCCAGGGGTACGTCCGCGGGTCGCAGCACATCCCCCTGCACCAGTTGAACGTGCGCCTCGACGAGGTCCCCGAGGGCGAGCTGTGGGTCTACTGCGGCTCGGGCTACCGCGCCTCCATCGCCGCCTCGGTCCTGGACCGCCCAGACCGGCAGGTGGTCCTGATCGACGACTCCTACGACAACGCCGGCAAGGCGGGTCTGGAGGAACGGCCCGCCGAAGGCGACGCCCCCGCCGGCTCAGCCTGACCAGCGATTCGACCCACGACACCCCGCACTCGCCGGACCATCCGAGAAGGATATCCATGCACAGCCTCAGCCCTGACCGCATCGACGCGCCCACCGTGATCGACTGGCTGCGCGACCCCGACGCGGTCACCGTCATCGACGTCCGCAGCCCGGCGGAGTACGAGACGGCGCACATCGCCGGCTCCTACAACGTGCCGCTGAACCTGCTCGGCGACCACGCCGCCCAGCTCGCCGCCCGCCTGGACCGCAAGGTCGTGCTGGTCTGCCAATCGGGGACGCGGGCGGCCGAAGCCCAGCGGCGCCTCACCGGTGTCGGCGCGGCCAACCTCCACGTGCTCGGCGGCGGCGTCCCGGCCTACGCCGCAGCCGGCGGCGAGGTGATCCGCGGCGCCGCGCGGTGGTCCCTGGAGCGTCAGGTCCGCCTCGTCGCCGGATCGCTGGTGGTCGCCGGGGTAGCGGCAGGCCTGCGCGTGCCCAGGGCGACGCTCGTCGCCGGTGGCGTCGGCGCCGGGCTGACCCTGTCGGCGCTCACCGACACCTGCACGATGGGCCGGATCCTCGCCGCGCTGCCGCACAACCGCGGTCCCCGCGAGCGGAGCGTCGCCGAGGTCATCGACCAACTGCCGGAGGGCCGGCGGGCGGCGTGACCGGCCACAGGAAGCGGCTCTGCGCCCGAACGCGGACGTACTGATGGCCGCGGCGCTGGGCCTGGGCCTGACCATCGGCATCCTGCTCGGGCTGCTCGGCGGGGGCGGGTCGATCCTCGCCGTCCCCGCGCTGGTCTACGGCGTGGGTACCCCGCTGGCCGTCGCCGTTCCGACGTCCCTGCTCGTCGTCGGCGTCTCCTCGGTCACCGCCGTCCTCCCGCGGCTGCGGCAGGGGCAGGTGGCGTGGCGGATCGCCGGGGTGTTCGGGACGGCGGGCGCCGGGGCGGCGTTCGCCGGGGCCGCGGTCAACCGACTGCTCGACCCGAGGGTCGTACTCGTCGGGTTCGCCGCTCTCATGGTCGCCGCTGGGGTCCGGATGCTCCGCGAGCAGCTCACGATCGGCGGGGACTGCGCCCTTCCCGGCGGCGGGGTGAACTGGCGTGGATGCCTGCCCAAGGCCATCGGATCCGGTGTCGTCGTCGGCTTCCTCACCGGCCTCTTCGGCGTCGGCGGCGGCTTCCTGATCATCCCCGCGCTGGTTCTGCTGCTCGGGCTGCCGATGACCGTCGCTGTCGGCACCTCGCTGGTCATCATCGTGATCAACTCCGTCGCCGGGTTCGCCGCCCACGCTGGGGACGCCGCGCTGGACTACCGGGTCGCGCTGGCCTTCACCGCGGCCGCGGTGGTCGGCTCGCTGGCCTCGGCGAGGGTGGCCTCCCGGCTGCCGGCCGAGCGGCTGCGCCGCTGGTTCGCCTACCTGGTGTTCACCGTCGCAGCGCTCGTCGTGGTCCAGGCGCTGATCAACCCACCCAGCGGATAACCGCCCGCCACCGCGGGCAACCCATCCACCACGTCATCCACTACAGAAGGAGAACCCCTTGGTCGACTTCGGCATGAGCGTGCACGTCGACGCCCCGCTCCACGAGGCTCTGGAACGCACCCGCACGGCCCTGGCCGATCAGGGCTTCGGCATCCTCACCGAGATCGACGTCGCCGCCACCCTCAAGGCCAAGCTCGACGTCGACGTCCCCCCGCAGATCATCCTCGGCGCCTGCAACGCCCCGCTCGCCCGACAGGGCCTGCAGATCGAGCCGGACCTCGGGCTGCTGCTGCCCTGCAACGTCGTCGTCCGCACCGATGACGACGGGCGGACACTGGTCTCCGCCCTCAACCCGGAGCTCATGGTGACCGTCCCCGGCCGGCCCGCACTGGAACCGATCGCCGCCGATGCGAAGGCCCGGCTCCAGGAGGCACTGCGCGCTGTCGCTGATCAAGGTGCCTGACAGCACCGGTCGCGTGAGGTCTTGCACCTCATCGACCACGTTGTCGTCCCTCGACAACGGCCCGCCCCGAACGTGTGACGGCGCATGCGCCACGGCTGGCCGCAAGGCTTCCGTCGGTGGCACCCGGTAAACACGTGGTTGTGGATGGACGTGTGGATGAAGGACGTAGGGGTGACCATGTCGATCGCAGAGAGCAGCGCGTCTGTCGAGGTCAGCGAACTCACCCCTGAGGAAGCCGCCGCGGCCTTCGACCGAGTCGTCCGCACCGCCTTGGACCTGAGTGGGGAAGAGTTCCTCGCGGCCCTCGACGAGGGCAAGTTCGACGACATCGACCCCGATGCCAACCCGGGGCTGCTCGACGTGCTCATGGCGCTCCCCCTCGTACGCTGACGCCTCGTGCCGGGAGCGTCGCCGTATCAAGCGGTGGAAGCGTTCCTGGCGCCTCTCGAACGAGCGGTGGCCTGCCTCGGCACGGGCAAGATCGTCGTCTCACCCGGCGGTCGCGCGACCACGGACAAGACCCACGTCTGGACCCTGAACGGCGGAGACGGCCTCGTACTGCGCGGTGACGCGGCCGGCTGCCGGTTCCTCGCGTCCATGCACCACCGGATCCTCCCGAGCGACCCCGAGAAGTACGACGTCCAGCAGGGGCGCTGGCGGGTCACCACGTCGGCCTACCTGTACGAGTTCCGGACAGCGGTGACAGCGCTGCTCGGGACGGGTGTCCGGTCGGAACCGACAGCCGAACCACTCCTCGGTCGATCGGGCAAGGCGTGGCTCAGGCGTTCAATCCCTCTCGTCGCCACGCACGGCTGGGTCTTCGGACCGCCATCGATCCACGTGGAACATCCGCCGCTGCCGGCAAACCCCGGCCCCGTGCGACCCGCTCCCGCCGTCGGTGGGAGAGTGGATCCGTGACTGAATCGACTCCCGCCCGCCGCGCGGTCCTGCACACCAACCACGGCGACATCACCGTGGACCTGTTCCCCGACCACGCGCCGAAGACGGTCGCCAACTTCGCCGACCTCGCCGAGGGCCTCCGCGAGTGGACGCACCCGGCCACCCGTGAGAAGACCACCGACAAGCTCTACGACGGCACGATCTTCCACCGGATCATCTCCGGCTTCATGATCCAGGGCGGGGACCCGCTCGGTCAGGGCATCGGCGGCCCCGGTTATCAGTTCGGCGACGAGATCCACCCCGACCTGGCCTTCACCAAGCCCTACCTGCTCGCCATGGCCAACGCCGGCCCGGGCACCAACGGCTCGCAGTTCTTCATCACCGTCGCCCCGACGGCCTGGCTGACCGGCAAGCACACCATCTTCGGTGAGGTCGCCGACCAGGAGGGCCGCGACGTCGTCGACCGCATCGCCGCGGTGCAGACCGGCCGCAACGACCGCCCCGCGCAGGACGTCGTCATCGAGTCCGTCGAGGTGCAGCGCAGCTGAGCACGGGCCCTGACGGCGGGGGCGCCGGCGAGCAGCCGGCGCCCCCGCCGCCCTCGTGCTACCGGCACCCCGACCGGCCCACGGGGATCGGCTGCACCCGCTGCGGCCGACCGATCTGCCCGGAGTGCATGATCCCGGCCTCCGTCGGGTTCCAGTGCCCCGAGTGCGTCCGCGAGGGCGCCGCGACCGTGCGCCGCGTCCGGTCCACCGGCAGCGGTCTGCGCGGCGCCGTCGCCCGCTGGGGGGCGGTGCCCCTGGCCCTCATCGCGGCCAACGTCGCGATGTTCCTGGTCACGGCGGTGTCGGCCGGGCTGGCCGGCTCCGCGCCGCTGGACAACTACCGGTCCCCGGTGTTCGAGGCCCTCGCCCAGGTGCCGCTGCTCGTCCAGCTCGGCGAACCGTGGCGACTCCTGACCGCCGCCTTCCTGCACATCGGGCTGGTGCACCTGGCCCTCAACATGCTCGCGCTGCTGGTCTTCGGGTCGGAGCTGGAGCGGCAGCTGGGCCGGTGGCGGTTCCTGGGCCTCTACCTGGTCTCGGCGCTGGGCGGCTCCACGGTCATCCAGCTCTTCGGTGAGCCGCTGCGCCCGGTGGCCGGTGCCTCCACCGCCATCTACGGGCTCCTCGGCGCCCTCGGTGTGCTGATGGTGCTCCGGCGGCAGGACATCCGCGGCATCCTCGTGCTGCTGGCCATCAACGTGTTCATCAGCTTCCTCCCCGGGGTGTCCCTGCTCGGCCACCTGGGCGGCCTGGTCACCGGGGCCGTCGTCGCGGCGCTGCTGGTCGCGGCGCGTCGTCGGCCGGCTCTCCAGGGCGCCGGGCTCGCCGCCATCGCGGTCGTGCTGCTCGCCTTGGCCCTCACCGTGCCCGCCCTCGCGGCGGTCACGGTCTAGCCAGAGGTCCGGCCGCTGTCCGCCAGGGCCGCGGCCACGTCGGCAGGATCGGCGCCGAGGTCCCAGCGACCGAGGACCACGAGCACGCCGTCGTCGTCCGGACCGGCGGCCGTGTCCAGCTCCAGGGTGGACACCGTGGTCCCCCAGCGGCGCCCGGTGCGGACCCGGACCCGCAGCAGACCCCACGGCAGCACCCGCCGTCCGGTGAGCGTGCGCACCTCCAGGCCGTCGTCGGCGGTGGCGAGCCGGGGGCGCAGCAGGAGGTCGCGGACGGCGAGCAGCAGCAGGAGCAGGGCCGCGGCCCCGACGAGGACCCGGCCGGCGTCGTCGAGGGCGACGGTGACGGCGCCCAGGAGCAGGCCACCTGCGGCCAGGGCTGCCGGGACCACCGTGGGGGGCGACCACTGCACGTCCACAGCCTGCCAGGCGGCACGCGGAACATACGATCGCGACAGGTGGCCGTCCCGGCCGCACCGGATCGTCGACGACGAGGAGTGGGTCCATGCGTGATGCCGTCATCTGTGCCGCCGTCCGTACGCCGGTGGGCAAGCGCGGGGGAGGGCTCTCCGGCGTGCACGCCGTCGACCTGTCCGCCCACGTGCTGAACGCGCTGGCCGAGCGGTCGGGCATCGACCCGGCCGTCGTCGAGGACGTCTTCTGGGGTTGCGTCAGCCAGGTGGGCGAGCAGACCTTCAACATCGGCCGCAACGCGGCTCTGGCCGCCGGGTGGCCGGAGTCGGTGCCCGGCACGACGATCGACCGCCAGTGCGGGTCCTCCCAGCAGGCGGTCGCCTTCGCCGCCGCGACGGTGATCAGCGGCCAGGCCGACGTCGTCGTCGCCGGTGGCGTCGAGTCGATGAGCCGCGTGCCCATGGGCGCCGCCCGGGGCGACGGGTCGGCCGGCACCCCGCTGGGCCCGACGTTCATGGCCCGCTACGACGGCGTCCACCCGAACCAGGGCATCGGCGCCGAGATGATCGCCGAGCGCTGGGGCTTCTCCCGCACGCAGCTCGACGAGTTCGCGCTCTCCTCGCACGAGAAGGCCGCCAAGGCCCAGGCCGACGGGGCCTTCGACGAGGAGATCGCCCCGGTGACCCTCGAGGACGGCACGGTCATCAGCGCCGACGAGGGCATCCGACCCGGGGGCACCCTGGAGAAGCTCGCCTCCCTGAAGACCCCGTTCAAGGAGGACGGCGTCATCAGCGCCGGCAACGCCAGCCAGATCTCCGACGGGTCCGCGGCGCTGCTCGTCACCACCAGCGAGAAGGCGCGCGAGCTCGGGCTGCGCCCACTCGTCCGCATCCACACCACGGTGATGGCCGGCGACGACCCGGTCATCATGCTCACCGCCCCGATCCCGGCCACCCAGAAGGTGCTGGCCCGGTCCGGGCTGTCCGTCGACGACATCGGCATCTTCGAGGTGAACGAGGCGTTCGCCCCGGTGCCTCTGGCGTGGCTGGCCGACACCGGTGCCGACGCCGCTCGGGTCAACCCGCTCGGTGGCGCCATCGCGCTCGGGCACCCGCTGGGCGGCTCGGGCGCGCGGATCATGACCACGCTCGTGCACCGGATGCAGGCCACCGGGACCCGGTACGGCCTGCAGACGATGTGCGAGGGCGGCGGGATGGCCAACGCCACCGTCCTCGAGCTGCTCGACGCCTGATCCCGGCGGCGTCGTGACGGGACGGGTCCGTCCACACCCGGTGCGTGACGGGATATGCCCAGGTCAGAAGGGTAGGGACGGAGGGCGGTCACCGACCCGTCCGCACGGACATGTCGATTCGTCCACAGCTGGGTACACAGCTGGGGACAGACTCACACTGCTGTAGTTACGCAGCTGGACGTCCTGTCACACGAGTCCCACGAGCGGCAAAAGCACAGGTCAGACTGGATCTGGGGGGACGGCTCCCTCCACACGTGGTGGACAACCCTGGGGGTGGAGCGCCATGTCGACCTGTGGACGACGCCCGCCGCTGTGCACAGCGGCGGAAGCACGACCATCGCCGACCGGCTCGCGGTGTCGTCCTGCCCCGGGACGACGGAGGCCCCCGTCCCCTGGGGGGACGAGGGCCTCGGGAGCGATCGCTCGGTAGCGTCAGGAAGCGTTGAACTTCGCCACGGCGATCTTGAAGTTGATGGCGTTGGGTGGGCGTAGGGACTGGTTCAGTGTGGTCCAGGCCGGGTGATGGGTCATCCGGGCCAGCTGCACGGTGATCAGGTCGCGGAGTCCGTCGACGGACCAGCGGCTGCCGCCGATATCGGTGCGGGCGTTGAGTTCTCGCATGACCCGCTCGAGGACGCCGGAGCCGAGTTCAGGGCCGCCGAGGTGGGCCAGGCGGGCGCGCACGTCGGGCCGCAGGCAGGTGAAGACCTGGTCGCGGGCGCCGGCGAGCAGCTCGCCGGCGGCGTGGTGGCCTTCGGTGCTGATGGTGGCGGCGAAGGTGTCGTAGGCGGCCAGCGCCTGGGCGTGGGTGAGCCGCTCGCGGGCGACCCGGTGCAGCAGGTCGACCAGCTCGGTGCGCTTGGCGTTGGCCCAGGGAGACGGCGCTTTGTCGGCATACAGCGCCCATCGCAGTGCCCGGGGCAGGTGCCACCAGCAGCGCTGGATCGGCACGTCGGGCCAGACGTCCTCGGCGAGCTTGGTGATGGCCAGCTCGCCGTCGACGACCACGACCACCGGCGGGCGCAGCGCCCGCAGCTGCTCGGCCATCGCCGACCACGGCTGGGCCAGGGTGAGACCCAGCAACACCGTGGCCGCCCGCCGGCGCCGGCGCGGCCCGGATCGGCCGGTCAGACCCAGGGCGATGTTGCCGTTCACGCCCAGCCGCCGCGGACCCGCCCGCATCCCGGTGCCATCAAGGATCACCACGTCAGCGCCGGTCGGCGCGCCCGGCGCATGCGGCTGGCCGATCCCCTCCAGCATCGGCGCCAGATCGGCGACCGCCGAATGCGCCCGCCCCGCCGACGCCGGCACCCCGAATGAAGCGGCGACCGCACCGGCCCGGGCAAACGACATCTGAGCCGCCAACTCGGCCAGCTCCAGCATCAGCCGGTCAGTACGCCGCTTGCCCGACAGATCGAGCAGGAGCAGCAGCGGCGCGAACACCCGGCCACAGGCCCGGCAACCGACGTTGGCCAACTGGATGCGCACGATCCCGGCGGCGGTGTCGAACCGGCGAGGCCGGGTGCGCTTGCCCTTGCGGGCGAAGTCGCTCATCACCCCGCACCCCGGACAACCGAACGGCGCCGGAAGATCCCGGACCGGCAGCCACTTCGGCCCGCACACCTGGTCGATCAGCCGGTCCTGCAGGTCCTCCAGCGCCGCGGCCAGCGCGGCCGCAGGCAGCTCCTCGCGCATCGCCACCGCCCATGCCTCCAGCTGCGACCAGGTCAGCAGTTCGCCGAGCTCGGGCAGCTCAGCAGTCAGCGCCAGGGTAGTGATCGACACAGCGGCTACTCCTCAATCAAGTTGCCGCCATCACCCCACAAGATCCGCGAAGTTCAACGCTGCGCCACGCTACCGATCGCTCAGCGCCAGCGCATCGACATGATCAGGCCGCCGACCATGGCGCCGAAACCGATGGCGAAGTTCCAGGCCGACAGGGACACCATGAACGGGATCTGGTCGCCGGCCACGTAGTAGACGACGATCCACAGCAGGCCGATCAGCCACAGCGCGACCATCAGCGCCAGGTACCACCGGGGGCTCGGCTGCAGCACCTTGGCCTGCGCACCCCGTGAGCGGAGCGCGTCCTCCGGCGGTGTGTACCCCGACTTCTTGCGCACCTTGGACTTGGGCACCGCGTACTCCCTCCGGGGGGCCGGGCTCGTCCTCCCCGGCCGTGACTGCGCCCAGCCTAAACTCCAGAGGAACGCGGACGCCGTCACCTCATCCGACCGGCGCCGCGTCGTCGGAGGAGGTGGGCGTGGCCCGGTCCCTGCTGCGGGGTGCACGCCCCTCCGCCTGGAGCGCGCTGGTGCCGGTGGTGGCCCTGGCCGCCGGGCTGCTGTTCGCCACATCCGGCAGCGCCGCGCAGGGCACCGACCTGCGCGCCGGAGAGGTCACCCAGCTCTCCGAGTTGATCCGCGAGCGTGATGCCGCGGTCGCCCGCCAGGCCCAGCAGCTGACCCAGCTGGAGCAGCGGGTGCAGGACCTCACCGAGGAGGCGGCGACGATCGACGGCGCCGTCGCCGAGGCGCGGGCCGCCGGCACGGCCGGAGAGGCAGCGGCCGGACTGAGCCCGGTGAGCGGGGCCGGCGTCGTCATCACCCTCGACGACGCCCCTCAGCGCCCCGACGGCAGCCTCCCGGGCGGTGCCCGGCCCGACGACGTGGTCATCCACCAGAGCGACGTGCAGGCGGTCGTGAACGCCGTGTGGGCCGCCGGCGCCGAGGGCGTGGCCGTCATGGACCAGCGCCTCGTCTCCACCAGCGCCGTCCGGTGCGTGGGCAACACCCTGCTGCTGCAGGGGCGTACCTACTCCCCGCCGTTCGTGGTGTCGGCGGTCGTCGACTCCTCCGCGCTGCGCGGCACCCTCGCGGACTCCCCCCAGGTGGCCGTCTTCCGCCAGGCCGTGGAGGCGTTCGGACTCACGTTCGAGGTACGGGAGCGGCCGTCGGTCGCGGTGCCCGCCTACGATGGCGGCCTCACCCTGCAGCACGCCTCCACCGGCTGATCGGCCATCCCGTCGCCGGGCCGGGCGGGGCCAGCCGACCAGCGAGGAGCCAGCGACCGCGATGACCACCGCCGACCGTCCGGTCCTCGTCGTCGACAACTTCGACAGCTTCGTCTACAACCTGGTGCAGTACCTGGGCCAGCTGGGCGTCCGCTGCGTGGTCCGGCGGAACGACGCGGTGCGCGTCGACGAGCTCGCCGACCTCGACGTCGCCGGGGTGCTGCTGTCCCCCGGGCCGGGGGCACCCGCCGACGCCGGCGTCACCGTCCCGATGGTGCGCGCGGCCGCGGAGCAGGGCACGCCGGTCCTGGGCGTGTGCCTGGGGCACCAGGCGATCGCCGAGGCGTTCGGTGCCGAGGTGGTCCGGGCGCCGGAGCTGCTGCACGGCAAGACCAGCCAGGTCGTCCACGACGGTCACGGCGTGCTGGCCGGTCTGCCCTCCCCCTTCACCGCCACCCGCTACCACTCGCTGGCGGTGGACCCGGCCACGGTGCCCGCCGAGCTCGAGGTCACCGGGCACACCCCGTCGGGTCTGGTGATGGCCCTGCGGCACCGCGAACTCCCCGTCGAGGGCGTCCAGTTCCACCCGGAGTCGGTCCTCACCGAGGGCGGGCACCGGATGCTGGCCACCTGGCTGGCCTCCTGCGGGCTGGCGCCGGACGAGGACGTCGTCACCGCAGCGGAGACCGCGGCGCACCGGTTGTCGTCCGCCATCGCCTGATCCTTCCCCCGGCAACGACGAGGGCCCTCTCCCGTGGGAGAGGGCCCTCGTCGATCGTGCCCGTCGTCAGCGCGGCGTGGTCACTGCGGCGTGGTGGGGTCGTTGTCGGTGTCCGGCACCGGCGTCGGCGTAGGGGTCGGGGTCGGCGTCGGCTCCTCGGCCGGGACCGGGACGGCGACCAGCAGCGTGATGGTGTCGCCGGACGTCACGTCGGTGCCGGCCCGCGGGTCGGTCTCGACGACGGTGCCCTCCGCGACGTCGTCGCGCTCGACGTCCTGCACGTCGATCTGCCCGGCGCCGATGCCCTCCTCCTGCAGGAGGGCACGGGCCTGCGCCTCGTTCTGGTTGAGCACGTCCGGCATCTCGACGGTGCCGGTGGAGATGCTGAGCGTGATCGCGGCGGTGCGTGCGGCCTGCGAGCCCTGCGCGGGCGTCACGGCGGCGACGCGCCCCTCGTCGACCTCGAGCGAGTCGACCGGCCGGACGGAGACGTTGGTGAACCCGGCGGCCTCGAGGTTCGCCCGGGCCTGCTCCTCGGTCAGCCCCTCGACGCCGGGAACCGTGACGGTGTCCGGTCCTCCGCTGACGCTCAGGTCGACCGCGCTGCCCTCCTCCACCATGGCACCGGCCGCCGGGAGGCTCTCGACGACGCTGCCCTCCGGGACCGAGGGGTGCGGCACGGTCTCGACGTCGCCGACGGTCAGGCCGGCCGTCTCGATGGCGCTGCGCGCGTCGGCCTCGGTCAGGTTCGCGAGCGTGGGCACGCGGACCTCCTGGGCCACAGGGGGTGGATCGCTGTCCATCATCAGCGCCGCCGCGATCGCCCCGCCGAGCAGCAGCACCGCGAGGACGGAGACGATCGCGATGATGCGCCGCTTGCGCCGGCGGGCCTGCTCGTCCTCGTCGGACCAGTCGTCGTCGTACCCGTAGCCCCGGACCGGTGCGCCGATGATGGCGGTCTTCTCGTCCTCGCCCATGACCGGCGTGGCCTCGACCCGCTGCCCGGCGAGCGCCCGGAGCAGGTCGTTGCGCATGTCCGCGGCCGACTGGTAGCGGTTGGCCGGGTTCTTGCTCATCGCCTTGAGCAGGATCGCATCCAGCTCCGGCGGCACGTCCCGGTTGATCGACGACGGCAGCCGAGGGTCCTCGCGCACGTGCTGGTAGGCGACCGAAACCGGTGAGTCGCCGGTGAACGGCGGGGCCCCGGTGACGAGCTCGTACAGCAGGCAGCCCAGGGAGTAGACGTCGGACCGGGCATCGACGCCCTCGCCGCGGGCCTGCTCAGGGGACAGGTACTGGGCGGTCCCTATCACCGCAGCCGTGGAGGTCATCGTGGCCGCGGAGTCCGACACCGCGCGGGCGATGCCGAAGTCCATGACCTTGACCGTGCCCTGCGGCGTGATCATCACGTTCCCGGGCTTGACGTCCCGGTGCACGATGCCGTTGCGGTGGCTGAAGTCCAGGGCGCCGCAGATGTCGGCCGCGAGGCTCATCGCTCGCTCGATCGGCAGCACGCCCTCGCGGCGCAGCACGTCGCGCAGCGTCTCGCCCTCGACGAACTCCATGACGATGTAGGGCGTCGCGCCTGCCGGCGTGCGGTCCTCGCCGGTGTCGTAGACGGCGACGATCGCCGGGTGGTTCAGGGAGGCGGCGGCCTGCGCCTCGCGCCGGAAGCGCACCTGGAACGACGGGTCGCGGGCCAGATCGCTGCGCAGCACCTTCACCGCCACCTCGCGGCCCAGCCGCAGGTCGCGCCCGTGGTGGACCTCGGCCATGCCGCCGCGGCCCAGGACCCCACCGATCTCGTAACGCTCGCCGAGCAGCTGCGGCGTGGTCATCGACGGTCCTCTCGGGCGGTTCGGTGCGTGCTGGGCGTCCCGCCGGTCCGACGTCCTGCGTCGCTCGGCGTGGCGGACGGCGCGCCGTCGGCGAGCCTAACCGCCGGAACGCCCGGATCCCGGGAAGCGGCGGCCAGCGGGCTCACTGGCCGCCGGCCCCTGTCGGCGCTGCCTGCCCCTGGTTCTCACCCGTCGCTTGCGCCCCATCGCCGGTCGGTTCGGCGTCCGTGGGGCTGGTCACGGCCGGGGCGGAGCTGCCACCGAGCGGCGGGGAGGTCGTCGCCGAGGTCGTCGCCGCAGTCGTCGGAGTGGCGGAGGTGGACGGGGTGGTGCTCGGCTGGCTGGTAGGGGCGGGCGTCTCGACCGGCTCCTCCTCCTCTTCCTCCGGCGCCGGCTCCTCCTCCTCGACCTCGGCGTCGGGGTCCCAGGGCTCCGCGGCGTAGTAGAGCGTCACGGTCCCGCCGACGGGGACCGAGCCGGACGGCGTGACCGCGGCGACGTCGCCCGCGTCCAGCACCTGGTCGACCCCGGCCAGCAGGTCGTCGTCGGCCGCCCGCTGCTCCGGGACGAGGCCCGCCTGGTCCAGCTCGGCGGCCACCTCGTCGACCGGGCGGCCGATGAGGGCCGCCGCGTCGACGACGACGGCGGTGGGGGCAGCGCTGGTGCTGCTCGGCGTGGTGGTGGGGTCGACGCCGGTGTCGTCCTGGCCGCCGCTCCCGGACATCAGCAGCCCGACCGCACCGCCGAGCAGCAGCAGGAGCACGACCGCGGCCGCCACCCAGGCCCAGCGACGGCGGTTGCCAGGGGGCTGCTCCTCCTCGGGCAGCCACTCCTCGTCCTCGTCCGGCCGCGCGTGCAGCGGCGGCATGGGGCGCCCCGCGGTGGCCGGGGACACGGCGGGCATGCCGGCCGCGGGCGTGGCGAAGATCTGCGTCCGGTCCGCCGCGGCAGCGGTGTCGACGATCTGCGTGGGCGCCGTCGGCGGGGAGAACGCGGCGGCGGCAGCGGCGGCTCCCGCGGCGGCCGCGGCAGGGGCGGCGACGCTGCCCCCGGCGGCGACCCGGCGGACGGCGTCGGCGAAGGCCCCTCCGTCGGCGAAGCGGTCGGCGGGGTCCTTGGCCAGGGCCCGCTCCACGAGCAGCCGCACCGGGGCCGGGATGTCGGCGGGCAGCGGCGGCGGTGGGCGGTTGATGTGCGCCAGTGCGATGGCCACCTGGGAGGCGCCGTCGAACGGGCGGGCGCCGGTCAGGCACTCGTAGCCGACGACGCCGAGCGAGTAGACGTCCGAGGCCGCGTTGACCTCCATCCCCTGCGCCTGCTCGGGGGAGAGGTACTGGGCGGTGCCCACCACCATGCCGGTGCGGGTGAGCGGGGCGGCGTCGCGGGCCTGGGCGATGCCGAAGTCGGTCAGCTTCACCACGCCGTCGGGGCGGACGATCAGGTTGCCCGGCTTGATGTCGCGGTGCACGACGCCGGCCCGGTGGGCGGCGGAGAGTCCGTCGGCGGACTGGCTGAGCACGTGCAGCGTCCAGTCGACCGGGAGCCGGCCCTCCTCGTGCAGGATCGTGACCAGCGGCTGGCCCTCGACGAACTCCATGACGAGGAAGGCCAGGGTCTGGGTGCCGCTGTCGTCGGTCGTCTCGCCGTAGTCGTAGACCGAGGCGATGTTCGGGTGCGATAGGGCAGCGGTGTGGCGGGCCTCGTTCCGGAAGCGCGCCAGGAAGCTGGGGTCGTTCGTGTACTCGGACTTGAGCACCTTGGCCGCGACGATGCGGTCCAGCACCTGGTCGCGGGCCTTCCAGACCTCGCCCATCCCCCCGGTGGCGATCGGCGCGGTGATCTCGTAGCGCCCCGCCAGCAGGCTCCCGATGCCGAGTGCCATCAGCCCCGTCCCTCGAAGAAGGCCGCCATGACGTCGCGGGCGATGGGGGCGGACACGTCGCCCCCGGTCCCGCCGCCGTTGGCGACGAAGACGGCGACCGCGATCCGGGGTTCGTCGGCCGGGGCGAACCCCATGAACCAGTTGTGGTCGGGGACGTCGGCCCGGACCTGGGCGGTGCCGGTCTTGCCGGCCACCTCCATGCCCGGGAGCCGGGCGGCCCGGCCCGAGCCCCGGTCGACCACGCTGATCAGCATCTCGGTGAGCTGGTCGGCGATCTGTGCGGAGATCGGCTCGCGCAGCTCCTCGGGATCGGTCTCGTCGATGACCGTCAGGTCGGGGGCCCGCACCTCGTCGACGAGGTAGGGCTTCATCTGCACGCCGTCGTTGGCCACGGTCGCCGCGACCATCGCCGCCTGCAGGACCGTCATGCGCACGTCGCGCTGACCGATCGACGTCTGCCCCAGGGCGGCGTCGCTCTCGATGTCGCCGACGCCGCTGGGGGCGACCACCAGCGGGATCTCCATCTTCTCGTCGTCCAGGCCGAACGCCGCCGCCATGTCGCGGATCTTGTCCTCGCCCAGGTCGATGCCCAGCTGCGCGAAGGCGGTGTTGCACGAGATGGTCAGGGAGTCGATCAGCCGCTGCTCCTGACTGGCGTCGCAGCGGGAGTTGTTGAAGTTCCGCAGCTTGGTGCTGGTCTGCGGCAGGGTGAGTTCGTCGGGCGCCGGCACGACCGTCTCCGGTGTGTACCCCTCCTGGAGCGCCGCGGCCGACACGATGACCTTGAACAGCGAGCCGGGCGGGTAGTTGTTCTCGATCGCCCGGTTCACCCGCGGGTCCGGCCCGTCGGTCCCGGTGATCTCCTCCATGTAGGCGCGGATCGCCCCGGGGTCGTGGCTGGACAGCAGCGCCGGGTCGTAGGTGGGGGTGCTGGCCATGCCGAGGATCGCTCCGGTCGAGGGATCGAGGGCCACGACGGCGCCGGTCACGCCTTCCAGGCCGGCCATGGCGGCCTCCTGGACGGCCGGGTC
Source organism: Blastococcus saxobsidens (assembly GCF_002938435.1). Lineage (GTDB taxonomy): Bacteria > Actinomycetota > Actinomycetes > Mycobacteriales > Geodermatophilaceae > Blastococcus > Blastococcus saxobsidens. The sequence continues at coordinate 50,718 of NZ_POQT01000022.1, forward strand.
CAGGGTGGTGACGACGTCGCCGCCGGCGGGGTCTCGACCGGTGAAGAGGTCGGCGATGCGGCGGACGAACAGCCGGGAGTCCTCACCCGACAGCACGTCGTTCTCGGCGCGCTCCAGGGCGGTGTTCCCGTACACCAGCGAGTAGTACCCCGTCACGGCCGCGTACAACGGCCCCTGCGGATAGGTGCGCAGGTACTCCAGCCGGTCGTCGGTGGGCACCGAGACGGCGATCTCGTTGCCGTTGACGATGATCGAACCGCGCTCGCGGTCGTACTCCTCGGCGAGCACGCGGGTGTTGCGCTCGTCGCTGCGCAGCTCGTCGGAGCGCACGACCTGGATGATGTTGACGTTGATGATCAGCAGCGTGAACAGCACCAGCACGCTGATCGCCACCCGCCGCAGGGGTGCGTTCACGGCGTCACCACCTCGGTCGGGGCGTCGCCGAGGCGCACGGGGGTCGCGTGCGGTGCGACCGGCCGGCGGGCGGCGTCGCTGATCCGCACGAGCAGCGCGACGAGCACGAAGTTGGCCACGAGCGAGGAACCGCCGTAGGCCAGGAACGGCGTGGTGAGACCGGTCAGCGGGAGCAGCCCGGTGACCCCGCCGAGGACCACGAACACCTGCCAGGCGATGGCGAACGCGAGGCCCGCGGCCAGCAGCTTGCCGAAGGCGTCCCGGACGACCAGCGAGGTGCGGAGCCCGCGCTCGACCAGGATCAGGTAGACGACGATGACGGCGACCAGGCCGAACAGGCCCAGCTCCTCGCCGACGGCCGAGGCGATGAAGTCGCTCTTGGCCACCGGCACCTGGTCGGGGCGGCCGCCGCCCAGCCCGGCGCCGAACAGCCCGCCGGTGCCGAGACCGAACAGCGACTGGACCAGCTGGTAGCCGGCGCCGTCGATGTAGGCGAAGGGGTCGAGCCAGGTGTCCACGCGGGCGCGCACGTGGCCGAACGCCTGGTAGGCGATCAGCGCGCCGCCGGCGAAGAGCAGCAGGCCGATGAACAGCCAGCTCGCGCGCTCCGTGGCGATGTAGAGCATCACCACGAAGATGCCGAAGAGCAGCAGCGAGCTGCCCAGGTCGCGCTCGAAGACCAGCACGAGGATCGACAGGATCCAGGCCAGCAGCACCGGGCCGAGGTCACGGCCGCGCGGCAGCTCGAGCCCGGCCACCTTCTTGCTGGCCAGCGCCAGGACGTCCCGCTTGTCGACCAGGTAGGCGGCGAAGAAGACGACCAGGCAGATCTTGGCGAACTCGCCGGGCTGGATGGAGAAGCCGGCCACCCGGATCCAGATCTTCGCGCCGTTGACCTCGGAGATCGATGCCGGCAGGACGGCCGGCAGGGCGAGCAGCACGATGCCCAGCAGGGCCAGCGTGTAGGCGAAGCGGGACAGCGTGCGGTGGTCGCGGACCACGATCAGCAGGGCGACGAAGAGCGCGACGCCGAGCGTCGCCCAGATCAGCTGGACCGGGGCGTCCTCGCGGGTGATCGTGCTGCCGACCTGCTCGGCGGCGAGGTCCAGCCGGTGGATCACCGTCAGCCCCAGGCCCACGAGAAGGGCGACCGAGGGCAGGAGCAGCGGGTCGGCGTAGGCGGCCCACCTACGGACGACGAGGTGCGCGACGACCCACAACGCGGAGATCCACACGCTGAAGCCGGCCATCTCCGGCCGGAGCGAGCCGGTGACCGTGAGGTCCACGATGACCTGGGCGACGACCGTGATGAGCACGGCGAAGCCGAGCAGCACCGCCTCGGTGCCCCGCCGGGTGGGCGTGTCCGAGGCCGGCGTGCCGCGCGGGTCGGTGACGGGTCCGGGCATCAACACACCTCCGGTGGGGGACCGGGGCCCTCGGCGCTCACTAGCTCGCCTCCCGGCAGTTCACCCCCGGCTCGGACGACGTGGTCGTCCGGGCCGACGACGAGGCGGTCGCCGTCGCGTCGGGAGCGGGGGGCCCGGTCGGTTCCGGCTCCCCGGTGACGGGCTCCTGCGGGGGGCTCTCGGCCGCCGGCGGCGTGGACGGCGTCGCCTGGGCGGCGCCGCTCGTCCCGGTGCGGCACACCGGCAGCCGCTGCTCGCGCAGCGCGTCGAGGATCCGGTCGGCGTGGCCGGAGTCGTCGGCGGTGATGCTGCCGCGCACCCGCGTGCGGGCCGCCGGGGTCAGGTCGGAGACCGCCAGGTCGGTGCCGCGTTCGAGCTCGTAGAAATCCATGCCGAGCACGGAGACGTCCAGTCCCCGGAAGACGGCGACCTGCTGGTCGTCGCCGCTGCCGCTCACCCCCACGAACCAGTGGTTGAGCGCCCAGACGTACACACCGATCGCCCCCACCACCAGCACGGTGAGGAGGGCCCCCGCCACCAGGAGGATGCGCAGCGGGCGGCGGCGGGCGGAGGGGCCGCCGCCCGTCGGCAGTGTGGGTGTCGGCGGGGGCGCGGGGGCTGGATCGGCCAGCGCGGCGCGGCCGGCGGCCGAGCGCGCGTCGACCTGCCGCTGGCCGACGTTGTCGCCGGCGGCGCCGTCGACGACCGGATCCAGGCGGCCACGGCCGCCGGTGTCCTCGACGACGTCGGCGACGATCACGGTGATGTTGTCCGGGCCGCCGCTGCGCAGCGCCAGCTCGATCAGCCGGTCCGCGGTGGCCTGCGGGTCCGGGTCCTGCAGCGCGTCGGCCAGCGTCTCCTCGCTCACGACGCCGGAGAGGCCGTCGGAGCACAGCATGTAGCGGTCGCCGGCGCGCACCTCGCGCATGGAGAGGTCGGGCTCGACCTCCTGGCCGTTGAGCGCCCGCAGCAGCAGGGAGCGCTGCGGGTGGGTGTTGGCCTCCTCGGGCGTGATGCGGCCGTCGTCGATCAGCGTCTGGACGAACGTGTCGTCGTGCGTGATCTGCGACAGCTGGCCGTCGCGCAGCAGGTAGGCGCGGGAGTCGCCGACGTGGCAGAGCGCCAGCCGGCCACCGGCGAACAGGATCGCGGTGAGCGTCGTCCCCATTCCCTCGAGCTGGGGCGACTCGCGGATCACCTCGCGCAGGTGCTCGCTGCCGTCGAACACCGCGCCGCGCAGCGCCTGCAGCATGTCGCCGGAGGGCGCGTCGTCGTCCAGGTGCTCGAGCGCGGCGATGACCACCTTGCTCGCGACGTCACCGGCGGCGTGGCCGCCCATGCCGTCGGCCACGGCCAGCAGCCGGGGCCCGGCGTAGACCGAGTCCTGGTTGTTGCCACGGATGAGACCGCGGTCGGAACGCGCGGCATAGCGGAGAACCAGCGTCACGAACGCAGCTCCAGTGCGGTCTGGCCGATGCGGATCGGCTGGCCGGGGGCCACCAGCAGCGGGCCCTGGACGCGCTGCTGGTCGAGGTAGGTGCCATTGGTGGAGCCGAGGTCCTCGACGTACCACTGGCCGCCACGGTTGGTGAGCCGTGCGTGCCGCGAGCTGGCGAAGTCGTCGGTCAGCACGAGCGTGGAGTCGTCGGCCCGGCCGATGAGGATCGGCTGGTCACCCAGGGTGATCTTGGTGCCGCTGAGCGGGCCGGCGGTGACCACGAGGGAGCGGGGGCCCCGGTGGCCGCGCTTCTTGGGCGTGGCCGAGCGCGGCGGTACCGAGGCGACGCGGCCCGGGCGCCCGCCGAACAGGTCGGCGCGCACGACGCGGAACGCGGCGAAGATGAACAGCCAGAGAAGCAGCAGGAAGCCGAACCGGAAGATCTGCAGGACGAGTTCGCTCACCGGGGCACCACCCCGGCGCCGGTCGGCTCGGCACCTCGGCGAGGAGGGTGCTGAGCCGTCCTGAGCTGCTGCGACGGCGCGGATCCGGTCACGCCCCGTCCTGCCGGTAGACCAGGACCGAGTGGCCGATGCGGATGACGTCGCCGTCGCTGAGCGGCTGGCGGGTGACGCGCCGGCCGTTGACCAGCGTGCCGTTCGTCGAGCCGAGGTCCTCCACCGTCGCGACGCCGCCGTCGAGGACGACGTCGACGTGCTTGCGGCTCACCCCGGTGTCGGGCAGGCGGATGTCGGCCTCGGTGCCGCGGCCGATGACGTTGCGGCCGGTGGACAGCTCGTGCCGCGTGCCGGGCCCGTCGACGACCAGGACGTGCGTGGTCGTGTTCCGCGAGCCGGCGCGGCCGATCATCGTCGGGCCCTGCTTGCCGGTGTCGGTGGCGCTCCGGCCGCCGCGCAGCGGCGGGAGCGGGGGCAGCGGGGGCAGTGCGGGGTGCCCGTTGGCCGGTGCCGCTACCTCGGCCCGCGGGGCGGGGCGCGCCGGGTCGGCGACGTGTGAGCTGACCTCGAAGACGCCGGTGGTCAGCTCCTCGTCCTGCTCGAGCTGCACGGTGACCTTGTCGAAGACCTGGTAGCCCTCGTCCTCGATGTGCTCGGTGACCATGTCGGCGAGCTCGCCGGCGAGCTGGTCGGACCACTGCCCGAGGTGGGCGAAGTCGGTCTCGCCGAGGCGCACGACGTAGACGTTCGGGGCGAGGACGCGGCCCTCGCCCATGATCGAGCGCTGCTCGTCGGCCTCGCGCTGCAGGGCCTTGGCGATCTCGGCCGGGTGCACCTTGCCCTTGAAGAGCCGGGCGAAGGCCAGACCCACCATGCCCTCGAGCCGGCGCTCGAAGCGCTGCAGCACACCCACAGTCGCTCCTCTGCGCTCGTCCGATGATCCGCCTGTGCCACCCGTGATCGTAGCCGGGCCGGGCGCGGCTGACTGCTCCGGAAGCCACGACGCCCCGGACGTCGTCCCGGGACCGGCCAACGATCGACCCCCTCCCGGGGGTACAGGGCCCGGCTGCTACTGTCTTCCCTCGCCAGGGCAAGTGGCGGAATGGCAGACGCGCACGGTTCAGGTCCGTGTGTCCGAAAGGACGTGGGGGTTCAACTCCCCCCTTGCCCACCAGACGCAGAGCGAGCGCCGGTCCCCCACGGGGGCCGGCGCTCGTCCCGTCCGGCGGTCAGGCCGATCCGCCGGTGCCCTGCAGGAAGGCCGCCGAGTCATAGTAGGTGCGGACGCCGCTGAGCCGGTCCTCGTCGCCCTCGATGACCGTGACGCCCCGGTAGGTGAAGGGCTTGCCGCTGCGCAGGGTGCCGGTCGAGGTCCACTCCAGGGCGGCGCTGCTCTCCCCGACGACGGAGTGGGTGAACGTGGTCTCCAGGTCGCCGAAGACGTTGCGGTAGTCCTCCCAGAAGACCTTCGCGCCGTCCTTGCCCGAGGTCTCGTGGTGCTCGTCCAGCTTGACCAGCCGGGCGTCGTCCGCGGTGAGCTCGAGCATCGGCCCGGCGTCGCGGTCGCTGTCGAGCGTGTGCAGCGCGACGGTGAAGCGCTCGGTCATCGAGTGCACGGTTCCTCCTGGGACGTCGGTGCGGCGGTGCCCGCCGCGGAGCGGGTCGCGCCCCACCCCGTGCCGCCCTACCCCGTCGTGCCCGGCCCACCCGTCGTGCTGCGCCCCTCGTCCCGGCGGCCGGATGCACGATCCCGCTCCAGGTTCCGCCGCTCAGCGGCCGGGTACCTCCCGCACACCCCACCCGCCGTCGGTGGCCCCCGCGCCGCGGCCGCCGCCGAAGACCTGGCCCACCAGGAGGACGGCGCCCCACGGCACGATCACCCAGAACGGCCAGAAGGAGAGGAACCGGCCCGCCGCCAGCGACGTGATGCCCCAGACGAGCAGCACGATGACCGCGGTGCTGGACCACGAACCCCAGGCGACCGCGTGGTGGCTGCCTCCGTGGCGCCGGCCACCGCAGGCGGGCGCCGGGGGTGCCGACCGCGCCTGCACCGGACGGGCGGCGACCGCGGGCAGGTCGGCGGTGAGCTCGGCGAGCTCGCCGTAGGTGCGGGAGGCGTACACCCGGGCCAGCCGGTCGTCGTACTCGGCGACGGTCAGCCGGCCCTCCGACATCGCACGGCCGAGGGTGGTGGCGACGGCGGCGCGGTCGGAATCGGCGGCGCGCAGGTGGGGCTGGGCCACGGTGCTCTCCTGGATCGGGGACACCAGTCTGGTCCGCGGCACCCCGCCGGAACCACTGACAGCTGTCACCGGTTCCACGTGGAACCCGTCAGCCGGCGGGCGGCACCGTCCCCGCGGTCAGGTGGCGGCCGATGACCATGCGCTGGATCTGGTTGGTGCCCTCGAAGATCTGCATCACCTTGGCCTCGCGCATGTAGCGCTCGGCCGGGTGGTCACGGGTGTAGCCCGCGCCGCCGAGCACCTGGACGGCGTCGGTGGTCACCTTCATCGCCGCGTCGGTGGCCACGAGCTTGGCGATGCTGGCCTGGCGGGAGAACGGCTTCCCGGCGTCCTTGCGGCGGGCGGCGACCAGGTAGGTGGCGCGAGCGGACTCCACGGCCGCGGCCATGTCGGCCAGCAGGAAGGACACGCCCTGGTGGTCGGCGATGCGCTTGCCGAAGGCCTCCCGCTCCACGGCGTAGGCGACGGCGACGTCCAGGGCGGACTGCGCGAGCCCCACCGCGACGGCGCTGACGCCCAGCCGCCCGGAGTCCAGCGCACCCAGGGCGATCGCCATGCCGCGGCCCGGGTCGCCCACCAGCCGGTCGGCCGGGACCGGGACCTCGTCGAGCCGGATGGCCGACGTCGTCGAGCCGGTCAGGCCCATCTTCTCCTCGGGCCGTGCGGCGCTGAACCCGGGCAGGTCGGGCGTGAGGTGGAAGCAGGAGATGCCCCGCTCGCCGTCCGCCGGCGTCCGCAGGAACGTCGAGTAGAAGTCCGCGTGCCCGCCGTGGGTGACCCACGCCTTCTCGCCGCGGGCGATCCACCCGTCGTCGGTCGCGGTGGCCGTGGCCCGCATGGCGGCGACGTCGGAGCCGGCGTGCGCCTCCGACAGCGAGTAGGCGCCGAGCAGCGTCCCGCCGACCATCTCGGGCAGCAGGTCGCGGCGCTGGGCCTCGGTGCCGTAGTGGGCGACGGGGGAGCAGGCCAGCGTGTGCACGCTGACGCCGAGGGCGACGCTGGCCCAGCGGGCGGCGAGCTCCTCGACCACCTGGAGGTAGACCTCGTAGGGCTGGCCGCCGCCACCCACCTCCTCGGGGTACGGCAGGCCCAGCAGCCCGGCCTCGCCGAGGGTCCGGAAGACCTCGCGCGGGAAGCGCTCCTCGCGCTCGTACGACGCGGCCTTCGGCGCGAGCTCGGCGTCGGCGATCTCGCGGGTGAGCGCCAGCAGATCGGCGGCCTCGGGGGTGGGCAGTTCGCGGTCGACCGGCACGGTGCTCCTTCGCGGTGGGTTCGGTCCGGACGGTACCGCCGGGACGCCGGGCCGCTCTTGCGAGGATCCGCTGCGTGATCATCGAGGCGGCCGCCTGGGACGACGCCGACGTCCGGCGGCTCACCACCGACCAGCAGGACGAGATCCGGGCCCGCTACGGCGGCAAGGAGGAGCCTGGCGCGCACCCGTCAGCGGCGGACGTCGCCGTCGTCGTCGTGGCCCGGGACGGGGACGGCACGGCGCTCGGCTGCGGCGCGCTGCGCGAGCTCGCGGACGGCGAGGCCGAGGTGAAGCGCATGTACGTCGTGCCGGCGGCCCGCGGCAGGGGGGTCTCCACGGCGGTGCTCGGTGCGCTGGAGGACGCCGCCCGCTCCCGTGGGTGGACGACGCTGCGCCTGGAGACCGGGTCCCGGCAGCCGGAGGCGGTCGGGCTGTACGCCGGCGCGGGGTACCGGCGGATCGGCGCCTTCGGTGCCTACGCCGGGGATCCGGACGCGGCCGACTCCCTCTTCTTCGAGAAGCGGCTCGGCGGGCGCTGAGCCGATCCGGGTACGGCGGGGACCGGTTGCCTCCGCCCGGTGTGTGAGGGTGTGCCGACGGCACCGGAGGCGGCCGGACGGCCGCCCCGCTCGAAGGGACCCCCATGCGCATCCGCAAGCTCGTCCTGGTCGCGGCCGCGGCCACCCTCCCGTTCGGCCTGAGCGCCTGCGGCGGTGCCAGCGTGGAGGACTTCTGCGAGCAGTTCCAGGCCATCGACCAGCTCGACGAGGCCGACGTCGACCAGGCCAAGGACAGGTTCCAGGAGCTGAGCGAGAACGTGCCCGACGACGCGGGCGACGACGTGCAGGAGGCGGCGGACTTCCTGGCCGAGAACTTCCCCTCGGACGGTGACCTGGAGGCCGCGATCGGGAGCGGGGACCTGAGCGAGGACGACGCGCAGGAGTTCGCGTCAGCGGCCGACACGGTCGGCACCTACGGCGAGGAGAACTGCGGCAGCTGACCCCGGGTTGGTTTTCCGCGGAAAGTCAGGGGTGGTTTTCCGCGGAAACTCAGGGGGGTCTCCGGCGGAGAACCGGGGTGGCGGAACGGCCGTGAACCGGATCCGCCACTCCGGACATCAAGGGTTGTGACCACTTCACCCATCGCGGCCGGATCATCACGTGCCGTGACCCCGACGGCGCTGCACCGGTCCGCCGGTCCACCCGCCCAGCCCCCACGGCTGCGGGCGATGCCCGACGCCCTCCCCGGCGACGCCGAGCTGATCGCCCGCTCGGTCGACGATCCGGCGGAGTTCGCCCCGCTGTTCGACCGGCACGCCTCGGCCGTGCACCGCTACCTGGGCCGCCGCGTGGGCGAGCTGGCCGACGACCTGCTGAGCGAGACCTTCCTCATCGCCTTCCGGCGCCGGGCGGCCTACCGTCCCGAGCACGTGGAGGTCCGGCCCTGGCTGCTCGGCATCGCGACCAACCTGGTGCACGGTCACCGGCGCACCGAGCAGCGCCGGTACCGGGCGCTGGCCCGGGCCGCCGCCGAACCCGACCGCCCGGGCGACGACCCGGGCGACGCCGCCGACCGGCTGGACGCCGCGGCGCTGCGCGGCCCCCTGGCCGCCGCGCTCGCCGGCCTCAAGCCCCGCGACCGCGACGCGCTCCTGCTGCTGGCCTGGGGGCAGCTCGGCTACGAGGAGATCGCCGCAGTGCTCGACGTGCCCGTGGGCACCGTCCGCTCCCGCCTCCACCGCGCCCGGCGGCTCACCCGTGCCGCGCTCGGCGACATCTCCCCGCTCGACCCGATCTCCGAGGAGGAGGACCGATGAACGACCTCACGCTGCTCCGCGAGGCGGGCCCCGAGGCGCCGCCGCTGTCCCTGGCCGCCCGGTCCGCCGCCCGCGCGGCGCTGCTCGACGAGATCGACGGCCCGGGGCTCCGGCGACGCCCGCGCCGGAGGGTCGTCGTCCGCGTCGGCCTGGCCACCGTCACCGCCGCGGCCGCCTGGACCGCCGCGGTCGTCGTCGCCGCTCCCCACCCGGTCGGGCCGCCGCCGGGGAGCGTCCGCCTGGTGGACTTCCACGTCCCCACCTTCCCGCTCTCGCTGGATCCGGCGCCCGAGGGGCTCCGGCCGGCCTTCGACGGGAACGGGGACGGTGCCTCGATCGCCGCCTACGACGACGCGTCGGGGCAGGACGGCTTCACCATCTACGTCGGCGACGACGCGCCGGAAGGCACCGGTCATGGTGACGACGGGGCTCCGGGCTACCAGGAGCTGGACGTCGATGGCGTGTCCCTGGGCGACGACGAGGTGGAGGTGGTGACGTACGAGCGGGACTGGTGCGTCGAGGACACCGACCAGGGCTGCGTGACCGAGCGCCGCCGCTTCGCGTGGCTCAGCTGGGAGCGCCACGACGACCAGTGGGTCTCCCTCCTCGGCCACGGCGAATACGCCGACGCGGAGCAGCTGCAGGAGGTGGCCGGTTCGCTGGTGGACCGTCCGCAGCCGGCCACGCTCGACGTCGGACTTGCACCGGAGGGGTGGTCGATCCGGGCCTACAAGATGGGTCGCGTCCTCACGCTGGCGAACGACGCCCACGAGGCGCAGGACCTGACCGTCCACATCCCGCTACCCGAGGACGTCATCCCTGCCGGCCAGGTCCGGGAGTCGATCAGCGGACCGATCGGCCCGCAGCTGGACGTGACCGTCAACGGTCGTCCCGCGCAGTTGGTCCGCGTCGACATCGGCTACGTGGTCGACGGTCACCGCTACGAGGGGTGGTACCTGCAGGCGCAGTTCGAGGACGGCACCACGTTCGTCCTGCAGGCGCCCGAGGCCTTCACCAAGGAGCAGGTTCTCCAGATGGCCGAGCAGGTGACCTACCACCCCTGACCCTGACCGGATCGCCGATCTCGCCGGGGGAGCGAGGCCGGGATGTGGTGAGCTGACCGCATGCCCGACACCTGGCCCGAGACCGCGCCCACCGAGGTGGAACTGACCGCCGGGGACGCGGTCCTCGTCGTCGACCTGCGCGGCGGGGCGCTGCGCCGGGTCGCCGTGGGGGACTGGGAGGTGCTCGACGGCTACCCCGCGGGCGGCGTCGCCCCCGGCTGGCGCGGCGCGGTCCTGCTGCCCTGGCCCAATCGCATCCGGCACGGCCGGTGGAGCTGGGAGGGGGAGGACCTGCAGCTCGACGTCCAGTCGCCCGAGGAGCCGCACGCCATCCACGGACTGCTCTCCTGGCAGCCGTGGACGGTGCTCGACAGGGCGGACCGGTCCGTCACGGTCGGGACGACGGTGCAGCCGCACCCCGGCTACCCGTTCCGGCTGGCCGCCGCGGTCGACCACGCGCTGACGGCCGAGGGGCTGACCTGCACGCTCCGCGTCCGCAACACCGGGGACCGCCCTGCACCCTTCGGTGCCGGGATGCACCCCTACCTGTCCCTGGGCGCGACGGCGGACGGCGGCATCGGCGACGCCGAGCTCACGGTGCCGGCCCGCACCGAGCTCGTGCTCGACGGCGGGATGCCTACCGGGGAGCGGCAGCCCTTCGACGGCGCGGTGGGCCGCATCGGCGACCGCCCCCTGGACACGCCGCTCACCGACCTGGACCGCGACTCCGACGGCTGGGCCCGCGTCCGGGTGGCGGGTGCGGCGGGGCGGCTGGAACTCGGCCTGGACGCCGCCTGGCCGTGGCTGCAGGTCTACACCGGCGACACGCTGCCGCCCGGCCAGTGGCGGCGCAGCATCGCCGTCGAGCCGATGACCTGCCCGCCCAACGCGTTCGCCGACGGCGCCGACCTGATCGTGCTCGATCCTGGGCAGCAGTGGTCCGGGACCTGGACGCTGGCCTGGACCCCGGCGGCCTGACGTGCGCGTCCTCGAGCTGTGGCGCTATCCGGTGAAGTCCCTGCAGGGCCAGCGGCTGCCCGAGGCGGAGATCGGCGACCTCGGCATCGCCGGTGACCGGCGCTGGGCGCTCTTCGACCGGGACACCGGCCTGGGCCTCACCGCGCGGCGGGTGCCCGAGCTGCTCTGGGGCGCCGCCCGGGTCCGGCCCGACGGCGGCGTCGAGGTCGTGCTGCCCGACGGCACCGTGACCGGCGACGACGCCGTCCTCTCGGACTGGCTCGGTCGCCGGGTGGAGCTGCGGGCAGCCGACGAGGACGGCGACGTGCCGCCGGTCTACGAGACCCCCGCCGACGAGGAGGTGCCCGACCCCACCGAGTGGCTGCAGTGGGAGGGCGCGCCCGGCCCCTTCCACGACAGCCCGCGGATCCGGGTCTCCCTGGTGTCCACCGGCACGCTGGGCCGCTGGGACCGCCGCAGGTTCCGGGCGAACGTCGTCCTCGAGGGCGAGGGGGAGGACGCGTTGCGGGGCCGGGAGGCCCGGCTGGGCGGCGTGCGGCTGCGGTTCGGCGTGCCGATCGCGCGGTGCGTCATGACCACCCGCCCGCAGCCCGGCGGGATCGCCCGCGACACGTCCGTCCTCGAGACCATCCACCGCGAGCGCGACGGGCTGCTGGCCGTCCGGGCCGCCGTCCTGGCTCCGGGGACGGTCCGGGTCGGCGACCTGCTGGCCCCGGCGGCAGACTGAGCGGCGTGCGCACCGTCGACCTGCGTCCCGGCGAGGACTCCATCCGGCTCGGCCAGCTGCTCAAGCTGGTCGACGCCGTCCCCACCGGCGCCCAGGTGAAGGACGTCCTCGTGTCCGGCGCGGTGACCGTGAACGGCGAGCCCGAGGAGCGCCGCGGCCGGCAGCTCCGGTCCGGCGACGTCGTCTCCGTCGAGGGCCACGAGGACGTCCGGGTCCGCTGATGAACGACCCCCTGCCCCCCGCGACTCGCGAGCTCGCCGCCGGACCCTGCAGGGGGCCGCGAGAACCGATCGGGGAGGGGACCGCATGACCGCACCGCTGTCATCCCGGCTGCGCGGGTTCGGGACGACGGTGTTCGCCGAGATGAGCGCGCTCGCCCTGGCCACCGGGTCGGTGAACCTGGGCCAGGGGTTCCCCGACTACCCCGGCCCGCGCGAGGTGCTCGACGTCGCGCGGGGCGCGATCGGCACCAGTGCCGACCAGTACCCACCCGGGCCGGGCATCCCCGAACTGCGGGCCGCGATCGCCGGGCACCAGCAGCGGTTCTCCGGGCTCACCTACGACCCGGACACCGAGGTGCTGGTCACCGCCGGCGCCACCGAGGCGCTCGCGGCCACGATGCTGGCGCTGCTCGAACCCGGCGACGAGGTGGTGCTGTTCGAGCCGGTCTACGACAGCTACAGCGCGTCGGTCGCCATGGCCGGGGGCGTGGTGCGCGCCGTGCCCCTCCACCCGCCGGTGGACGGTACGGGCCCCTGGACCTTCGACGAGGCCCGGCTGCGGGCAGCCGTCACGCCGCGCACGCGCCTGCTGCTGGTCAACACGCCGCACAACCCCACCGGCAAGGTCTTCACGTCCGAGGAGCTGGCGCTGCTGGCCGACCTGGCGAAGCAGCACGACCTCACCGTGCTCACCGACGAGGTGTACGAGCACCTCGTCTTCGACGGGGCCCGGCATGTCTCCCCCGCCGGCCTGCCGGGCATGCGGGAACGCACGCTCGTGGTCTCCAGCGCCGGCAAGACGTTCAACGTGACCGGCTGGAAGGTCGGCTGGATCTGCGGCCCCGCCCCGCTGGTCGCCGCCGTCCGCACCGCCAAGCAGTTCCTCACCTACGTCAACGCCGGACCCTTCCAGCCCGCGGTGGCCGCAGGGCTGCGGCTGCCCGACGCCTACTTCGCCGCGGCCGCCGGTGACCTGCAGCGCCGCCGCGACGTCCTGGTCGCCGGGCTGGCCGGGGCGGGGCTGCCGGTGATCAGCCCGGAGGCCACGTACTTCGCCACGGTCGACGTCCGACCGGTGCGCCCGGACGGTGACGGCCTGGCCTTCTGCCGGGCGCTGCCGGACCTGGCCGGCGTGGTCGCCATCCCCACCGTGGTCTTCTACACCCCGGAGCACGCGGACCTGGGCCGGCACCTGGTGCGGTTCGCGTTCTGCAAGAGCGATGCGCTGCTCGCCGACGCGGTGGAGCGGCTGAGGAGGCTGGGATGAAGATCGCGGCGGTGCAGCACGACATCGTCTGGGAGGACCGCGAGGCCACGTTCGCCTCCGTGGCCCCTCAGGTGGCCAGGGCCGCGGCGGCGGGCGCCGAGCTGGTGCTGCTGACCGAGACCTTCTCCACGGGGTTCTCCATGACGCCCGGCATCGGGGAACCGCAGGACGGGCCCTCCGCCCGGTTCCTGGCCGCGCAGGCCGCCGAGCACGGCGTCTGGGTGGGGGGCAGCTGCCCGGAGATCGCGCCCGGCGAGGAACTCCCGCACAACTCCTTCGTGCTGGCCGGTCCCGACGGCACCACCCACCGCTACCGGAAGCTGCACCCGTTCTCCCACGGCGGGGAGCACGAGCGGTTCCGCGCCGGCGAGGGCCCGGTGACCGTGACCGTCGGTGGCCTGAGGATCACCCCGTTCATCTGCTACGACCTCCGCTTCGCCGACGTGTTCTGGGCCGCCGCACCGGAGACCGACCTCTACGTCGTCGTAGCGAACTGGCCGGCTGCGCGGCGGCTGCACTGGCAGGCGCTGCTGCAGGCGCGGGCCATCGAGAACCAGGCGTACGTCGTCGGCTGCAACCGGGTGGGCACCGCCGGCGACGGCACCGAGCACGCCGGTGACAGCCGGATCATCAGCCCGATGGGCGAGCTCCTGGCGACGGCGGCAGGGATCGAGACGATCGTGCTCGCCGACGTCGACGCCGACGAGGTCGCCGCCACCCGGGACCGCTTCCGCTTCCTCGCCGACCGCCGGGGCTGACGCGGGTCAGCCGCGGTCGCGCGGCGCCGCCCGGTCCTCGTCCACGACCACCTGCTCGCGGCGCACCTGCCCGCTCACGGTCTCCTGCTCCTGCACCAGCTCGGTGCGCAGGCGGACGCGCTCCACCGGCACCACCTCGACGGTGACCACCGGGCGCTCGGCGTGCAGCACGATCTCCTCCGGCAGGACGCCGGCGGTCGAGGCGTCCCCCGCGAGCGACTCCCCGTGGACGCCGCCCTCGGCGTCGAGCGGGATCTCCTCGATGCGGATCTCCTCGCGGCGGATCGGGACGGTCACCTGGACCTCGTCGGTGACCACGTGCTTCACCACCCGCACGCGCCGGTCCGGCACGCGCTCGGTGCGGACCGCCAGGCGCTCCTCGCTGCGGGTCATGGCGCCGTCGGTGCTCTCCGGGGCCGCGTGCCGGGCAGTCGTGTCCGACGCCGGGACCGGCGGGGTGACCGGGACGGCCACGCTCCCGCTCCCGCTCCCGCTCCCGCTCCCGGTCGCGGGCAGCGTGCGGGTGACGGCGTCGGCCGGGTCGGTGCCGGTCGTCCGCTGGTCACCGGTCGGCACCGGGGTGACCCCGCCCGCGAGGCCGTAGTGCCGGCGCAGCTCGGCCTCCTCGCCGGGGTCGAGGTGGTCGCCCTTCACGGCGGGCGCGTTCTTCACCGCGTCGGCCGAGACCGGCAGCCGGAGCTGCCCGTCGGCCCAGGTCGCCTCCCCGGCGGGCACGATCGAGTGGCGGGTCCCGAAGAGCCCGGTGCTGACGGCGACCCAGGTGGGTTCACCGGTGCGGTCGTCGAGGAAGAAGTGCTCGACGGTGCCCAGCTTGTCGCCGCTGTCCCCGTAGGCGGTGGTGCCGATGGCGGCGGTCACCTCGCGCTGGCTCAACATGGCCGCTCCTCTCGCGGACGGCGCGCTCCGGTGAGCACACCAGCACGAGGCCTTCCCCGGCGGGGCCGCCGGTGAACATGCGTCGCGTGCCGGTCACCCGGGTGGCAGCACCAGGTCGGCGACGACGGAGCGGTGGTCGCTGCCGCGCACGGGCACGAATCGGCACCCCGCGACGGCGATCCGCGGGTCGACGAGGACGTGGTCGAGCGCCATCCGGGGCAGCGGGAGCCGCAGCGGCCGCCATGTCCACTCGGCGCCCCGCCCCGTCGCCCGGGCGGCGTCCACGTAGCCCCTGCGCAGCAGGGACCGCCACGCGCCGTGGTCGGGGGTGGCGTTGAAGTCGCCGGCCAGCACCCGCAGGACGCCGGGGACCGGCGCTGGCAGTGCGGCCAGGTCGCTGGTCCAGGCCCGCACCGAGGACGGGCCCGTGGCCGGGGGCGCCGAGTGCACGGAGACCAGCTCGACCGCCGACCCGGCGCCCGCGGCCACCCGCACGGTCGGCTGCTCGTACTCGCCGGGCACCGCCGCGCAGGCCGTCAGCGGCAGCCGGCTCCACACGGCGCCGGACGCCGAGGGCACCGAGCCCGACCGGGCCGGGATCACCGCGGCATGCGGCAGCAGCCGGTCCAGGCCGGCCTCGCGCAGCCGCCGCTCGGCCTCCGGGGTGAGCTCCTGCACCGCCAGCAGGTCGACGTCGTACAGCCGGACGAGCTCCAGGACCGGCTCGGCGGCCACCAGGCCCTTGCGCAGGCTCACCGTGGCGACCCGCAGCCGCTCCCCGCCCTGCGGCGGCGCCGGGGCCGGGACGCCGCGGTTGCCCAGCACCGCCCCGGCGAGCACCGCGCCGGCCCCCGCGGCCAGCAGGGTGCCGGTCCGCGACCGGGCGGCGACGGCGGCGACCAGCGGCAGCACGGAGGTCGCCGCGGCGTACGGCGTGAACGCCAGTGCCGGCACCAGCGGGTAGCCGCGTTCCGCGCCCGTCGCCCGCAGGAGCGCCCACACCGCCCAGGGCGCGGCGGCGGCGGCCCACCGGTTCGGGGCGGCGCGCTGGTCGGGCATGCCGCGAACGTAGCGAGCCCGGGGCGCAGCCGCTCCCCGGCGGCCCTACCGTCGTGCCGTGGTCACCGAGCAGCTGGAGATCGAGCAGAAGTTCGACGTCGGCCCGGAGTTCGTCGTGCCGGGCCTGGCCGGTGTGCCCGGGATCGCGACGGCCGGCCCGCCGGTGGTCCACGACCTGGTCGCCGTCTACCACGACACCGCGGACCTCCGGCTGGCCCGCGCCCGGGTCACCCTCCGCCGGCGCACCGGCGGGCCGGACGAGGGGTGGCACCTCAAGCTCCCGGCCGGGGCCGCGCGCCGGGAGCTGCACCTGCCGCTGGGGGAGAGCGCCGGAGGGCCGCCGGACGAGCTGCGGGACGCCGTCGCCACGATCCTCGACGGGGCACCCGTCGTGCCGGTGGTGACCCTGAGCACCCGGCGGGTGGTCACGGCGCTCGGGGACGCCGACGGGCGGGTCCTCGCCGAGGTCGCCGACGACACGGTCGTGGCCACCGTGCTGCCGACGGCGCCGGGCGGGCAGCCGGAGGAGCGCGGCTGGCGGGAGGTCGAGGTGGAGCTGGTCGCGGGGGAGGAGCCGCTGCTGGCGGCCGTCGGCGCGGTGCTGGTCGGCGCGGGCGCGCAGCCGTCGGCCCGTGCCTCGAAGCTGGCGTTCGCGCTCGCCGGACGGCTGGACCGCAGCGGGCGCTGAACCCGTCCGGGAACCACTCGCCGGGTCGCGTCGTCCTCCTGGGGCACGGGCGGGCACGATGTCGGGGTCCGTCGCACGTCGAGGCCCGGAGGCCGGAGTTGTCCATCGTGGGCCTGCTGGGCTTCGGCACCGTCGTCCTGCTCGCCGTCGGGCTGCTGCACGGCTACCTGTGGTTCCGCCTGGTGCGCTCGACCACCGGGCGCGGCCTGCTGCGACGGAGGCTGACCCGGCTCACGGCCGTGCTCGCCGTGCTGCCGGTGCTCGCGGTGGTGTTCCGGGGACAGCTGCCCATGGCCGCCGCCGCCCCGCTGAGCTGGGTGGCCTTCAGCTGGCTCGGCATCGCCTTCTACGCATTCCTCGCCCTCCTCGCCCTGGAACCGGTGCGTGCGGTGGGGAACGCGCTGATCCGCAGGCGCGCGGCTGGCACGGTCGTGCCGAGTGGCCCCCGGAGGGGTCCGCGCAGGCGGGGCGAATCGGCTCGACCCGAGGGGGGAACGGCACCTGGCCGCGGTGCGGTCCGTGAGGACCGCAGTGTCGTTGCCGTCCGGCAGGACGGCGATGGGCCCGGCGGAGCCGTCCTGGCCGACCGCGGTGTCCCGGACGCCTCCCGGCGGCTGTTCCTCGCCCGCTCGCTCGCGGTGACGGCGGGCGCCGTGGCGCTCGGCACCGCCGGAACCGGGGCGTACTTCGCCAACAGTGCGCCGGTCGTCCGGCGGGTGCCCGTGACCCTGCCCCGGTTGGACCCGGCGCTGGACGGCCTGCGGATCGTCACCTTCTCCGACGGCCACCTCTCCTCCACCTACGGCGGCCGGCGGTTCGAGCGGCTGGTCGAGATCATCAACCAGCAGCGCCCCGACGTCGTCGCCATCGTCGGCGACCTCGTGGACGACGGCGTCGACGAGTTGCGCGAGGACGCCGCTCCGCTGGCCGACCTGGTCACCGAGCAGGGCGTCTACTTCGTGACCGGCAATCACGAGTACTTCACCGACACCGGCGCGTGGCTCCGGCACCTGCCCACCCTCGGGGTCCAGGTGCTGCGCAACGAGCGGGTGCCGATCCGGCGGGCCGGGGCGACCTTCGACCTGGCCGGCATCGACGACCGGACGGCAGCCGCTTCCGGCCTGCCCGGGCACGGGGCCGACCTCGACGCGGCCCTCGACGGCCGGGACGACGCGACTCCGGTGGTGCTGCTCGCCCACCAGCCGGTCATGGTCGACCAGGCGGCGCGGGCCGGGGTGGACCTGCAGCTGTCCGGGCACACGCACGGCGGGCAGCTGTGGCCGTTCGACTACGCCGTCCGGCTCGACCAGCCGGCCGTCGAAGGCCTGTCCCGGCACGGGGACACGCAGCTGTACGTGACCGCCGGTGCCGGCTTCTGGGGCCCGCCGATGCGGGTGGGGGCCAGGCCCGAGGTCACCGTCGTGGAGCTGCGCTCCCCCGGCCGCTGATCGCCCGACCTCAGACTCAGGCCGCCTCGAGGGCGTCGAAGGCCTCTTCCAGGCACTCCTCCAGCTTGCGCTCGAAGTCGCCGTCGGCCCAGGCGAGCAGGCCGACCGTGAAGGCGGACATGTAGGCGCCGGCCACCACGGCGTCCGTCGGCCCGGAGGTGCGCCGGCCGGTCTCGGTGAGGTTGTCCAGCAGCATGGTCGCGGTCGTGCGCTCGAACTCGGCGGCCCGGTTGCGGAGCGCCGGGGTGGTGGCGATGACCCGCCACCGGGCGGAGAGCTCGGCGCGGTCCTCGGGGGTGAACTGGGCGACCATCTGCACCACGCCGCGGCGGATCTGCTGGCCCAGGGGCAGGTCGGCAGGCTGCGCGGCGAGGAGCGCAGCCGTCGCCTCCCGCGTCGGCAGCTGCATGATCACGTGTTCCTTGCTCGGGTAGTGCGCGTAGAAGGTCGGCACCGACACGTGCGCCGCGGCCGCGATGTGGGCGACGCCCACCTCGTCGAACCCGTGCTCCTGGAACAGCGCCAGCGCCGCCGCCAGGATCCGTCGGTGGGTCGTCTCCCACCGGCGCGTGCGCCCTTCGGGCCCGTCCGTCACGTCCGCAGTCTCCCCCGTCGTCTGCCCCCTCCGGCCACCCGACCCTGGCGTTCCCCCTCACACCGGTCCACCGGGGACACCCCGGACGTGCGGATCGCCTGCGGGTGCGCCCCGGTGCCGGTCCTGCGGCCGTCGGCGGGTCGCACAGTGCGCTGGTCTCCGGTCCCGCAGCGCGCGGTCGACGGCCGGGCCAACGAGGTGGCCGGGCTGCTCAGCCGGTGAAGGCGCGGCGTTCGGCCAGCCGCGACGGCGTGACGGTCTTGAGCCGGGCGACCGCGTCGCCCAGCGGCACCAGCTCGATGTCCGTCCCCCGCAGCGCCACCATCTGCCCGTAGCGGCCCTCGTGCGCGGCGATCGTGGCGTGCAGCCCGAAGCGGGTGGCCAGCACGCGGTCGAACGAGGTCGGGGTGCCGCCGCGCTGCACGTGCCCGAGCACCGTCGTCCGCACCTCCTTGCCGGTGCGCCGCTCGAGCTCGAAACCCAACTGCTGGGCGACGCCGGTGAAGCGGCGGTGCCCGTACTCGTCGACCCCGCCGTCGCGCAGCGCCATGGTCCCGGGCTTCGGCGTCGCGCCCTCGGCGACGACGCCGATGACGTGCGAGTCACCGCGCTCGAACCGGGCGGTCACCAGCCGGCAGACCTCCTCGACGTCGAAGGGCTCCTCCGGCACGAGCGTCAGATGGGCGCCGGCCGCGAGGCCCGCGTGCAGGGCGATCCAGCCGGCGTGCCGACCCATGACCTCCACGAGCAGCACCCGCTGATGGGACTCGGCGGTGGTGTGCAACCGGTCGATCATCTCGGTCGCGATGCTGACCGCGGTGTCGAAGCCGAACGTGAGGTCGGTGCAGTCGATGTCGTTGTCGATCGTCTTGGGCACGCCGACCACGGGCACACCGGCCTCGGAGAGCATGTGCGCGGCGGTGAGCGTGCCTTCTCCGCCGATCGGGACCAGCACGTCGACGTCGTGGTCCGCGAGCACCGCCCGCATGCGGTCCAGCCCGTCGCGCAGCAGCCCGGGGGCGACGCGCGCCGAACCGAGGGTGGTCCCGCCGCGGGTCAGCAAGCCGTCGACCGCACCGATGTCCAGCGGGGTGGTGCGGTCCTCCAGGAGGCCGCGCCAGCCGTCGCGGAAGCCGATCACCTCGCTGCCGTAGTGGTTCGCCGCCGTGCGGACGACGGAGCGGATGACGGCGTTGAGGCCGGGGCAGTCGCCCCCGCCGGTGAGGATTCCGATGCGCACCGGCTCTCCCTCCGGGTCGGAAGCCGCCACCATACGTCATGACGTCCTGATGTCCGGACCGACCGACCGGTCGCGCGTGGCGGGATCGCCTGGTCACGCGTGACGTCCCATACGACATGACGACCAGACGTCTGTTCCCGCAGTACCTTTGCGAGGTGGTCAGCCCCGTCCCCGGACCGAAGTACCTGTCGGTCCGCGAGCACCTGCGTCGACGGGTGGCCGCTCTCCCCGAGCTGGCCCTCCTCCCACCGGAGCCGGTGCTCTGCGCCGAGTACGGCGTCAGCCGCATCACCCTGCGCCGGGCCGTCGACGGCCTGGTCGCCGACGGCCACCTCGTGCGGGAGCAGGGGCGGGGCACCTACGTGACCCGCCCGGCCATCCGGCACGAGTACCGCGAGAGCTTCGTGCACCGCATCGCCGGCTGGAGTTCGGTCATGACCGAGCAGGGCGCCCAGGTGGGCACCACCGTCCTCATCCAGCGGGTGGTGCCGGTGCCGGCGTCGGTGGCCACGGAGCTGCGGCTGGACCCCACGGCCGACGTCGTCGAGCTGGTGCGGCTGCGCAGCGTGGACGGCGCCCCCAACCACGTGGCGCACAGCTTCCTGCCCGAGGAGCGGTACCCGAGCGCCGCGACCGCCGAATTCGGCGAGGGCTCGCTCTACGACTTCCTCCGCCGGGAGTACGCCGCGGACCTGGCGCACGCGCGGATCGTCGTCGACGTCGGCACCGCGGCACCGGAGGAGGCCGATCTGCTCCGCGTGGTGGCGGGATCGCCGCTGCTGGTGGTGCGGACCACGGTCCGCGACCGGGAGGGCGAGCCGCTGCTGCACAGCTTCTCCCGGCTGCGTCCCGACGTCAGCCAGGTGGAGTTCGAGGTCTCGGTGGGTGGCCGCTGATGGCCGGGACCCCCACCACGGCCACCGGCGCCCGTGAGGTCCCGGAGTCGCCGGAGGACGTGTGGCGGGCGTTGGCGGTGCTCGAGCCGTACTGCTCGGTGTGCGACGTCTCCTACGTCGTCGACGCCGCCGACGGCGGCCCGGGCCTGGGGACGACGTTCGTCTGCGCGCCCGGACGGCCGACGGGCCCTCCGGCGGCCGGCGCGCCGCAGGGCGAGATCGTCGCGTGGGAGCCACCCCGGCTGGTGGCCACCCGGTTGCGCCTCACCCCGGAGACGTGGACGACGCGGATCGAGCTCGCCCCGACGGCCGACGGCGGGACGCGGGTGACCATGACCATCACCCACGAGCCGTCGACCGGCGGCCGGGTGGTCCGCCGGCTGCAGCGCGGAGCTCTCCGCCGGCTGGTCCAGCGCACCGTCGACGCGGAGCTGGACAAGGTCCCCGCCCACGTGCAGCGGGTGGCCGGCCCGACCTGACCCCATCGGGGGACCGGTGCATCAGCAGGCGATCTTGCGGGTACCAGGACTCGTCGTGCACCGGTGTGCGCAACCGGCACCTGCCGGATGGGGGCCACGCCGGTACGAACGAAGGAGAACGCTGTGTTCCTCGACATCCTCGGCCTCATCGTGATCGGCCTCGTCATCGGAGCGCTCGCCCGGCTGATCCTTCCGGGCAAGCAGAACATCAGCATCGTCGCCACCCTGGTGCTGGGTGTCCTGGGAGCCCTCATCGGTGGCTTCATCGCCAGCCTGCTCGGCACCGGTGACATCTTCGAGCTCAACGTCCTGGGCTTCGTGCTCGCCGTCGTCGCTGCGCTCGTGCTGGTCGGTGGCTACGCGGGCACGGCCGGGCGGTCGAGCCGCTCCGTCCGCCACTGACCCGACCGGCAGCCGGGGGGCTCACAGCTCGACGGAGTCCCCCGGCGCCAGCCGGCCGAGGGGGGTCGGGGTCCCGGGACCCCGCTCCCCCAGCAGGCCGCCGACGACGCCCAGACCGGCGTCGTTGAGCAGGCCGTCGTGCACCGAGTACGCCTGGTCGGCGTGCACCGCCCGCACGTAGTCGATGACGTCGGCGGTGCGGGACCACGGCGCGTGCAGCGGCAGCAGCAGCGTCTCCACCGGCGCCTCCGGCACCGTGAAGGCGTCCCCGGGGTGGAACACCCGCCCGTCGACGAGGAAGCCGATGTTGGCCACCCGGGGGAGATCCGGGTGGATCTCGGCGTGCAGCTCACCGTGCACCGCCACCTCGAACCCGGCGACGTCGACGACGTCCCCGTGCCCCACCACGTGGACCCGCGTCCCCACGCCCTCCAGCTGGGCGGCCACGGACCGGTTGGTCCACACCTCGAGGGCCGGCGACGCCTCCAGTGCGCCGCGCAGGCGCTCGGCCACGAAGTGGTCGGGGTGCTCGTGCGTGATGAGCACCGCCGTGGCGCCGTCCAGGGCAGACGGGTCGGTGAACGCGCCCGGGTCGATGACCAGGCGCCGCTCGCCGTCGCCGAGGACGACGCAGGCATGCCCGTGCTTGGTGAGGTCCATGGGCGCATCCTGCACCGGGCCGGTGCTCCGCGCGCCAGGTCCCCGCGCCGCGGGACCACCCCTTTGGGGTGAGGCCGGCCCCTCCACCCGTAACCGCGATCGCGCCGCCTGCCGACCTTGTGGCCATGATGCTGCAGACGATCGTCCACGCCGCCGCCCGCAGCCGCGCCCACGGGCCGACGGCCGCGCTGTGGCACGCCGTCGAGCTGCACCGGCCGCAGGCCGAGCTCGACGGGGCCTGCGAGCTCACCGTCTGCGGCTCGCTGGCCCGCATCGTGCCCGACGAGCAGTGGCCGGTCGCGGCCACCGACGTGTGCGCCGTCTGCACCACCCTGGTGCGCTGACGGCCCCCTGACGCCCTGCTGCCGGGTGGACGCGCCCACCCCGGTGGCAGGTGCACCCTTCCCGGCCGCGCGCCGGGCCGGTCCGGCCGCTGCGATCAGCGCCCGGTGAACACCGGGGGGCGCTTGGCCAGGAACGCCTCGACCGCCTCGCGGTGGTCGGCGCTCTGCCCGACCTCCGCCTGCAGCCGGCCCTCGAGGGCCAGCGTGTCGGCCAGCGAGTCGGTGGCGGCCGTGGCCAGCACCGTCTTCACCGCCCGGTAGGCGGCCGTCGGCCCGGCGGCGAGCCGCTCGGCCAGCCCCCGCGCCTCCGCGAGCACCTGCTCGGCGGCGACCACGCGGTGCACCAGCCCCCACTCGGCCGCCTTCTCGGCGAGGAACGGCTCGGGGAACAGCAGCAGCTCCGCGGCCCGCGAGCCACCCACGGTGTGCACCAGACGGGCGGCCAGCGCCGAGTCGCTGGACAGCCCGATGCCGGTGAACGCGGTGGTGAACTTCGCACCCGCCGCCGCCACCCGGATGTCGCCGGCCAGGGCGATGCCCAGCCCGGCGCCCGCGCACGCGCCGTTGACGGCCACGACCACCGGCACCCGGAGCGCGGCCAGCGCCAGCACGAGCGGGTTGTACTCGTGCTCCACCACCGACAGCGGGGCCGGTGCGCCGCCCTGCATCTCGGCCAGGTGCTCGCCGAGGTCCTGCCCGACGCAGAAGGCCCGGCCCGTACCGGTGAGCAGCACCGCCCGCACCGACTCGTCGGCCGCGACCGCCTGCACCGCGGCGAGCAGGTCGCGGCGCGAGTCGTGGGTCAGGCCCGGTCGCAGGAGGGTCAGCGTCGCGACGCCGCCGGCGTCCTCCCTGGTCACGGTCTCGGACATCGTCGTCCCGCCTCCCGGCTCGGTCGGTGGACGGCGACCGCCGCCGTCGTCGAGCGCCACCTTGTCACGCTCCGTGCCCGTCACGTCGTGCCTCGCGGCGCACGGGGGCCGCGCCATGCAGGGGCGGTGGCTCCTCGACCACGCACCGCAACCGGCGCGCCGGGCGTGTGTCCCGCAACAGGGAGGCGGTCAGGAGCACCTCCCTCGATCGTGGACGATGAAGCGCTGCCATGTGTAGGCGGGCGGCGCAGTGGACAGCACACGAGGGGCGCCGAGTGGCGTCCGGACGGCGACGGCCCGTACGTGGGCGAGGACGAGGAGTGGCCTCCGTGGTGCAACCAGGGCGCAGGTGCCTGGGGAACCGCTACGAGCTGCACCACCTGATCGCCTCCGGCGGCATGGGCCAGGTCTGGCGCGGCCTCGACATCGCCCTCCACCGGCCGGTCGCGGTGAAGGTGCTGCGCAGCGAGTACACCGGCGACGCCACGTTCGTCGCCCGGTTCCGCGCCGAGGCCCAGCACGCCGCCGCGCTCAGCCACCCGCACATCGCCGCCGTCTTCGACTACGGCGAGGAGACCGCCCAGGACGGGTCGGGGGAGACCCTCGCCTACCTGGTGATGGAGCTCGTGGAGGGTGAGCCGCTGTCGGCGCTGCTGCACCGCGAGGGCGCGCTGCCGGCCGCGACGACGCTCTCGGTGCTCCGGCAGACCGCGTCGGCCCTCGCCGAGGCGCACCGGGCCGGGATGGTCCACCGGGACGTGAAGCCCGGCAACATCCTCATCCGTCCCGACGGCGCGGTGAAGATCACCGACTTCGGCATCGCGTGGTCGGCGCGCAGCGTGGCGCTGACCCGCACCGGCCAGGTCATCGGCACGCCCCAGTACCTCTCCCCGGAGCAGGCGGAGGGCCGGCACGCCAGCCCCGCCAGCGACGTCTACGCGCTCGGCCTGATCGGCTACGAGTGCCTCACCGGGCATCCCGCGTTCGAGGGCGACAACGCGGTCACGATCGCGCTCAAGCAGGTGCAGCAGGAGCCCGAGCCCCTGCCGGGCGGGCTCCCGCCGGGCGTGCGGACGCTCATCGGGTGCGCCCTGGTCAAGGACCCCACCGGACGGTTCCCGGACGGCGCCGCCTTCGCCGCCGCCATCGCCGAGGTGGAGGCCGGCCGCGAGCCCGCGCCGATCGCCGGGACGGTCGAGGCGCCGCAGGTCGCCGGCGCCGCCCGCCGGCCCCGTCGCCGGGCGGCCTCCGCCCGCCCGGAAGGCCCCGGCACGCGCCCGGGCACGACCGGCCCCCCGGCCGCCCCCCGGCGCAACCGGGTGGCCGTCGTCCT
>NZ_POQT01000023.1 GCF_002938435.1 Blastococcus saxobsidens
GCGGTCATGGCGAGAGGGAAACGCCCGGTCACATTCCGAACCCGGAAGCTAAGCCTCTCAGCGCCGATGGTACTGCCCTGGAGACGGGGTGGGAGAGTAGGACACCGCCGGACATACTTTCACCGAAGGGGCCCCAGCATCCGTGCTGGGGCCCCTTCGCCATTCCCGGACAATCCCCCCGGCAGAAAGTGCACGAACTGCCCGGGCAGCCTGCGGACGCGCGCGTTACTGGTGGCTGCCCATTGGCCTCGCGTCTCGCGCCACGTGACGAAAGTGCTGTCCAGGACTGTGGTGCAGCTACTGCCGCGGGGGCCACCGGACTGATCTGCCTCGGGTGGCGTCGCCTAGGGTCCGGTAGACCTACCGCCGTTCAGCGAGGAGTGCCCGTGGCCCGTCGTGCGCTGCTCGGCTTCGTCGCCGTGCTGTCCGCGGGCTCGACCGCCTGCGGCGCGGACCGGGTGCCGGCCGACGCCGTCGCCGCCGAAGCCGCGGCCGTGCTGGCGGAGCGGACCGGCGTCCGCAGCCAGGTCAGCTGTCCGGACGAGCTCGAGGTCGTCCCCGGCACCGCGCTGCGCTGCGAGCTCACGCCGGAGGGCGCCAGCGAGCGGTACGGGGTGACCGTGACGGTCACCT
Organism: Blastococcus saxobsidens; assembly: GCF_002938435.1. Lineage (GTDB taxonomy): Bacteria > Actinomycetota > Actinomycetes > Mycobacteriales > Geodermatophilaceae > Blastococcus > Blastococcus saxobsidens. The sequence continues at coordinate 634 of NZ_POQT01000023.1, forward strand.
CGGTCGACGGCGATGACGTCGACGTCGCGGTCGAGGTGGACGACGCGCCGGCCGCCTGAGGTCCGGAGCAAGGCCTCAGAGCGCGGCGGCGAGCGCCTCCAGGTCGTCGACGGAGGCGTCCAGGTGCGGTGACACCCGCAGCACCGGGCCGGTCATCTCCCCCGGGGCACGCTCGGGGCCGAAGGCGCTCAGCACGATGCCGTGCTCGGTGAGCAGCCGAGCACGGGTCGCGACGACGTCGATCCCCTCGGGCGGCCGCAGCGTCGTCGTCGCCGTCGGTTCGTCGTGCGGCTCGACCACCTGCCACCCGCCCACGCCGTTGAGCAGCTCCCGGGTCGCCCGGCCGAGGGCGGCCAGCCGCTCCCGCACCGCGACCGGTCCGCCGGCCAGGTGCTCCCCCACCGCCACCACCAGGCCGATGCGCCCGGCGACGTGGGCCTCGCCCGACTCGAAGGCCCGCATGGGCGGGACGCCCTCCGGCTCGGGCAGCACGGGCACCAGCTGGGCGGCCACCGCCGGGCGCGCGAACAGCATGCCGACGCCGCGCGGGCCGGCCAGCCACTTGCGGGAGGTGCCGTAGACGACGTCGGCCCCCAGGTCGACGTCCACGTGCCCGAGGGACTGCGCGGCGTCCAGGACCAGCGGCACCCCCGCCTCCCGGCACAGGGCGATCACCTCGCGGGCCGGCTGCAGCAGGCCGCGGTGGCTCCCGATGTGCGTGAAGTGCACGAAGCTCGGCGGGTAGCCCGCCAGCAGCCTCTCGATCCCCTCCAGGTCGGCGCGGCCCAGGCCGTCGACCGGCAAGGGCTCGGGACGCAGCCCGGCCGCCCGCAGCTGGGCGACGTTGGGCGCGAACTCCCCCGGCAGGCACGCGACCCGGGAGCCGGCCGGCAGCCGCCAGCCGCTGAGCAGCGCCACCAGCGCCGCCTGCGCCGACTCGACGAACGCGACGTCGGCCGCCGCCATGCCGACCAGGCCGGCCAGCACCGACCGGCCCTGCTGGAGCAGGTCCTCCGCGGTGGCCTCGGCCACGTAGCCGCCCAGTTCCGCCTCGTGGCGCGCGTGGTGCGCGGCCGCCTCCAGGGCGCGGTGGGTCTGCCGGCTGGAGGCGGCGCTGTCCAGGTGGCGGCCGGCCGGCCGCGGGCGGACCGAGCGCCAGTGCGCGCCCAGTTCCTCGTGCGGCAGGCGGTCGTCGTTCGGGGCGGTCACGACTCCACGCTAGGCGACGGCGCGGACGGCCTAGCTCTCCAGCACCCCGCGGGCCACGGAGACCCCGGAGTGCGTCGGGTCGCCGTCCAGCGGCTCGACGGAGACGTCGACGATCGGGAACTCGCCGAGGTCCAGGCCCGTCGGCAGCTCGAAGGTCTGCGTGCCCGGCCGGACGACGCCGAGCGGCACCATGTCGACGACGCCGGGCTCGATCACCCACAGCTCGTAGTACTCGTCGTCCAGATCGGGCGCGTCCAGCACCACCCGCAGGGCGCGGGTGCCGTCGCCGCGGACGACCACCTCGGCCCGGCCGGACGTCGGCTCGTCGGTGAGCGCGTCGAGTGCCACCGCCGCGACCGGTTCGACGTCGTCGCCGCCGCGCACGAGACCCACCGCGCCGGCGCCCACCACGGCACCGGCGACCGCGGCGGCGGCCACCAGCAGCAGCTTCGGCCGGCGGGAGCGGAACGGCAGGACCTGGCCGCCGGCCGGGGACCCGGGCGGAGCGGGCGGGGGAGCGACGGGGGCCGTGGGGCGGGCGGTCACCGGCGACGGCGCCGCGACGGCGTGCGTCTCCGCGCGCGGAGCCGCGGACACCCCGGTGGCCGCGGCGATGCCGGCCCACACCGACGCCGGCGGCTGCACCGGCGCCGCGGGGGTCGCGAACTCGGGCACGGCGACGACGTCGACGGCCCGCTGCAGCGACCGGACCTCGGACCGGCAGTCGGCGCACGAGGCCAGGTGGGCGGCGTCGTCGGCCGGCAGGGGCTCTTTCAGCGCGGCCAGGGCGAGCTGTTCAGGCAGGCAGTGCGGCACCGTCCACCTCCAATCGGGTCCTCAGGCGTTCGAGAGTGCGGCGGATGTGGGATTTGACGGTGCCCAGCGGGATCCCGGTGCGTTCCGCGATCTGGGCGTGGGTCAGGTCGGCGAAGAAGGCCAGCTCGATGATCCCGCGCTGCGGCTGGCCCAGGCGCTCCAGCTCGTCGAGCACGAGCATGCGGTCGGCGACGGCGGTGTCGACACCGGGGGAGGACCCGCGGGACGGCGCGGCCTCCGCCTCCGAGACGGCCGCCTCGGCCTCCCGGCGCTGGCGGTCGCGCTTGGCCCAGGTGTCGGCGATCTTGTGCCGGCAGACCCCGGTCAGCCAGGCGGGCAGCGGACCCTGGTCGGGCCGGTAGCGCGCCCGCCCGGTCCACGCGGAGATGAAGGTCTGCTGGGTGACGTCCTCGGCGTCCGGGCCCGGGCCGAAGGCGCGCACCGCCATGCCGTGGACCTGGCCGGCCCATCGCTCGTAGGCCAGGGCCAGCGCCTGCTCGTCACCCGCGGCGAACCGGCGGTCCACCTCGGCGTCGTCCGGGTCCAGGACGCCCCGTGGCGCCGGTACCGGGTCGGAGGTCACCCCGGGAACGCTACCGAGGTGGGAAGGTCTGGCAAGCAGCCCGGTCATGGCGTGGCGCCCCCGAGCGGTTCGGCGACGACGACGACGTTGTCGCGGTAGCTCCGGTACTCGGGCAGGAACGGGCCGCCGCAGGTCAGCACGACCAGTCGGGGCGGCCCCTCACGCGCGAAGATCGCGTCCAGCGGCAGCACCTGCTTCTGCACCAGCTCGCGGGAGACCACCCGCCAGCGGGTGGTCCCGCCCGCCGCGTCCGTGACCGAGACCTCGTCGCCGGGCTCGGCCTCCCGCAGCGGGAAGAGCGCGCCGGGGCCCTGCTCGGCGTCGTCGACGTGCCCGGCGAGCACGGCGTTCCCGTCGTCCCCCGGAGCGGGGCCGAAGCGGTACCAGCCGACCCGGCCGACGTCCTCGGGGAGCTCCATCTGGCCGTCACCGGCGACCCCGACCGGGTCGACCGGCGCGGTCACGCCGAGGCCCGCCAGGTCCAGCCGCACCGGAGGAGGTGTGGCCGGGGCCTCGGCCGGGGCCGCCTCGCGGACGGTCACCGGGGGAAGGACGGAGGGCCCGGACGGCGCCGGGGGACGGCGTCCGGGCCCTCCAGGACCCGCTGGACCGAGGGACCCGCCGCCGCGTCCGGCCGGGACACGGCCCAGGCGGTCGGCGCACCGATCGCGAGGGCCAGGCCCAGCACGGCGGTGGCGGCGGCGGGTCGCACGGTCAGCTCCTCGGGGTGCGGACGATCAGCGCGAGGAGCGGGCGAGCCGGACGGCGCCGGCACCGGCCAGCGCGAGACCGGCCACGGCCGCGGCACCGACCGGCAGGGGCAGGCCCGAGTCGTCGGCCAGGCCGGCGCTGCCGCCGGGGACGCCCGACGGCGCGGAGTGCTGGGCGGTGACCTGCTGGACGGCCAGCTCGTAGCCGGCGTCCTCGGAGCCCCACGCGTAGACGATGGTCGAGGTGCCCTCGGTCAGCGTCAGGTCGGCCGGGCCGATGGCGACGGTGTCGGTGCCCGCGACGACGACGTCGGCCGAGATGGTGCCGGCCGGGACGGTGAGGGTCTCCTCGTTCGGGTTGCTCAGCCCGTCGATGACGACCTGGCCGCCCGCGCGGACGTCGACGGCCGGGGCGGCGGCGGTGTGCCGCACGGTGACCCGCGCCTGGCCGGCCTGCACCGCGCTGGTGTCGTTGACGAACGGCGTCAGCGCCGGCTGCCAGGCCTCGGTCAGGTGCGCCACGACGGTGGCGTTCGCGCCGGCGGGGACGGCCACGTCCGTCGCCGAGAGCAGCGGCTGCCCCGAGCCGTCGGCGGCGTCGGCGGGGAACACGGCCAGGTCGTAGGAACCGGCCGGCACCTTCAGCGGGTCGGTGAGCGTGCCCGGCTGGAAGTCGTCGATCAGCCGCTCGCCGTTGGCGTACACGTCGACGGGCAGGTCGGGCACGGCGTGCAGGACCGAGATCGTGGCGTCGTGGTCGTCGGCCAAGGCCGGCGTGGCGACCAGCGCCATGGCTCCGGCGGCGGTCAGGACACCAGCGGTGCGGCCGAGCGTGCGGACGGTGCTCATGTCTTTCCTCTCGACGGGGGGGTGACGTAACCCCTCTTCCGCAGCCGTCCGGCATCTGGATGCACGGGTCGTACCCCCCCGCGATCGGGTGGGAGCGATCAAGCTGTCCGAGGCATCTGCCGATCCCGGTACGAGGAGGCGTGACCGGCGCCCTCCGGAGAAGGAGTCCACGGTGTCGCGTCTGTTCACCTCGTGGCGCCTACTGGCAGCTGCTCTCGGCGTCGCCATGGTGGGCGTCGGGGTCCTGGCGGTCCAGTTGCAGCAGCAGGACCGGGAGCGTGCGCTCGCGGCCGTCGTCGCCGAGGCGGCGATCATCAACGAGCTCCTGGTCGAGGTCGAGCTCCCCGTCGACGCCGCGCGCATGTCCGCGCTGCCGGCATCGACCGTGGCCCGGATCGACCAGGGGGTCTCGTACCTGCAGGAGGACGGCCGCATCGTCGGCCTGCAGCTGTTCGCCCCCGACGGGCGGCTGCTGTACAGCGACACCGAGGACGCCGACCCGCTCAGCGACGACGAGACCGCGCTGCTGGGCAAGGTGCTCGCCGGTGAGCCGCAGGTCGAGTTCGAGCACGACGCCGGCCGTGCCCTGCCCACCGCCACGGTGCTCAGCGAGCCCAGCGGCGCCGACCACCGGCCCAGCGGTCTGGTCTCGGAGATCCTGCTGCCCCAGGCCCAGGTGGCCGAGGAGCTGGCGGCGACCTCGCAGCGCCTGTTCGTCACCGCCGGCGCACTGCTGATCTCGCTGTTCGCGGCCGTGCTGGGTGGCCGGCGGCGGCTGAAGCGCCGGGAGCACGAGGCCCTGCACGACTCCCTCACCGGCCTCGGCAACCGGGCGATGCTGCTGCAGGCGGACCGGGCCCTGACCGGCCGCGGACGGTCGTCGGACGCCGGATCCGCCCTGCTGCTGCTCGACCTCGACGGTTTCAAGGACGTCAACGACACCCTCGGCCACGCGGTCGGCGACCGGCTGCTGGTCGAGGTGGCTCACGCGCTGCGCGCCTCGATGCGGTCGGGGGACCTCGCGACCCGACTGGGTGGCGACGAGTTCGCAGTCCTGCTGCGCCACGTCACCGACCCGGAGACGGCGACGCAGCGGGCCCGGGAGGTGGCGAGCCGGCTGGAACGGCCCTTCGCCGTCGACGGGGTGACCCTCGAGGTGGGCGTCAGCATCGGGGTGGCGCTCCGCCCGTGGCACGGGGACGACATCGGGACGCTCCTCCAGCGCGCCGACGTGGCCATGTACCGGGCCAAGCGGGAGGGCAGCGGCGTCCGTCTCTACGAACCGGCCGACCAGCCCGGTGATGACATCCGGCTGGAGCTGCTCGCCGAGCTGCGCGGTGCGATCGAGAGGGGTGAGCTGCGACTGCACTTCCAGCCCAAGATCGCCCTGCGCACCGGCCGCACCATCGGCTTCGAGGCGCTGGTCCGCTGGCAGCACCCCGAGCGGGGGCTGCTGCTGCCCGCGGCGTTCCTGCCCGCTGCCGAGCGCACTGCCCTCATGCGCCCCCTGACCGACTGGGTCCTGCGGGAGGCCATCCGCAGCTGCGCCGGGTGGCGGGCGGCCGGCTGGGACGTCGACGTGGCCGTCAACGTCTCGCCGTCCACCCTTCTCGACGAGGACTTCCCGACGCTGGTGACCGGGCTGCTGGCCGCCGAGGCGCTGCCCGGGCACGCGCTGGAGCTCGAGATCACCGAGACCGCCGCCATGGTGGACCCGCAGCGCACGGCCGACACGCTGCTCCGGCTGCAGGCCATGGGCGTGCGCGTCTCGATCGACGACTTCGGTGCCGGCTACACCTCGCTGTCCTACCTGAAGAACCTGCCGATCAGCGCCCTCAAGGTCGATCGCGGCTTCGTCACCAACCTCCTCACCGACCGCGCGGACGAGGCGGTGACCCGCACCGTCGTCCAGCTGGCGCACGACCTCGGGCTGCTCGTCGTGGCCGAAGGGGTGGAGACGGCGGAGGTGCAGCAGCGCCTGGTCGAGCTGGGCTGCGACGAGGCGCAGGGGTACGTCATCGCCCGCCCCATGGAGCCCTCGTCGGTCCTCGACTGGCTGGCGGACGCGAGCCGGACGACGGCGCCCGTGGTCGGCGGGAGGTCGGCGCCCGCCGCGCTGCCCGGCTGAGGTCCGGGGCAGGATGGCCGCTGTGCCGGATCGTGATCGGAACGCCGAGGGCAGGGCGCGCAACGCCCGCCCCCGGGACGCGCTCGGCCGGCCGCTCCCGCACGACGCCGTCGGTGAGGAACGCGCTCCGGAAGGCGTGCTGCGGGCGCCGGAGGTCGCCCTGTCCGAGGCGCAGGCGCTGCTGGACGCCGGCCGGCCCTTCCACGCCCACGAGGTGCTCGAGGACGCGTGGAAGACCGCGCCCGAGGAGGAGCGGCAGCTGTGGCGCGGGCTGGCCCAGCTCGCCGTCGGGCTGACCCACGCCGCGCGCGGCAACGACCGCGGGGCCGCCGCGCTGCTGGAACGTGGCGCCGGGAACGTCGAGGGGTACGCCGACCGCCGCCCGCACGGCGTGGACGTGCCGGGGCTGCTGGCCTGGGCGCGAGCCCTGGCCGTCGACCCGGGCTCCGGGCGCGACCCGGTCCGCAGCGCCCCGTCTCTGCGGGCCTGAGCGGGGTCAGCCGGCGCGCACGCGGGCGTAGCGGTCCAGCGCCACTTGGCGCTCGTGCGCGTGGTCGACGATCGGTTCCGGGTAGCCGTCGGGGATGCCGCCGGGCGCCGTCCACGGCTCGTGGACGTGGCGCGGATCGAGGTCGCGCAGCTCGGGGACCCACCGCTTCACGTAGGCGCCGTCCGGGTCGAACTTCTTGCCCTGGGTCACCGGGTTGAAGACCCGGTAGTAGGGCGAGGCGTCGGTGCCCGTGCCCGCCACCCACTGCCAGCCGTGGTTGTTGCTGGCCAGGTCGCCGTCGACCAGGTGCCGCATGAAGTGCCGGGCGCCGAGCGTCCACTCCTGGTGCAGGTCTTTGACCAGGAAGGAGGCGACGATCATGCGCACCCGGTTGTGCACGTAGGCCTCACCCAGCAGCTGGCGCATGCCGGCGTCGACGATCGGGAACCCGGTGCGGCCCTGTTCCCAGGCGCGCACCAGCTCCTCGGCGTGCGGACCGCTGTCGTAGCCCAGGGCCCGCAGCTCGGGCTTGAGGTACTCGCGGGCCGACTCCGGGCGGTGCCAGAGGACGTCGGCGTAGAAGTCCCGCCAGGCCAGCTCGTCGGTGTAGCGCCGCGCCGACTCGGTCTGCTCCCCGGCCGCGAGGTCGGCCACCAGCGTGCGCGGGTGGATGCAGCCGTACTTCAGGTAGGCCGACAGCCGGCTGGTGCCGCTGGTGCCGGGGAGGTTGCGGCCCTCGGCGTAGCCGAGCAGGCGCTCGTCGCGGAAGAGGGCCCAGGCGTCGAGCGCGGCCTGCTCGCCGGCGGGCGGGAGGTCGGCGGTGGCCTCGGGCCTCGGGGGTGGGTCGTCGGAGCGGACGCCGGTCCGCCAGCGGACGGCACCGGGCGAGTGCGCCGGCGCGCGCCAGCCGTGCTCCCGCCAGGCCCGGGCGAAGGGGGAGAACACCTGGAACGGGGTGCCGTTCCGCTTGGTGATCCGGCCGGGGGTGACCAGGTAGGGCGAGCCGGTGCGTACGAAGGGGACGTCGCCGAGCGCCTGCTCCACCGCGTCGTCGCGGCGGCGGCCGTACGGTCCGGCGTCGGCGCTGACGTGGACCGACGTCGCCCCCACCTCGCGGACCAGCTCTGGCAGCACCCGGGCGGGGTCGCCGGACCGCAGCACCAGGGCGCCGCCCAGGTCGTCGTCGAGCGCGGTGAGGCAGTCGAGCAGGAAGCGCCGGCGGGGAGCGCCGGAGGGGCCCCAGAGCCGGTCGTCGAACACGAACACCGGCAGGACGTCGCCGTCCGGCCCGGCCGCGTCGGAGGCGGCCAGCAGCGCGGGGTGGTCGCCCAGTCGCAGGTCCCGCCGGAACCAGAGCAGAGCGGTGGGCACGAGGCCGAGCGTATGGACGCCGCCCGCCGCCCGCCTCTTCTGCTTTTCCGCGGAAACCCTCACCTGCTTTTGCGCGGAAAAGCACGTCCTCCGCGCGGTGAAGCACCCGATCGGGGACGGCGCAGCGCGGGGAACCGGGTGATCATGGGTCCGTGCCCGAGTTGCCCGAGGTGGAGGCCCTGGCCGCGTTTCTGCGCGAGAACGCCGTCGGCCACGTCCTGGCGCGCGCCGACCTGGCCGCCGTCCAGGCGATCAAGACCTTCGACCCGCCGCTGTCGGCGCTCGGCGGACTGGAGATCACCGGCGCCGGCCGGCACGGCAAGTTCCTGGACCTCGACGTGTCCGGGCTGCACCTGGTCGTGCACCTGGCGCGGGCCGGCTGGCTGCACTGGCGGGAGAACCTGCCCACCGCGCCACCCAAGCCGGGCAAGGGGCCGCTGGCGCTGCGGGTGCACCTGGACGACGGCAACGGCTTCGACCTCACCGAGCAGGGCACCCGCAAGGGCCTGGCGGTCTACGTCGTCCGGTCGCCGGCGGAGGTGCCGGGCATCGCCCGGCTGGGCCCCGACGCCCTGCAGATCGACCGCGAGGACTTCGCCCGGCTGATGGCCGGCCGCAGCGGCCAGCTCAAGGGCGCGCTCACCGACCAGACCCTGGTCTCGGGGATCGGCAACGCCTACTCCGACGAGATCCTGCACGCCGCGCGGCTGTCGCCGTTCAAGATGGCCGACAAGCTGACCGAAGATGAACTGGTCCGTCTCTTCGACGCCGTGCGCGCCACCCTCACCGACGCGCTGCAGCGGCAGGCCGGGCAGCGCGCGGCCACGATGAAGGGCGAGAAGCGCTCGGGCCTGCAGGTGCACGCCCGCACGGGCCTGCCGTGCCCGGTGTGCGGCGACACCGTCCGCGAGGTGAGCTTCGCCGACACCTCGCTGCAGTACTGCCCCACCTGCCAGACCGGCGGCAAGCCGCTGGCCGACCGCCGGATGTCCAAGCTCCTGCGCTGACTGCGGCACCGGCGATGATCAGGTGAGCTGATCATGGCGCGTCCGCCCTCGTGGTGGGCGCTGAGGGAGGACGCCGCGGGGTGAGGGAGGCCCGACCGGCCCGTCTCCGCTAGTCGGGGAGCAGCGCGACCAGACGGGAGAGCGCGCGCACCAGCACGCTGCTGCCGACCCCGGCACCGTCCTGCGTCCGCGGATCGCTCGCCGAGCCCACCGCCGTCCACCAGTCGTGCAGCGGCGGTCGGTCCAGCAGGTCGATCCGCTCGCCGGGCCGCGGGACGGCGACCTCCACGCCCCGGGACGCGGCCGCCGCGAGGAGCCGTTGCACCGGCTCCGCCCAGCGGTGGAACGCCAGGTTGAACGTCGCCCAGTGGATGGGGATCAGCACCGCGCCGCCGAGGTCCCCGTGTGCGCGCACCGCTTCCTCGGGATCCATGTGGATGGCGTGCCACGCGTCGTTGTAGGCGCCGACGGGCAGCAGCGTGACGTCGAAGGGGCCCAGCCGGGCGCCGATCGCGGCGAAGGCGGGGGTGTACCCGGTGTCGCCGCCGAAGAAGACCCGGTGCTCACGCCCGGCGACCACCCACGAGGCCCACAGCGTGGTGTTCCGGTGGAAGTAGCGGCCGGAGAAGTGCCGGGCCTCGGTGCAGGTGAGCGTCAGCGCCCCGACCCGGTGCTCCCCGTCCCAGTCCAGCTCGACGATCCGCTCGTCCGGCACGCCCCACGTGCGCAGGTGCTCGCCGATGCCGAGCGGCACCACCCAGGGGGCGGTCTGGGTGCGCAGCAGCGTCCGGACCGTGGGCAGGTCGAGGTGGTCGTAGTGGTCGTGGGAGATGACGACGGCGTCGACCGGCGGCAGGTCCTCCAGTGCGATGGGGGGCTCGTGCAGCCGGGTGGGCCCGACGAGGGGGGACGGCGAGACGCGGTGGCCCCACACCGGGTCGAGCAGCACCCGCTGCCCGTCGATCTCCAGCAGCGCGCTGGCGTGCCCGAACCAGGTGACCGCGAGCTCGGCCGGATCCGCGGGGAGCTGGGCCTGCGCCAACGGGATCGGGCCACCCGGCAGGCCGACGTGCCGCTCCTCGTGCCACTGTCGGAGCAGCCCGTCACGCGCGGTCGCGGGGGTGAGCGCCGGGGTGGGCAGCGTGTTGTGGAACGTGCCGTCGGAGAAGTGCGGGGAGCCCGCGACCACGCGCTGCAGCCGGCGGCGGGAGGCGCCCAGGGCGGTCGGCAGGCCCCAGGCTGCGGCGGTCACCCACCCCACCGGGCCGACGAGGACGGCGGCGGTCAGGGCGGCGCGGCGGGACACGTGGAACGGCACGGCTCCAGCATCCCAGCCGGAACCGTGCCGTCCCTGTGAAGCGGGCGACGTCCCTGTGATGATCAGGGGACCTGATCGTCAGGGGTCCTCCCTCACGGTCGACGGTGAGGGAGGACCCGGAACGATCAGGAGACCTGGTCACGATGGGTCAGGCAGCGATCGCGGCCACCGGCGGGGTGAGCGCCGCCCGCCGGGCGGGGAGCACCGAGGCCAGCAGTCCGGCCACCGTCGCGACGACGACGATCGCGCCGATCTGCAGCCACGGGACGTCGATCACCACCGTGCCCACCTCGCCGAGCGCCGAGGCGGCCCCGATCAGTCCGTACGCCCCACCGACCAGCACGCCGAGCACGGCCGCGACGCCCGCGACGAGCACCGCCTCCCAGGCCAGCAGGGCGCGCAGCTGGCCCCGGGTCAGGCCCAGCGCCCGCAGCAGCCCGTTCTCCTGCCGGCGCTCCACCACCGACAGGGCCAGCGTGTTCCCCACGCCGATCAGCGCGATGACCACGGCCACGCCGAGCAGCCCGGTGACGACCAGCAGCAGCACGTCGACCACCTCGTCGATGGCCGCCCGCTCGCTGGCCAGGCCGGTGACGAACGCGGTGGGCACCGCGGCGCCGACCAGGTCGGTGATCTCGTCGATCGCCGCGGTCTGGTCCGCGTCGTCGGCCAGCCGCAGCCAGACGGTGTCCTCCACCGCATCCGGCACCAGCGTGCGCAGGTCGGCGGCGTCGAGCAGCGGGGAGTCGCTGTCGCCGGCCACCACGGTCAGCGGTTGCGACCGCTCCCCGGCGGTCAGCGTCACGCTGTCGCCCACCGCGACGCCCCAGCTCTCCCGCGTCCACTTCGCCAGGGCGACCTGCCCCGGCTCGGGCAGGGTCGTGCCCGCGGCGGAGCGCAGCACCGGCAGCGCGGCCGCGGGGTCGACCCCGGAGGCCCAGGTCTCCCAGCCGTCCGGGCCGACGAGAGTTCCGCCGGCGATGGTGGTCGTGACCACCACGCCGGCCACCGCGTCCACCTGGTCCTGCAGCGACGCCGGCAGCGCGGTCCCGCTGCCGGTGACGATGACGTCGGTCGGGTACGCGGCGGCCAGGCCTTCCTGGGCCGTGGCCCGGGTGGAGGAGGCACCCACCACCATCGCGCTGGTCAGCGTGACGCCGATGAGCAGCGCGGTCGCGGTGGCCGCCGTCCGGCGCGGGTTGCGGGTGGCGTTCCCCGCCGCCAGCCGGGCCGGGATGCCGCCGAAGCGCCCGGCCACCCGGCCGGCCGCCGCGACCACCGGCGGAACCGCCCGCTGGGCCAGGAACAGGACGCCCAGGGCACTCAGCACCCCGCCGGGCAGGGTGATCAGCATGTCCGCGGAGACCACGCCCAGCACCATGAGCGCCACCCCCGGAACGGCGAGCAGCAGCCCGGCGACCAGGCGCTTGACCCCGCCGCGGGAGCGCAGCGGCGCCGGGTCGGTCGGCCGCATCGCTGCCAGCGGCGCCACCCGGGTGGCTGCCCGGGCCGGCGCGAGGGCGGCCAGCAGCGTCGTCAGGGTGCCGACGGCGAGACCGGCCAGCACCGCGACGAGCGGCACCGACACCCCCGACAGCGGGATCGGCGAGTCCGTCGAGCTGACGATCGCCGACACCAGCGCCGCGAGACCGACGCCCGCGAGCACCCCGAGCGCGGAGGCGGCCAGCCCGGTGACCGCGGCCTCGCCCAGCACGCTCCGCCGGATCTGCCGCGCGGTGGCGCCCACGCAGCGCAGCAGGGCGAGCTCACGGGTCCGCTGGGCCAGCAGCACGGCGAAGGTGTTGGCGATGACCAGCCCGGCCACGAGCACGGCGACCGTGCCGAAGACCAGCAGGACCGTGGTCAGGACGTCCGCGTCGCCCGTCAGGTCGAGGGCAGCCTGCTCGGCCGCCTCCGTGCCGGTGCGCACGGTGAGGTCCTCGCCGGTGAGCCCCGACCGGATCTCGTCGGCCAGGACGGCCGGTCCGGTGCCGGCGGTGCCCGTGATGCGGAGTTCGGTGGGCTCGGTGGCGCCCCAGGCCTGCGCCTGGTCCGCGGTGACCCAGAGCTTCCCGTGCAGCCCGGCGGTGGGGTCGCCGCGCAGGTCGACGACGCCGGTGACCATCGCGTCGACGGTGGTCTCGGTGCCCCCCTCGTCGTACGTGGTGACCGGGAGGACGTCGCCGACCCCGGCGCCGACGCGCTCGCTCACGGCGATCTCGCGCGGCAGCGTCGGCAGGGCGCCCGCGGCCAGGTTCTGCCAGTCCAGGGAAGGCTCCCCGGCGACCGACTCGACGACGGCCATCTGGGCGCCAGGGCGACCCGGCGGGACGATCTGCGCGTAGGTCTGCCAGGTGGGGGCGACGGCCGCCACTCCGTCGAGGGCGGCCACCCGGTCGGCGGCCGCGGCCAGGTCCGCGCCGTCGGAGGTGACGACGACGTCGGTGCCGACGTACCGGGCGCCGACGGCCTCCAGGACGGTCGAGCGGGTGGTCTCGTTGAGCACGAGGGTGGCGACGACGAAGCCGACGGCGATGACGATCGCCAGGGTGGAGGCGATCAGCCGGCCGGCGTGCGCGCGCAGCTGGGCGAGGAGGACGGTGCGCACGAGGCTCAGGCCCCCAGCCCGCGGAGCGCGTCCAGGACCGACTCGGCGGTCGGGTCGGCCAGCTCGCCGGCGAGCCGGCCGTCGGCCAGCAGCACCACGCGGTCGGCGTAGGCGGCGGCCGCCGGGTCGTGCGTGACCATGACGACGGTCTGGCCGGTCTCCTTGACGCTGGAGCGCAGCAGCCCCAGGACCTCGGCGCCGGAGCGGGAGTCCAGGTTGCCGGTCGGCTCGTCGGCGAACACGACGTCGGGCCGGGCGAGCAGCGCGCGGGCGATCGCAACCCGCTGCTGCTGCCCGCCGGAGAGCTCGTGCGGCCGGTGGCTCAGCCGCTCGCGCAGGCCCAGGCGGGCGACGACCTCGTCGAACCAGACCGGGTCGGGTCGCTGCCCGGCCAGGTGCATGGACAGCACGATGTTGTCGCGGGCGGGCAGCACCGGGAGCAGGTTGAACGCCTGGAAGACGAACCCGATCCGCTGGCGGCGCAGCGCCGTCAGGTCGTCGTCGCGCAGCGAGGTCAGCTCGGTGTCGCCGAGCCACACCTGCCCGGCGGTGGCGGTGTCCAGGCCGGCCAGGCAGTGCATCAACGTGGACTTGCCGGAGCCGGACGGGCCCATGATCGCGGTGAACTCGCCCCGGGCGAACGCGACGTCGACCCCGGCGAGGGCGTGCACGGCGGTCTCCCCGCCGCCGTAGGTCTTGCGCAGGCCGGCGGCGCGCACGGCCGAACCGGCCCGGGCGGCCGGCGACTCGCCGGGAACGGTCATGACGGGGACGGACACGTGGACCTCCGCAGAACAGCCGATCGGGACGGTGACCACGCTGCCGGTCCACTGCGTCCCCCCGCGTCGGAGCGAGGAGCGATCTCCGGGGCGCGGTTCCTGCCCCCGGGGGTGGACCCCGCCGTCCACCCCCGGTCGGAGGCGTCGGAACCACCACGATGCTTTTCCGCGGAAAAGCACCCACGCTTTTCCGCGGAAAAGCTGGTCAGGCGTTGCGGAGCAGGTCCGCGGGGGCGACGAGGCCGGTGCGGTAGGCGAGCACGACCGCCTGGACGCGGTCGCGGGAGCCGGTCTTGGCCAGCACCCGGCCCACGTGCGTCTTCACCGTCGCCTCGCTGACGACGAACCGGTCGGCGATCTCGGTGTTGCTGGCCCCGTAGGCCATCAGCTCGAGCACCTCCCGCTCGCGAGGGGTGAGGTCGGCCAGCGCCCGGGCGTCGGTGCCCCCGGCCGCGGCCGGCGCCGAGCCCCGGAGCATCGGGGCGACGTGCTGCAGCAGGCGGCGGGTGGAGCTGGCCGCGATCACCGAGTCCCCCGCGTGCACCGTGCGGACGGCGGCCAGCATGTCCTCGGGCGAGGCGTCCTTGAGCAGGAAGCCGCTGGCCCCGGCGCCGATGGCCGCCACCACGTACTCGTCGAGGTCGAAGGTGGTCAGGACGACGACCCGCGGCGGCTGCGGCAGCGCGGTGACCTGGCGGGTGGCCTCGATCCCGTCGGTGCCGGGCATGCGGATGTCCATCAGGACGACGTCGGCCCGGGTCCGCGCCAGCAGCTCCACCGCGGCGGCGCCGTCACCGGCCTCGCCGACCACGGTGAGGCCGGGCTGGGAGTCGATGACCATGCGAAAACCCGCGCGGACCATCTGCTGGTCGTCGACCAGGACCACCCGGATCGGCTCGCTCATCGACGGGAACCGTAGGGCAGGGCCGCGTGGACGCCGAAACCGCCGCCGTGCCGCGGCCCGGCCTCCAGCCGCCCGTCATGCAGCTGGGCCCGCTCCCGCATGCCGCGCACCCCCTGCCCGTTCCCGTCGGAGTCCACCATCGCCGCCGAGGCGCCGCGGCCGTCGTCGAGCACGGACAGCTCCAGGGCGTCGGGCCGCCACTGCAGGCGCACCCAGGCGCGCGAGGCAGGGCCGGCGTGCTTGAGCACGTTGGTCAGCGACTCCTGGACGATCCGGTAGGCGGCCAGCTGCGGCCCGGCCGGCATCTGCCGCGGTTCCCCCTCGACGATGAGGTCGACGTCCAGACCGCTGCTGCGCACGTCCTCGACCAGCGCGGGGATCGCCTTCACGTCGGGCTGCGGCGCGTACTCCTCGCCGCCGCCCTCCCGCAGGACGCCGAGCAGCGAGCGCATGTCGGCGAGCGCCTGCCGGCCGGTGGTGGAGATCGCCTCGAGGGCGCCGACGGCCGCCGCCGGATCGGTCCGGCCGGCGTACCGGCCGCCGTCGGCCTGCGCGATCACCACCGATAGGGAGTGCGCGACGACGTCGTGCATCTCGCGGGCGATCCGCGCCCGCTCGGTGCTCGCGGCCAGCCGCATCTCCTGGTCGCGCTCCAGCTCCAGCAGCTGCGCCCGCTCCTCGAGCGCAACCAGCCGCTGCAGCCGGGCCCGCCGCAGGTTGCCGAGCGACCACGCCGCGACCACGGAGAACCCGATGGCCAGGGACGTCGGGGCGATCGAGGAGGCCAGGTCGTATCCGAAGAAGCGCACGGCGGCCAGGACGGCACCCAGCAGCCCGATGGTGAGGCCGGCTTGCGCCGCCCACCGGGGCCCGTAGGCGGCCAGCGCGTAGATCGTCATGAGAACGGCGACGTTCGCGACGAGAGGGTCGGGGACGACGACCAGTTCGGAGAGCCCGACGGCCACCACCACCGCGGCGGCCGGGACGGGCGCGCGCCGGCGCCAGGCCAGCGGGGCGGTGAGCAGCGTGCCGACGACCAGGGCGGTGGTCTGGTCCTGCCAGTAGGTCTCCGAGGGCAGCAGCACGGTGACGACCCAGACAGCGCCGGCCAGCGCCGCGTCGACGGCGAACGGTCGGGTGCGCGTCCGTTCCGTCAGCCGGTCGAGGGGACGGTCCACGCCGTCGACCCTAGGGAACTCCGCGGCCGCAGTCGTCCGACCGGGGGAGGAGGCGCGCCTCCTCCCCCGGTCGGATCAGTTGTCCGGGGTCGGGTCCTCCGGCGCCTCGAAGTCGCCCTGGCCGGGGGGCTCGGAGACGACCGGGGCGTCGAGCGTCACCTCGCCGGCCTGCTCGAAGACGAAGGTGACCGGGATCGACTGCGACGAGCGCAGGTCCGTGGACAGGTCCGTCAGGAGCACCGACGGCGGACCCTCGGGCTCCAGGTAGACGTTGTCGTTCTCGGGGACCTCGATCGTCCCGCCGGGGCCGTCGAGCGGGATCAGCTCCGCCCCCGCGAAGTCCTGGCCGCGGATCTCGACCAGTTGGTCGCCGGTGGTCCCGGTGTTCGCGATCGCCGCGTACAACCGGACGTCCTCACCGACCTCCCACACGCCGTCCTCCGGGTAGGCGAGCCCCACCGCGGTGATCTTGATGTCTTCGGTCACCGCCTCGTCCGGGCCGGGGTTGCCGCCGATCACCTCGTCGCCGGGCACGTCGAGCGGGTTGTCGAGGTTGTCGGCCCCCGGGCTGTCGGCGCCCTCCTCCCCACCGCAGGCCGCCAGCGGCAGCGCGGCGGCGAGGAGCAGGGCGGCGAACGGGTGCCTGCGCGTGCGGCGGGTCATGCTGGTCCTCCCGGAGTGGTGTACGACCGTCGAGGACTACCCCGGCCGGTTCGCACGACCCCCGGGTGGACGAACCGCAACAGAGTTGTCGCATGGGGGTGGACGCGTGGAGGACGAGCGCCCGTACCGGTCCGACGACGACGGCGGTGACCCCGCCTGCCTGCTGCGCCGGGTGTGCCCGGCCTGCGGCCGGGTCGCCGACGAGGACCCACCGACCCGCTGCCCCGCGTGCGGGGAGGAGCTGCCGGCGGACTGACCGTCAGGCGGCCGCGTGCTGCCGCCGTCCGGCGGCCATGAATTCGCACAGCGCCTGCCGCAGCGCGACCCCCGACCGGTCGGCGGGCACGTGCACCTCGTCCCGCGGGTCCAAGGGCAGCCCGCTGATCGCCAGCGTCTCCTGGGAGCGGACGTCCTCGGCCAGCAGTCGCCGCTGCAGCGCCACCTGCTCGGCCATCCAGGCGGGGGTCGGCAACGGCTGCCCGGGGCCGGCGGACACCAGCAGGCAGGTGTAGACGCGCGTGGAGTCCAGGTCCTCGGGCTGCAGCAGGTAGAGCAGCGTCGTCGCCGCTCCCGTGTCGAGGAACTCCTGCCGCAACCGCAGCCGGAACGGCGCACGGAAGGTGTAGGTGGTCCGCCGCCGCTGCCGGAGCGGGCGGGCGCCGGTGGCCACCTCCGGGTCCAGCGGGTTGTCCACCCACTGCTCCTGCACGCTGCTGAAGCCGCCGGGCTCGGCGATCACGCGGGGCGGGGTCATCTCGGTGCGGTCCGGCGTGCCGATCGTGGCGGCGTGCACGAACGGGCCGTGCGTCGCGTCGAGGAAGGTGTCGGCCAGCGGGCCGGCCGGGCCGGGGGACCGTACGGGTGGCAGCCAGCCGGCGACGTACCGCCGGTCGGCCGCCTCGGGGACCTCGAAGGGGACGTCGACCGGCTCGGCCGGCGCCAGCCAGATCAGCCCCAGCCGCTCCCGGACGCCGGCCGCGGCGGGTTCGACGGTCACCGTGCCGTCGTGGTCGCGGGCGAGGTTGCACGTGCAACCGAGCAGCCGCACCTGCGACCAGCCGCCCGGCCGCAGCTCGCGGCTGAGCGCGACGGGGTGCCAGGCGTGCGCCAGGGCCGGCGCCAGGTTGTCGAACACCGGACCGTCCGGTGCGGGCAGCGGCGGGGCCGGCGCGACGGCGGGCTCCGCGCCGGGCCGCGGTGGGCCGGTCGGCGTCGGCTCCGGCGCCAGCCAGACCCAGCCGTGCCGCTCCTCCACCCCCCATGGCCCGCGCGGATCGGCCCGGGGCGGCGGACAGCCGTCCGGCCCCAGCGAGGGCACCTGCGTGCAGCGGCCGTCGCCGTCGAACCGCCACCCGTGCGCCGGGCAGACCAGCCGCCCGTCCTCGACGTGCCCGGCGGCCAGCGGGACCAGCCGGTGCGGGCAGCGGGCCGGGAACGCGACGACCTCGCCGTGCGGTCGCAGCCGGACGACGACGTACGCCGAGCCGCCGGCGCCCACCGGCACCGGCGTCGTCCCCACCTCCGCCGCGCGGGCCACCGGGTACCAGTCCCTCGTCCTGCCCTCGTCCATGCCGCAGTGCACCAGCCCGCGGTTTCCCCGGAGTTACGCCGGTGGCACAGATCGCGCACCATGGGCTCGGCGGACACGGCCGGCGTTCGGGTGGTCGGTGCTGACGGGCAGGCTCTACGGTGCGCAGGCCCACCTGTGCCGCTCCGCGGCGGGCACGGCGACGTGGGGAGGACGGGACCGGTCGATGCGCGATCTCTGGCGGTGGCTGCGACCCGGCCACCTGGGCACCGAGGCCGAGCTGGCGACCTTCCGCACCCTCCACTCGGCCTCCCGCACCGCGCCCGAGCTGCGCGAGGGCCTGACCACGGAGTCCGCCGAGCGCGCGGTCCGGCACCTGCGCGACCTGCTCGGGGTGCCGGCCGTCGCGCTCACCGACACCGTGTCCATGCTGGCCTGGGACGGCCGGTTCGGGCACCACGAGCGCGACACGGCGGCGCTCGCCGCGAACGTGTGCGAGTCCGGCAACACGGTGGTCCGCGATCGGAAGGACTTCTCCTGCGCGGACGCCGGGTGCGGTCTGCGACAGGTCGTGGTCAGCCCGCTCGTGGTGGAGGACCGGGTGGTCGGCACCCTGCAGGCGTTCACCTCCTCGGCGTCCGCCGCGCTGGTGCGGGCCGCGGACGAGGTCGCGCGCTGGGTCTCGGGGAACCTGGAGCTGGCCGAGCTCGACGCGTCCCGCACCCGCTTGATGGAGGCCGAGGTCCGGGCGCTGCGGGCGCAGATCAGCCCGCACTTCATCTACAACTCCCTGACCGCGATCGCGTCGTTCGTGCGGACGGATCCCGAGCGGGCGCGCGAGCTGCTGCTGGAGTTCGCCGACTTCACCCGGTACTCCTTCAGCCGGCACGGCGAGTACACGACGCTGGCCGAGGAGCTGCGGTCGATCGAGCGGTACCTCGTCCTGGAGAAGGCGCGGTTCGGCGACCGGCTGCAGGTCACACTGAGGGTGGCGCAGGAGGTCCTGCCGGTCGCCGTCCCGTTCCTCTGCCTCCAGCCGCTGGTGGAGAACGCGGTCCGGCACGGTCTGGAGCGCAAGCCGGGGACCGGGAGGGTGACGATCATCGCGGCGGACCAGGGTGGCGAATGCCTGATCTCGGTGGAGGACGACGGCGTGGGCGAGGACCCGGAGAAGGTGCGGCGGGCGCTGGCCGGTGATGCCTCCGTCGACTCGGTCGGCCTGGGCAACGTCGACGCCCGCCTGCGCACGGCGTTCGGGGACGACTACGGCCTGGTGGTCGAGACCGGGCCCGGCGCGGGCACCAAGGTCACCGTGCGGGTGCCGAAGTTCGCTGCCGGGGTGCACCCGTGACCGAGCTCGCGAGGTCACGCACGAGCACACCACCGTCGGTCACGACGCCGACGAGTTCCAGCGAGGAGGCCCCGTGACCGCCGACCGGCTGACCGTCCTCGTGGTGGACGACGAACGGCCGGCGCTCGAGGAGCTGCGCTGGCTGCTCGAGCGGGACGGCCGCATCGAGACCGTGCTGACCAGCGACTCGGCCACCGAGGCCCTGCGGCTGCTCCAGGAGCGGGGGGTGGACGCCGTCTTCCTCGACATCCGGATGCCCGGGCTCAGCGGCGTCGACCTGGCCCGTGTGCTGCACCGGTTCAAGGTGCCGCCCGCGGTCGTCTTCGTCACCGCCCACGACGACCACGCGGTGGACGCCTTCGAGCTGGGCGCGGTCGACTACGTGCTCAAGCCGGTGCGCGACGACCGGCTGGCCGAGGCGGTCCGCCGGGTGGTCGGGGCGCGGGCCGGCGGCTCGGCGCCCGCGGACGACGACATCGCCGTCGAGCTGGGTGGGGTGACGAGGTTCGTGCCCCGCTCCAGCGTGGGCTACGTCGAGGCGCAGGGCGACTACGCCCGGCTGCACACCCCGACGGGCAGCCACCTGGTCCGGGTGCCGCTGACCACCCTGGAGGAGGCCTGGAAGGACGCCGGCTTCGTGCGCATCCACCGGTCGCTGCTGGTCGCGCTGCAGCACGTCAAGGAGGTGCGCATGGACGCCGGCCGGTGCACGGTGGTCGTCGGCGGCGTGGAGCTCGGCGTCAGCCGTCGGCACACCCGGGAGCTGCGGGACCTGCTGGTGCGCCGGGCACGCCCGGGCACCCCGGGACGGGGGTGACCGGTGTCGGAGAGCCCACCCCGGCGGGTGCGCGTCACCAGCCCGCGCACCGGCGCCACCCGCGCCCAGCGGGTCCCGGCCGCCCGCGAGATCGACGCCCAGACCCTGCTCGGCGAGGTCTTCATGTCCTCGCTCCTGCGCTCGCAGCTGCGGCTGGCGCTGCTCGCGCTCACCGCCGTCGTGGTGTTCGTCGGCGGGATCCCGCTGGTGTTCTGGCTGTTCCCGGACCTGTCCGGGGTCGAGGTGCTCGCCGTGCCGCTCCCGTGGCTGCTCCTGGCGTTCGCGGTCTACCCGTTCCTGTTCGGGATCGGCTGGCTCTACGTGCGCGCCGCGGAGCGCAACGAGCGCAACTTCACCGACGTGCTGGAACGCTCGTGACGCGCTTCGTCGGCCGACCATGACCGCCGCCGGCTACAGCGTCCTCGGCGTGACGGCCGTCTTCGTGGCCACGCTGGCGGTCGGCGCCTACGGCTGGCGGTTCTCCCGCACCACCAGCGACTTCTTCGTCGCCTCGCGCACGGTGCGGCCGGGGCTCAACGCGTCGGCCATCGGCGGGGAGTACCTGTCCGCGGCGTCCTTCCTCGGCGTCGCCGGCCTGGTGTTGGCCTTCGGCACGGAGATGCTCTGGTACCCGGTGGGCTGGACCGCCGGCTACCTGGTGCTGCTGGTGTTCGTCGCCGCGCCGCTGCGCCGCTCGGGTGCCTACACGTTGCCCGACTTCGCCGAGAGCCGGCTGGAGTCACTGGGGGTGCGCCGGCTGTCCGCGCTGCTCGTCGTGGCCATCGGCTGGCTGTACCTCATGCCGCAGTTCCAGGGTGCCGGGATCGCGCTGGCCGCCACCACGGGGACCGGGCCCTGGCTCGGCGGGGTGCTGGTCGCGACGGTGGTGCTGGTCAACGTGCTGTTCGGCGGCATGCGGAGCATCACCTTCGTCCAGGCCTTCCAGTACTGGTTGAAGCTGACCGCGCTGCTGTTCCCGCTGCTGTTCATGGTGGGCATCTGGATGGACGACGGTGCGGTCTCCCCGGCCTCCGTCGACGTGGGGTCCGTGGGCGCGCCCGGCGACTCGTGGGCGTCGCCGCTGGCCGGGGCGGGCGACCACCAGCTCTACACGACGTACTCGATCATCGTCGCCACGTTCCTCGGGACGATGGGCCTGCCGCACGTGGTGGTGCGCTTCTACACCAACCCCGACGGGGCCGCGGCCCGCCGCACGACCCTCTTCGTGCTGGCCCTGCTGGGCGTCTTCTACCTCCTGCCGCCGGTGTACGGGGGGCTCGGCCGGCTGTACGCCCCGGACCTCATCGCCAGCGGTCGCACCGACTCGGTGGTGCTGGAGCTGCCGGCCCGCATGCTGGCCGGCACGCTCGGCGACCTGCTCTCCGCGCTGACCACGGCTGGGGCGTTCGCGGCGTTCCTCTCCACGTCGTCCGGGCTGACCGTGGCGGTGGCCGGCGTGATCAGCCAGGACGCGCTGGGGCGCCGGCTCGGCGGGGTGCGGGCCTTCCAGGCCGGTGCCGTCGTCGCCGTCCTCGTCCCGCTGGGGCTGGCCCTGGCGGCCGAGGGCGTGGGGGTCGCCCAGGCGGTCGGTCTCGCGTTCGCCTTCGCTGCCTCCACCTTCTGCCCGCTGCTGGTGCTGGGCATCTGGTGGCGCCGGCTCACCGACGCCGGCGCGATCGCCGGCATGGTCGTCGGCGGCGGGTGTGCCGGCGGGGCGGTGATCGCCACGCTGCTCGGGGTGGCGCCCACCGGCTGGCCCGGTGCCCTGCTCGGCCAGCCGGCGGCCTGGACCGTGCCGCTCGCGTTCCTCGTCATGGTGGGGGTCTCCCTCGCCACGCCCCGGCGGCTGCCACCGCACGCCGCCCGCACCATGGTCCGGCTGCACACGCCGGAGGCGGTGCAGCTGGACCGCGGCACCCCGCCGCGGTGAGCCGGCGGGCGCTCCGGCCCTCGCGGGGCCCGTCCCGGCGACCGCTCGTCCCGCCGTACCTGCCGTACGGCGACGCCCGGTCACCGCTCGGCGCAGCGGAGGCGTGACCCACTCCACTCGTCAGGTTCCCGCCCTAACGTGACACCGCTCACAGCTCTGCGCCATCGCAGTGAGCGACCACCCGGACCTGACCAGGAGGACGCACCTTGACCGAGCCAACGGAACGGCGCCTGCTGAGCCCGGAGGAGTACCGCGCTGCGCAGGACTCCCCCGAGTTCGTCGAGTTGAAGAAGCGGTTCCGGAGCTTCGCCTTCCCCATGACGGTGGCGTTCCTCGTCTGGTACCTGCTCTACGTCCTGCTCTCCACCTACGCCGTGGACTTCATGTCCACGCAGGTGTTCGGCAACGTCAACGTGGGGATCCTCTTCGGCCTCCTGCAGTTCGTGACCACGTTCGTGATCACCCACCTGTACGTCGCGCACGCCAACAAGCGGACCGACCCGATCGCCGACGAGATGCGCACCCGGCTCGAGGCCCACGAGTTCGCCTCCGACACCGTCGCCGGCACCGACCACACCCAGGGGAGCACCCGTGCCTGACGTCCTCGCCGCCGAGTCCACCATCGGCAACCCCGCGATCAACATCTCGATCTTCGGGGCGTTCGTCCTGGTCACCCTGGCCATCACCTTCAAGGCCAGCCGCAACAACAAGAGCGCGGCGGACTACTACGCCGCCGGGCGCACCATCACCGGGCAGCAGAACGGGCTGGCGATCGCGGGTGACTACCTGTCCGCGGCGTCGTTCCTGGGCATCGCCGGGGCCATCGCGGTCTATGGCTACGACGGCTTCCTGTACTCCATCGGCTTCCTCGTCGCGTGGCTGGTCGCGCTCCTCCTCGTCGCCGAGCTGATGCGCAACACCGCCCGGTTCACGATGGCCGACGTCCTGGCCTTCCGGATGCGGCAGGGGCCGGTCCGGACGGCGGCGGCGATCTCCACGCTGGCGGTGTCGCTGTTCTACCTGCTGGCGCAGATGGCCGGCGCCGGCGGTCTGGTCGCGCTGCTCCTCGGCGTGGAAGGCGACCTGGCGGAGGCGCTGGTCGTCACGCTGGTGGGCGCGCTGATGATCTTCTACGTCCTCGTCGGCGGCATGCGCGGCACGACGTGGGTGCAGATCATCAAGGCCTCGCTGCTCATCGCGGGCGCCCTGGTCATGACCGTCTGGGTGCTCGGCAAGTACGGCTTCAACCTCTCCGCCCTGCTCGGCGGTGCGATCGAGTCCGGCGGGCAGGCCGTGGCCGAGCCCGGTGCCCAGTACGGGCTGAACGACACGACCAAGCTCGACTTCGTCAGCCTCGGGCTCGCCCTCGTGCTCGGCACCGCGGGCCTGCCGCACGTGCTCATGCGCTTCTACACCGTGCCGACGTCGAAGGAAGCGCGGACGTCGGTGGTCTGGGCGATCTGGCTGATCGGCATCTTCTACCTGTTCAGCCTGGTCATCGGCTACGGCGCGGGCGCACTGGTCGGCGCGGAGCGGATCCTCGCCGCACCGGGTGCGGTCAACGCCGCGGCGCCGCTGCTCGCCTTCGAGCTCGGTGGGACGGTGCTGCTCGGCATCATCGCCGGCGTCGCCTTCGCGACGATCCTCGCGGTGGTCGCGGGCCTGACGATCACCGCCTCGGCGTCCTTCGCGCACGACGTCTACGCCTCGGTGATCAAGAAGGGGAACGTGCCGCCGAACGGCGAGGTCCGGGTCGCCCGGATCACCGCCGTCGTCGTCGGCGCGATCTCCATCGGGCTGGGCATCCTGGCGCTGCAGGCCGGGCTGAACATCGCCTTCCTGGTGGCGCTGGCGTTCGCCGTGGCCGCATCGGCGAACCTGCCGACGATCCTCTACACGCTGTTCTGGAAGAAGTTCACCACCCAGGGCGCGCTGTGGTCGATCTACGGCGGGCTGATCATCTGCATCGGCCTGATCATCTTCTCGCCGGTGGTCTCGGGTGCGGAGACCGCGATGTTCCCGACCGCGGACTTCGCGTGGTTCCCGCTGCGCAACCCCGGCCTGGTCTCGATCCCGGCCTCGTTCCTCCTCGGCTACCTGGGCACCGTGCTCACGAAGGAGAAGCCGAACGAGGCGAAGTGGGCCGAGCTCGAGGTGCGCGCCTTCACCGGCATCGGTGCGGAGAAGGCCGTCAACCACTGACCTGGTCGACCCGGTTCGCCGAGGCGCGCGTCCCCTCCCGCGGGGCGCGCGCCTCGTGCGTTCGTCGGGATGCCGGGGTCCGGGTCGTCACCGCCTCAGGCGGCGGTGGCCGGCGCGGGCGCGGGTGCGACGTTCGAGGTGAGCACGACGGCGGGCGCGGCGGCGCGCTGCCGGTGGCGCAGCCCCCAGCGGGCGGTCAGCCCCGCGAGGACGACGACGCCGGCGAGGGTCGGGCGACCGGGGTGGGCCAGGGCCACGGCGATGGCGGCGGTGTAGACGAACGAGAGCAGCACCGCGGGAAGCGGCAGGTGGGGCAGGCGCAGGTGCAGGTGGGGGTGCACAGCGGGTTCCTTCCACGGCATCGGGGCCCGCCGGGCCGGCAGCCGCACCCGTGAGGGGCGGCCGCCGGCACGGCGACGGCGCAACAGGGGGCGGGTCAGGGCCTAGGTCAGCAGGTCCTTGGCCTTCTGCAGCAGGTTCTTCGTGTCCGACTGCGGGGTCCCGAACAGCCGCGGGTCCCCGGGCGGCAGGATCGGCGCGTCGGCCGTCGCCTCGATCGGGCGGGCGGAGAACGTGCCCCTGCCGTCGCCGGCCGGTCCGGATGCCCAGCGGCCGGCGGCGGCGTCGGGGCCGTCGGAGGCGTCGATGAAGGCGTAGCCGTAGTCGGCCGGCTCCTCCTCGAGCGGGAACGCCTCGGGCACCGGGATGCCCTCCAGCCCGTCGGCCTTGAGCTCTTCGATGGCGGCCAGCCACTGCATCTGGTGCATGTGGTCGCGGGCGATGAGGAACTTGAACATCTCCTTGACGCCCGGGTCGTCGGTCATGTTGTAGAGCCGGGCGACCTGGAGGCGGCCCATCATCTCGGCGGTCGCGTTGTAGTGGAAGTCGGCCATCAGGTTGCCGCTGGCGGTCACGTACCCGCCGCTCCACGGCAGGCCCATCGAGTCCCGGTAGTAGGCGCCGCCGCCGTTGACGATGGCGTGCTGCGGATTCGTGGTGCCGAACCCGGCGGCCGCCTCCTTGCTGCGGTCGGCGGCGTCCGGCTTGAGCGGCTGGTGGTCCAGCAGCCGGTCGATCATCGTCACGATCATCTCGACGTGGGCCAGCTCCTCGGTGCCGATGGCCAGGAGCATGTCCTTGTACTTGCCGGGCAACCGGCAGTTCCAGCCCTGCAGCAGGTACTGGGTGGCGACGGTCATCTCGCCCCACTGGCCGCCGAGGATCTCCTGCATCCTGCGGGCGAAGGCGGCGTCGGGACCGTCGGGCTTCGCCTCGTACTGCAGGGCGTGGGTGTGCGTGAACATCTCTGCTCCCTGGTGCGTCGTCGCGCCGCCGCTGCTGCGGTGGCACCAGCTATCTGCCCCCGCCGGCTGGCCCGCCCGTGCCGACCGCTGGCCCGCCGGTGCCAACCTGGCGCTCAGCGGTCGGGAAGCGCCACGGTCAGCGTGAACTCCGCACCGTGCGCTGCCCAGATCAGGCGGCCGCCCAGCTCGCGGGTCTGCCGCTGCACCGACCGCAGCCCCAGCCCGGTGAGGTCCATGGGCGGCTGCGTGCGGCTCAGGTGCCCGATCACCTGCCGGGCCGGGACGCCGGCCTGGCTCAGCGAGAGGTGCACCCAGCCCGGCCGGCGCTCCACCCGCAGCCGCACGGGCCGGCCCGCGCCGTGGCGGTGCGCGTTCTCCAGCAGGTTGGTGAGGATGCGGCCCACCCGCGCATCGGCGACGGTCACCTCGCCGGCCCCGTCGCCGACCTGCACGGTCAGCTGTGCACGCGGCAGGCCCGAGGAGGCGAGCGCCGCCTGCAGGACGTCGCGCAGCAGCCGGGTGCCGGGGCGGCCCGCAGCCCCCGTGCTGGCGTCGGCCGTGCGCAGCATCGAGGACAGGTGCGCCGTCTGCGCCCGTGCCAGCTCCAGCAGCTCGCGGCCCCGCTCGGGTGTGCGGTCGAGGGTGCCCAGCACCGCCTCGAGCGAGGCGAGCGGGCTGCGCATGTCGTGGCAGAGCGCCCGCAGGACGGCGTCCTCGGCGGTGGGCGCCTCGGGGTCGGTCGGCCGGCGGGGGCGTGGAAGATGCGCGCGGAGCACGCGGGCGAGATCGTTGAGCAGTCCGTGGCGGGGCTTCGACGTCGAGACGTCGGGGGCGAGGGTCACGGGCACCTCCTCACGGGGAACCGGTCAGCAGCGCCGGGGAACGACGACCGACAGGGAATCGGTGACTGGGACGGACGACGCGCTCGCTGCTGAACGCGGGGCACCGGTGGACGTGGTGGTCGTGGACGACCACCCGCTGTTCACCCGGGGGCTGACCCTGCTGCTGCCGGGGCTGAGCGGCGGCAGGGTGCGGGTGGTGGGGACGACGGACGACGCGTCGGCCGCGGCCGCGCTGGTGCGCCGGCACCACGCGGACGTGGCGATCGTCGACCTGCACATGCCGCCGCCCGGGGGCACGAGGGCGATCGCGGCCATCCGGCGGGCCGACCCGATGGTGCGGGTCGTGGCGCTGTCCGGGCTGGCCGAGGCGGACGCGGCGATCGAGGCGCTCCGCGCCGGGGCCGCGGGGTTCCTGCCGAAGACGGCCGACCCGGAGCACCTGGTGCGCCCGCTGCTCGCCGTCCTCGACGGCTGGTCGGTGGTCCCGGAGGCGCTGCTGCGGCAGCTGCTGGCCGAGGCCACGCCCACCGGCGAGCAGAGCATCGCCGACCAGCTGACCGCCGACGAGCGGCGGCTCTGGCGGCTGATCGCCGACGGCACCAGCACCGTGGACATCGCCACGACGCTGCACGTCTCGGAGCGGACGACGAAGCGGCTGGTCGCGCACCTGCTGCGCCGGCTGGACGTGGCGACTCGGGTGGAGGCGGCGGCGCTGGCCGGGCGGGTGGGTCTGGGCAAGGGCACCGGCGGCCTCGGGCGGCAGACCGGTGGCCTGGCCGGGTGAGTGGCGCGCGATGACATCGCCGGGCCCGCTACCCGCCCGGGTGATCGTCACGCACCGGTTCAGGAAAGGTTCACCTTCCTGGCTCTACCGCCCGGCCGGGTGGTCAGTCCCGGGCGCCTGCAGGGGCCAGCGCGCCGGCCCACGGGCCGGAGGCGGCGGCCGTGAAGGCGGGCACCTCCGCCGCGTCCATGTCCACGGCGTCGTAGCCGCCGCTGCCGGCGCCCACGCAGGCGGTGACCGTGGCCAGGCCGGCGCGGCGCTGGAACCAGGACTGCCGCACCTGCCAGCCGATGACGGCGCGCTGCTCGAGCACCGCCTCGGTGCGCACCAGCCAGCCGCTGCGGACGCTGAACGAACGCGGCCCCACGGCGTGCCCCAGTCCCGCGTAGAGCCCTCGGGCCAGCGGCACGCCGAGGACGGTCAGCACGACGCCGGCGACCAGCAGGTCCCAGCGGCCCGTCGTCGCCAGCAGCAGGGCACCGCCGGCGGTCACCAGCACGCCGAGGACCAGCGCGCGGACGATCCGGCGGCGCAGGGCGGCCGGCGGGTGCGCGGTCAGGGGGCCGGGGTCCTCGACCAGCCGGTGCGCCAGCGCCCACCCCTCGCCCCTCGGGCCGAGGGGGAGCAGTTGCCCGCGACGTTCGGCGTCGGCCAGACCGGTGACCAGGGCCCCGGTCCGGGCGGCCCCGACCCAGCGCATGCCGAGGCCCTGGGAGACGCTGGCCCCGCGGATCCGGTCGATCTCCAGCTCGGTGTGCCTGCGGGTGAACAGCCCGCGGACGGCGACGAGCGTGCCGCCGCGGCGGACCAGCCGGAACTTCCAGTTCACGACGGCGGCGCCGATGATCGACCCGGCGATCAGGAGCAGCAGTCCGCCGGCGACGAGCAGCGCGATCACCCAGCCACCGGGCACCTCGACGTCCGGCAGCGGGTCGAGCAGGGGGTCGGGGAGTTCGTCGCCCAGCCGGAACAGGGCGGCGACACCGGCGGCGGGCAGGGCGAGGTAGCTGCCGACCAGCGGTGCGTACAGCAGCCACCGGTTGCGCCAGCGGAAGAGCTCCTCCTCCTCGGCCGGCGTCTCGACGTCGTCGGCCGACGGTTCGCCGGCCGGTGCGCGGTGGGTGAGGACGGCGACGCGCAGCCGGTCGCCCTCGGCGCGGGGGACGCCGTCGACCAGCACCTCCTCGTCCTGCCCGGCGG
The DNA here is from genome assembly GCF_002938435.1 of Blastococcus saxobsidens. Classification (GTDB taxonomy): domain Bacteria; phylum Actinomycetota; class Actinomycetes; order Mycobacteriales; family Geodermatophilaceae; genus Blastococcus; species Blastococcus saxobsidens. The sequence goes on from NZ_POQT01000023.1 coordinate 29,205, forward strand.
TGCCGGCGGCCGCGTCGATGCGCACCCGGACCAGCCCGAACAGCCGGTGGACCACCGGTTCCTCGACCTCGACGCCGCGGATCCGGTCGTTGGGCACGGTGCGCACCGAGCGGGACAGCAGCCCCCGGGTGACGACGACCGCCGCCGGCCCGTCGGCGTAGGAGAACCGCCACCAGGACAGCGCCGCGGCCGCCAGCGAGAGCAGCGTGATCCCGATGGCGAGCAGCACGACCGTCGTCATGCCACCGCCGAAGCCGGTGGCCGCGAGGATCGGGATGAGCACGGGCACCAGCTGGCGGGCCTGCTTGAACGTGACGGTGTGCACCAGCACGACCCGCGGCGAGGTCCGGCGGGCCGCCGGCAGGGGAGGTGGCATCACGTCGCCTGGTCGCGGACCATCTCGGCCCGGCGGGCGAGGTCGTCGGCCACCCGCTGGGCCATGCCGTGCTCCAGGTGCCAGATGCGCACGGTGCCCTGGCTGGAGGCGGTCAGGACAGCGACCGTGGCCAGCCCGAACATCTGCTGCAGGACGCCGCGGGTGACGTCGACGGTCTGGATGCGCGAGATCGGCACCAGCGTCCAGGTCTGGGTGAGCCAGCCGGTGCGCGTGTAAGCGGCCTCCGCGGTGATCTCCCAGCGGTGGATCCGGTGCTTGACCCAGGGGCTGATGCCCACGCTGACGATCAGCTGCGCCAGGCCCAGGGTGGGCAGCACCCAGCGGAGCACCGGGACGGGGCCGCCCGCCGAGGCCGGGACGAACAGCAGGAACGCCCCGATGCCCAGCCAGAGGAAGACGGCGCTGATCGCGCCCTCGGTGGTCCACAGGCCGATGGCCGCCCGAGGAAGCGACCAGGCCGGCTCGCGCACGGGTGACGGAGCGGTGGTCATCGCCCCCATCCTGCCAGCGGCGGCCGGGCGAATGGATCGTCGCGCCAGAGGGGCGTCCCGACGAGGCGGATGACGGAAGCCGCCGGGCGGTCCACCGTGCGGACGATTTGTCACAAAAAGTAATTGGTCCGTTGCGGTTCGTGATAACGATCGAACAACGGATCGCCACGACGTCATTGCGTTCACTGATCAAGAACTGCCGAGTTCCTGACCAGCCCCTGGTCCGTGACGTTCGTGAGGTGCGCCGTGATCCGTCCCGCAGGTTCGTCGACTCGCTGGTTCCTGCGCGGACGGGCACGGGCTCCTCTCGGTCGCGGACTCCTCGTCGGAGTGGTCACCTCAGCGGTGGTGGCCGGTTCGGCGACGGGGGTGCTGGCTGCGCCGGCGAGCGCGCCGTCGGCGAAGGTGGCGGTGTCGGAGCTGCTGGCGCCGGTGCTGCACGGCAAGGCCACGGCCGCCGGCTCGGGTAGCCAGTCGATCCGCTTCTCCGCGCGGACCGTGGGCGCGACCACCTGGAATCTGCTCGATGGGGTCAGTGTGGCCGGTACCGAGGCCTACCGGGCGCTGCCTGAGGGGCGGCTGTCGATCGGGCAGACTTTCGAGTACCAGATCGCGCACTGTGATGGCACCGGCTGCACCGCCGCCGAGGTCAAGACAGGTGTCGTTTCGCCGGCCCTGGGTGCGGGAGTGCGGCCGGGGGCGACCCGGGTGCCGGTCACCATCGGTGACCGGATCGGCGCACAGGTCGACGTCGGTACCGGCAATCTGCTGGTGACCGCCGACCTGTTCTCCCTGCCCCGGCGTTCGGGCTCCCCGTTGGAGGTGGGAATTGCCTACAACAGCACCACCCGCGCCCGCGGGGAGTCGCACTTCCTGAACTCGGTGGGCGCCTCCAGCTCGGGCTGGCGGCTGTCGACCGCCCGGGACGTGCGCCTGCGATCGGTCCCCGGAGCGGGGACGGTGACCTACTTCGGCCCGAACGGGCTGACCGGCACCTTCACCGCCGACGGCGCCGGCGGGTACAACTCCCCGGCAGGGTTCAAGATGACCTTGAGTGCGCTTTCGGGAGGGGGCTGGACGCTCAATGACCACGGCAGCGGTGACACCCGCCATTTCGCCGGGAACGGGCTGATGACCGAGCTGGTCGACCGCAACGGCAACGCCACCACCTTCAGCTACAACACCGACGGTGGGCTGACCTCGATCCGCTCGGACCAGGGCAGTGCGGGGGCCAGCAGGCTGGCGGTGACTCTCGGCGGGACCACCCCGCGGCAGATCGCCGCGTTGAGCCAGACCGCGGACGGTGCCGGTGGGGGGACCCGCTCGGTGACGTTCACCTACGACCCTGACCGCAACTACCTGACCGGGTTCACCGATGCCGAAGGTCGCACGACGGCGTTCTTCCACGGCTCCAGTGGCAACCTCAACCGGATCACCGCCCCCGGCGGAGCGGTCACCTCGTTCTCCTACGACGCCTACGGTCGGGTGGAGTCGATCACCCAGCCGACCGCCGGCGACCCGGCCGGGGCGGTCACCCGGCTGCTGTACCACGACGGGACGTTCACCGACGTCGCGGACCCCAACAGCGACCAGACCACGGCCGTGGACCACACCGCGCACACCCGGTACCACCTCACCGGCGACGGCTGGCAGCTGGTGCAGCGCGCGATCGACCCGGCCGGCCACCAGCGCTCGGCCACCTACACCCCGTTCCTGGACGTCGCCTCTGCGACCGACCCGGCCGGCACCGGAACCTTCGGCTACGACCCGGCGGTCAACGGCGGGCAGTCGCTGACCGCCACCACCGCACCGACCGGCGCCGGCTCCTCCTTCGCCTACGGCAACACCGCCCAGGCCACCCGCTTCCAGCCGACCTCGGGCACCGACGCCCAGGGCCGCGCCTCCACCTACACCTACAACGGTGCCGGCAACCGGCTCAGCGCCGCCAACGCCTCCTCCGCGCAGGCGTCGGTGACCTACAACGCCGATGGCACGGTCGCCACCGCCACCAGCCCGTCGGGTGGAGTCACCACCTACGGCTATGACACCGTCGGCCAGCTGACCTCGATCACCCCGCCGGCCGACTCCACCTTGGGAACGCGGTCCTACACCTACGACGGGTACGGCCGGGTGGCGACCTACACCTCCGGGCGGGGGATCACCGAGACCTACACCTACGACGCCCTGGACCGCGTCACCGCGGTCGACTACTCCGATCCCACCCCGACCGTCTCCTACACCTATGACACCGCCGGGCGCACCGATCTACGAACCGACGCCTCCGGCACCACCGACTACGGCTACGACCCGCTGGGCCGGCTCACGTCCCGCACCCACACCGCCACACCTGGCATCGCGGTCACCTACAGCTACGACAAGGCCGGCAACCTCGCCTCGGCGACCAACGCCGCCGGCACCACCACCTACGCCTACGACGCCCGTAACCTGGTCACCCGCGCAGTGAGCCCCGCGGGGCGGCCGATCGAGTTCACCCACGACGCCTCCGGGCGGCGCACCGACACCTGGTTCAACCGCACCACCGACGGCTACAACGGCACCACCACCTTCGCCGCGCACACCCACACCGACTACGACGCCTCCTCCCGGGTCGCCCGGGTGTGGACGGCCAGGGCCGGCAACGACGCCGACCGGGTCACCGACTTCACCTACTCCTACGCCTCCCCCGGAACCAGCGTCTGCGCCGGCGCCCCCGCCGCCGGCACCGACACCGGCATACGCTGGACCCAGACCGACAACCGCACCGGCGCGCAGACTGCCTACTGCTACGACACCGCCAACCGGCTGATCTCCGCCAGCACCCCCGGCGCCGACACCTGGGCCTACAGCTACGACGTCAACGGCAACCGCACCCAGGCGGTGAAGAACGGCACCGTGGTGCAGACCCTGTCGGTCAACGCCGCCGACCAGATCACCAGCACCGGTTACGGCTACGACGCCTCCGGCAACACCCTGACCGACAGCCACGGCGCGGCCACCTACAACGGGGCGGACCAGATGACTGCCCTGACCGACAACGCCGGCACCCACACCTACACCTACGCCGGGATCGATCAGACCGAGCTGATCGCCGAGGGCAACGGGCGCACCTACACCCACGGCCGGACCGACGAGGCCGGGGTGCCCCTGATCGAGTCCTTCGTCTCCAGCGGCACCACCTTCGCCTACCTCTACGACCCCGCCGGCACACCTCTGGCCATCCTCGCCGGGACCAACACCCACTACCTCGGCCTAGACGGGCTCGGCTCGGTGGTGGCCGCGGTCAACCACAGCGGCACCCACACCGCCGCCTGGAGCTATGACCCTTGGGGGCAGGCCACCGCGACCGCGATGAACGGCAGCGGCATCGCCAGCCGCCGGATCTACGGCTACGCCGGCGGCCTGCCCGACCGCAACACCGGCCTGGTGCACTTCGGTCAACGCTGGTACGACCCCGAAACCGGCCGCTTCACCCAACAGGACAGCCTCGAAACACTGGCCGACCCCACCCGCTCCAACCGCTACGAATACGCCGCAGGCAACCCAATCAACTACGTCGACCCGACGGGGCGGGACTTCAGCATCAGCGGCTGCGGCGCTGCAGGGCTCGCCATAGGAATTGGGCTCGGCTTCGCCTTTCCGATATTCGCCGGTGCGGCAACTTTGTTCGAAGCCTTCATCGCAGGCGCTTCGGGGTCGTTGTTGGGAACGGGTTTCGATGCGATCTGCTCGACTTTCTGACCCAATGATCTTAGGAAAGGTTCACATCCATGATAAACAAGGGTAGGCTCGAAAGTAGGAGAGAGCGTCTCATCGGGGCGCTGGCAGGCTACGGAACGGCGCTGGTTCTCCTAGGCCTTACTCTCGTGGTGGATGCTGGAGGAGACGCCCGGCGCTATCTCATTGTAAGCGCGTTGATTATCACTGTGGTCACGACGGCCGCCTTGTTGGCCTCCCTCAAGGCTCGGCGGAATTAGTCGTGGGGCGCCGAACCTGAGCCTCGATCACCGTCGATCTTGGTCGAGTCCGCCAGCCCCTGATCCGATCTTGGCTGGCGTGGCCGTGGGTGGGCCGCCGGTTTGTCCGGCTCTCCCACTGTCGGTCTCCGGTCGGGCCCGGTGGGGGTGGTCGGTCAGGCAGCTGCCGGTGGGCCTCAGGGAGTGCCGAACAGTTGGTTCCAGGCGGTCTGCCACGGCCAGTCGCGAGGCAGGTGTAGCCGCAACCGGCGGGCGGAGCAGGCGATCCGGGCTGGGACGGCGATCAACTGGGCGCGGATCGTGCCGCTGATCGCCCGGGCGTGAAAGGCCGAGGCCAGAGCGCCGGCGGCTCGGATGGCATTGAACGCCATCGCGGCGAACAACAGCCAGGCGGAGTTCGCCGCGAACGACTCCGACGGGAGTGTGCCAGTGGTCCGGCCTTGAGATTCGGCGTTGACCTGCTTGATGACGAAATTCAGCTACGCCGGCGGGTTCGACGACCCCCGCAGCGCCCTCGTCCACTTCGGCCAAGGCTGGTACGACCCCACCACCGGCCGCTTCACCCAGCAGGACAGCCTCGAAACACTGGCCGACCCCACCCGTGCCAACCGCTACGAATACGCCGCCGGAAAACCCATCAACTACATTTATCCGACAGGTCTTGAGCGGTGTTGGGTTAGTTCGAGTAATGACAGCTACTGGTGTCGCGACAAGGATGATCTTCTGACCGGGGAAGGTCTCGACCTCACCTGCCCCCTCATTGGTCTTCGCGTGGGCCTTGCCACGCTACCCTTCAGTGCAGGCTGGGGCCTAGGGCTCGGATTCACAGCGGATGTAGTCTGCGATGTCTATAACAAGTAGACCGGCGCTCCAGGGAGGGGTCTCGCAATGAATGATGTGACCGACCAGCCCCGCGGTAAGCCTCTTGACTGGCTAACGGTTGCGCTATATTACGTCGTCATCACCACTGCATATCTCCCGTGGTTTTTGATCGCCGACAGTGCTCTGATGGTCTTCGCCTTCTACTTGGCTACTATGATCGTGCTACTCTTGCCGTTTAAATACGTTTTGCGTAAGCGCGGATATGCGGTTGATCCCAGTAAATACCGCTGGTGGGATTACAAGGACAGATCGAGGCCTCGATGACGGAGAAAGCGGCTCTTCCCGGTTCCTGGTGAACGGTCCCACTGAAAAGGGGTGTTCACGCTGCCGTCCGGGCGGCTGGCGAGCAGGATGCGGGCGCGGTAGTTGTCAGGGTTGCGGTAGCCGCGACCGGTGCCCTTGATCTGCTGATACCGGAGTTCGCGGCTTCGGTGCGGGCGTTGGTGATCCCGGTGACGATGAGTACTTCGATGGCGTCCCACCAGGCGTCGATGGTGGCCCAGAGTCGGTCGGTCTCGGGTATGGTCGCGGCCAGCACGAACGCCCCGAGGCGCATCTCGTGCTCCTGCGCTTGGGTGAGTGAGCCGCTGGTCAGCAGCCCACGCAGGACCTCCTTGACCCCCAGGCGGCGCCGATCTCGTCGGTCGGGTCGTCGGCGCGCAGGGTGGCCTTCAGCCGGGCCAGTGCGCGGGGGCTGAGGGTGTTGCCGGCGCGGAGCAGCAGCCGTCGGTTGGCCTAGGCGGGGTCGATACCGCGACCGCGCCGGCCCTTGCGGTCGCGGACGACCCGCTGGCGGACGGCGGTGACCATGTCGTTGGCCAGCTTGACCAGGTGTAAGGGGTCGACGCTGACGGGCCTTGCCGCCTGATCTTGGACACGCGTGGGGTGTCTACGCCGCGGTTGGCAGCGTAGCCGGGGTCCGGTGGGCCCCGTAGTCGTTGGGGCTGATCTGGCCGCAGGCGGAGTGCCGGCGGCGGGTGTTGTAGCGGGTGGCCCAGGCGAACACCGCCCGGCGGGCCTCGGCCGGCGTGCTCCAGCCGGCTGCTCCAGCCGGCTGCGCCGGCCAGCGTCTCGCGCTTGAGGGTGGCGTTGAACGACTCCGCCAGCGCGTTGTCCGCACTCGAGCCGACCGCGCCCATCGACCGGATCACCCCGAGACGGTCACGCAGGGCGGCGTAGGCCCGAGAGGTGTACTGGTCGCCGTGGTCGCCGTGGAAGATCGCCCCGGCCAGGCTGCCGCGGGTCGCGCCGCGGCAAGCAGCGCGTCGGCGACGAGTTCGGTGCGCATGTGGTCGGCGATCGACCAGCCGGCCAGCCGGCGGGAGGAGCAGTCGATCACCGTCGCCAGGTACAGGGTGCTGCCGTCGACGCAGGGCAGGTAGGTGATGTCCCCGACGTAGTTGACGTTCGGCGCATCGGCGATGAAGTCGCGTTCCAGCCGGTCAGGAACCTGCTCGTCGGCCGGTTCCGGGATCGTCGTACGGACCCGTCGGCGCAGCCGGATCCCGGCGATCCTGTGCTCGGCCATCAGCCGCGCGACCCGCTTGTGGTTCACCCGGTCGGCGGGGTCGGCGCCGTCGTTGAGCTCGGCGGTCACCCGCGGCGCCCCGTAGGCGCGGTTCTCCGGCTCGGCGGCGTGCACCGCCCGGATCCGGTCGGCCAGCTGCTCATCGGCGGCTTGGCGGGCCGTACGGGCGTCGGCGGCGGCCGCCCACGCGTAGAGCGCCGACCGGCACACGTCGACCAGCTGGCACATCCGCTTCACCTCGAAGGCGTTTCGGTGGTCGGCGACGAACTGGAAGCGGGTCACCAGCGCGTCTCCCCGACGAAATACTTGGCCGCCGCACGGAGGATGTCGCGCTCGGTGTTCAGCTTCCGCGCATCGGCCTCCAGCTCCGCGACCCGGGACCGGAGCCGGGCCAGCTCCTGCTCGGGTGTCACACCGTCGGGTGGCGGGCCGGTCCGGCCTCCGGGCCGCGCGTGCAGCGACACTCCAGCAGCCTTCAGCCAGCCCGACAGTGTCGCATCCATGACCCCCAGGTCCGCGGCGATGCCCACTACCGTCGCCCCCGGCGTCGACCGGTAGAGCTCTACCGCGTCCCGGCGGAACTACTCCGAGTACGTCTTCCGTGCCACCGTCTGATCTTTTCGCTTCCTCCAGGCCCAGCCTGGGTTCAGCCTGTCCATGATCAGGGGTCAAGTCCCTCGACACGCCCCGGTGACGCCGAGCCGTGATCACCGGTGCGTTTGATTCGGCGTCGTCTCCCCTCTGCCTGTCGCATTCGTGTGCCACGATGGATGCCGTGATGCCGCAGCAGGTTCCGGCCGTCTCCGTCAGCGAGCTGCCCGAGGACGCCGTCGTGCTCGACGTCCGCGAGGACGACGAGTGGGTGCACGGGCACATCGAGGGCGCCACGCACATCCCGATGGGCGAGGTCCCGGCGAAGCTGGACGAGCTGCCCGAGGGCGACCCGCTCTACGTGACCTGCCGGGCCGGTGGCCGGTCGGCGCGTATGGTGGCCTGGCTGAACGAGAACGGCTTCGACGCGGTCAACGTCGCCGGCGGCATGGGCGACTGGGAGGCCGCCGGCAAGCCCATGGTCAGCGAGACCGGCCAACCGCCCTTCGTGCGCTGAGCGACGGCCCCCAGGGTAGCGAGGCTGCCTAGTTACTACGCATAGATGGAAGTACGCTCTCATCTATGCGTAGTGATGCTCCGTCGCTGCTTCCTCTCTTCCGATCGCAGCACCAGGCGGAGATGCTGACCCGCTTGTATCTCCATCCCGACGAGGAATTCACCGTCACCGACCTGGCGGTGGCCGCCCGGATACCGCTCAGCACCGCGCACCGGGAACTGCAGCGGCTGGTCGACGCCGGGCTCGTGCTGGCCCGGCGAGTGGGCCGCACGCGGCTCCACCGCGCCAACCCCCGTCATCGCGCTGCTGCTGCGCTCACGGAGCTGTTGCTGGTCAGTTTCGGGCCGGCCGTCGTGGTCGCCGAGGAGTTCGCGGACCTGGACGAGGCCACCGAGGTGGTGCTGTTCGGCTCGTGGGCCGCCCGTCACGCCCGGGTGAGTGGTGCCGAGCCCGCGGACGTCGACGTCCTGGTCGTGGGAAGTCCCCGCCGCGCGGACGTCTACGCCGCCGCCGAGCGGGCCCAGCGCCGACTCCGTTTCCCGGTCAACCCCGTGATTCGCACGGCCGATCAGTGGGCGAGCCCCGAGGCCGACATGCCGAGCCCCGGCAGTGCTGCAGCCGACAGGGCCGATGCTCTTGTCGTACAGGTCCGACAGTCTCCGCACATGACGCTGCTGCAGAACTCGCGCCGAACCGCGACACCCGTCGAGCACGCCGCCACACCAGCGGCCGGGCCCCCGCAGTGAGTGCATGGCAGACGGGCGCCGCGGACGTGGACGCCATGCTCGCCGAGCGAGCCCTGCACCGGGTGCCCGCAGCCGCGGGATCCGCAGCGGCGTCACTGGCCCGAGCCCGTCAGCTCCTGGCCTCCGCGGCCACCCTGCTCGACGCCGACCCCGACTCCGACTACGTGCTCGCATACGACGCCGCTCGCCACGCCGGCACCGCGCTCCTCGCGCGGCAAGGCCTCCGATCCACCGCGTCGGGCGGACACATCGCCGTCGAGCGCAGCCTGCGCGCGCAGTTCGCCCCTGGGTTCGCCGACTTCCACGTCCTCCGCCGGCGCCGCAACGAATTGGAGTACCCCAGCGCCCATGGTCCCGAGACCGTGAGCAGCGAAGAGGCAGCCGAGGCGCTGCAGGCCGCAACCGGGATCATCGCCCAGGCGCATGAGCTGCTGCCTCGGCTCGACCAGTACTGACGCGGTGCGTCAGCGCCAGGACGCGGCGGTGGCCTCGTCGTGGTACCGGGTGAACCCGCACGCCCAGCCGATCGGTTCCAGGGGTGGGCCCTCCCAGCGGTCCTCGCCGCTGACCAGCAGCCGCGACCCGATCCCGTACTCGGGGCCCTGCTCGGACGACGTCCACTGCTCTGCGCTGGTCGATGCCGGCAGATCGACGGTCACGCTCTCCCCGGACCCGCCGGAGAACCACTCCTGGACGGCGAACGTCACCCCGGCCAGCTCCGGACCAGGGATGTCGGACCGATCCGTCCCGCTCGGCCCGATGGCCACCACCACGCCGTCGAAGGCGAACGCCCGGCCGCGCACCGCCTCCGCGCTGTACTCCTCCACGCAGGACGCCGTCACCGAGCCGGCCAGCGGGCCGGTCCGGTCGGCCGTGGGGTTCTCCGGCTCCGCGGCCATGGCGCTGCCCACCCGGTCGTCGGTGGACTCGGGCCTCTCGGTCAGCGTCTCCTCCGCGACGACCAGCGGGGCCGGCTGCGCACCACCCAGGTCCAGGACGGTGGCTGTGCCGCCGACGAGCACGGCCGCCCCGGCCGCCACCGCCAGGGTCACGCCGGCCGCCCGCCGTCGCCGGGCCCGGCGCCCGGCGCGCAGCAGCTGCGCCGTGGGCGCGCGGCCCACCGGCACCTGGGCCGCCAGCCCGTCGAGCAGGACGGAGGTCTCCCGATCGGTCACGATGCCCTCCCGCCGCGCAGTTCGGAGACGTCGAGGTCGGTCGACAGCTGGGCGAACGCGCGCGAGAGCCGGCTCTTGACCGTGCCCGGGGCGATCCCCAGCGCCTCGGCGATCTGCTGCTCGCCGAGGTGCGCGTAGTAGCGCAGCACGACGACCTCCCGGTGCGCCGGGCTCAGCCGGCGCAGCGCGCGGCGGACGGCGTCGGCGTCGTCCACCTGGCCGGTGACGTCATCGGCGGACGTCTCGGGCAGGTGCTCCGTCGGGCGCTCCCGCCACCACCGCCGCCGGTAGCTGTCGTGGTGGCAGTTGACCAGCACCCGGTAGACGTAGCCGTCCCGGCTACCGGCGCGGCTGACCTTCTCCCAGTTGACGTAGCAGCGCACCAACGCCGTCTGCACCAGGTCCTCGGCCTCGGGCCGGGCGCAGCCGAGCAGCACGGCGGAGCGGACGAGCACCGGCCAGCGCTCGTCCACGAACCGCGCGAACTCCTCGTCCCGGTCCACTCACCCTCCCGTCGACCCGTCCTCCTCCTGGAGGACGGGTCGACGGGGGAGAAGGTTCCGTACGTCAGCTCGCGAGCTCGTGCTCGTCGATGCCCGCGACGTCGCCGGCTTTCATCCAGCCGTCGGGCGTGGGCGACTCCACGCCGGCCTGGGGAAGGTAGAGGTCCTGGGCGCACCCCAGCCCGATCGCGGACCGGGGCGATGAACGGGCCGGCTCGCGGAGCGGTCTGGGGCGGGGTCATCGAGGTCATCGTCGCAGTGCGGGCGGATGTGGCGGCGCGCGTGCGCCGGCCTCGCAACGGAACCAGGCAGCCATGCACGGTCGACCGTGTGGACCACGCTCTTGTGATCGTCACCTCCGTCGATGCCTCGCTGAACTCGGTCGGAGAGCACCCGTGCTCGACGGCTCGACGCCGCCAGCTGCCCGCGCCGCACCCTGCGCAGGCAGGTCGATAGGGCACCACTGGAACGCGCGAAACATTATCGGTCTGCCTGCCGGTGGTGACTGTGTGCAGCCGACAGGCCGCCGAGCCGAACAATTCCGTCACGTGAGGGTGTCCCTCGACGTCATCGCTGCTTCTCTGACCTGCGTCTGCAGAGGGGCGACGAGGTCGAGCGCGTGCGCGCGGGCTCGGGGGAGCGCTCGGGCGGCCGGTGAGACCTCCGGTCGGCTGTGACGTCATGTCGGTGATCGTCCGCCAGCGGGCGACGTGGGAAGGGCCCAGATGCTCAGTACGGAACGACTTCTTCGCGGACGACGCGGCCGAGCCACCGCGATGATCGCCGCCGGTGGTCTGCTCGCCGGCTCCACCGTCCTCGGACTCCTGCCCACGATGGCCGGCGCGTCCAGCCACCGCGAGGCGCCGCTCATCGCGTCCGACCCCGCGGTGGACAACACCGACGTCTACGCGTTCTCCAGCCCGGAGAACCCCGACAACGTCGCCTTCGTCGCCAACTGGATTCCCTTCGAGGAGCCCAACGGCGGGCCGAACTTCTACCCGTGGTCCGACGACGCCGAGTACCTGATCAACATCGACAACGACGGCGACGCCGTGGCCGACCTGATCTACCGCTGGCGGTTCACCACCGACGACCGGCGCGGCACGGACACTTTCCTCTACAACAACGGTCCGGTCACCTCGCTGGACGACGAGAACCTGCTGTTCCGGCAGAACTTCACCCTTGACGTAAGCACCGACGGTGGCGCCACCTACGGCAGCCCGGTCGCGGAGGGCCCCGTCGCGCCCTCGTTCACCGGGCCGGCCAGCATGGGCAGTTCCCAGGACTACGTCGACAACCTGCGGACCCCGGCCATCACCGAGGTGGGCGGAGGAGGTCGCACCCTGACCACCCAGGCCGAGGACTCCTTCTTCCTGGACCTCAGGATCTTCGACCTGCTCTACGGCGGGGACCTCTCCGAAAGAGGAGTGGACACCCTGGCCGGCTACAACGTGAACTCGATCGTGCTCGAGGTGCCGAAGACCGAGGTCGCCATCGACGGCAACGCGGCCGACAACCCGGTCATCGGCGTGTGGAGCACCACCACCCGGCCGACGCTGCGCGACGCCGACGGCACCGCCGCAGACGCCAACACCGGTTTCACCCAGGTCTCCCGGCTCGGCAATCCGCTGGTCAACGAGGTGGTCGTGCCGACCGGTCTCAAGGACGCCTTCAACGCGATCCCGCCCGCTCAGGACGCCGAGGCTGCCGACGGCGCGGTCGTCGACCGGGTGCTGAACCCTGAGGTTCCGGCGCTCATCGAGGCGATCTACGGCGTCCCGGCTCCGGCCACGCCGCGCTGGGACCTCTTCGAGGTGTTCCTGACCGGTGTGGTCAGCACCGAGACCTACGACATCGACCAGGACCCGGCCACGGCCAACCCGATCGACGTGGACCTCAACTCGCAGACGATCAACGCGGGTGGCGTCTCGAACGAGGAGTTCCAGCCCTCGGAGATGCTGCGGCTGAACATGTCGATCACCGGGCCGACCGGACTGGACATGAAGCCGCTGCACGAGGCCAGCCGGCTCGGCGTCATCGGTGGCGACATCCAGGGCTTCCCGAACGGTCGCCGGCTCGCCGACGACGTGGTCGACATCGAGCTCCTCGCACTCGAGGGCATCTACGACGCCAGCAACCCGGGCGATCGACAGGCCGCGTTCGACGCCCTGAAGGAAGGCGACAAGGTCAACTCGAACGACAACGCCTTCAGCGCCTCCTTCCCCTACATCGCCGGCCCGAACACCCAGGCCGTGAACAAGGGCGGCGGCACCGGCGCCGGCGGTACGGACATGCCGCCGGGCAACGGCACCCCCGGCAAGCCGATGGTGCCTGCGGCGTCCGGTGGCGGCAGTGACCAGGGCAGCACCGGCGGCAAGCCGGCCGCTCAGCCCCAGGTGGCCAAGCCGGCGGCCCAGCCGCAGGCCAACGGGTACCCGCGGGGCGGCGTCGAGACCGGCGCCGGCGGCATCGAGGACACCCTCCTCCCCGTGCTCACCGGGTCGGCCGCTCTCCTGCTGATCGGCGCCGGTGCCGGGTCCCTGATTCGGGGTCGGGCACTGCGTCGGGCGACCTCCGGCATGCCGGAGGCCTGACCGCTCGTCGGCTGTGGGGTGCGGCTCTGGCCGCACCCCACAGCCACGTCCCCAGGCGAACCCGTCACCAACGGCGGGTGCACCCCGTCGAAGGAGGCCCCGTGCCCGATATGACCCAGCCGACGTCGTCCTCGGACGACAGCTACGGCCACGAGCCGTCGCTGCTCGAGTCCGAGCTCCGGCAGGGCGACCCGCACTCCCATGCCCGTCGCAAGGGCGTGCCGGTGTGGCTGCTGCCCACTCTCGGCGCGCTCGCGGCCGGGCTGCTCCTGGGCTATCTCGTCTTCGGCGGCACCGAGGGAACGGCCTCCCGCCCGCCGGCGGCCCAGTCCGCGCCGGTCGACGCCTCGCAGCCGGCGTCGCCGGTCGTCACCTCCCTGGCCCGCGCGGAGCCGGTGCACATCGACATCCCGGCCATCGAGGTGAGCTCCTCGCTGGTCGACCTCGGCCTCAACGGTGACGGCACGCTCGAGGTTCCGGTCGACTTCGCGAAGGCCGGTTGGTTCACCGGCGGCAACTATCCCGGCGATCCGCAGGGACCGCCCGGGCTGATCGCGGGTCACGTGGACGACTTCACGGGTCCCGCCGTCTTCTTCCGGCTCACGGAGCTGTCGATCGGCGACGAGGTGCTGGTCACCCGGGCGGACAACACCGTCGCGGTGTTCACCGTCTCCGATGCGCAGCAGTACCCCAAGGACGCGCTGCCGACCGACGAGATCTACGCGCCGGTCGGAAACTCGGAGATCGTGCTCATCACCTGCACCGGTGACTTCGACCAGACCGCCCGGTCGTACCAGGACAACTTCGTCGTCCGGGCCACGCTGGACATGGAGCGCTCCCTGGAGGAGAGCGACAAGCGCGTCGCCGCCGGTATGACCGCGCCCGCCGGCAACCTGCCGAACGTCTGATCGTGCGTACCCGGACGGCAGTGAGCGCGGTGGTCGTCGGCGTCGTCTTCCTCGTCGCCGCGGTGGGCGCCTTCTACACCGCCACGGTCGACGACGGTGTCGCGGCCGAGCAGGCCCAGGGCCCAACAGTGGACCCGTTCACGGCGTCGATCGAGAACGCGCAGCAGCGCCTCAGGGAGGTCCCGGGCGACTACACGACGTGGGCGCAGCTGGGGACGGCCTACGTCGAGCAGGCCCGGGTGACAGCCGACCCCACGTACTACGACAAGGCGGACGGTGCCCTCCGGGAGTCGCTGACCCTGCGGCCGGAGGGCAACGACGCCGCGCTGACCGGACAGGGTGCGCTCGCCAACGCCAGGCACGACTTCGCCGCAGCGGCCGAGCTGGCCACCCAGGCCCTCGCCGTCAACGAGTACAACTCGACGGCGTGGGGCGTGCTCACCGACGCGCGAACCCAGCTCGGGGACTACGCGGGTGCGACCGAGGCGCTCGGCCGAATGCTCGAGCTGAAGCCCGGCCTCGCCTCGTTCACCCGGGCGTCGTACGACGCGGAGCTGCACGGTGACCTGGCCGGTGCCCGCTCCGCGCTCGAGCAGGCGCTCGAGACCACGCAGGGAGGCGCAGGCGAGGCCTTCTGCCGCACCTACCTGGGCGCACTGGCGTTCAGCACCGGCGACCTCGACGAGGCGGCTGCTCAGTACACGGCGGGCCTCGAGGCCGCACCGGGGGATCCAGCTCTGCTGCTGGGCCTGGCTCGAGTGGACGCCGCGCGAGGCGACGTGGACGCGGCGGTCGAAGGCTTCCGGACGGTCGTGAACGCGCAACCGCTGCCGGAGCACCTCGTCGAGTTCGGCGCGTACCTCGAGTCGCAGGGGCGGGCGGAGGAGGCGGAGCAGCAGTTCGCGCTGGTCGACACTGTGCGAGCCCTGTTCGCAGCGAACGGGGCCTCCGACGACCTGACCACCGCGCTGTTCGCCGCCGACCACGGCGACCCGGCCGAAGCGTTGGCTGCGGCGCAGGCGGAGTTCGACCGGCGGCAGAACATCGACTCCCACGATGCGTTGGCCTGGGCACTGCACGCTGCCGGGCGGGACACCGAGGCCCTGCCCCACGCGCAGCAGGCGACCGCACTCGGTGGCGCCAGTGCGCTGTTCCTCTACCACCGTGGGGTGATCGAGGCCGCGCTCGGCCAGGGCGACCAGGCACGCGCGACGCTGGTGAGCGCACTGGACGCCAATCCGTACTTCTCCCCCCTGCATGCCCCACGGGCCGAGGCGCTGCTGGAGTCGCTGGGCGGACGTCCGTGATCGGACGGCGTATCGCCGCCGTCGTCGTCGGTGCAGGCGCGCTCTGGAGCGTCTCCCTTGGCGGGATCGCGCAGGCCCATCCGCTCGGCAACTTCACGGTGAACCACTACGACCACGTCCAGCTCTTCCCTGACCGCGTCGAGGTCACCGCCGTCGTCGACCGGGCCGAGATCCCGGCCGCCCAGGCATTGCAGACGATCGCGCCGGACGGCTCGCCCGAGCCCGAGGAACTCGCCGCGGCGGCTACGACCGAGTGCGCGGACGTGGCTGATGCGGTGACCCTCGACGTCGACGGCCGGACGCTGACCTGGCAGGTCGCCGCCGCGGGATTGGACACCGTGCCGGGCGCGGCAGGGCTGCCCACCCTCCGGTTGACCTGCGACCTGCGGGCGGACGCCGAACTCGGTGCCCCGGCCGAGGTCACCTTCGAGGACGGCTACCTGGCCGATCGGGTGGGATGGCGGGAGGTGACAGCGGACGGCGACGGCGTCCGGCTGGTCGACTCCCCGGTCCCGGTCGAGAGCATCAGCGACGAACTGCGCGCCTACCCCGATGACCTGCTGGCGTCGCCGGTCGACGTCCGCTCGTTCAGCGTCGCCACCGAGCCCGGGTCCAACACCAGCAGCGGAGCCTCGATCACTCCGGCCTCGGGAGACCCGTTCAGCACTGCGATGGCCGCCCTCGACCGCCGGCTCGAGCGTCTGATCGGCGATCGCGGCCTCACTCCGCTGGTCGGCACCCTCGCCGTTCTCCTCGCTGTTCTGCTCGGCTGTGGGCACGCGCTGCTGCCCGGCCACGGCAAGACGGTGATGGCCGCCTACCTGGCCGGCCGCAACGGTCGCAGCCGGGATGCCATCACCGTCGGCGCGACCGTGACGGCGACGCACACCGTAGGGGTGCTCGTACTCGGGGCTGCAGTCTCCGTGTCGAGCGCGCTCGCGGGGGATCAGGTGATTCGCTGGCTCGGGGTGGTCAGCGGGCTGATCGTGGCGGGCATCGGGATGGCGATGCTGCGCGGGGCGCTGCCGCGTTGGCGCGCCGCGCGGGCGCAGGGGCTGCCGGCGATCGCGGCGCTGCCTGAGCCGGCGCTGGCCGCCGCGGTGAGCGGCACCGTCTCCGGAGCGGTGCACGACGAGATGACCGGAGACCACGACCACGGCCACGACCACGGCCACAACCACGGCCACGGCCACGGCCACGGCCACGGCCACGGCCACGGCCACGGCCACGACCACGGCCACGGCCACGACCACGGCCACGACCACGGCCACGGCCACGACCACGACCACGGAAGCTGGTGGGCGGGTGGACACAGTCACGGTCCGGGCGAGCACTCCCACGGCCCGGGCGCGGGCCGTGGCGGGCTGGTGGGCATGGGAATCGCGGGCGGGCTCGTGCCCAGCCCATCGGCCCTGATCGTCCTGCTCGCCTCGGTAGGGCTGGGACGCACGGTCTTCGGCGTCGTCCTGGTACTCGCCTACGGCCTCGGAATGGCGGCCACCCTGACCGCCGTCGGGCTGCTGCTCGTCAGGGTGCGCGGCCGTCTGGAGTCGCGCATGACGAACCGGTCCGGGCGTGGGTGGCTCGCCCGACTGGCGCTCGCCGCCCCGGTGGTGACGGCGAGCCTCGTCCTCGTCGTGGGTCTGGCACTCGTCACTCGCGGCGTCGTGCTGAGCGCCTGACCGGCGGTCAGCTCTTCAGCTGGTACTCCGCGAACTTCGAGCGCAGATCCTTCTTGGAGAACTTGCCGACGCTGGTCTTGGGCACCTCGTCGATGAACTCGACGGCGTCGGGCATCCACCACTTGGCCACCAGCGGCTTGAGGTGCTCGAGGATGTCCTCCTCGGTCGCGCTGGAGCCCTCGTTGAGGACGACGCAGGCCAGCGGGCGCTCGTCCCACTTCGGGTGCGGGATGCCGACGACCGCGGCCTCCTTGACCGCGGGGTGGCTCATGATCGCGTTCTCCAGGTCTACCGAGCTGATCCACTCGCCGCCGGACTTGATCAGGTCCTTGGTGCGGTCGGCGATCCGGATCGAGCCGTCGGTGTCCATGGCGGCGACGTCGCCGGTCCGCATCCAGCCGTCCGGCGTGGACAGCTCCACCCCGGCGTCGGGGGCGTAGTAGTCCTTGGCGCACCAGGGACCGCGCACCTGCAGCTCGCCGGTGGCCTGGTCGTCCCACGGCTGCGGCTCGAGGGTCTCGGAGTCGACGATGCGCGCCTCCACGCCGAACAGCGGGATGCCGGCCCGGGAGCGGCGCTCGGCCTGGGTCGCGTCGTCGGCGTCCTGGAACCGCTTCGGGAGCACGCCGGACGACGCCACCGGCGAGGTCTCGGTCATGCCCCACGCCTGCAGGATCGGGATGCCGACCTGCTCGCGGTAGGCCTCGCTCAGGGCCTTGGGCACCGCGGAACCACCGCAGCCGATGTCGCGTAGCTTGTGCGGCTTGCCGGCCAGGTGGGGGAGCACGCCCTGCCAGATGGTCGGGACGCCCGCGGTGAAGGTGACGCCCTCGTCGACGATCAGCTTCGCCAGCGCTTCGGGCTGCATCATCGGGCCGGGGAGGACCAGCGCGGAGCCCGCGGCCGGGGCGGCCTGGGCGATGCCCCACGCGTTGGCGTGGAACATCGGCACGACCGGCATCGCGACGTCGCGCACGCTCAGCCCGAACGCGTTGGGGGAGAGTGCGGCCATGGTGTGCAGCACCGTCGACCGGTGCGAGTAGACGACGCCCTTGGGGTTGCCCGTGGTGCCCGACGTGTAGCACATCGAGGCGGCCAGGCCCTCGTCGCGGACGTCGAACTCGACCGGCTCCGCCTGCGCCAGCAGGGTCTCGTAGTCGCTGATCCGCGGGTCGTCGGGGAGCTCGGCGTCCCCGCCGTCCTCCATGACGACGACGTGCCGAACCGTCTTCATCGTGTCGACCAGCGGCCAGAAGAGACCGAAGACCGAGCGGTCGACGAAGACGACCTCGTCCCCGGCGTGGTTGGCGATGTAGGTCAGCTGCTCCGGGAAGAGCCGGATGTTGAGCGTGTGCAGGACCCGGCCGGTGCACGGGGCGGCGAAGTAGAGCTCCAGGTGCCGCTGGCTGTTCCAGCCGAACGTGCCGACCCGGCCGTCGGCGCTGATGCCCAGGGTGTCCAGCACGCCGCCCAGCCGCCGGGTGCGCTGCGCCCACTCGGCGTACGTGCTGCGGGTGACGCCCTTGGGGGAGTTGGTCGCGATGGCGACGTCGCCGAAGTGCTGCTCGACGTGCCGGAAGATGGTGTCGATGGTCAGGGGGCTGTCCTGCATCAAGCCGCGCATGGCCGGATCCTGCCAGTGACCGCGCTCACGATCCAGCGGTGGCGACGGCCTACCGGCCGAGGACGACGGGCAGTGTCTCCAGGCCGCGGATGACGAACTCCGGACGGCGCACCGGCTCCGCGCCCAGCTCGAACGTCGTCGTCCGGTCCAGGAGCGCGCCGAACGAGGCCTGCAGCTCCACCCGCGCCAGCGGCGCCCCGATGCAGAAGTGGATGCCGGCGCCGAAGGTGATGTGGGGGTTCTCGGTGCGGCCGACGTCGAGGCGATCGGGCTCGGCGAACACCGCCGGGTCGCGGTTGGCCGCACCCAGCAGGGCGCCGATCTTCTGCCCCCGCTCGACGACGACGCCGCCGATCTCGACGTCCGTCGTCGCCGTCCGCTCGAACAGCTGGAGCGGCGAGTCGAAGCGGATCAGCTCCTCGATCGCGCCGGGCAGCAGCGAGCGGTCCGCGCGGAGGCGGGCGAGCTGGTCGGGGGTGCGCAGCAAGGCGAGCGTGCCGTTGCCGCTCACGTTCACCGTCGCCTCGTGGCCGGCGTTGAGCAGCAGGATGCAGGTGGTGACCAGCTCGTCCTCGGTGAGCGTGGCGCCGTCGGCGTCGCGGACGCTCACCAGGTGGCTGACCAGATCCTCGCCGGGGTTCGTCCGCCGCTCGGCAGCCAGCCCGCGCAGGTAGGCGACGAACTCCCCGGCCGCGCGCTCGGCGTCGTCCTCGACCGCCGTCGTCCGGCCGTACTCGTACATCTTCACGATCGCGTTGGACCACGGCCGCAGGAGGTGGCGGTCGGCCCCGGGCACCCCCAGCAGCTCGGCGATGACCGCGACCGGCAGCTGCTCGGCCATGCCGGACAGCAGGTCCACCGGCTCCGAGCCGGCCGAGCGCTCGACCAGCTCGTCGACCAGGGAGCGGGCCAGGTCCTCGACCCACGGGCGCAGCCGCTCGACGTGCCCGCGGGCGAAGGCGGAGCTGATCAGCCGCCGCAGCCGGGTGTGCTCGGGCGGCTCCATCTCCAGGATCGCGTTGCGGTGGATGAGGTTGAAGCTCTCGAACCCCTCGGCCGGCTGCTTGTCCGACCAGATCCGGCCCAGCCGCCGGTCGCGGAGCACCGCGTTGGACTCGGCGTGCGTGAAGGCCAGCCAGAGCCCCAGTCCCTCGTGCCACTGCACCGGCGCCGCGGCGCGGGCCCGGGCGAACGCCGGGTACGGGTCGGCGACGACGGCGGGGTCGTCGAGGTCCAGCGGTGCGGAGGCGGCCAGGGGCACGGCGACGAGCGTAGGACCGGCCCGCGCCTTCGCACTGGGCACGAGACGGCGCGTCCCCTGCTCGTCAGGGCGGCGACGGGCGCCGGAGGCTCGTGGCGGGACGGTGCGAGCGGGCCACCTACGCTGACGGGCATGGCTTCCCGCAAGCGCTCCTCCGCCCCCGCCGCCGCGCCCGAGGGCATCAACCCCAAGGCGCCGTGCCCGTGCGGATCCGGTCGCCGGTACAAGCACTGCCACGGCTCCGGCTACGCCCCGCCGGTCATCCGGCCGTTCGAGGGCCTGCCCGGCGAGGCGGACTGGGTCGCCCTCCGCGAACTGGTCCCGGCCGCGACGGCCAAGCTGCGGACGACGGACGGCCGCGACGTCACGCTGGCCAGCGTGCTGCCCGGTGGCGCGCCGGCGCTGGTGCGGGCCAACGGCGAGATCATGCTCGGCGCGCAGCTGCCGACCTCGTCCGACGACGTGAGCCGCGACCTGGGCACCGCGCTGGCCGCCGCGCTCGAGGCCCCCAAGGGCGCGCCGGTGGACCCGGGCCCGGTCGGCGGCGCCGGTTCGGCCGGCCCGCGGCTGCAGGAGCTGCTCGACCCGTCCGCTCCGCTCGACGTGACCGTGCACGACACCTTCGACTTCTGGCTGGAGGGCACCGAGCCGGGAGCCGCTGCGCGGGCGGGGCTGCAGCAGGCCAACGAGGCGATCCTGCCCACCGTGCGCCTGGAGGGGCTCGAGGCCGCCTACTGGGTGCGCCCGGGCAACGAGCGCGCCCACCTGCGCTGGGTCCGGCCGGAGAAGGAGGAGCAGCTGCTCGACGCGCTCGCCCGCCTCTCGGCCGCCGAGCGGATCCTGCTGGGCGAGGGCACCCGCTACGCCGGCGCCTTCCGCGCCCACGGCCTCGTCGTCCCGGTGTGGGACCTGCCGGCCGACACCCCGGCCGAGGACTGGACCGCCCCGGCGACGGAGTTCCAGGCCCGCCTGGAGAAGGCGCTGACCGTCACCACGCCGCTGGACGCCGACGAGCGGCGCGCCCGGGCGGGGCTGCTGTCCCGCCAGATCACCCTCCGTTGAGCCGGTCGTCCCCGCGCCGCACGCAGGTTGGGGCGCGGGGACGACGGCGAGGTGAGGGAGCGACCCGGCCCGGGTACGCCCAGCGCCATGGACGACCCACGACGCACTCCCGGCGTGGGGGACCGGGACCGGCGCCCCGACGCCACGACCGCCGACGCGTTCGCCCCGCCTCCGGGGACGCGGCGGACCGTGCTGACCTTCGTGGCCGCCCTCGTCTTCGTCGTCTGCGGCGTAGCAGGGGTGCTGTCGTTCTTCACCGAGTTCCCGGTCGGCTACCGGGTGCTCATCCTGGCGGTTGCGCTGGGCGCGGGTGCCGCCCTGGTCGCGCTGCGCCGCATGCGCTGAGAACGCGTCCGCCGGTGACGCCTGGGGAGGGCGTCACCGGCGGACGGTGTCAGGGGATCAGCTGCGGCGACGCGCGCCGGCCACGAGCAGGCCGCCCGCCGCCAGCATGGCGGCGCCGGCACCGGCGAACGGCCCGACGTCGAAGCCGGTGTAGGCCAGCTGTGCCTGCGGCTTCGGCGAGTGGGTCACGGCCACGGCGTCCTGCTCGCAGCCGACGCCGTCGTCGTCGCTGTCCAGGTGGGCCCCGTAGCCGGGCTGCCCGGCGTGCACGGGAGCGGCGCCCTTGGCGCGGGCGTCGTCACAGTTGGCGTAGTGCACCGCGTGCTGGGCGGGCTGGGCGGCCGGCTCGGGCGCCGGCGGCTCCTCCTCGGCCGGGGGCGAG
This sequence comes from Blastococcus saxobsidens, assembly GCF_002938435.1. Taxonomy (GTDB): domain Bacteria; phylum Actinomycetota; class Actinomycetes; order Mycobacteriales; family Geodermatophilaceae; genus Blastococcus; species Blastococcus saxobsidens. The sequence continues at coordinate 51,174 of NZ_POQT01000023.1, forward strand.
GTCGGGACCGGCAGGCAGCCGGCGATCCCCTCGATCGCGGCGGGCAGCTCCTCGCCGAGCTCAGCAGCGAGATCCGGGACGCTCTGGACGCGCGCCGGCAGCGTTCCCACGAAGGTCGGCAGGGTGGTCGGGTCCGTCAGCGCGACCTGGATGTCCGCAGCGAGCTCCTCGGCGGCCCCGCCGAGCGACTCCTCGAGGAGGGCGAGCAGGTCCTCGATGTGGGTCGCGATGCACTCGCCCACGGCCGCCGGGTCCGGAGGCGAGTCACTGCTCGGGGCAGGCGTCTGCTCGCCGGACTCCTGCTCGCCGGTCTGCTGGCCCCCGGTCTCCTCGGTCGACGAGGTGCCGACGGGCTCCTGCGCGGGTAGCTCCTGGGGGCCGGTGTAGGCCGGTTCCGCGTCGCTGGGCCCGGTCAGCCCGTCCTGCGCCTGGTCGCCGGTGCCCGTCGGCTCGGCGGCAGGCGCCTGTGGTGCCGGCTCCTGCGTCTCGCACCCGGGGAGCGGGACGCCGAGCGGGCAGGCGGGCGGCGACGCACCCTCGGTCCCGCCCTCGGCGGAGGCGACGCCGGACCAGAGCAGCACCATGGCGAGTGCCGTGAGCAGGGCGAACGGCAACCTGAGCAGTGCGGACAAGGGGTCCCCCGGGAGTTCGCTGACGAATCCCGTGCAGTGCACCACCGGTTACAGGTATCTCGCAGGGCCCCGTGACAACGGAGCCGAAGAGTCCCGTGGGTCGTGACAGCATGTGACGGAGCGGTCCGCTCTGTGTGTAGAGGCTCCAGATGGGCTGCCGGAAGAAATGGGTGCCCTGGCGCAGGGTCGTCACCGAGATCCGCTCGTCATCGGCGTGCAGTGCGGCGAGCTCCTCGCGGCTGAGCTCGGTGCGCTCAGGCGCTGTCGGGGATCTGGCCGACGTGCCGCGAGTGGCCGGCCTGCACCCTCAGGTGCGGCACGCCCGCGGCGTCCGGGTAGGCGGTCCACTCCGCTGCGCTGATCAGGGCAGCGCCTCGTTGTCCGAGCGCGCACCGGCAACGGGCCGCTGCCCCACACGGTGCGCGCGGGCGATCCGGTGGCCACGCCGGCCACCGGATGTCCTCGTACGCGCCGCTCCCCGAGCGGGTGCGTCGACTCGACGCCCTGGTGAACCGGGCGTTACGGGAATGTGACGTGGGGAGAGGGACCCGAGGGGTTGACGGCGCCCGGTGTTAGCGCTCACATTTGCCTCGCTCGCGTTCGCGAGCTACGCCGCACCAGCGGCGGCGGACGTCTCAACGAGGAGAGCAACGTGAGCAGGAAGTTCGGCCTGACCGCCGTGAGCGCCGTTCTGGCGCTCACGCTGGCGGCATGTGGCGGCGAGGGTGCCGGGAGCACCTCGGACACCAGCAACGCCGACCCGGAAGACCTGTCGATCGGCGTCGCGATGCCGACCGAGACCTCCGAGCGCTGGATCGCCGACGGTGCCAACGTGGAGAGCCAGCTCGAGGAGGCCGGTTACACGGTCGACCTCCAGTTCGCCGGTGACGACATCCCCACCCAGTCCCGCCAGGTCGACCAGATGATCACCGATGGCGTCGATGCGCTGATCATCGCCGCCATCGACGGCACCGCGCTGGCCCCCCAGCTGGAGGCGGCCGCTGCGGAGGGCATCCCGGTCATCGCCTACGACCGGCTGATCCGGGACAGCGACAACGTCGACTTCTACGTCACGTTCGACAACTTCGAGGTGGGCGTGGCCCAGGCCAACGCGCTGCTCACCGGGTTGGGCCTGCTCACCGCGGACGGCTCCGAGGGCGAGGCCGCCGGCCCGTTCAACATCGAGCTGTTCGCCGGCTCCCTGGACGACAACAACGCCTTCTTCTTCTTCGACGGCGCCATGTCGGTCCTGCAGCCGCTGATCGACGACGGGACGCTGGTCGTCCCCTCGGGCCAGACCAAGATCGAGCAGGTCGCCACGCTGCGCTGGTCGCAGGAGGCCGCCCAGACCCGCATGGAGACGCTGCTGACCTCGGTCTACGACGACGGCACCGTGCTCAACGGTGTGCTGGCGCCGTACGACGGCATCTCCCGCGGCATCATCACCGCCCTGCAGAACGGCGGCTACGGCCCGGGCCTCGACGCCGCCCGGCCGCTGCCCGTGGTCACCGGTCAGGACGCCGAGATCGCCTCGGTGAAGCTGATCGCCGACGGCGTCCAGAGCTCGACCATCTTCAAGGACACCCGGCTCCTGGCCGAGCAGGCAGTCGCCGCCGCCGAGGCGTTCCTCGAGGGCAACGAGCCCGAGCCCAACAACACCGAGGACTACGACAACGGCGTCAAGATCGTCCCGTCCTACCTCCTCCCGGTCGAGACGGTCTTCGCGGACGACATCCAGTCCGTGCTGATCGACTCGGAGTACTACTCGGCCGCCGAGGTCGAGGCCGGCCAGGCCGACTGACCGCACCAGGACCGGCCGGGTCCGGTGGCGATACCGCTGCCGGGCCCGGCCGCACCACCCGCCGGGCCGCACCCCCGCCCCGGCAGGTCTGCGGCCGACGGACCTGCCGGTCGGCCTGACGGGCCCACATACTGCACATCGCGTGCACCCGTTACGGCCCCGTACGCGCAACCACGAGCTTGAGGACGACGGAGTCCATGGACGACAACATCCTGGAGATGCGCTCGATCACCAAGACGTTCCCCGGCGTGAAGGCCCTCGAGGACGTCACCCTCTCAGTCCGCCGGGGGGAGATCCACGCGATCTGCGGTGAGAACGGCGCGGGGAAGTCCACGCTGATGAAGGTGCTGTCCGGGGTCTACCCGGCCGGTCAGTACGACGGCGAGATCGTCCTCGACGGCCGGGTGAGCACCTTCGGCGGGATCCGCGACTCCGAGCACGCCGGCATCGTGATCATCCACCAGGAGCTGGCGCTGGTGCCCTACCTCTCGATCGCCGAGAACATCTTCCTCGGGAGCGAGAAGCGCGGGCGTTTCGGGCTCATCGACTGGAACCTGGCCAACGCCGAGGCGGGTCGGCTGCTGCGCGAGGTCGGGCTCGACGAGAGCCCGGTGACCCCGGTCGGCACGCTCGGTGTGGGCAAGCAGCAGCTGGTGGAGATCGCCAAGGCGCTCTCCAAGGACGTCAAGCTGCTCATCCTGGACGAGCCGACCGCGGCGCTGAACGACACCGACTCCGCACATCTGCTCGGGCTGATCCGGGGGCTCAGGGAACGTGGCATCACCTCGATCATCATCTCGCACAAGCTCAACGAGATCGTCTCCATCGCCGACCACACGACCGTGATCCGCGACGGGCGCACGGTCGAGACCCTGGACATGGCCGACCCCGCCGTCGACGTCGACCGCATCATCCGCGGCATGGTCGGCCGGGACCTGGAGTCCTACTACCCGGAGCGCGAGTCGCGCCCCGGTGAGGAGGTTCTCCGGGTCGAGGACTGGACGGTCCGGCACCCGACCCACGACCGGCTCGTGGTCGACTCCGCCGGCTTCGACGTGCGGGCCGGCGAGGTCGTCGGCATCGCCGGGCTGATGGGTGCCGGGCGCACCGAGCTGGCGATGAGCATCTTCGGCCGCTCCTACGGGAACTTCGTCCGTGGACGGATCTTCCTGCGCGGCGAGGAGATCCGGCTCCGCACCGTCGCCGAGGCCATCGACGCCGGCATCGCCTACGCCACCGAGGACCGCAAGCGGTACGGCCTCAACCTCATCGACGACATCTCCCGGAACGTCTCCGGCGCCGCCCTGGGCAAGCTGTCGAGCCGCGGTTTCGTGGACGCGAACGAGGAGGCCAAGGCGGCGGAGGAGTACCGCACCTCGATGAACATCAAGGCGCCGACGGTGAAGTCGATCGTCGGCAAGCTCTCCGGCGGCAACCAGCAGAAGGTCGTGCTGTCCAAGTGGCTGCTGACCGACCCCGACGTGCTGATCCTGGACGAGCCCACCCGCGGCATCGACGTCGGCGCGAAGTACGAGATCTACACGATCATCAACCGTCTCGTGGCCGCCGGGAAGGCCGTGGTGGTCATCTCCTCCGAGCTGCCCGAGCTGCTCGGCATCTGCGATCGCGTCTTCACCCTGTCGGCCGGCCGGATCACCGGTCAGCTACCCGTCCGCGAGGCCACCCAGGAGCGCCTCATGACCCTCATGACCCAGGAGAAGGAACTCGTCGGATGACTCGCACCGTGGGCCCCTCCTCGCAGCCGGAAGCCGAGAGCGCGACCTCGCCGAAGGACGTCGCCCCGGCGGTGGCGCTGCACACCGGCACCAGCGATCTGCGGGCGCTGTTCACCCGGAACCTCCGGACCAGCGGTATCTACATCGCGTTCGTCGCCATCGTCGCGCTCTTCGCGGTGCTGACCGACGGCCGGTCGCTCTCGCCGGGCAACATCACCAACGTCGTCCTGCAGTACAGCTACATCCTGATCCTGGCCATCGGCATGGTCATGATCATCGTGGCCGGGCACATCGACCTGTCGGTCGGCTCGGTCGTGGCGCTCACCGGCGCGGTGTCGGCGATCCTGGTGATCCAGCAGGGGCAGCCGTGGTGGGTCGGCATCGTCGCCGCCCTGGCGACCGGACTGCTGATCGGGGCGTGGCAGGGCTTCTGGGTGGCCTACGTCGGCATCCCGGCGTTCATCGTGACGTTGGCCGGCATGCTGCTGTTCCGCGGCCTCACCCTCGAGGTGCTGGGCAACATCTCGCTGTCGCCTTTCCCGTCCGAGTACGGACGGATCGCCTCGGGCTTCCTCAACGGCCTGATCGGCGGGAACGGCTACGACGCCTTCACGCTGCTGATCTTCGGCATCGCCGTCGTCGGCTACGCGGTCAGCCAGTACCGCACCCGCGTGGCCCGGCTGCGCTACCAGCAGCCGGTGGAGTCCTTCCCCCTGTTCGTGGCGAAGATCCTCGCCGTCGCCGCCGTGGTCATGGCTTTCGCGTGGCAGCTGGCCAACGCCCGCGGGCTCCCCATCGTGCTGATCATCCTCGCCGTCCTGATCATGGTGTACGGCGTGGTCACGCGGCGGACCGTGTTCGGCCGCCAGGTGTACGCCATCGGCGGCAACCTGGCCGCGGCGACCCTGTCCGGCGTGAAGGTGCGGGCGGTCAACTTCTGGCTCTTCGTCAACATGGGCTTGCTCGCAGCCATCGCCGGGATCGTCTTCTCGTCCCGGTCCAACGGTGCCCAGCCCTCGGCCGGCCAGATGTTCGAGCTCGACGCCATCGCCGCCGCCTTCATCGGCGGCGCGGCCGTGACCGGTGGTGTGGGCACCGTGGTCGGCGCCATGGTGGGTGGGCTGATCATGGCGGTGATGACCAACGGCATGACGATCATGGGCGTCGACCAGTCGGTGCAGTCCGTGGTCAAGGGGCTGGTGCTGCTGCTGGCGGTCGCCTTCGACGTGTACAACAAGCGGCGAGCCGGGGCCTCCCGCTGACCGCCGAGCCGGTCGCCGCGGTCGCGGGTCGCGGCGACCGGTCCAGGCGACGGGGAGCTGCGGCGGTCTCCGAGGGCACGGTGCGTGCCCTGGCGATGAGCGACGTCGCCGCGCTGGCCGGGGTGTCGCACCAGACCGTGTCGCGGGTGGTCAACGGCCACCCCAACGTCGCGCCGCACACCCGGGAGCGGGTCGAGCGGGCCATCGCGGAGCTGGGCTACCGACCCAACGCTTCCGCCCGTGCCCTGGTCGCCGGGTCGACACGCACGCTCGGCCTGGTCACCGTCAAGATCAACCAGTACGGGCCGGCGCAGACCATGCTCGGCCTGGAGAAGGCCGCCCGGGCGGCGGGCTACTCGCTGACCGTCTCCATCCTGGACGACGCGACGGCGGCGGCCATGCGCGCGGCCGTGGACACCTTCGTGGCCCAGCGCGTCGACGGCATCCTGGCGCTGTCCACCTACGACGACGCCGCCGCGGCGCTGGCCACCCTGGACCCGCCGGTGCCGCTGGTGGCCGTCCAGGTCGGCGGCGGCGAGGACCGGCCGGCGGTCGGCGTGGACCAGGAGACCGGCGCCCGGCTGGCTGTCCGCCACCTGCTGGCGCTCGGCCACCGAACGGTGCACCACGTGGCCGGGCCGGCCGACTCGCAGGAGGCGCGCGGCCGCATGGCCGGGTGGCGCTCGGAGCTGGAGTCGGCCGGCGCCCCGGTGCCCGAGGTGGTGCTGCGCGGGGACTGGACCCCCTCGTCGGGCTATCTGGCCGGGAAGGCGCTGGCCGCCCGCATCCGGGGCGGCGAGGAGGTCACCGCGATCTTCGCGGCGAACGACCAGATGGCCCTGGGCCTGCTCGCCGCGCTCCACGAGGGCGGGATCCGCGTCCCGGAGGACGTCAGCGTGGTCGGCTTCGACGACCTGCCCGAGGCGCCGTACTTCACCCCGCCGTTGACCACCGTGCGGCAGGACTTCGCCGAGCTCGGCCGGCGGGGGGTCCAGCTCGTCCTGTCCCGCATGAGGGGTGAGGACCAGCACCCCGAGCCCGTGGCGCCCGCCCTGCTGGTGCGGTCCAGCACCGGTCCGGCGCCGGGGCGGGCATGACGTCCCGGACGCTGTTAGCGCTAACATCGACGCACTCGGGCAGGCGGGAAGGGCTCCTGGAATGACGACGGACGCAGGCATGACTCCCGTCGAGGCCATCACCAGCGGGCGCACGGCCCTGGGCATCGAACTCGGGTCGACCCGCATCAAGGCGGTGCTGATCGGGCCGGACCACGCCCCGCTCGCCGTCGGCAGCTCCGACTGGGAGAACCGGTTCGTCGACCGGCTGTGGACGTATCCGCTGGAAGCCGTCTGGTCCGGGGTGCAGCACAGCGTCGCGGCCCTCGGCGAGGACGTGCTGCGTCGTCACGGGGTCGAGCTGACGTCGGTCGGCGGTCTCGGGGTGTCGGCGATGATGCACGGATACCTCGCGTTCGACGCCGAGGGGGAGCTGCTCACGCCGTTCCGCACGTGGCGGAACACCAACACCGGGCCGGCGGCGGAGCGGCTCACCGCGGAGTTCGGCGTCAACATCCCGCACCGGTGGAGCGTCGCGCACCTGTACCAGGCCGTCCTCGACGGCGAGGAGCACGTCAGCCGGCTGGACCACCTGACGACGCTGGCCGGGTACGTGCACTGGCAGCTGACCGGCCGGAAGGTCCTCGGCATCGGGGACGCCAGCGGCATGGTCCCGATCGATGCCACTACCGGTGGCTACGACGGCGCGACGCTCACCCGGTTCGACCAGCTGGCGGCCGAGGCCGGCGTCGAGCTGACCCTGGCCGACCTGCTGCCGGCCGTCGCGCGCGCGGGTGAGCCGGCCGGCACGCTCACCGAGGCGGGCGCGCGGCTGCTCGACCCGAGTGGTCGACTGCGCCCCGGCGTCCCGGTCTGCCCCCCGGAGGGGGATGCGGGCACGGGGATGGTCGCCACGAACTCGGTCGCACCGCGGACCGGCAACGTGTCGGCCGGGACGAGCATCTTCGCGATGGTGGTGCTCGAGGAGGAGCTGGGCGGCGTGCACCGCGAGCTGGACCTGGTCACCACCCCGGCCGGGGACCCGGTGGCGATGGTGCACTGCAACAACGGCGCCAGCGAGCTCGAGGCGTGGGTCGGGCTGTTCACCGAGTTCGCCGGCGCGCTGGGCGCCGCGGCCGAGTCGTCGAAGGTCTTCGAGGTGCTGTTCGCCGCCGCGCTGGACGGTGCGAGCGACTGCGGCGGGATGCTCGCCTACAACTACCTCTCCGGGGAGCCCATCACCGGCCTCGAGGAGGGGCGGCCGCTCTTCCTGCGTGCCCCCGACAGCACGTTCGACCTCGGTACGTTCATGCGCACGCACCTCTTCTCGTCCCTGGCCACGCTGCGGATCGGCATGGACGTGCTGCAGCGGGCCGAGGGCGTCCGGCTGGACCGGATGTTCGCGCACGGCGGCCTGTTCCGGACCGAGGGCGTGGGGCAGCGCTTCCTGGCCGCAGCCATCGACACGCCGGTCTCCGTCGGCGACGTCGCCGCCGAGGGAGGCGCGTGGGGCATGGCGGTCCTGGCCGCCTTCGCCGTCCGCCGCTCACCGGACCAGGACCTCGCCGGCTACCTCGGCAGCGCCGTCTTCGCCGGCAGCGACCTGCGGGCCGTCGAGCCGGACCCCGCCGACGTCGCGGGCTTCGACGCGTTCATGCAACGGTACGTCGCCGCCCTGCCGGTGCAGCGGGCCGCCGTGGAGCACCTGGACCCTGCCCGAGGAGTGGACCGATGACCGACACCCCGACCGAGCGCGGCACCCACCGCGAGCTGCGGGAGCACGTCGCCGCGCTGCACGCCGAGCTGACCCGCTACGCCCTCGTGACGTGGACGGCGGGCAACGTGTCGGCCCGGGTGCCCGGTGCCGAGCTGTTCGTCATCAAGGGCAGCGGCGTCTCCTACGACGAGCTGACCTGGGAGGGCATCACCGTCTGCGACCTGGACGGGAATGTCGTCGACGGGGTGAAGGCGCCGTCGTCGGACACCGCCGCGCACGCCTACGTCTACCGGAACCGGCCCGACGTCGGCGGCCAGGTGCACACGCACAGCCCGTACGCGGCGGCCTGGGCGGCGCGCGGCGAGGAGATCCCGTGCGTGCTGACCGCGATGGCCGACGAGTTCGGCGGGCCCGTCCCGGTCGGCCCGTTCGCGCTGATCGGCGACGACTCGATCGGCCAGGGCGTCGTCGCGACGCTGGAGGACTCCCGGTCGCCCGCGGTGCTCATGCAGAACCACGGCGTCTTCACGATCGGGCGGGACGCGAAGGCGGCGGTGAAGGCGGCCGTCATGACCGAGGACGTCGCCCGCACCGTGCACCTCTCGCGCCAGCTCGGTGAGCCGATCCCGATCGCGCAGGCCGACATCGACTCGCTCTACGCCCGCTACCAGAACGTGTACGGACAACGCTGATGGAGGACTTCCCTGTGACTGCCCCGTTCGAAGGCCGCGAGGTCTGGTTCCTGACCGGCAGTCAGGGGCTGTACGGCGACGAGACCCTCCAGCAGGTCGCCGAGCAGTCCCAGCGCGTCGCCGCCGCCCTCGACGAGGCCGGGGAGGTGCCGGTCCGCGTGGTCTGGAAGCCGGTGCTGAAGGACGCGGGCGCCGTCCGCCGGATCATGGGCGAGGCCAACGAGGACCCCTCCTGCCTGGGCGTCATCACCTGGATGCACACCTTCTCCCCGGCCAAGATGTGGATCTCGGGGCTGGACGCGCTGCGCAAGCCGCTGCTGCACCTGCACACCCAGGCCGACGCCGCCCTGCCCTGGGCGACGATCGACATGGACTTCATGAACCTCAACCAGGCCGCGCACGGCGACCGGGAGTACGGGTTCGTGCTCACCCGCCTGCGGGTGCCGCGGACCACGGTGTCCGGCCACGTCTCCAACCCGCGGGTGCGGGCCCGGGTGGGCTCGTGGGCGCGTGCCGCAGCCGGTGCCGCCGCGGCCCGGGACCTGAAGCTGGCCCGGTTCGGCGACAACATGCGCGACGTCGCGGTGACCGAGGGGGACAAGGTCGAGGCGGAGATCCGCTTCGGCATGTCGGTGAACACGTGGGGCGTCAACGACCTGGTGGCCGTGGTCGACGCGGTGCAGGACTCCGCCGTCGACGAGCTGGTCGCTGAGTACGCCGACCTGTACGAGATGTCGCCCGACGTCCTGCCCGGCGGCGCGAAGCACGACGCCGTCCGCTACCAGGCACGGATCGAGGCCGCGCTGCGCTCGTTCCTGGTCGAGGGTGGCTTCGGCGCGTTCACCACCAACTTCGAGGACCTCGGTGGACTGCGCCAGCTCCCCGGTCTCGCCGTCCAGCGGCTGATGGCCGACGGCTACGGCTTCGGCGGCGAGGGGGACTGGAAGACCTCGGCGCTGCTGCGGGTGCTCAAGGTCGCCGGCGCCGGGCTGCCGGGCGGGACGTCGTTCATGGAGGACTACACGTACGACCTGGCGGTGGGCAGCGAGAAGATCCTCGGCGCCCACATGCTCGAGGTCTGCCCGACCATCTCCGGCGGGAAGCCCCGGCTGGAGGTGCACCCGCTCGGCATCGGCGGCCGGGAGGACCCGGCCCGGCTGGTGTTCGACGCGGCCCCCGCGGCCGGCGTCGTCGTCGGCTGGTCCGACCTCGGCGACCGGTTCCGCTGGGTGGCCAACGAGATCGATGTCGTCGAGCCGTCGGAGCCGCTGCCCAACCTCCCGGTAGCCCGCGCCGTCTGGCAGCCCCGACCGGACTTCGCCACGGCGACCGAAGGCTGGCTCACCGCCGGCGGCCCGCACCACACGGTGCTGACCACCCAGCTGGGCGCCGACGAGCTGACCGATCTGGCCGACGTCTTCTCCACCGAGCTGGTGCTCATCGATGCCGGCACCACGCGGCGGTCACTGGCCAAGGAGCTGCGCTGGAGTGCCGCCTACCACCGGCTCAACCAGCGCCTCTGACGAAGGACCCCGCTGCCCCCCCACCGCTCACGGGCTCGCGGCGGGCCCCTGCAGCGGGGCCGTTCCACACGTCACAGCGGGTCGCGGGCGACCGGGCAGGCCATGCAGCGCGGGCCACCGCGACCGCTGCCGAGCTCGGAGCCCGCGATCCGCACCACCTCGATGCCGGCCGCCTCCAGCGCGGCGTTGGTGACGGTGTTCCGCTCGTAGGCGACCGTGAGCCGCGGCGCGAGCGCCAGGGTGTTGTTGCCGTCGTCCCACTGCTCGCGCTCGGCGGTCACCGGATCCAGGCCGGTGTCGATCACCCGCAGCCGGTCGATGCCCATCGCTGCGGCGGCCGCGGTGACGAACGGCTGGGGCCCGGTGACGGCGAGGTCGATGGTGTCGGCGTCGTCGGCCACCCCGTACGGCGCGCGCACCGTCCAGGCGACCAGCGAGTCGGCCACCGCCGGGTACATGACCATCGCGTCGAGGTCGACCATCGTGGCGATCGTGTCCAGGTGCATGGTGGCCCGCTCCTGCGCGATCGGGACGACGAGCACGGTGTGCGCCAGCTCGCGGGCGAACAGCCGGCGCGCGAGCCGCTCGGCGCCGCCGGGCGTCGTCCGTTCGCCCACCCCGACGGCGACCACCCCCGGCGCGAGCAGCAGGACGTCGCCGCCCTCGAGGTGCTCCAGGTTCGCCGCGTAGAGCTGCTCGGTGCCGGCGAAGCGGGGGTGGTGGGTGTAGATGGCGGCGGTGATCGTGCTCTCCCGGCGCCGGGCCGGCATCGCCAGGGACGTCACGGCCACCTCGTCGCCGATCCACACCGAGGAGTCTCGGGTGAACAGCAGGTTCGGCAGCGGCGGCACGACGAAGTCCGAGCGGTCCATCAGCTGGTAGGCCAGCCCGTGCCCGCGCAGCTCGTCGTGCGCCAGCCCGGCGATCAGGGTGGCGGCGAGGTCCTCCGGTGAGAGCCAGGCCAGGTGCCGGGTGGCGTCGCGCTGCAGGGTGGCGCCCAGCCGGGGGTCGTCGACGGCCGCGCCGATCAGCTCCGCGCGGGCAGCCGGGAAGGAGAGGATCTCGGCCAGCAGGGCGTCCAGGTGCAGCACCTCGACGCCGCGGTCGGTGAGCGCCTGGGCGAAAGCGTCGTGCTCCTCCTGCGCGCGGTCCACCCACGGGACGCCGTCGAAGAGCAGCTGGTCGTTGTTGCGGGGGGTCAGCCGCCGCAGCTCGGGGCCGGGCCGGTGCAGCATCACGGTCTGCAGCGGCCCGACCTCGCTGGTGGCGCCCAGGGACGGCGCGGCGGACTCGATCATGGTCGCAGGCTGGCACACCAGCGCCGCCCGGCGCTCGGTCCGGAGCCGGAAACCGCCTGGCTAGGGTGCCCCCGGGGCCGGTGTGCCGGCCCGGACGCCGACTGCGGAGGTACCCGTGCACCTGTTCGACCTGACCGGCAAGGTGGCTGTCGTCACCGGTGGCACCCGGGGCATCGGCCTCATGATGGCCCGCGGGCTGCTGCAGGCCGGCGCATCGGTGTACATCAGCTCCCGCAAGGCCGAGGCCGGCGACGCCGCCGTCGCCGAGCTGCAGGAGTTCGGGAGGGTCGTCTCGATCCCCGCCGACCTCTCCACCGAGGCCGAGTGCGTGCGGCTGGCCGAGGAGGTCGGGAAGCACGAGCAGCGGATCGACGTCCTGGTCAACAACGCCGGCGCCAACTGGGGCGAGCCGCTGGAGACCTTCCCCGCCTCGGCGTGGGACAAGGTGCTCGACCTGAACCTGAAGTCGCCGTTCTTCCTCACCCGCGCGTTCCTGCCGCTGCTGGAGGCCGCCGGTGCCCCGGGCGAGCCGGCCCGCGTGGTCAACGTCGGCAGCATCGACGGCCTGCACGTGCCCGGCCTGCCCACCTACTCCTACTCCTCGTCCAAGGCGGCGCTGCACCACCTCACCCGCGTGCTGGCGCAGGAGCTGGGCCGCCGGAACATCACGGTCAACGCCGTGGCCCCCGGCCCGTTCGAGTCCAAGATGATGGCGGCCACGCTGGAGGCCTTCGGCGACGCCATCGCGGAGAAGGCGCCCCTGGGTCGCATCGGCCGCCCCGACGACATGGCCGGCGTCGTCGTCTACCTGTCCTCGCGGGCCGGCTCGTACGTGACCGGCGCCGTCATCCCCGTCGACGGCGGCCTCGCGACCACCGTCTGAGCCGCCTCCGCCCAGCCCGATCCGGGCACCACGTCGCCGTGGTCGGCCCACGAACGAGCCCAGGCATGGGAAGCGATGCACCCGTTGTGCGCGTCGAGGCGGGTGTATCGCTTCCCATGCCTGGAGCTCGTCAGTCGGGGAGCAGGACGCCGGGGTTGCAGATGCCCTTCGGGTCCAGCCGCTCCTTGACCGCCCGCAGCACCTCGACGCCGAGCGGGCCGACCTCGCGCTCCAGCCACGGGCGGTGGTCGGCGCCGACGGCGTGGTGGTGGGTGAGCGTGCCGCCCGCGGCCAGCAGCGCGTCGGTGGCGGCCCGCTTCGCCGTCAGCCACTGCTGGATGGGCAGCGCGTCGTCGCGGTCGGCGATCACCGTGAAGTACAGCGAGCCGCCGGTCGGGTAGCCGTGCGAGAGGTGGGTCATCACCAGCGGCTGGTGGCCGCCGCGGGTCAGCGACTCGCGCAGCGCCCGGCGCACGGAGTCGTAGACGGTGGGCAGCGCCGTCCAGGTGGCGGCGGTCTCCAGCGTCTCGACCATGAGCCCGCCGTCCAGCAGCCGGTCGCGGGTGTACGGGCCGCTGTAGCGGTGCGAGCGCCACGACTCGCCCACCCGGCGGCCGAGCCGCACGGCGCCGCCGTCGCGCAGCAGGGACGACGCGGCGCGCATGCGGGCGCGCACCACGTCGGGGACGCCCTCCCAGCCGACGACGAGCATGCAGCCGTCGCCCCGGCCGCGGGCCCGCAGGCTGCCGCGCAGCGCCTTGGCCCCGGCGCCGCCGGCCATGAGCAGGTTCGCGCGCGTCTCGTCGGCGTCGGACAGCCGCACGACGTCGGGCAGCAGGTCGAGGCGGGCGAGGTTCTGCAGCGCCGCCAACCCGGCCGGCCAGGTGCGGAACGACCAGCCCTCGTAGGAGCAGACCGACGGCTTGGGGCGCACCCGCAGCTTCAGCTCGGTGATGACGCCGAGGGTGCCCTCCGAGCCCAGCGCCAGGCCCAGCAGGTCGGGACCGGCGGCGGAGGCGGGGGCGTGACCGAGCTCCAGCACGCCCGACGGCGTGGCCAGCGTCAGGCCGGCGACCAGGTCGTCGAAGCGGCCGACGCCGGTGGACGCCTGCCCGGCCGACCGGGTCGCCGCGTACCCGCCGAGCGTGGCGAACTCCCAGCTCTGCGGCAGGTGCCCGAAGGTCAGCCCCTGGCGGCCGAGCTCCTGCTCCAGGGCCGGCCCCCGCATGCCCGGCCCGACGGTGACCATCGACGACGGCACGTCCAGCGCCTGGACCGACGACATGCGGGCCAGGTCGACGGCGATCGTCGGCCGGTCGTCCGGGTCCACCCCGGCGAGCCCGCCGACGACGCTGGTGCCGCCACCGAACGGCACGACGACGACGCCGAGCTCGCTGCAGGTGGCCAGCAGCGCCGCCGTCTCCTCCGTGGTGCCGGGCAGGACCACCGCGTCGGGCGCGTCCGAGGCGTCGCCCTCCCGCCGGCGCAGCAGGTCCAGGTAGCTCTTGCCGCCGGCCCGGCGCAGCCGCGACTCGCGGTCGGTGCGGACGTTGTCGGCCCCGAGCAGCGCGACCAGCGCGTCCTGCGCGGCCTCCGGGAGCCGGCTGGGGGCCAGCCGGATCTCCTCGACCGGCACCGGCGGCGTCGCGCGCGGCGTCCAGCCCAGCTCCCGGGTGAGGTGTCGGCGCGCGGCCTTGGTCAGCGCGCCGTCGAGGCCGTCGCCGTCCTGCTCCGTGGCGGTCGCGGGGGCGGGGCCCCATCCCTGGATGGTCAGTTCCGGCTGCTCGGGCACGGCTACAGTCTGCCGGTGCCGCCCGGGACCAGACACCAGGGAATCGGCTCGCTGTCGCCCGAACGGCGCGCGCGGGACCTCGCGCAGGTGGCCGGCGCATCGGTCGACGTCGTGGTGGTCGGCGGGGGAGTGACGGGCGCCGGCGTCGCCCTGGACGCCGCCTCGCGCGGGCTGTCGGTGGTGCTCCTGGAGCGCAGCGACGTCGCCGCGGGCACCAGCCGGTGGTCGTCCAAGCTGGTGCACGGCGGCCTGCGCTACCTCGCGCACGGGGAGATCGGCCTGGCGCGGGAGAGCGCCCGCGAGCGCGCCGTCCTCATGGGGGCCACCGCGCCGCACCTCGTCCGCCCGCTGCCCTTCCTCGTGCCCGACGCGGCCGGGCGGGACGTGACCGCGCTGGCGGCGGCCGGTGGCCGGCTCGGCGACGCCGTCCGGCTGTCGGTGCCGGGCGGGCGGCGGTCGCTGCCCGCCACCCGGCGCGTGCGGGGGGACGACGTCGCTCGGATGACCCCGGCCGTGCGGCCCGGCGGAGGCGGTGTCGTCTTCTGGGACGGGCAGCTCACCGACGACGCCCGGCTGGTGGTGGCGCTGGCCCGCACGGCAGCCGCTTTCGGCGCGCGCGTCCTGACCGGCGCCGACGTGCTGGCGGTGGACGACGGCGAGGTGCACGTCCGGGTCGACGGCGCCGACCTCTCGCTGCGTGCGGGTGTCGTGGTGAACGCGGCGGGCGTGTGGTCGCAGCGGCTGGCGCCGCGGATCCGGCTGGTGCCCTCGCGCGGGTCGCACCTGGTGGTGCCGGGGGAGCGGCTCGGGTCGCCGTCGGCGGCGCTGACCGTGCCGCTGCCCGGCTCCCGCTCGCGGTACGTGTTCGCGCTGCCGCAGGCCGACGGGCTGGTCTACCTCGGCCTCACCGACGAGCCGGTGGACGGCGCGGTGCCCGACGAGGACCCGGTGCCCTCGGACGCCGAGGTGCAGCAGCTGCTCGACACGGTGAACCAGGTGCTGTCCTCGCCGCTGATTCGGGACGACGTCGTCGGCGCCTACGCCGGGTACCGGCCGCTGGTGCAGCCACAGGCGGGGACCGGGCCGGGCGGCGCGACCGCCGACCTCTCCCGCAAGCACCTGCTGATGTGGGACGGACCGGTCCTGTCGGTGGTGGGCGGGAAGCTGACGACCTACCGCGCGATGGCCGAGGGGACGGTGGACGCCGTCGTCGCCCGGCTCGGCCGCGGGACTCCTCGGACGACGACGGCGCGGCTGCCGCTGGTGGGGGCGGCGCCGCGGGTGGCGCTGGACCGCGTGCCGGCGCCGGCCCGGCTGGTGGCCCGGTACGGCACCGAAGCCCCGCTGGTGGAGGCCCTCGGCCCGGCGCTGGTGGTGGCCGGCCGCCCGGAGACGGTGGGGGAGCTGCGGTTCGCCGTCCGGCACGAGGGCGCGCGGACCGTCGCCGACCTGCTCGACCGGCGCACCCGCATCGGCCTGGTGCCGGCGGACCGCGAGCGCGCCGTCCCGGTCGCCGAGCAGGTACTGTCCGCCGAGCTCTGAGCCCACATCCCGGATCTCAAGGCGTGGGAACGCTGTATCGCAGAGTGGGACGGCCGGAGTAGGACCGGACCCGTGGACACCTACACGCACGGGCACGCGGAGCCGGTCCTGCAGTCGCACCGCTGGCGGACGGCGGAGAACTCCGCGGCCTACCTGCTGCCTGCGCTGCACCCGGGGCTGGACCTGCTCGACGTCGGCTGCGGCCCGGGCACGATCACCGTCGACCTCGCCGCGCGGGTGGCGCCCGGCCGGGTGCTCGGGCTGGACCTCTCCCCGGACCCGCTCGACGAGGCGCGGGAAACCGCCGCGCGGGCCGGTGTGCCGGTCACCTTCGCCGTCGGTGACGTCTACGCCCTCGACCTGCCCGACGACTCCTTCGACGTGGTGCACGCCCACCAGGTGCTCCAGCACCTGACCGATCCGGTCGCCGCCCTGCGCGAGATGGCCCGGGTCTGCCGGCCGGGCGGGGTGATCGCGGTACGCGACGTCGACTACGCCGCCACGACCTGGTTCCCGCTCGACCGCTGGCTGGAGCTGTACGAGCGGGTGGCCCGCCGCAACGACGCCGAACCGGACGCCGGACGACGGCTGCTGTCGTGGGCGCACGCCGCGGGTCTGCGGGACGTCACGGCCACCGCGAGCACCTACTGCTACGCCTCGGCGCAGGAGCGGCAGTGGTGGGGGCGGAGCTGGGCGGGCCGGGCGACGTCGTCCGCGTTCGCGGAGCAGGCGGTCGGCCACGGGCTGGCCACGCCGGACGATCTCGCGGGGATCGCGGCGGCGTGGCTGCGCTGGGCCGACGCCGCCGACGGCTGGCTCGGCATGCTGCACGGCGAGCTGCTCGTCCGCGTCTGCTGAAGGACCCCCTCCTCCCCACCCCTCGCACGCTCGGGCGGTGCCCTGGAGGGGGCCGGCACCGGGCACCTCGGGGCGGCGTCGATCAGCTTCCCTGGCGGGTGGCGTTGGCCTGGACGGCGGTGCTCACGTACTGCGCCAGCCCGGGCGCGATCCGCTCGTAGTACGCGGTGAACCGCTCGTCCTCGACGTACATCCGCCCGAGGCCGGCGTGCATCTCGGGCCCGCAGTCGTAGAAGTTCCGGCTGATCTGCTGCCGGTGCTCCTCGGCCAGGTCCATCGCCTGCTCCGAGTCGGCCGCGACGCCCGACCGCAGCGCCTCGGCGAACCGGGCGTCGACGTCGTCGCTCTCGGCCTTGACCCGCAGCCAGTCGTCCTTCGTCATGGCGAGGGTCCGCTGCTGGGAGTGCGCCCAGGCCTCGGTCTCGCCCCACTTCTCCTCGGCCTCGGCCGCGTACTCCTCCGGCAGCCAGTCGCCGAACACCTCGAACCTCTCCTCCGGGGTCAGTGAGATCCCCATGGCGTGTGCCTCCATCTCCTTCTCGACGGCCGCGACCATGGCCGACGTCCGCTCCAGCCGGTCCCGCAGCAGCCGGTGCTGGCGGCGCAGGTGCTCGACGGGATCGGCGGACGGGTCGTCCAGCAGGGTCGCGACCTCCTCGAGGGGGAACCCGAGCTCGCGGTAGAGCAGCACGGAGTGCAGCCGGGTCAGGTCGGCCGGCGAGTACTGCCGGTAGCCGGCCGCCGTCCGCCCGGACGGCTGCAGCAGCCCGATCCGGTCGTAGTGGTGCAGCGTGCGCACCGTGACGCCGGCCAGCGCGGCCACTTCTCGCACGAACATCCGTGTCCCTCCTCCTCTGACGACGACGAGGCTGCGGCCTGACGTCGCGTCAGGGTCAAGAAGCTTTCCCGAGGGCCGTCGATAGGGTCCAGCGGTGACCGAGCAGGAGTCGGGCGGCTGGGGTGCGCCGCTGTACGAGGCCGTGCTCGACGCCACCGGCACCGGCCCCGGCACCACCGTGCTCGACCTCGGCTGCGGCGCGGGGCGGTTCGCCCGGGCGGCCACCGACCGCGGCGCACACGTGACCGGCGTGGACCTCGACGACGACGCCGTCGCGCTGGCCGCCGCGGCGGTCCCGGAGGGCACGTTCCTGGTGCGCAACGCGCAGGACCCGCCCCGCGGCCCGTTCGACGTCGTGGCCGCGGTCCAGCTGCTCATGCACGTCCGCGACCCGATCGCGGTGCTGCGCCGGGCCGGGCGCGCAGGCGGGGTGGTCGCCGCCACGGTGTGGGGCCGCGAGCGGGAGTGCGACCTGCGCGTCTTCGAGGAGGCCTTCGCCCCGTGGGCCGGACCGCGCCGGCCGTCGCGCGGCTCGTCGGTCAGCGAGCCGGCCCGGCTGCGGGCGACCGCCGAGCGGGCGGGCCTGGTCGTCGAGCAGCTGGAGCAGGTGGCCGTGCCGTTCGACTACCCCGACGACGAGGCGATGTTCCACGCGCTGATGGCCGCTCCGCTGGCCCGCGCCGTCGCGCAGCGCACCGATCCCGGGAGCCTGCGGACCGCGGTCCTGGAGCACCTGGAGCCCTACCGCACCGCGGACGGCGGCTACCGGCTGCAGAACCTGGTCCGGCTGCTCGTCGCCCGGCCGCGCTAGCGGGTCTTCCTCCCCGCGGCGACCGACTCGACGGTCTTCTCGATCCGGGCGGTGCGGGTCTCGGGCTTCTTCGCCTCCGTCACCCAGCGCACCCACTCCTTGCGGTGTGAGTAGGCCAGGGCGTCGAAGGTGGCGCGGACGTCGTCGCCGAGGGCCGCCGCCAGGTCCACGGGCACCTCGACCTCGCGGGGCGCGTCGTCCCGCTCGACGGTGACGGTCACCTCCTCGCCGGCCCGCACGCCGGCGGCCTCGCGGTGCTCGGCGGCCAGCGGGACCCAGGACGCGCCGCCCATCGGGGCCACCGTCGTCCGGTAGGTGTGGCCGCCGACCGTGACGACCACGGGTGGCCGCCTGCCGCCGCCGAGGGCGTCGACGACCTCGTCGGGCACCTGCAGGCCGGTGGCGGTCTTGCCGGCCAGCGTCACCGTCGTCCGGAATTCCATGCCGACAACCTAGGGCTCAGACCAGCGCGCGGACCGTCTCCACGGCGGCGACGACGGCGAAGACCAGGAACAGGCCGGCGGCGACCCGGCGGATGAGCGGGATCGGCAGCCGGTCGGCCAGCTTCTTGCCCAGGAAGACCGCGAGCCCGGAGACGACGAGCAGCGCGGCCCAGGCGCCGGCGAAGACCGACAGCGGCTCCTCGTAGCGGGCGGCCAGCCCGGCGGTGGCCAGCTGGGAGAGGTCGCCCCACTCGGCGGCGAACAGGACGCCGAAGGAGATGGCCGCGGCCCGCAGGAACGACGTCTGCTCGCGGACCTCCGCCGCCTCGCCGCCGTCCTCGACGTCACCGGCGCTGCGCCAGAGGATGACCGCGCCGACGAGGAACAGCAGCGCCACCACGCCGGTCACGAGCGCCTCGGGCAGCAACGACAGGAGCGAGCCGGCGGTGACCGCGATGGCCACCTGCAGGCCGAACGCCGTCCCGACGCCGACGAACACCGGCAGCGGCGGGAAGCGGGTGGCGAGCACCAGGCTGGCGAACAGCGTCTTGTCCGGCAGCTCCACCGGCAGCACCAGGACGAACGCGGCCAGGACGACCGACCAGACCACTCTCGAACCCTCCTCCGCGCGGCACTGCCGGGCGGGGCTCGGGCAGGCGACCTCTCTGCCGACCACGGTAGCGGGCGCCGGCGGCGGGCCTCCGCGCCCGGCGGGTCAGACGGTCTGGTGCCGGCGCACGCGGCCGGGGCGGCGCGCGGCCTTGACCCGGTACATCGCGGCGTCGGAGGCGGCCAGCGCGCTGTCCGCCGTGTCGTCGGGCCCGCAGAGGGCGATGCCGATGCTGATGCCCACGTCGTGCTCGGCGCCCCCGGAGCGGCGCAGCGGTCGGTCGAAGGCCGCGGTGATCCGGTCGGCGATGACCTGCGCGTCCCGCTCCGAGCCGACCTCGGGGCAGAGGACGACGAACTCGTCGCCGCCGATCCGCGCCACCGTGTCGCCGGGGCGGATCGCCGCGGCCAGCCGGCGCGCGGCCTCGACGAGCACCTCGTCACCGGCCGCGTGGCCGGCGGAGTCGTTGACCGGCTTGAAGCCGTCCAGGTCGCAGTACATGACCGCCATCGGGCGCTGGGCGCGCTCGGCCGCCGCCAGGCTCTGGTCCAGCCGGTCCAGCAGCAGGTTGCGGTTGGGCAGGCCGGTGAGCGGGTCGTGCAGCGCCGCCTCCCGGAGCGCGGACTCCAGCTCCCGCTGCTCGGTGACGTCGGTGGACGTGAGGACGAGACCCAGCAGGTTGCCGGCGTCGTCGTGCACGTGGGCCCCCGCAGTGGAGACCCGGCGCAGCGGCCGACCGGGCAGCGACACCCCCACCTCCATGGCGTCCAGCCGCCCATCGGTGAGGACCCGCCGCAGCGGCACCTCGTCGGGCGGCAGCGGTGCCCCGTCCAGGTCGGTGAGCGAGAAGGCCTGCGCGAGGTCAGCCGGCTCCACGGTGCGGTCGGCGTCCAGTCCGTGCCATTCGCGGATGGCGGCGTTGAACAGGGTCACCCGGCCTTCCGGGTCGGCACCGAGGACACCGACCGGGAGCACCTCGAGCAGTGACCGGGTGAACGCGGTCGAGCGGGCCAGCTCCTGGTGCGCCCGCGCCGTCTCCGCGCGGGCGAGCTGGCTGGCCGCCGCGAGGTCGGCCAGCTGGCGGGCCTGCTGGCCGGCGCGGACGAGCGAGGCGACAGCGGTCGCGACGTCGGCGAGCCGGGCGCGCTCGTCGTCGGTGAAGGCGTGCGGCTCGGGGTCGAAGACGCAGATCGCGGCCAGCACGACGCCGTCCACCACGACCGGGACGGTGCCGAAGGCCCGCAGGTGGCCGCGGCGGCCGTCCACCCAGGGGCTGCCTGCGAAGCCGGGCTCGAGGGGCAGGTCGTCGCACGTCTGCACGCCGGTCCCGCGCGCGAGGACCTGCGCGACGATGGAGCCCTCGCGCGGCCACGAGGCGCCGCGGAACCCGTGCACCGCCATGACCCGCATGATCGCGGTGTCCATCGTGATCACCGAGGCGCAGCGCATCCCGGTGACGGCGGCGGCCACCCGGACCAGGCCGTCGAGGGCGGGATCGGCGTCCATGACCGGCAGCTCGGGCTCCGGGGCGGGCGCAGCCGGACGGCCGGGCATCGTGGCCCGCTCCACCGTGCTGCTCATCGTGGGACCTCTCGCCTGCGGCCGGCTGCTCCGGTCCGTGCAGTTTCGCAACGGCGCGGGCCGTTCCGCTATTGAGGCTCGCCGGAGCACTTCCCTCGCACGGGTCATCCCGGCCGGGACGCGCGCGGTCAGCCCCAGAGGGGCGGGGCCTCCGCGGTGCTCACCGGGTAGGCGGCCTCGGCGGCTGCGGTGGCCGCCCGGAGCATCTCCTTGACCGGCAGGTCCCGCTCGCGGGCCAGCGCGGCGACGTCGTCGAACTCGACGCTCACGTTCTGCAGCCGGCCGCCGGAGACCGCGAGCTTCACCCGCACCTGGCCGCCGAGCACCTCCACCGCCGCCTGCGCCCGTTCGAGGGTCACCTTGCCGACGTCGACCACCCGCAGGCCGATGGTCGACGTCGTGGCGAAGACGGCCGCCTGCACCGCGGCGACGGCGTCGGGCCGGCAGAGCACCGACAGGGTGTGCGCCGGCCGGCCCTTCTTCATCAGGATGGGGGTGAGCCAGGCGTCGGACGCGCCGGCCGCGAACAGCGCCTCCAGGACGCCCGGCCACAGCCGCGGGTCCAGATCGTCGACGTTGGTCTCCAGCACCACCGGCCGGGCAGGCGCGGGCGCGGCGGGCTCACCCAGGACCAGCCGGACGACGTTGGGCAGCTCCTCGGGGTCGCGCCCCCCGGCGCCGGTGCCGACCCGCTCGGGCCGCAACGCCGGCAGCGCCGTCCACTCGTCCACCCGTGCCGCCAGCAGCGCGGCCCCGGTGGGGGTGCACATCTCCGCGGGCACCGGCCCGGCGAGCACCGGGACGCCGGTGAGCAGCTCCAGCACCGCCGGGGCGGGGATCGGGACCACCCCGTGCGCGCCCCGCGACGAGCCGCTGCCCAGCGCCACGGGGGAGGCGGTCAGCCGGTCGAGCTCCAGGTACTCCAGCCCGGCGACGACGCCCACCACGTCGGCGAGCGCGTCCAGCGCCCCCACCTCGTGGAAGCGGACCTCGGCGGGGTCGACCCGGTGCACCCGCCCCTCGGCCACGGCGAGCCGCTCGAAGACCGCCAGGGCGCCGTCGCGCACCGGCGGGGGCAGCGCCGACCCGGCCAGCACGGCCCGGACGTCGGTCCAGGTGCGGTGCCGGTCCGACGGCGGGGCGTGCACGTGCACGCGGGTGGCGCCGAGGCCGTGGCGGGTCACCGGCTCCGCGACCAGCTCGACATGTTCCACGTGCAACGCGGCGACGGCCTCGGCGGGGACCTCGAGCGGCACCCCGGCGTCCACCAGCGCGCCGAGCAGCATGTCACCGGACGCGCCGGCGGCCAGGTCCAGCCAGCCGATCATGGTGCGCTCCCTCCGGGACTACCGGCGGGCGCTCCGGCGCGCCACCCGGGCGGCGAAGACACCGGCGGAGTAGCCGTTGTCGATGTTGCTCACCGTCATGCCGGGGGTGGCCGCGGTCAGCATGGTCATGAGCGCGCCCAGGCCGCCGAACGCGCTGGGCTGCCCGGTGGAGGTCGGCACGGCGACGACGGGCACGTCGGTGAGCGAACCGACCACCGTCGCCAGGGAGGCGTCCATGCCGGCGACGACGACCAGGCAGTCGGCGTCCCCGACCAGCGACCGGTCCGGCAGCAGGGTCCGGGTGCGGCTGCCGGCGACGTCGTCCAGCCGGACCACCTCGGCGCCGGCCACGCGGGCGACGAACGCGGCCTCGGCGGCCACCGGCGCGTCCGCGCCACCGGCGCACAGCACGGTGACGCGGCCGGTGGGTTCGGGGACCGGCCCCACCGCGGCGGCCGAGGCGGCGGCGTCCATGGTCGTGTACGCGTCGTGCTCGGTGGCCAGGGCGACGAGGACCTCCGGGGTCGCGCGGAGCACGAGCGCCGGGCGGTCGGGGTGCGCGGCGCGCGCCTCGCGGACCAGCGCGAGCACCTGCTCGGTGCTGCGGCCGGTCGCCCAGACCACCTCGGGCTCCACGGCGGGCGGACCGGTCACCTGGTCCGCGCCCTGGGCGGCGGTGTCGCGGACGGCGGTGTCCTGCACGTCGGTGCCCTGCACGGCGGCGGGCGGCTCGACCGCGGCGGGGGGCTCGGCGGCCGGCACGGGCCCGAGCAGCGGGTCGCCCGGCCGGTCGGTGCCCAGCGGCGGGTGCGGGGTCAGCAGCGGGGCGAAGCCCGGCGCCTCGTCGCGCACGGCGGCGACCGCCCGGG
>NZ_POQT01000024.1 GCF_002938435.1 Blastococcus saxobsidens
CCAGGCCCGCAACCCCGGCGCGCTGCTGGGCGATCTGCTGGCCGTCACCGTGCCGCGCCTGCCGGTGCGCGACCGGGACCGGCTGCGGCGGGCCTACCCGGGGGCGTCGGACGCCGAGATCGCCGACGCGCTGGTCGCCCGCGCCGTCCGCGTGACCTCCGGCATCGGCGCGGCCGCCGGCGGCCTGTCCGCCGCGCACTGGCTCGCGCCGCCCTCGCTCCTCGCCGTGCCCCTCGAGCTGGGCGCCGAGACGGTGCTCGTCGCCGCCGTGGAGGTGGTGCTCATCGCCGAGCTCCACGAGCTCCACGGCCGTCGGCCACCCGGGGACGCCGGCGAACGCGCGCAGGCCTACCTGGGCAGCTGGTCGGAGCAGCGCGCCGTCCACGCCGCGGGCGCCGGAGGGCTGAGCTCCCTCCTGGGAGCGGCCGGCATGCGTGCGCTGCGCCGCCGGATGACCCGCCGGCTGGCCGGGGCCGTCCCCTCGGCGGCGCCGTTGCTGATCGGTGCCGCCCTCTCCGGGCGCTTGAACCGCCGCGCCACCGAGACGCTCGCCCGGCGGGTCCTGGACGACCTGCGCGGGCCCTCGAACCAGGCCTCGTGACGCCGGCCGCTGCAGTGTCCCGCCGTCGGCCCCGTCCAGAGGCTCGTCCAGAGCCAGCGAGGGATGAGGAGGACGGGGTCCTTCTCCTTATAGGGTCGCCGTCGTGCCCGAGCCTCTCACCGAGCTGGACGTGCCGGTCCTGCTCACCGCCTCCGGCGGTGCCGCGCCGAGCTATGCGTTGCCCGGTGACGCGGGCGCCGACCTCACCGCCGCGGAGGACGTCGAACTGGCTCCCTTCGAGCGCCGGCTCGTCGGCACCGGGGTGGCCGTGGCGATCCCCGAGGGGTACGCCGGCTTCGTGCATCCGCGCTCGGGCCTGGCGCACCGGCTGGGGCTGAGCGTGGTCAACGCACCCGGCACGATCGACGCCGGCTACCGCGGCGAGATCCAGGTCAACCTGATCAACCTGGACCCGATCACGACGCTGCGGCTGCGGAGGGGTGACCGCATCGCCCAGCTGGTCGTCCAGGCGGTGGCCCGGGTCCGCTTCGTGCCCGTCGCCGAGCTGCCGGCCAGCGAACGCGGTGCGGGCGGGCACGGCTCGACCGGCGGGCACGCGGGCCCGCTGTCCGGATCCATCGACACACCAGCACGTGAGGGGCGGAACTGACATGCCGTTCGGACGGCGCCGCAACCGCATCGACCGCAGCCTGCGCGAGCGCGGGGTCCCTCCCGAGCCGCAGCAGCGGGTCCGCGAGGTGGCGGCCACCTCGGGCCCCTGGGACGAGGCCGACGCCCCCGACGACGGCCTGCCGCGCATCGACCTCGGGGCCATCCGGCTGCCGGCGCTGCCCGGCATGGACCTGCGCGTGGAGCTCAACCAGCAGCAGAAGGTGATCGCCGCGACGCTCCGGCACGGCGAGTCCCTGCTGCAGGTGTCGGCCTTCGCCGCGCCCCGGGCCACAGACATCTGGGACGACGTCCGCGCCGAGCTGGCCCGGAGCGCGTCCGGGCAGGGCGCCTCGCTGCGCGAGGTCGAGGGCCCGTTCGGCATCGAGCTCGCCGGCACGATGATGGCGCCGGTGCCGGCGCAGCCCGGCCAGCCGGCACCGCAGCCGGTACGGCGGGCGGCCCGGTTCTTCGGCGTCGACGGCCCGCGCTGGTTCCTGCGCGGCCTGCTCACCGGCCCCGTCATCGACGACGCGCAGGCCGAGCAGGCGCCGCTCGAGACGGCCTTCCGCGGCATCGTCGTCGTCCGGGGCACCGAGCCGATGCCGGTGCGCGAGCCGCTGCCGCTGACGCTGCCGGCCCAGGCCGCGGCGCAGCTCGTGGCCCAGCAGCAGGCGGCGCAGCAGCAGGCCGCCCAGCAGCAGGCCGCCCAGCAGCAGGCCGCGCCGCAGCCGGTCGAGCGGCCCGGCGGCGACCAGGCCTGACCGGCGCACCGCCATGACCGCCATCCGCGGACCCGTCTGCTCGGCACCGCACTACGCTGGACCCGTGACGGAGACCCGACCGACCGGATGGTGGTCGCGCACCTTGCAGCGCCTCACCGCCGACGACCACAGCATCGACGCCGCCGAGCTGCGCGCCGACGCGGCCAGCGCCGGCTGCGAGCCGGTCAGCTCCTGCCGCAAGGGCGCCGTGGTGACGGTGACGGGGCGGCTGAAGTCGGTCGTCTACACGCCGCGGGAGACCGTCCCCACCCTCGAGGCCGAGCTGTTCGACGGCTCGGGCTCGGTGACGCTGGTCTGGCTGGGCCGGCGGCGGATCCCGGGCATCGAGCCCGGCCGGAGCCTGACCGCCCGGGGCCGGTTCGCCGCCTTCGACGGCCGCCAGGTCATCTACAACCCCCGGTACGAACTGATCTCCTGCTGAGGAACCCGCGGCGCAGGCCGCCGGGCGGGTGGAGGATGTCGGGACAGGGGAGAGCAGCGTGACCGCACCAGGCCCGGACGACGGGGTCGGCAGTCGGCCGGCCGGCGACGGCACCCCGCCGGAGCGGTCCACCGGGCTGTTCGACCGGGACGTGCTGCTCCAGCAGCTCGGGGGCTGGCGCGGCATGGTCGACGCGACCCTGCCCACGGTCGCGTTCGTGGTGGCCAACGGCATCGACGGGTTGCGGACCGGGATATGGGCCGCCGTGGTGGCCGCCGTCCTGGTCTTCGTGCTCCGGCTGGCGCGCAAGGAGAGCATCCAGCAGGCGGTGAGCGGGCTGTTCGCCGTCGGCGTCGCGGTGGCGATCGCCTCGGCGTCCGGTCAGGCCCGCGACTTCTTCGTGCTCGGCATCGTGCGCAGTCTCGTCATCGGCGTCGCGCTGCTGGCCTCGATCCCGTTCCGCTGGCCGCTCGTGGGGGTGGCCGCCGAATTCTTCGCACCCAGCCACGTCGGGTCCATGGCGGCGCACACCATGCCGTGGAACCGCGCCCGACGCGCCGGGACGTCCGCGGCCGCGGAAGCCCCCGAGCCGCCGGCGGCCGCCAGTGCCGCTCCGGAGCCGGAGCGGCACTGGCGGGAGGACCCGCGGCTGCTGCGCGCGTACTCCTGGTTGACCGTGCTCTGGGCGGCGACCTTCCTGCTGCGGGCCGGGGTCCAGTGGGTGCTCTACCGCGCCGACGAGGTGGAGCTGCTCGGCACCGCCTCGGTGGCCCTCGGGCTGCCGCTCACCGCCGTGGTGCTGGTCGCGACGTTCTGGGTCGTCGCCCGGCTGCACCGCCACCGCGCGGCGCCTCCCGGCCCCGCCGCCTGAGGGCGGGCCCCGGGTTCAGCCCGCGGTGCTCCCGGGCCCACCGGGGGCGAAGACGAACTGCAGCTGCTCCTCGGTGTCCCCGTGGGACACGAAGAGCAGCTCGTCGCCGGACTCCAGCGGCTCGTCGGGGGTCGGGGTGATGACGCGGTCGCCGCGCAGGATGGTGCAGAGCACCGTCTCGCGGGGGAGCGGCACCTCCCGCAGTGCGTGCCCGACCCAGGGGGTGTCGTCGCCGAGGGTGATCTCGACCAGGTTCGCCGCACCCTTGCGGAAGCTCATGAGCCGGACGACGTCGCCCACGCTCACCGCCTCCTCGACGAGCGCAGCGAGCACCCGGGGGGTGGAGACGGCGACGTCGACGCCCCAGGCCTCGGTGTAGAGCCACTCGTTGCGCGGGTCCTTCACGCGGGCGACGACGCGGTTCACCGCGAACTCGGTCTTGGCCAGCAGCGAGACGACCAGGTTGGCCTTGTCGTCACCGGTCGCGGCGACGACGACGTCACAGGTGGCCAGCTGCGCCTCCTCCAGGGAGGAGACCTCGCAGGCGTCGGCCTGGACCCACTCCGCCCCCGGCACCGAGCGGGTGCGGACCTTGCGGCCGTCCTTCTCGATCAGCATGACGGTGTGGCCGTTCTCCAGCAGCTCACCGGCGATCGAGCGGCCGACCGCGCCGGCCCCGACGATGGCGACGCGCATCAGCGCCCACCTCCCTGGGGGCCGTGCTCCACGACCTCGTGCACGCGGGCGGTCAGCTCGTCGGTGACCGCGACGACCAGCTGGTCGCCGTCCTGCAGCACCGTGGTGGCGGTGGGCAGCAGTGCGTCGCCGAACCGCACCAGCCAGGCGGCGCGGGCGCCGGTGGCGGTCTCCAGCTCGGCGAGCCGGTGGCCGACCCAGCCCTCGGTGACGGTGACCCGCATGAGCAGGACCTGGCCGGTGGGCTCGCGCCACAGCTCGCTGACCTTGACCGAGAGCAGCTCGCGCAGGAGGCGGTTCACCGTCCACGGCACCGTCGCGACGCTCGGGATGCCCATGCGCTCGTAGACCTCGGCGCGCTTGGAGTCGTAGATGCGGGCCACCACGTGCTGGACGCCGAACGTCTCGCGGGCGACCCGGGCGCTGATGATGTTGGAGTTGTCCCCGCTGCTCACGGCGGCGAACGCCCCGGCGGAGTCGACCCCGGCGTCGAGCAGCGTCTGGCGGTCGAAGCCCAGTCCGGTGATCTGCCGGCCGCCGAAGTCCGGGCCCAGCCGGCGGAAGGCCTCGGGGTCCTGGTCGATCACGGCCACGCTGTGGCCGATCTGCTCGAGCCGGCGGGCGATGGCCGAGCCGACGCGGCCGCAGCCCATCACGACCACGTGCACGTGTCACTCCCTGCGACGACAGGCCGCGCCGGCGCCGTCCGCCCGCGCATCACCGGGCGCGAAGCTACACCCGTCCGGGGGCCGTCACCCCGCAGGCGGCGCGGATCCCCCCGACGGGGCGGGGTGGGCCGAGTCACCCCCGCGGCGGCTCCCATGGTCCGTACCATCGCGCCGTGCCAAGCCTGTCCGACCTCGGACAACTCCCGAAACGCCTCGTCCTCGGCCGTCCCGTGCGCAGCGACCGGATGGGGGAGTCGCTGCTGCCCAAGCGGCTCGCGCTGCCCATCTTCGCCAGCGACCCGCTCTCCTCGGTGGCCTACGCCACCCAGGAGATCCTGATCGTCCTGACGCTGGCCGGCACCGCGTTCCTGTTCCTGGCGCCGTGGCTCGCGGCGGCGGTCGTCGTGCTGCTGGTCACCGTGGTGCTGTCCTACCGCCAGGTGGTGCACGCCTACCCCTCGGGCGGCGGCGACTACGAGGTCGCGATGAAGAACCACGGCCAGTTCGCCGGGCTGACCGTGGCGAGCGCGCTGCTGGTCGATTACGTGCTGACCGTGGCGGTGTCGGTGTCGGCCGGGACCGACAACATCATCTCGGCGTTCCCGTCGCTGAACGAGCACCGCGTCCTGATCGCCATCGGGCTCGTGGCGCTGCTGGCGGCGGCGAACCTGCGCGGCGTCCGGGAGTCCGGGCGGGCGTTCGCCGCGCCGACGTACCTGTTCATCAGCGGCATCCTGGTGATGATCGGCACCGGGCTCGTCCGGTACTTCGTCACCGACGAGGGCATCACCGCGGAGACCTCCGCCTACACGGTCACGCCCGAGCCCGGGTACGAGCAGCTGGCGGGGCTGGCGCTGATCTTCTTCGCCCTCCGCGCGTTCGCCTCCGGGTGCACGGCGCTGACCGGGGTGGAAGCCATCGCCAACGGCGTCCCGGCCTTCCGGCCGCCGAAGAGCCGCAACGCGGCCACCACGCTGGCGCTCATGGGCGGCATCGCGGCCACCATGTTCGCCGGCGTGACGGCGCTGGCGCTGCTGGCCGGCGTCAAGTACGTCGAGCACCCCTGCGACCTGGAGGGCTTCGCCGACTGCGAGACCGAGCCGCAGCGCACGGTGATCGCCCAGCTGGCCGCCGCGGTGTTCGGGGGCGACACGTCGGTCGGCTTCTTCTTCATCCAGGCCGCGACCGCGCTCGTGCTGATCCTCGCCGCCAACACGGCGTTCAACGGGTTCCCGCTGCTCGGCTCGGTGCTGGCGCAGGACCGGTTCATGCCGCGGCAGCTGCACACCCGCGGCGACAAGCTCGTCTACAGCAACGGCATCCTCGTGCTGGCCGGGTTCGCCGCGCTGCTGATCGTCGCCTTCGACGCCGACGTCTCCCGGCTCATCCAGCTGTACATCATCGGCGTCTTCACCAGCTTCAGCATCGGCCAGTGGGGAATGGTGCGGCACTGGAACCGGGAGCTGAAGGCGGCGCCCGACGCGGCCGCCCGCCGGCGGATGCGCCGCTCGCAGGTCATCAACACCGTGGGCGGTTCGCTCACCACCACGGTGCTGCTGATCATCGTCGTCACGAAGTTCACCCACGGTGCCTGGCTGGTGCTGCTGGCCATGCCGATCCTGTTCGTGCTGATGAAGGCGATCAACCGGCACTACTCGAACGTCTCGCAGCAGCTGGTGCCCGACTCCGACGCCCGCACGCTGCCGAGCAAGGTGCACGCCGTCGTCCTCGTCTCCAAGGTGCACAAGCCGACGCTGCGGGCGCTCTCCTTCGCCCGGGCCACCCGGCCCGATGCGCTCACCGCGCTCACCGTCAACGTCGACGACGCCGAGACGCGGGCATTGCAGACGGACTGGGAGCGCTACGACATCCCGGTGCCGCTCACCGTGGTGGAATCGCCGTACCGGGAGATCACCCGGCCGGTGCTGGACTACGTGAAGAGCATCCGCCGGGACAGCCCACGCGAGCTCGTCGTCGTCTTCGTGCCGCAGTACGTGGTGGGCCACTGGTGGGAGAACCTGCTGCACAACCAGAGCGCGCTGCGGCTGCGCGCCCGGCTGCAGTTCCAGCCCGGCGTGATGATCACGACCGTCCCGTGGCTGCTGGAGAGCACCGTCGGGCACGACGACGACGCCGACGGACGGCGGGGCGGCCCCGCGCCCGGCGACCTGCGCCGCGGCTACACCGACGACGAGGTGGACGTGACGCCCTATGGCTGACGCCCGGCGGGGCAGGCGTGACCGGCGCCCGCGCGATGAGCGCGGCCTCGGGTGGGTCGGCCAGGAGTTCGAGGTGGTGGTCGGTCCGGTGGCGCACGGCGGGCACTGCGTGGCCCGGCACGAGGGCCGGGTCGTCTTCCTCCGGCACACGCTGCCGGGGGAGCGGGTCCGGGTGCGCGTGACCGAGGACCGGCACCCCGGCTTCTGCCGCGCCGACGCGGTCGAGGTGCTGGAGGCCGCTCCGGGCCGGGTGGAGCGGCCCTGCCCGCACAGCGGACCGGGGAGGTGCGGTGGCTGCGACTGGCAGCACGTGGACCCGGAGGAGCAGCGCCGGCTCAAGGCGGCGGTGGTGCGCGAGCAGCTGCTGCGGCTCGGGGGCCTGGACGCCGGCGACCCGGTGGTCGCCGGTCTGGTCGTCGAGGAGCTGCCCGGGGGACCGCTGCGCTGGCGCTCGCGGGCCCGGTTCGCCGTCGACCGCGCCGGGGCACCGGGCCTGCGCCGGCACCGCTCGCACGACGTCGTCGTCCTCGGCGACTGCCCGATCACCGTGGAGCCGGCCGCCCGGGCCGTGCTCGGCCGGAGCTGGCCGGGGAGCGGTGCGGTCGACGTGGCGATCGACTCGACCGGAGCGGTGACCGTCTCCCGGCTGGACCGGCGCGGCCGCACCCTGGCCACCGAGGTGCTCCACGCGGGGGAGGAGCTGCCCGCGGAGCCGACCGGGCGCGCCGAGCGGCGGGCCGGTGGACGCGACTGGGAGGTCGAGGGCACCGGCTTCTGGCAGGTGCACCCGGCCGCGGCCGATGCGCTGGTCACCGTCGTCGAGGATCTCGCCGCGGTGATCCCCGGGGAGACCGTGCTCGACCTCTACGCCGGTGCCGGCCTCTTCGGCGGCGCCCTCGCCCCGCTCGTGGGCGAGGAGGGCCGCGTGGTCTGCGTGGAGTCCGACCCCGGCGCCTGCGCCGCCGCCGAGGCCAACCTCGCCGCGCTCCCGCAGGCCGAGGTGTGGCAGGGCGAGGTGGACGCCGACGGGCTGGCGGAGCTGCTCGCGGAGCTGGGCACCGCACCCGACGTCGTCGTCCTCGACCCGCCGCGGGCCGGCGCCGGGAAGGCGGTCAGCCGGCTGCTCGCCGGGACCGGCGCGCGCGCCGTGGTCTACGTCGCCTGCGATCCGGCGGCGCTGGCCCGGGACATCGACGCGTTCGCCGACGCCGGGTACCGGCTGGCCGGCATACGCGGGTTCGACGCCTTCCCGATGACGGCGCACGTGGAGTGCGTCGCGCTGCTCGTCCCGGCCGGGTGGTAGCCGCAGGGCCTCGCGCGCGGGGCTTCACCCGCGGGGCCGCAGCCCGAGAAAGGGGGGGGGCACGGTGAGCCCCGTGTCGGGCAGGCCCAGCCACTCGAGCCGGACCGACGCCTCCTCCGCGCGCTGGTCGAGCCCGAGCCGCAGCGCGTGCACCGAGAGCAGCAGCGCCTGCAGGGAGTCGACGCCGAAGGCCCCGCCTGCGGAGTCCTCGCCCAGGCCGTCGACCCGGTGCGGGCAGAACCAGTCCCCGCCGCCCGCCGGGTCCGGCACCGGTGCGCCGATCAGCACGGTCACCGGCGTGCGCGTGCCGTCCGCGGCCACCGCCTCGAGCCGTCGCTCGGCCACCACCTGACCGAGCTGCTGGACCATCGTCACCACGTGCCTCCTCGTCGTCGCCGGGACCGGCCGGTCACCCGTTGGATAACGTCTGGGGGTGCCCACGTGGGAATACGCCTCGGTCATCACCGCCAACGACGCCGAATCCCAGCGCGCCGGGGTGAGCGTCAAGCTCCCCGGCGGTGTCTCGGAACGGCAGCAGGGCGACACCAGCTCGGTCCTCAACCAGCTCGGCGCCGAGGGGTGGGAGCTCGTGAGCTACCACTCCAGCGGTGCCGGGACGTGGGGGTTCGAGCAGTTCTGGCTCAAGCGCCAGGTCCCTTGACGGTCCGCCGTGGACCGGCCCGGCCGGAGGGCCGGACCGGTCCCGGCGCTCACAGGGTGCGGACCAGCCCGCCGTCGCAGCGCAGTGCGGTGCCGGTGACGTAGCCGGCGGCCCCGCTGCACAGGAACGCGGCCACCGCGCCGAACTCCTCCGGGCGCCCGTAGCGCCCGGCCGGGATGGTGGCCCGCGACGCGGCCTGCACCTGCTCGACCGATCGGCCGGAGCGGCCCGCCGCTGCCTGGTCCAGCTCGGCGACCCGGTCGGTGGCGATCCGGCCGGGCAGCAGCAGGTTCACCGTCACGCCCTCCGCGGCGACCTCCGCGGCCAGGGTCTTCAACCAACCGGCCAACGCCGCCCGCCCCAGGTTGGAGGCCGCCAGGTTGGGCAGCGGCGCGGCGACCCCGCTGGAGCCGACGGCGAGCACCCGTCCCCACCCGCGTTCGCGCATGCCGGGCAGCGCCGCGGCCACCAGGCGGCGGTGCGGGGCCACCAGCGCGGCGACCGCCGCCGTCACGTCGTCGTCGGTGAGGTCGGCCGCGAGGCCCGGTCGGGGGCCCGGACCGTTGAGGACGGCGACGTCCACCGGCCCGAACGCCGACTCCGCCGCGGCGACCAGCCGCGCCGGGCCGTCGGGGTCGGTGAGATCCACCTCGACGCCGACGGCGGAGGGGAGCTCGGCGGCCAGCTGCCGCGCGCGCTCGCCCCGTCGGCCGGAGACGACCACGTGCGCGCCCTCGGCGGCCAGCGCCCGGGCCACCGCCTCGCCCAGGCCGCCGGTGGAGGCGGCCACCACGGCGGTGCGGCCCTGCAGCCCGAGGTCCATCACCGCCCCCCGGCCGGGCCGGCAAGGGCGTCGACCTGGCGGACCAGCTGGTCGCGCAGCGCCGCCGGCATGGCCGGTGAGGGAGGCCGCACGGCGGCCTCGGCGACCAGCCCGCGGTGCCGCAGGCACTCCTTGCGGATGGCGAGCCCGATCCCCGGCTGCTGCTCGAAGGCGATGAGCGGCAGGCAGGGCAGGAAGGCGTCCCGCGCGGCGGTGAAGCCCGCGTCGGCGAACGCCCGGGTGCAGGCGACCAGTCCCTCCGGGAAGGAGAACCCGGTCATCGCCCCGGCGGCGCCCACGGCGAGCTCGTCGAGCAGCCCCAGTCCGCCCAGCCCGCCGAACACCGGCACCTCCAGGCGGGCGGTGAGCATCGCGACGGCGGCCGCGGTGGGCGGTGACTCCGCCTTGACCGCGGCGACGAACGGCAGGCCGTCGAGTGCCCGCACCAGGTCCTCCCCGCCGATCCGCACCCCGCTGGCCACCGGGTAGTCCTGCACCACCACGGCGGCGCCGGTCGCGGCGTGCACCGCCTCCAGGTGCGTCCGCAGGACGTCGGCGTGGGGGGAGTGGACCTGCACCATCACCGCTGCCAGCCGGTCGCCGGCGACGTCCTGGGCCATCCGGACCTCGTCCAGCAGCGGGGCGGTGGCCAGCGACGTCGCACCCACCACGAGGGGCAGTGCCACGGCGTCGACCACCGCGCCGAGCACGTCCCGCCGCTCGGCGAGCGACAGTCGGGCCGCCTCGCCGAACACCCCGAGCACCGTCAGCCCGGTGGCGCCCGCGGTCTCCAGGTGGCCCGCCAGCCGGGTCAGGCTCTCCCGGTCGACCTCCAGCGCCGGGCCGGCGAACGGGGTGGCCAGCACCCCCCACACCCCCGGTGCGAGCGCGACGTCGCCCACGCCGGTCAGCCCTGCTCGTCGAAGTAGGCCTCGGCACCCGGGTGCAGCGGCACGTCACCGGTGTCGGTGGCGGTCTCGGCGGAGATGTTCTCCGCCTCCGGGTGCACCGCGGCCAGGTCGTCGAGATTCTCGAAGATCGCCCGCGTCACGTCCTCCGCGACGTCCTCGGGCATGGCGTCGCTGACCACCAGCAGGTTCGGGACGGCGACGGTCTCGACGTCGCCCGGCAGGCCGTAGGTGTCGGAGGGGACGGTGCCCGCGGTGTAGGCCTCGCCGTAGGCGTCCTGCAGCTTGGGCAGCTCCTCGTCCAGCGGCAGCATGCGCACGTCGTCGCCCAGCGAGGCGACCAGGTCGGTGATCCCGCCGGTGGGCAGCCCGCCGGACCAGATGAGCGCGTCGATGGAGCCGTCCTTCATGCCCTGCACGCTCTCCGGGAGGCCCAGGCGCTGCTGCTGGATGTCCCCGGTGGTGAGGTCGTTGACCTCGAGCAGCCGGGTCGCGATGACCTCCGTGCCGGAGTTCGGGGAACCGGTCGAGACCGACTTGCCCGCCATGTCCGCGATCGACTCGATCCCGGAGTCGGCCCGGACGAAGACCTGCGTGAAGTTGTTGTAGATGCGGGCGAGCGCCTGCACCGACTGGGGGTCGCCCTCGAAGCCGGCCTCGCCGTTGACCGCGTCGGCGGCCGTGTCGGCGAGGCTGAAGCCGATGTCGCTGTCGCCGGCGCACACCAGCTGGATGTTCTCCGCCGAGGCGTTGGTGGCCTCCGCCGTCGCCTCGGTGCCCTCGACGTTGTCGGTGAGCACCGCGGCGATGCCGCCGCCGAGGATGTAGTAGACGCCGGTGGTGTTCCCGGTCGCGATCGACAGCCGGCCGCCGCCGGCGGGCTCGGCGCAGCCGGGGGCGTCGGAGCCCTCGCCCTCGGCGGCGGTGCTGCCTCCGCCGCCGGCTTCGCCGCAGCCGGCGAGGACGAGCGCGGTGGCCGAGGCCAGGGCGAGCAGGACAGGGGTGCGGGGCTTTCTCACGGGGTGACCTCCTGGGTCGGGGTGGGCTGGGCGGGTCGGCTCGGGTCGGTGCCGCTCGGCGGGCCGGGAGCCGGCCCGTCGTCGTCGTCGGGCGGGGGTTGCCGGGGCGTGTCGGCGGGGTGCCGGCGCCGGCCGATGAGGTGCACCACGACGGCGAGCGCCAGCGCGGCCAGGCCGATCAGCACGGTCGTCGTCTCCAGGTACAGGAGCAGGACGGCGGCGACGCCGGCGAGCACGCGCTCGGGCAGCCGGGCCGGACCGACGAGCCACTTGCCGGTGACGACGGCCAGCGCGGCGACGGCCAGCGCGGACACCGCCGTCGCGAACAGCACGGTCGCCGCGCCGCCCTGGCCCACCAGGCCCTGGCCGTTGCTGGTCAGCACGAAGGCCAGCGGCACGAGGAACGCCGGCAGCGTGTACTTGAACGTCATGATCATCGTCTTGAAGGCGTTGCCGCCGGTGATGGCGGCCGCGGCCACGGCGGCCAGCGCCGTCGGCGGGCTGACCTCGGAGAGCACCGCGTAGTAGAAGATGAACATGTAGGCCTCGGGGGTGGAGACCCCCAGCGTGGTCAGCGCCGGCGCGATGATGACCGCCGCGATGATGAACGACGCGGTGACCGGCACGGCCAGACCCAGGACGAGCACCGCCAGGGCCGCCAGCACGCAGGTGACCATCAGGACGACCGTCGCGTTGCTCGACACCAGCCCGGCGAGGTCGACGATGATCGACGAGAGGTCCAGGCCCAGTCCGGTCAGCGTCAGTACCGCGACGATGAGGCCCGCGGCGGCGGTGGTCGCCGCGACCGGCAGCACGCCCGCCGCGCCCTTGGCGAGCGCGTCGAACACCCGGGGCGGGGTCATGCGCCGGCGGCGGTCGAGGAAGGACAGCAGGAAGGCCAGCGCGGTGGCGTAGACGACCGCCTTGAAGGCCGACTGGTCCAGGGCGAGCAGGACGACGATGACGATCAGCGAGCTGAAGTGGTAGCCGAAGCGACCGAGCAACCGCCAGAAGCTCTGCTGGACGAGCTCCACCTCCCGCACCCCGAAGCGGCGCGCGTCGAACTCGACCGCCAGGAAGATGCCCAGGTAGTAGAGCAGCGTGGGGATCAGCGCGTAGCCGAGGACCGTCAGGTAGGAGACCCGCAGCAGCTCGGCGATGATGAACGCCGCGGCCCCCAGCGTCGGCGGGGACAGGATGGCCCCGATGCCGGCCGCGGCCAGCACGCCACCGGCGGACTCCCGCGGGTAGCCGGCCTTCTTCAGGATGGGCCAGGCGACGCTGCCGAGGCTGACCGCGGTCGCCGTGCCCGAGCCGGACACGGTGCCCAGCAGGAACCCGGCGAGGGTCACCGTCCGGCCCGGTGCCGACTTCGACCGGCGGAACGCGGCGAAGCTGATGTCGAGGAAGAACTGCCCGGCGCCGGAGAACTCCAGCACGGCGCCGTAGATGGTGAACAGGATGATGTAGGTGGCCGCGACGTCCAGCGGGACGCCGTAGATCCCCTCGGTGCCCATCACGAAGGCCGAGGTCAGCCGCGGGTAGTCGTAGCCCCGGTGCCCGACGAGCCAGCCGTTGGGGATCAGGTTGCCGAGGAACGCGTAGGCGATGAAGAGCCCGCAGATGACCGGCAGCACCGGCCCCACCGTCCGCCAGGTGGCCACGAGCACCAGCACGACCAGGGTCAGCCCGCAGAAGACGTCGATGTACAGCGGCCGGAAGCCACGCGAGATGTAGGCGTCGAAGCCGGCCGCGAGCGGCCAGAGGGTCACGAACAGCGACAGCGCAGCGAGCGCCCAGTCCAGGATCCCCGGCCGGTCCGGCCCCTCCGCCCGGCCGCGCAGCACCCGCACCGCCGGCCGGTAGAGCAGGAAGGTCAGCGGCAGCACGACGGCCAGGAAGACGATCCGGTACTGCAGCGCGGGAACCGGGAAGAACACGTTCCACAGCGCGTACACCGACAGCAGGGCGGCCACCACGCTCACCGCGAGCCGCAGCCGCCCGTCCAGCACACGGGCCGGCTTCTCCGCGTCGGCCTCGGCGGGCACCTCACCGAGCGCGCCCGGACGCTCCGGTTCGACGCCGCGCGCCGCGGTGCTCCCGGGCGCGGCGGGCGCCCCGGCCCGGTCGCCGGCGCCGGTGGCCCGCTCGCCGGGGCTCCCCGCGTCGGTTCCCTGCGCAGTCACGGTGTGGCCTCCCTCACGTTTTCCTGACGGACCGTGACAGGATCGGCGGCCGGATCCCAGCGCCGGGCGAGGACTTGACGTTCTCCTAACGTCGCCGGGACCACGGGACGAGGACGGGAGGCGGGACGTGCGGGTGCTGCTCGTCGAGGACGACGACCGGGTGGCCGCGGCCCTGGGCGACGTGCTCCGCCGCCACGGCGTGCTCGTGCAGCGGGTCTCCTCCGGGCAGGCGGCGCTGGCGGCCCACCCGGTCGACCTGGTCCTGCTGGACCTGGGGCTGCCGGACATGGACGGCCTGGCCGTGTGCCGGGCGCTGCGCCGCGTCGTGGACGTGCCGATCATCGCGGTCACCGCGCGCGCCGAGGAGCGCGAGCGGATCGCCGGGCTGCGTGCCGGCGCCGACGACTACGTGGTGAAGCCCTACAGCAGCGCGGAGCTGCTGGCCCGCATGGAGGCGGTGCTGCGGCGCAGCCACCGGGGCCGTCCCGACGGCGCGGCGGTGCCGGCCGCCGCGCCGCCGGCCGCGGCCCCGGCGCCGGTCATCCGGCTGGGCGCGCTCGAGATCGAGCCGGCCGCCCGGCGGGCGACGCTCGCCGGTGCGGAGCTCAAGCTGTCCCGCAAGGAGTTCGACCTGCTGGCCGTGCTGGCCGGTGCGCACGGTGCGGTGTGCTCGCGGGAGCTGCTGCTGGACCGGGTCTGGGGAGCCACCATCTTCGGCTCCACCCGGACCCTGGACGTGCACGTCGCGACCCTGCGCGCAAAGCTCGGTGACCCCGACCTCGTGGAGACCGTGCGGGGCGTGGGGTACCGGATGCGCTCGGTCGTCCCGCTGCCGTGACCGCCTCCGGAGGGTGCCGATGAGGCGCCGCCTGGTCGCGCTGCTCCTCGGGCTGGTCGCCGTGGTCCTGGTGGCCGTGGAGGTGCCGCTGGCGGCCAGCTACGCGCAGTCGCGCACCCAGGAGCTGCTCATCGACCGCACCGGGGACACCGCGCGGCTGGCGCGGCTGGCCGCCCCCGCCCTCGCCCGGGGCGCGGTCGAGACCCTCGAACCGGAGGTGCAGGCCTACGCCGGGCTGTACGGGATCCGGGTGGAGGTGCGCGGCGTGGACGGCGAGGTGCTGCTCAGCTCCGGAGGGGGCGAGGGGCAGGTGACCGACGGGAGCCAGGCGCTGGCCCAGGCGCTGGCCGGCCGGCGGTCCAGCCCGCCGCCCACCGTGCTGCCCTGGCGGGCGGCGCCGGTCACGGTCGCCGAGCCGGTGCTGCGCGGCAGCGAGGTGGCCGGGGCCGTCGTCACGGTCTCGCCGACCGGGCAGCTGGTCCGGGGCGTCGTCCTCTACTGGGCCGTGCTGGCGGTCGCCGGGTTGCTCGTGCTGGGCCTGGTCGCGGTGTCCACCTGGCCGCTGTCCCGGTGGATCCTGCGTCCGGTGCACCGGCTGGACGACGCCGTGCACACGCTCACCACCGGTGACCTCGACGCCCGGGCCGAGGTGGGCCACGGACCGCCCGAGCTGCGCCGGCTGATCGCCGACTTCAACCGGATGGCCGAGGCGATCCGCACGTCGAGCGCGCAGCAGCGCGCCCTGGTCGCCGACGTCTCCCACCAGCTCCGCAACCCCCTGACCGCGCTGCAGCTGCGGGTGGACGCGCTGGAGTCGGGCCTCGTCCCCGCCGCCCGCGGTGACCACCGGCTGGCGATGGACGAGATCCGGCGGCTGACCCAGGTGCTCGACGACACCCTGGCGATGGCGCGGGCGCAGGAGGATCGCGGCGCTCCGGTGGCCGTCGACCTGGCGGCGTGCGTCCGCGAGCGCCTCCGGGTGTGGAGCGACGCCGCCGAGGCCGGCGGTACCGAGATGCACCTGACCGCCGAGGGCTCGGCCTGGGTGCTGACCCCACCGGGGGCGCTGGACACGGTGCTCGACGCGGTGCTGCACAACGCCCTGCGGTTCACCCCCGGCGGCACGGTCCGGGTCTCGGTCGGGGATGGGCCGGAGGGGCGGGTCGAGCTCCTGGTCGCCGACGACGGTCCGGGGCTGCCGCCGGAGCAGTGCGCCGCCGCGACCCGGCGCTTCTGGCGGGGACCCGACCAGCAGAACGTGCCCGGCTCCGGCCTGGGCCTGGCGATCGCCAGGACGCTGGTGGAGCGGTGCGGGGGCACGCTCGCCGTCCGCCCCGCCGCACCGCACGGCCTGTGCGTGGAGGTCCTCCTGCCGCGGCTCGAGGCCGTGCCGGCTCAGCTGCCGTCGACGCCCGGTTTCGCTGCCCGGTAGTAGGCGGCCGCGCCCGGGTGCAGCGGCACCGGCGTGGTGGTGATCGCGCTGCGCAGGTCGAGGTGCCGGGCCTCCGGGTGCGCCGCGAGCAGGTCCGCCTGGGAGGCGAACAGCGTGCTGGTGAGCGCCTCGGCCAGGTCGTCGGGCATGTCCGCCCGCACCAGCAGCAGGTTCGGCACGCCGATGCCGCTGACGTCGGCCGGCAGCCCGTAGACGCTGGCCCGGATGGTCTGCTCGACGACGTACTCGACGTGGTGCGCGCGCATGGTCACGAGCAGGTCGTCGGTGGGCAGGAGTCGCACCGGCACTGTGTCGACCAGCTCCTGGATGCCCTCGGTGGGGAGCCCGCCGGACCAGAAGAAGGCGTCCAGCCGCCCGGCCGCCAGGGCCTCGGCCGAGTCACCGACGCCGAGCCGCTGGGTGAGCGCCGACCGCTCGCCGGTCACCCCGGCGACCTCGAGCAGCCGCACCGCGGTCAGCTCGGTCCCGGACCCGGGGGCGCCGACGGAGACGCGCAGGCCCGTGAGGTCGGCGACCCGCTGGGCGGGGGAGTCGGCGGGGACCACGACGTGCACCGCGTTGGTGTAGAGCCGGGCGATCGCGCGGACCGGGACCGGCGCGTCGAACGGGCCGCTGCCGGTGACCGCCTCCGCGGCGGTGTCGGCGAGCGCGAACGCGACGTCGGCGTTGCCGTCGGCCAGCCGCCGGATGTTGTCGACCGAGCCGCTGGTGACCGCGGCGGTGGCGTCGGAGCCGGGCAGCTCGGCGGCGAGGGCCTCGGCCAGCCCGCGCCCGTAGCGGTAGTAGACGCCGGAGGATTCCCCGGCGGCGATGACCAGCTCGGCAGGGGGCTCGGCCACCTCCGCGCCCGTGGCGCAACCGGCCAGCAGGGCGCCGACCAGGCATGCCGTGGTCAGCGCCGCACGCGCTCCCGCCCTGCGTCGCACGCCCACCTCCGCACCCGGTGCTGTCGGCGGGAACCCTAGCCCGGCCAGCGGGGGGTGGACCGGACGTCACGGTTCGAACGCATGTGCGAGCCGGTGTTCCGTGTCGGGCAGCCGGGGGTGACACTGGCGGGGTGGGAGCGACGGTGCCGCCGGGCTGGCCGGAAGAGGTGCGCCCACCGGGGGCACCGGACTGGGAGCGCACCGCCGTCGCCTGGCTCTTCGACCTCGTGCCGCCGGACTACCGGGCGCACGAGGTGCTGCGCCGGTACCCGGTGCTGCTCGCCCGGTTCGCCGCCGACCACGTCGCGGCCGGGGTGGAGGCGGCCCGGAAGGGCTGGCGGACCGTCCGCGTCGAGCTCGCCGACCAGCTGCCGGCCGAGGCGATCGAGGCGGCGATCACGGCGTACGAGCGCGAGGGCACCCGGCTGGCCGCCGCCGTCCGCGGTGTCGAGGTGGTCGGCGGCGCACTGCGCGGTGAGCGGTGGGTGCCCCGGCTCTGAGAGGGCGCGATCTTGCTCGCCCCTGCCCGCACCCGTTCCGCGACTACAGTGGACCGGCGGCCTCCGTCCGGCCGTGCTGCCCATGGAGAGAGGACACCGCGAGCCGTGCCGCTCCTGCGATCGCTCCGGGGCCCGGAGGACCTGCGGGCCCTCCCCCCCGAGCAGCTCCCCGCCCTCGCGGCGGAGATCCGTGACGCGCTGGTCGCCAGCGTGGCCAAGACCGGGGGCCACCTGGGCCCGAACCTCGGCTGCGTCGAGCTGACCATCGCCCTGCACCGGGTGTTCGAGTCCCCGCGCGAGCCGATCGTCTTCGACACCGGCCACCAGTCCTACGTGCACAAGATGCTCACCGGCCGGGTCGAGGAGTTCGAGCGGCTGCGCCAGCGGGGCGGCCTCTCCGGGTACCCCAGCCGTGCCGAGAGCGAGCACGACTGGGTGGAGAACAGCCACGCCTCCACGTCCCTGTCCTACGCCGACGGCCTGGCCAAGGCCTTCGCCATCCGCGGGGACGAGCGGCCCGTCGTCGCCGTGGTGGGCGACGGCGCGCTGACCGGTGGCATGGCCTGGGAGGCGCTGAACAACATCGCCGCCGCGCAGGACCGCCCGGTCGTCATCGTCGTCAACGACAACGGCCGCTCCTACTCGCCGACCATCGGTGGCGTCGCCGACGCGCTGGCTACCCTGCGGCTGCGCCCGGGCTACGAGAACGCGCTCCTGCAGGTGCGCCAGGCGCTGCACAAGGCGCCGGTCGTCGGCTCGGCGCTGTACGACGCGCTGCACGCCATCAAGAAGGGCCTCAAGGACGTCCTGTCACCCCAGGGCATGTTCGAGGACCTCGGCATGAAGTACGTCGGCCCCGTCGACGGGCACGACATCGAGGTCATGGAGTCGGCGCTGCGCCGGGCCCGCTCCTTCGGCGGGCCGGTCATCGTCCACGCCGTCACCACCAAGGGCTTCGGCTACCCGCCGGCCGAGACCGACCAGATCGACGCCTGGCACGCGACCGGCGTGTTCGACCCCGACAGCGGCACCAGTGCTGCCGCCGCCCGCGACTGGACGACAGCGTTCTCCGACGAGCTCGTGCGCATCGGCGCCGAGCGCTCCGACGTCGTGGCCATCACCGCGGCGATGCTGCACCCCACGGGGCTGGCCGCCTTCGCCGAGCGGTTCCCCGAGCGCACCTTCGACGTCGGCATCGCCGAGCAGCACGCCCTCACCTCGGCCGCCGGCCTGGCGATGGGCGGGCTGCACCCCGTCGTCGCCGTCTACTCGACCTTCCTCAACCGCGCGTTCGACCAGCTGCTCATGGACGTCGCGCTGCACCGCCAGCCGGTCACGGTGGTGCTGGACCGGGCCGGGGTCACCGGCACCGACGGCGCCTCGCACAACGGCATGTGGGACATGTCGATCCTGTCGGTCGTCCCGGGCATCCGCCTGGCCGCGCCGCGGGACGAGCCGACGCTGCGCGAGGCGCTGCGCGAGTCGGTCGCGGTCACCGACGGGCCGACCGTCGTCCGCTTCCCGAAGGGTGCGCCGCCGGTCGACATCCCCGCGCTCGAGCGGCGCGGCCCGGTGGACGTGCTCCGCCGGGACGAGCGTCGCGACGTGCTGCTCGTCGCCGTCGGCTCGATGGTGCCGATGTGCCTGGCCGCTGCCGAGCGCGCCGCCGACCACGGCATCGGCGTCACCGTCGTCGACCCGCGCTGGGTGCTCCCGGTGGCCGGCGAGCTGCTCGACCTGGCCGCCGGCTACCGGCTCGTCGTCACCGTCGAGGACGGCGGCCGTGCCGGGGGAGTGGGCACCACGCTCACCCAGGCGCTGCAGGACCGCGGCGTCGACGTGCCGGTGCGGGCCATGGGTCTGCCGCAGCAGTTCTTCGACCACGGCAGCCGCGGTCAGGTGCTCGCCGATGCCGGGCTCACCGAGCAGGACGTCGCCCGCCGGATCGCCGAGTGGACCTCGCGGCTGGCCGAGTACCGCGAGACCGCCGTCGCCGAGCGGGTCGACGGGGCCCAGCAGTGACGGTGATCGCCGAGATCCAGGTGGCGCCGTCGCCGGCGGGCACCGCGGACGACCCGCACGCGCACGTCGAGGCCGCGATCGCGGTCATCCAGGCGTCGGGGCTGCGCTACGAGGTCGGGGCGCTGGGCACCACGCTCGAAGGGGACGCCGACGAGGTGTGGGCCACCTTGCGCGCCGTCCACGAGGCGATGCTGGTGGCCGGCGCGGACGCCGGGCTCTCGCACATCAAGGTCGCCTCGGTGAACCGCACGATGGACAGCCTCACCGCCAAGTTCCGCTGAGGCGTCGGTAGCCCCCGGGGCGCGTCCCCAGGCGAGGAGCGCCGTCCTCCCTCACGGCAGAGGGTCCTACCTCACTGTCGGCCGTGAGGTAGGACCCCCGGTGATCAGGTGACCTGATCGTGGACCTGCGGGTCAGGCGGGCAGCGAGGCCACGCCCTCCGGCAGGAACCGCGAGCCGGTGACCTTCTCGGAGACGCCGGTCCGGTCCAGGTAGGCGGAGATGCCGCCCAGCCAGAACGGCCACCCGGCGCCGAGGACCATGCACAGGTCGATGTCCTGCACCGCCTGCACGACGCCCTCGTCCAGCATCAGCCGGATCTCCTGCGCCAGCGCCTCGACCGCGCGGTCGTGCACCTGCTGCCCGGTGAGCGGGGAGTCGCCGGCGAAGGCGTCCACGAGCTCCGGGTCCACGACACCGGGCTCGGAGAACACGCTGCCCTTGCCCAGCTCGACGACCTTGCGCAGCCCCTCGCCGACGGCGAACCGGTCGGGGAACGCCTCGTGCATCCGCTCGGCCACGTGCAGCGCGACCGCCGGGCCGACGAGCGACAGCAGCTCGAACGGCGTCATCGGCAGGCCCAGCGGGTCGAGCGCCCGCTCGGCCACCTCGACCGGCGTGCCCTGCTCCACGGCCGCGGTGACCTCACCCAGGAAGCGGGTGAGCAGCCGGTTGACCACGAACGCCGGGGCGTCGGCCACCAGCACGCAGCTCTTCTTCAGCGACTTCCCGACGGCGAAGGCCGTGGCCAGCGTGGCGTCGTCGGTCTGCTCGGCGCGCACGACCTCCAGCAGCGGCAGGACCGCCACCGGGTTGAAGAAGTGCAGGCCGACCACGCGCTCCGGGTGCTCGAGCTTGGCGGCCATCTCGGTCACCGACAGCGCCGAGGTGTTGGTCGCCAGCACGCACTCGGGCGAGACGACGGCCTCGACGTCGCGGAACACCTGCTGCTTGACCGACATCTCCTCGAACACCGCTTCGATGACGAGGTCGGCGTCGGCGAAGGCGTCCTTGGAGAGCGACCCGGTGACCAGGCCCTTGAGCTGGTTGAGCTTGTCGGGGCTCAGCCGGCCGCGCTGGGCCAGCTCGTCCAGCTCGCCGTGCACGTAGGCCACGCCCTTGTCCACGCGGGCCTGGTCGATGTCGGTCAGCACGACCGGCACCTTCAGCTGCCGCACGAACAGCATGGCCAGCTGCGAGGCCATGAGCCCCGCGCCCACGACGCCGACCTTGGTGACCGTGCGGGCGAGCTTCCGGTCCGGCGCGCCGGCCGGCCGCTTGGCCCGCTTGTTGACCAGGTCGAAGGAGTAGAGCGAGGCCCGCAGCGGGTCGCTCATCAGGAGTTCGGCGAGGGCGTCGTCCTCGGCCGCGGTGCCGACGGTGAAGGCGTCGTCCTCGATGCCGTTGCGCGCCAGGTCGAGCAGGTCCACCGAACGGACGGCGCCCGGGGAGGCGTTCCGGGTGCGCGCGGCGACGATGCCGCGGGCCCGCTCGATGGCGGCGTCCCACGCGGACCGGTCCACCTCGGGACGGGGAGGCGTCAC
This sequence comes from Blastococcus saxobsidens, assembly GCF_002938435.1. Lineage (GTDB taxonomy): Bacteria > Actinomycetota > Actinomycetes > Mycobacteriales > Geodermatophilaceae > Blastococcus > Blastococcus saxobsidens. Next base: position 21,333 of record NZ_POQT01000024.1, read on the forward strand.
CGAGCCGCCCAGCACGCCGACGGCCCACTCGAGCGACTGCTCCAGGAAGTCGGCGGGCTCCAGGACGACGTCGGCGATGCCCAGCGTCGCCGCCTTGGGCGCCGGGGTCATCTTGTTCTGCGCCAGGGCGTTCTCGACGACCACCGTGACGGCGGCGTCGATGCCGATCAGGTTCGGCAGCAGCTGTGTGCCGCCCCAGCCCGGGACCAGCCCGAGGAACGCCTCGGGGAAGGCGACCAGGGCCGTCGAGGCCATGGTCCGGTACCGGCAGTGCAGCGCCAGCTCCAGCCCGCCGCCGAGCGCCACGCCGTTGACGAAGGCGAAGGTCGGGATCGACGAGTCCTTGAGCCGCCGGAACACGCGGTGCCCGGTCTCGGCGACCTCCCGGGCCTGATCGGTCGAGGCGATCGACGGGACGCCGGAGAGGTCGGCGCCGACGGCGAAGACGAACGGCTTGCCCGTGACGGCGATGGCCGCAGGCGCGGGGGAGTGCGCCGCGATCTCGTCCAGGGCGGCGTCCAGGGACGCGAGCCCGCCCGGGCCGAAGGTGGAGGGCCGGGTGTGGTCGTGCCCGTTGTCCAGCGTGACCAGCGCGATCTCACCGGCCAGGCCCGGGTAGGACAGGAACCGCACCTTCGCGGAGGTGACGACCTCGTTCTCGAACACCGCGCTCACTTGATCTCCTCGCTGGCGCTCGTCGGCCACGTTCGCGGCGCTGCTGTGCTCATCGGTTCGCTCGCAAGCTCGCTCACTTGTCGCCCTCCCAGTTCGGGTTCTCCCAGATCACGGTGGCGCCCATGCCGAGGCCCACGCACATGGCGGTGAGGCCGTACCGGACGTCGGGGTGCTCGGCGAACTGCCGGGACAGCTGTGTCATGAGCCGGACGCCGGAGGAGGCCAGCGGGTGGCCGACGGCGATGGCGCCGCCCCACGGGTTGACGCGCTCGTCGTCGTCGGCGATGCCGAAGTGGTCCAGGAACGCCAGCACCTGGACGGCGAAGGCCTCGTTCAGCTCGAACAGGCCGATGTCGTCGATGGTCAGGCCGGTGCGGGACAGCGCACGCTCCGTCGACGGCACCGGGCCCACGCCCATGACCTCCGGCTCGACGCCGACGAAGCCGTAGCCGACCAGGCGCATGCCGATGTCCAGGCCCAGCTCCTGGGCGACGTCCTCCGCGGCCAGCAGGCAGCCGGTGGCGCCGTCGTTGAGGCCCGCGGCGTTTCCGGCGGTCACGTGCCCGTGCGGGCGGAACGGGGTCTTCAGCGTGGCCAGCTGCTCCAGCGTCGTGCCGGGGCGCGGCGGCTCGTCGACGGTCGCGACGCCCCAGCCGTGCTCGGCCGATCGGGTCGCCACGGTCACGAGCTCCGGCCCGATCTGGCCGTTGGCGACGGCCTTCGCGTACTTCTGCTGGCTGGCCAGCGCGAAGGCGTCGGCCCGCTCCTTGGTCAGGTGCGGGAACCGGTCGTGCAGGTTCTCCGCGGTCGAACCCATGACCAGCGCCGACTCGTCGACCAGCTTCTCGCTGAAGAAGCGCGGGTTCGGGTCGGCGCCCTCGCCCATCGGGTGGCGGCCCATGTGCTCGACGCCGCCGGCGATGGCGACGTCGTAGGCGCCGAAGGCGATGCCGCTGGCGGTCGTGGTCACGGCGGTCATCGCGCCGGCGCACATGCGGTCGATCGAGTAGCCGGGCACCGACTTCGGCAGACCGGCCAGCAGTGCGGCGGTCCGGCCGAGCGTCAGGCCCTGGTCGCCGATCTGGGTCGTGGCGGCGATGGCCACCTCGTCCACGCGGTCGGCGGGCAGCGCGGGGTTGCGGCGCAGGAGCTCGCGGATCACCCGGACGACGAGGTCGTCGGCGCGGGTCTCGGCGTAGATGCCCTTCGGACCGGCCTTGCCGAAGGGGGTGCGTACGCCGTCGACGAAGACGACCTCACGCAGCGAGCGGGACATGGGACCTCCGCAGGAGTCGACACCGCCCAGCAGGGGGCCGGGCAGCGCCCAAGTTACCCGTCGGTAACCGTCCGGCCAATGGCAGCCCCCTCGCGCGGGTCGGATGCCGTCGTGGTCACGGTCGGGCAACGGCCGAGGGGGTCCGTTGTGGTCGACGGCCGTCCGCGCGCACGATGGCCCGGCGGATTCCTCTGTAGCCCCAACGAAATGGCAGGTCCCCATGGTGCGACGGCACACAGTGACGACGGCCCTCGCGGCCGGCCTGGTGTTCGTCCTTGCCGCGTGCGGCGGCGACTCCGACAACGGCAGTGGCGGCAGTGGTGGTGACGCGGCGGGCAGGGTCGGCGTGATCCTCCCCGACACCGAGTCCTCGCCCCGCTGGGAGAATGCCGACCGCCCGCTGCTCGAGGCAGCCTTCGAGGACGCCGGCGTGGACTACGTCATCCAGAACGCCGAGGGCGACGCCCAGCGCATGGCGACCATCGCCGAGCAGATGATCGCCGAGGGCGTCACCGTCCTGGCGATCGTCAACCTGGACTCCGCCTCCGGCGCCCAGATCCAGGAGCAGGCCGTCCAGCAGGGTGTGGCGACGATCGACTACGACCGCCTCACCCTGGGTGGCTCGGCCGAGTACTACGTCTCCTACGACAACACCGAGGTGGGCCGCCTGCAGGGCCAGGGTCTCGCGGACTGCCTCGGCGCCGAGCCGGCGGAGATCGCCTTCCTCAACGGCTCGCCCGACGACAGCAACGCCACCTTGTTGTCCGAGGGTGCACACGAGATCCTCGACGGGATGTCGCAGTACACCCAGGTCGCCGAGCAGGCCGTCCCCGGCTGGGAGCCCGACACCGCCGCGATGATCTTCGAGCAGATGTACACCCAGAACGGCGGCAACATCGAGGGCGTCCTCGCGGCCAACGACACGCTGGCCAACGCGGTCATCCAGATCCTGGCCCGCAACGGCGACGCGGGTGTCCCCGTCACCGGTCAGGACGCCTCGGTCGAGGGCCTGCAGAACATCCTCGCCGGCAACCAGTGCATGACCGTCTACAAGTCGGCCGAGCAGGAGGCCAACGCCCTCGCCGAGCTCGCGATCGCGCTGATCAACGGCGTGGAGGCCGAGACCAACGGCGAGGTCGAGGACACGGAGGGCGACCGCATGGTCCCGTCGGTGCTGCTGGACCCGGTCAGCATCACCCGCGAGAACGTGAAGGACGTCGTCGACGACGGCCAGGTCACGGCCGAGGAGCTGTGCACCGGCGAGTTCGCCGCCGCCTGCACCGAGCTCGGTATCCAGTAGCCCCTACCGGCGGGCCGCCCTCCTCCTCGGGGGGCGCACCGCCGGTCCTGGCTCTCGGGAGGGAGCGCTCGTGACCGGCCGCCGGGGTCGTGCGCACCCCAGGACGGTGCCGCGGAAGCGGTGGCGCCGGCTCAGTCGGTCGTGCCCGGTGGCGGGCCGAGGATCTCCACGCCGTGCAGCCGTGCCGTGTGGGCGAGTGCGGCTGGGTCGACCGGGCCAGGCTCGGGCAGTCGTCGGGCGCCGGCCGGGCGTCCGGCCGTGGCGGCGAACGTCTCGAACCCGCTGGGTGTGGTGATCTGCAGGGTGCGCAGCGGCTCGTCGGGGCCGACGAGGAAGGAGTGCCCCAGCCCGGCCGGCAGCAGCACGAAGTCACCCGGCCCGGCCGCCAGTCGCTGCCCGTCGCACAGGAAGGTGGCCCGCCCGCCGAGGACCAGGAACATCTCGTCCTCGACCGCGTGCCGGTGCACCGGCGGGGCGAAGCCCGGCGGGTTGAGGAACTCCACCACCGTCACCCGACCGCCGGTGTCGGCCCCGGTGGCCTTGACGGTGACGAGGTTGCCGAGGAACCAGAGCGCCTCGCCCTCGTCGGAGTGCAGCAGACGCGGGCGGGGAGCGGTCGGAGCGGTCATGGCCGACACCTTTCGATAGACACTGTCCATCCGATGTGCTCGTAGTATGTGCGCCCGATGGACGAGGTCAAGGCTTCCGGGCGCCGCCGCTACCGTTCACCGCTGCGGGAGGATGCTGCCCGTCGCACCCGGCGCGCGATCGTGGCCGCCGCATCCGATCTGTTCGTGGCCCGGGGCTACGCGGGGACGTCGCTGGCGGCGATCGCTGACGCGGCCGGCGTGGCCCGCCCCACGGTGTTCGCCGCTTACGGCTCCAAGGCCGCGCTGCTGCGCCAGGTGCTCGACCAGGCGCTGGCCGGGGACGACGAGCCGGTCCCGGTGGCGTCCCGGCCGTGGTTCGCCCCGGTGTGGGAGGCGCGCACACCCGCCGGCGTACTGGACGCCTACGCCACCGTGTGCGCGCTGATCGGCGAGCGTGCGGCAGCGGTGTTCGAGACGGTCCGCCGGGCGGCCGACGGTGCGCCGGAGGCCGCTGAACTGTGGGCGAGCCTGCAGCAGAACCGGCTCGCCGGGGCTCGCATGGTGATCGAGCACGTCCGCCGCGTCGGTGACCTGCGGCCCGGCCTGCAGGTGGAGCAGGCCGTCGACGTCCTGTGGATCTGGAACGACCCCGCGCACCACGCCGCGCTCGTCGACGAGCGGGGCTGGGCGCCGGAGGATTTCCGCGAGTGGTTGTCCGGACGCATGCGTGAGTCGCTGCTGCCTGCGGGCCCTGCTGCCGCCTGATCCGACGGGCGGAGCCGGGACGGGGCCGTGCCGACTCCGGAACGCTCAGGCGCGGTTGACGGCGTCGGTCAGCACGTCGAGGGTCATCTCGACCTGCCACTCGCGCGCGCCACCGGCGCGCAGCGCCCCGGCGACGGTCGCCGCCTCGCGGGGCTCCGGCGGGCTCCACGTGATCCGCCGCACCAGGTCGGGGGAGACGATGTTCTCCACCGGCACGGAGTGCTTCTCGGACAGCTCGGCGAGCCGCGCCCGCGCCGCCTGGAGGCGGGTGGCGGCGGCCGGGTCGCGGTCGGACCAGCGGTTCACCGGCGGGGGACCGTCGCCGGGCTTGCTGTGCAGCGGCAGCTCGTCCTCCGGGAGCGCCTTGCCGCGCGCGAGTGCGGTGAACCAGTGCGCCACCAGCCGGCGGTTGGCGCGGCCGCGGAACACCGGCAGCTCGAGCAGCGCCCCCTCGTTCTTCGGGTCGGCCTGCACGGCGGCGACCATCGCGGAGTCGGGGAGCACCCGTCCGGGGGCGACGTCGCGACGGCGGGCGAGCTCGTCGCGGGCCTCCCAGATGGCCCGGAGCATGCCCAGCTGGCGCCGGCTGCGCAGACCGTGCACGCCGGAGGTGCGCCGCCAGGGGTCCTGCTTCGGTGCCGGCGGGCCGGCGGCGAGGATCGCCTCGAACTCCTGCCGCGCCCACTCGGTCTTGCCCTGCTCCTCGAGGATCGCGGCGAGCGCGTCCCGTAGGTCCACGAGCACCTCGACGTCGAGGGCGGCGTAGACCAGCCACTCCTCGGGCAGCGGGCGGGTGCTCCAGTCGGCGGCGGAGTGGCCCTTCTGCAGCGAGAAGCCGAGCAGGGACTCCACCACCGCGCCCAGGCCGACCCGTGGGAGGCCGGCGAGGCGTGCGGCGAGCTCGGTGTCGAAGACCCGGGCAGGGACCAGGCCGATCTCGGCGAGGCACGGCAGGTCCTGGTTCGCCGCGTGCAGCACCCACTCGGCGTCGCCGATGGCGCCCTGGATGGCCGAGAGGTCCGGCAGCGGGACGGGGTCGACCAGCCCGGTGCCCGAGCCGGTGCGGCGCAGCTGGACCAGGTACGCCTTCTGGCCGTACCGGTAGCCGGACGCCCGCTCGGCGTCCACGGCGACGGGGCCGGTGCCGGCCCGCAGCGCCTCGGCGTACTCGACCAGCTGGGTGGAGTTCTCGATGACCGGGGGGAGCCCGTCGCGGGGGGCCAGCAGGGGAGTCACCGCCGGGGCGGTGTCGTCCTCCGGCTGCGGAGCGGGGTCGGTGCTCAGTTGCCGTCCACCTTCTTGCCGGTCCTCTTCGGTCGGTCCGCCGGCGCCCGGCCGGGTCCGCCGCGGTGCGACCGCGGGGTCCAGGAGTGAGGAGCACCGGCTCCGCGGGCAGTCGCCCGTCGTGCCGGTCCGATGTTAGAGAGTCTCGCTACCGACCCGGTCGGAGGGACCCAGCAGCCGCACCCCGGGCGGCGGGAGACCGGCCGCGTTGCCCAGCACCTCGAGCCACGCCAGCAGGTGCCGGTCGAGATCGGTGCCCTCGGCGGTCCACGAGGCGCGGATCTCCACGTCGACGGAGTGCTCGGGCCCGGCCAGCTCGCCGAAGCGGGTGGAGGCCGTGCGCGTGACGGTGCCGCCCACCGTGTGGTGGCCCGCCTCGGCCTCGCCGAGCGCGTCGGTCAGCCAGCTCCAGGCGACCTCGGAGAACATCGTGTCGTCGACCAGCTGCTCGTCGGTGGCCGCGGAGAGGTAGCCGACGCAGCGCATCGTGCCGTGCCAGGCCTCGTGGCCCTCCGGGTCGAAGAGCACGATGAACCGCGCGCTGGCGATCTCGCCGTCGTCCTCGTCGTCGCCGTCGGGGTCCGGCACCCGCGCGCCGATGGCGTGCGCGAACGGGGCCAGCCGCTTGGGCGCGGGGATGTGCTCCAGCTCGATCTCCGGGCGGACGCGGACGGCAGCCAGGGACTCCAGGGCCGCGCGGAAGACCGCGGGGACGTCGGCGACGTCCCCGGCGGGTTCCCCGGCATCTGCCAGGTTGCGCGGCTCCACGAATCGCAGAGTAGGCCGGGAAACACCAGGGGCCCGCAGACGCGCCGCACGGCACCGGACGCGGCGGGCACGCGTCCTGCCGTCGTCTGGGAGGATCGACGCTCGTGAGTCCCGCTCCCGCGTCGGTGTCCCCGGCCGATTCCGACCTCGTCCGCGCCGCACGTGGCCTCCCGGTGAGCCGGACCCCGGTGTGGTTCATGCGCCAGGCCGGGCGCTCGCTGCCCGAGTACCGGGAGCTGCGGGCCGGCACCAAGATGCTCGAGGCCTGCCAGGACCCCGACCTGATCACCGAGATCACCCTGCAGCCGGTGCGCCGGCACGGGGTGGACGCGGCGATCTTCTTCTCCGACATCGTGCTCCCGCTGGTCGTGGCGGGCATCGACATCGAGATCAAGCCGGGCATCGGCCCGGTCATCGCCTCCCCGGTGCGCACCGTCGCCGACGTCGACGCGCTGCCCGAGCTCGACCCCGACGCCCTGGAGTTCATCCGGACGGCGGTCGGCCGGCTGGTCGCCGAGCTCGGTGCGACGCCGCTCATCGGGTTCGCCGGCGCGCCCTTCACCCTCGCCACGTACCTGATCGAGGGCGGGCCATCCAAGGAGCACGCGCGCACCAAGGCGTTCATGCACGCCGAGCCGGAGGCCTGGTCGCGGCTCCTGGAACGGCTGGCGGTCTCCTCCTCGATGTTCCTGCGCGCGCAGGTCGATGCCGGCGCCTCGGCGGTGCAGCTGTTCGACTCGTGGGCCGGGGTGCTCTCGGCCGTGGACTACGCCGAGCGGGTCCTGCCGCACTCCCGGGCGGTCTTCGACGGGCTGGGCGACCGGGACGTGCCGCGCATCCACTTCGGCGTCGGCACCGGGGAGCTGCTGCCGCTGATCGGTCAGGCCGGGGCCGACGTCGTCGGCGTCGACTGGCGCGTGCCGCTGGACGAGGCCGCGCGGCGGGTCGGCCCCGGCTACTCCCTGCAGGGCAACCTCGACCCCGCGGTCCTGCTGGCCGACCGGGAGACCGTGGACCGCGAGGTCCGCCGCGTCGTCGAGCAGGGCCGCGCGGCACGCGGGCACGTCTTCAACCTGGGCCACGGCGTGCTCCCCGACACCGACCCCGGCGTGCTCACGCACGTCGTCGAGCTGGTGCACGAGCTCACGACCGGTCGGGCCGACCCCACCGCCCCGGCTCGGGCCCACCCCACCACCCCGGCCCGATGAGCGCGCGCCGGCTGGTCGTCGTCGGGGCGGGGATCACCGGCCTCGCCGCCGCCTTCGAGTGGCGGCGCCGGCGCCCCGACGACGAGATCGTCGTCCTCGAGGCCGGCGACCGGATCGGCGGCAAGCTGCACCGCATCCGGCTGGCCGGGCACTGGTACGACACCGGTCCGGAGGCGATGCTCGCGCGGGTGCCGGAGGCCGTGGCGCTGGTCGAGGCGCTCGGCCTGGGGGACCGGCTCGTCTCCCCGGCCACCACGCAGGCCTCGGTGGTGCTGCCGGAGGGGCGCTTCCCCCTGCCGGCCGGCACCGTGCTGGGCGTCCCGGCGTCGGCAGAGGGGCTGGACGGCTTCCTGTCCCCGGACGGCGTGGCGCGGGTGCGGGCGGAGGCGGACCTCCCGCCGCTGGACCTCGACGGCGACGTCGCCGTCGGCGGTCTGCTGCGCGAGCGGCTCGGCGACGAGGTGGTCGACCGGCTGGTCGAGCCGCTCCTCGGCGGTGTCTACGCCGGCCGGTCCGACGAGCTCTCCCTGCAGGCGACCATGCCCGCGCTGGCCGCGCAGCTGACCCGGGAGCGGTCGGTGCTCGCCGCCGCCGCTGCGGCCCGCACGGCCGGGAACCGCAGCCGGGGTGACGCCGACGGCCCGGTGTTCCGGACCGTGGACGAGGGCATCGGCTCACTGCCCGCCGCGCTCGTCGCCGCCTCGCGCGCCGACGTGCGGCTGCGCACCCCGGCCCATGCCGTGCGCCGGACCGCCACGGGTCTGGAGGTGCTGGCCGGTCCGGTGGCCGCCCCCGAGGTGCTCGTCGCCGACGCCGTCCTCGTCGCCGCCCCCGCGGGCAAGGCCGCCCGGCTGCTGCGCGACCTCGTGCCGGACGCGGTCGAGCCGCTGCAGGGCATCCCGTACGCCTCGATGGCCGTGGTGGCGATGGCCTTCCCCGCCCAGGACGTCGAGGCGGGGTCCGGGCTGCTGGTGCCCCCGGTGACCGGGCGCCTGGTCAAGGGCGTGACCGTGTCGTCGACCAAGTGGCCGCACCTGGGCGACGACGTCCTGCTGGTGCGGTCCTCGGTGGGCCGGTTCCGCGACGAGTCGGAGCTGCAGCGCACGGACGAGGACCTCGCCGCGGCCGTGGTGGCCGACGTGGCCGATCTGCTGGGGCTGTCGCGGCCGGAGCCGGTCGAGACGGCGGTCGCCCGCTGGGGCGGGGGCCTGCCGCAGTACCTGGTGGGCCACCCGGGCCGGGTGGACGCGATCCGCGGCGCGGTCAGCCGGGTGCCGGGGCTGGCGATCGCCGGAGCCGCGTTCCAGGGCGTGGGTCTGCCCGCCTGCATCCGGGACGCGCGGCACGCGGTCGACGCGCTCCTGTGAACCCGGGTGGACGTGGTGACGGCCACGGTGGACCGGGGCATGCCGCGTTCCCGGTCGGCGTTGGGAGTGCTGTGATCACCCGGCACCACCCGCACCGCGATCCCGCCGTCCCCCTCACCGCCACCCTCCGCTGCCTGCGCCACCACGTCTGGATGGCCGCCTGCGATGACTGCCGAGCCGCGCACACGGCCCGCGTCGAGACCAGGGCGGAGCACCCGAGCCGCCCGGACTGATCCGCCGGCCCCCGACGTCCTCCCGCGTGAGACCGCCCACGCTTTCCGCACCGTGGCCGATAGGCGCCTCCCCGGTGCGGGACAATGGCGGCATGAGCGAGGACCAGCGCAGCATCGGCAAGCGGGCGAACGAGCTGAACGACACCATCCGCTACACGATGTGGTCGGTGTTCAGGCTGGCCCGGCCGCTCGCCGACGAGGGTCGGCACCAGGTGGCCGCGGAGGTCGACGAGCTGTTCGCGGAGCTCGCCGGCAAGGATGTCGTCGTCCGCGGCACCTACGACGTCGCCGGCTTCCGGGCCGACGCCGACGTCATGGTCTGGTGGCACGCCGGTACCCCGGAGGCCCTGCAGGAGGCCTACACCCGCTTCCGCCGGACGGCGCTGGGGCGCAGCCTCGACCCCGTCTGGTCGCAGATGGCGCTGCACCGGCCCGCGGAGTTCAACCGCAGCCACATCCCGGCGTTCCTGGCCGACGAGGAGCCCCGGCGCTACATCTGCGTCTACCCGTTCGTGCGCTCCTACGAGTGGTACCTGCTCCCGGACGAGGAGCGGCGGGACATGCTCAAGGAGCACGGCATGCAGGCGCGCCCCTACCCGGACGTGCGCGCCAACACCGTGGCCGCGTTCGCGCTTGGCGACTACGAGTGGATGCTCGCCTTCGAAGCCGACGAGATGCACCGCATCGTCGACCTGATGCGCGACCTGCGGGCCAGCCGAGCGCGGCGGCACGTCCGCGAGGAGGTGCCGTTCTACAGCGGCGTCCGCAAGCCCGTCGCCGAACTCGTGGCCGACCTCGCCTGAACCCTTCCCTGCTTTTCCGCGGAAAAGCGGGACAACGACCGAGGGCGGTCACCGGTCGTTCGGTGACCGCCCTCAGGCGTACGGGGGTCGAACTCAGCCTTCGGTGGGCTGCAACCGGATCGAGACGCTGTTGATGCAGTAGCGGTCACCCGTGGGCGTCTGCGGGGCGTCGTCGAACAGGTGCCCCAGGTGGCTGTCGCAGGTGGCGCACAGCACCTCGGTGCGGACCATCCCGTAGCTGCGGTCCTCGCGGAGGATCACGTTGTCCTCGGCGGAGGCCTCGTAGAACGACGGCCACCCGCAGTGGGAGTCGAACTTCGTCTCCGAGCGGAACAGCTCGGCACCGCAGGCCCGGCACTCGTAGACGCCGACGGTCTTGGTGTCCACGTACTCACCGGTCCACGCACGCTCGGTGCCTGCCTGGCGGAGCACCGCGTACTCCTCCGGCGACAGCTGCGCCCGCCACTCCTCGTCGGTCTTGCTGACCCGGGGCTTCTCGGGGGAGGTCGTCATGCCCGGGTCAACGGTCACCGCAGGGCCGCCATTCCCCGCCGCTCACCGCCTCGCACCCGGTCGCCGGCCCGGGCAGGACGCTCGGCCACCCCCGCCGGGGGAGGCGGGGCGTCGGCACGCCGGGGGGCGGGGAGACTGGGGGAGTGACCTCCGCCCCGCAGCCGTCCGACGGCCTCCTGTCCGACACCTGGTTCGTCCGGGACCTGCCCGTGCTGCGGGCGATCGCCCGGCTGGTGGACGCGCCGCAGCACGGCGGCTCCCCCTACCTGCTCGGTGCGGTCGTGCCGGCGAGCGGCCTGCCGAAGGCCGACGTGGTCACCGCCGCGAAGGCCCTGGCGACGGCGGGGTACATCGAGCCGCTCACCAACCACGCCGGCGACATCGTGCGGATCACCGGCATCTCGGCCGAGGCCCGGCGGCTGGCCGGTCTCTGGCCGACCCCGCAGGGGGAGTGGGAACGGCTGCTCGAGCAGCTGACCGCACGGGCCGAGAAGGCGCCCACCGACGTCGAGCGGCAGCGCTGGCGGGCCTTCGCCGAGGCGGCCGCAGCGGTCGGCGAGCACGACGGCGCCCTGCTCATGTCGGCGCTCATCGGCGGCTACGTGCCGCGCGCCCGGTAGCGACGCTGAAACGACAGCGCCCCCACCCGGAGACCCGGGCGGGGGCGCTGTGCTGATCAGGTGATCAGAGCGGCGTGACGTTCGCAGCCTGCGGGCCCTTCTGGCCCTGCTCGATGTCGAACGCGATCCGCTGGCCTTCGTCGAGCGAGCGGTACCCGCTGGTCTGGATGGCCGAGTAGTGGACGAACACATCCGGTCCGCCGCCGTCAGGGGTGGCGAAGCCGAACCCCTTCTCCGCGTTGAACCACTTGACAGTTCCTTCGGGCATTGCTCGCTCCTAGCTGAGGTGGTGCATCGGGGTCCTGCCATATCGCAGGGCCTTCCCGACGCGCCCAACCCTAGCCAAAACCGGCGAGAAGGGAACAAGGCGCCGCACAACTGTGACCTGCGGCTCACCGTCGGTGCCCTCGTGCCGTCAGAGCAGGTGGCCGGGCTGCTCGGGGAAGGACGGCGCGACCCTGCGGTCCCGGCGGCGCCAGATGCTGCCGGAGGCGCCGACCTCGTAGGTCCCGCGGACCGGCGGGCGAGCCGGCGCCGGGGTGGGCGCCGCCGGCGGGGCGACCGGGTCGGCGCGCCACGAGCGGACGCCGATCGGCGCGGCGGGGAGCACCTCTACCGGCTCCCCGCCGTCCAGGCGGGCGACCAGGTCGGGGCCCCAGCGGCGGGCCGCCAGCTCGAGCCCGAGCAGCGCGGCCAGCGCGAGGGAGACGGCGAGGAAGGCGTCGGTGACCGCGGCGGCCACGTCGAGGGTGGTGACCTGCGGCCAACCCACGGACGCCAGGGAGTGGCCGATCATCTCGATGACGACGTAGACCACGCCGTACACCAGCAGCCAGGCCCTCACCGGTTCTCCTCCGTCGACGTCCAGACCTCCCATCGACCCGCGGTACCCCGGCCTGGAGCGGCAGCGGGCGTGCGGCCCGGTCGGCTCACCCCTCCGGGGCAGGGACGGCGGCGGTGGCCGGGGTTCCGCGGTCTTGCGGATTTCCTGCGGTTGTCCCGGGGCCCTCGTGCGGCGCGCGCCGGAAGGTCATGGGGCCGGACGGATCCGGCGCCACACGAGCCAGGAGAGCCACCATGCAGTTCGCCGCCGCCACCCCCGCGCCTGCCGGCACCGCCACCCAGGACCGCACCGTGGTGTTCCTGCGGGACATCGACGACCTGCACGACGCCGACCTCGACCTGGTCCTGGCCGACCGCCTGGCGGAGTCCGCCGGTGCCCTGCGCGCCGCTGTCGAGGCGGCGACGCTGTCGCTGCAGATCGGCGCCCCGGCCGCGGTGTCCGCGCACGTCCTGGGGGAGTCGGCGCGCCGCCTCGCCTCCTGATCGCCGGGTCCGCGACCCGGGCCTGCGGGCGCGTCCCTCCGGTCTCCTGCGCGGTCCCCCTTCCGGGGGGGTGCTGCGCCGGACCCTCCACCGATCCGGCGAACCTGCCGAGATGTGGGGCAGCGCCATGACGGCGCGGTTCCGTTTCTCCGTGACGTGCAGGTGGAGGTTCCCGATGATCGAGTCCGACTTCGTTCGCCCCGAGGTGAGCACGTCGGCCGATGTCACGCTGGTCGCGCGCGGCATCACGGTCGCGGCATCCGTCGAGGTGTCCGACGACCAGGTCATCGCCGTCCGGCCGCACGGTGAGGGCGCGGCGTGGAAGACGTCGGTGAAGCCAGGAGACTCCGTCGAGCTCTACTGGGTCGCCGGGTACGAGGAGCGCACCCTCCCCGCGAAGATCGTCGGTGTCGACGACGAGACCGAGGACGTGGTGTGGAACCTCGCAGTCACCGGTCCTGCCGAGCGCAGCCAGCGGCGGCGCTCCGTGCGGGCCCGCGTGGAGCTGCCGGTGAGCATGCCGTGGTCCGACGGGCGGCTGGCCGGCGTCACGGTCGACCTGAGCGAGGCCGGCATGCGCGCCCTGGTCGACGGTTGGGGTCTCCTCCCGGACAACGGCATCCGCACCGACATCACGCTGGACCTGGAGGACACCACCGTGCACGTGAGGGGCGAGATCGTCCGGCAGACGGCCCAGGGACCGCGGTGGCTGCTGTCGATGAAGTTCCTGGACGTCAGCGAGAGCACTGGCGACGCCCTGCGCCGCCGGGTCTTCCAGGCGCTGCGCGACGAGCGGGCCGCCGCGACGGGCTGAGCCGCCCCGCTCAGTCCTCGGTGGCGGCCGGCTTCCGGGCGCGGCTGGGCTGCACGCGCATGGGCTCCCCGGGCATCTTCGGGTAGTCCGGCGGGTACGGCAGGTCACCGAGACCGGCGTCGGTCTCCTGCTGGTCGGCCAGCTCGAGCAGCGGCGTGATGTCGAAGGCGTGGTCGGCCAGGCCGGCGTGCTTGTCGCCCATCTCGCGGAAGCGGGCCGGCATGGTCAGGACGTCGAAGTCGAACGGCGAGACGTCGGGCAGCTCGTCCCAGTCCACCGGCGCGGAGACGGGTGCGTGCGGCTTGGGCCGGATGGAGTACGCCGAGGCGATCGTGCGGTCCCGGGCCATCTGGTTGTAGTCGATGAAGATCTTCTCGCCGCGCTCCTCCTTCCACCACGACATGGTCACGCGGTCGGGGAGGCGGCGCTCCAGCTCACGGCCGAACGCGATGACCGCCCGACGCACCTCGGTGAAGGTCCAGCGCGGGTGGATGGGCACGTAGATGTGCACCCCGCGGCCGCCGGAGGTCTTCGGCCAGCCCTCCATGCCGAACTCGTGCAGCAGCTCGCGCACGTGCGGGGCCACCCACACGGCGTCGGCGAAGTCGGTGCCCGGCTGCGGGTCCAGGTCGATGCGGATCTGGTTGGGCGACTCGACGTCGGCCTTGTCCACCGGCCACGGGTGGAACGTCAGGGTGCCCAGGTTGGCGCACCACGCGACGACGGCCACCGAGTCCGGCGCGATCTCGTCGGCGGTCCGACCGCTGGGGAACGTGATGTGCGCCGTCGGCACCCACTCGGGGGCGTTCTTCGGCACCCGCTTCTGGTAGAACGCGTCGCCGGTGTTGTCCACGCGGGTGGAGATCCGGGCGCCCTCGAACACCCCGCCGGGCCAGCGCTCCAGCGTCGTCGGCCGGTCCTTGAGCGCGAACAGGATCCCCTCACCGACGGCGACGAAGTACTCGACGACGTCGATCTTCCGGATGCCGCGCTCACCGAAGTACGGCTTTTCCGGGTTGGAGACGCGCACCTCGTGCCCGTCGACGTCCAGGACGACGGCGTCCTTGCTGCTGGCCATGGCTAGTTCCTACCGCAGCACGAGCTCCGGCGACGGACCTCTCACGCCGGGCAGGTGAGGCCGTCCATCGGCGCGACCAGGTCGATCAGGTACGCGTTGACGGCCGCGGTCACGCAGTCGGTCTTCGGGTAGGCGGTGTGCCCCTGCCCCTGCCAGGTGAGCAGCACGCCGCTCTCGAGGTCCTCGGCCAGGTCGACCGCGCCGGGCAGCGGGGTGACCGGGTCGCCGGCGTTGCCGATGACCAGGATCGGCGCGCTGCCGGCCGCATCCCGCTCGGGGAGCGGGGTGCGCTCGGCCTCCCACACCGAGCAGGTGTAGAGCCCGGCGGCCGCACCGGCGCCGAAGAGCGGGTACTCCTGGCTCCACTGGGCGACGAGCTCGCGCACCCGCGTCTCCTCCACCGTCTCCTCGGTGTCGGCGCAGTTGATGGCGATGTTGGCGTCGATCAGGTTCGAGTAGGTGTCGGCGTCGAGCCGGCCGGTCAGCTGGTCCGCCAGCGAGAACAGCGCCGTCGAGTCTCCGTCGCGGGCCGCGCGCAGGCCCTGGGCCAGCTGCGGCCAGGACGCGGTGTCGTACAGCGCTGCCTGCACGGCCGTGAGCACCACGCCCGGGGTCGCCTGCCGGGTCTCGCCCTCCTGGCTGCTGGGGATCGGGGCCTGGGCCGCCTGGGTCAGCAGGTCCTCCAGGAAGCGGCGCGGGTCGTCGCCCAGCGGGCAGCCGGCGATCAGGCCGGTGCAGTTGGCGGCGAAGGCGTTGAAGCCCTCCTCGAAGCCGGCGGCGTTGGCCTCCGCGTCGGCGATCGCGTCCCGGTCGGGGTCGACGGCGGCGTCGAGGACCATGGCGCGCACCCGGTCGGGGAACAGCTCGGCGTAGGTGGACCCGAGCGTGGTGCCGTAGGAGTAGCCGAGGTAGGTCAGCTGCTCGTCGCCCAGCGACTCGCGCAGGAGGTCCATGTCGCGCGCGGTGTCGACGGTGTTGAAGGTCCCCAGCGAGTCGGGGTACTCCTCCGCGCAGCCCTCGGCGACCTCGCCGGCCAGGGCGAAGACCTCGTCGAGCTGCTCGGCGGTGGTCGGCCGCGGCTCGGCGGCGACCAGCTCGTCCTTGAGCTCGGCCGGGATGCACTCCACCGGCGTGGACAGGCCGACACCGCGCGGATCGAACCCGACGATGTCGAAGCGGCGCAGGACGTCCTCCGGCAGCGTGAGCGCCAGGCCGAGGGCGGCGTCGGCGCCGGATCCGCCCGGTCCGCCGGGGTTCACCACGAGGGAGCCGATGCGTTCGGTCTGGCCGGCGGGCACCGCCCGGAAGAGGAACAGCGGCAGGGTGGCGCCGCCGGGCTCGTCGTAGTCGATCGGCACCTCGGTGGTGCCGCACTCGAAGAAGATGTCCCGCTCGCTGCCCGGCTGGCCCTCGATGAGCGGCTGGATGCGGGCGTCGCAGTCGCTCCACTCGATGGGCGCCGCGGCCGCCTCGGTCGGGGCCGCGCTCGTCGCGGCGGACTCCTCCGCGCTCTCGCCGAAGGAGGTGCAGCCGGCCAGGGCCACGGGCAGGGCCAGCAGGCCGGAGGCGACGGCCGGGAGGCCACGGAGCAGACGCATGATCACGAGCCTAGGAGCCCACGGCGACCCCTGCAGGCGCGCGTTCCCGATCGGGCGACGTCCCTGGCGGCGTCGTCACACGCGGTCAGCCGTCGAGCACCTCGGCCAGGTCGTAGCGAACCGGCACGTCGAGCTGGTCGTACGTGCAGCTGCGGGCATCCCGGTCGGGGCGCCAGCGGAGGAACTGGCCGGTGTGACGAAGTCGACGCCCCTCGAGCTGGTCGTACTTGATCTCGACGACCAGTTCCGGCCGCAACGGCACCCAGGAGAGGTCCTTCTTGGCGTTCCACCGGCTCACCGCGCCGGGCATCCGGTTCTCACCGTTCTGCTGCACCTGGGCGTTGGCCCAGTCCTGCCACGGGTGCCCGTCGAGCGCCTCGGCCCGGTACGGCGCGAGCTCCTCGACGAGCTCCGCGCGGCGCGTCATCGGGAACGACGCCGCGACGCCGATGTGCTGCAGGTCGCCGGCGTCGTCGTAGAGGCCCAGCAGCAGCGAGCCGACGATCGGCCCGCTCTTGTGCCAGCGGAACCCGGCGACGATGCAGTCGGCCGTCCGCACGTGCTTCACCTTGGTCATCAGCCGCTGGTCCGGCCCGTAGGGGAGGTCGGCCGCCTTGGCGACGACGCCGTCGAGCCCCGCTCCCTCGAAGGTCTCGAACCAGCGCTGGGCGGTCTCCGGGTCCCGGGTGATGCCGCTGACGTGGATCGGCGGCGCGGCGTCGGCCAGGGCCGTCCGCAGCCGTGCCTGCCGATCGCCGAACGGGGCCTCCAGCAGCGACTCGTCGCCCAGGGCCAGCAGGTCGAAGGCGACGAACGAGGCGGGCGTCTGCTCGGCCAGCAGGTCGATCCGCGACTGCGCCGGGTGGATGCGCTGCAGCAGCGCCTCGAAGTGCAGCCGGTCGCCGCGCGGCACGATGATCTCGCCGTCGACGACGCAGCGCCGGGGCAGGTTCGCCTTGACCGCCGCCACGACCTCGGGGAAGTAACGGGTGAGCGGGCGCTCGTTGCGGCTGCCCAGCTCCACCTCGTCGCCGTCGCGGAACACGATGCAGCGGAAGCCGTCCCACTTGGGCTCGTAGAACCACTCGTCGCCGGTGGGGATCTTCGTCGCCGGCTTGGCCAGCATCGGCTTCACCGGCGGCTGAACGGGGAGCTCCATGCCCGGCAGTCAATCAGCCGGCGCCGACGCCCGGCGCCCCGACGATTCCGGCGGGGACCGGACCGCCGTCGTCGGTACCGCGCGGTGCCGCGGTACCGACGACCCCACAGCGGTGGCGATCGGTGGCAGGGTGCCGGCATGGCGACGATCCACCGCACCACGCTGGCCCCGACCAAGCTGGAGCTGCTGACCGGCTGGCTCCCGCTGCAGCCCTGGTACCGCCCGGGAGCGACGGCGCCCCGGCTGGCCCGGGCCGGCGGGTTCCGGCTCGACGACCCGGCCGGTGAGGTCGGCATCGAGTTCCTGCTCGTCACCGACGACGCGGCGGGGGAGGGCAGCGCCTACTCCACCCCGCTGACCTACCGCGGTGCGCCCCTGGAGGAGGCGGCCGCGGGCCTCATCGGCACCCTCGAGCACGGGGTGCTGGGCACCCGGTGGGTCTACGACGCCGAGCACGACCCGGTCGCGGTGGCTCAGCTGCTCGCCTTCGTCACGGGTGCGGTCCAGGCCCAGCACCAGTCGCAGAGCGACACCCTCGACCCCACGGTCGGCCGGACCCGGGACGGCGGTGCGGCCGGAACGGTCGAACTGGTCCGCCTCCCCGAGCCGGGGGTCCGCGCCGGCGGCCGTGGTTCGGTCGAGGCGGACTGGACGCGCCCCGACGGGAGCACCGCGCGGGGCGTCGTCGCCGTCGTCCGCTAGCCGCCGCGTCGGCGGACCTCACGGTGTCCGGCCGCGCCCCTGGGCTCCGGGCGCGGGGAGGACCGGGAGGCACGACGATGCCCAGGTACCTGACGAGGTTCAGCTACACCCCGGAGACCTGGGCGATGATGATCGCCCAGCCCGAGGACCGGCGGAAGGCCGCGGCCGCCTGCATCGAGTCGGTACGTGGCACGCTCCACCGGTTCTGGGACTCCTTCGGTGAGCACGACGGCATCAACCTGGGGGAGGCGCCGGAGAACGTCTCGATGGCCGCCGTGGCGCTGGCGATCGGCGGCGGTGCCCTCAGCTCGATCGAGACGACCGCGCTGCTGACCGTCGAGGAGACGTTCGAGGCGCTGGCACGTGCCCAGTCGGTCGGCTACCGGGCCCCGGGTGCGACGGCGTAGCGGGCGAAGAGCATCCCGTCCTCCTCGAGGAGCTGGCGCAGTGCCAGCTGCGCCGGCCCGGCCAGAAGGGCGTCCAGCAGCCGGGTCTCGCCGCCGACCAGGGTCGGTGACACCGACAGGTCGAGCTCGTCGACGACCCGGGCGTCCAGCGCCGTGCGCAGCAGCTGGGGGCCGCCCTCGCAGGTCACCTGCTCCAGGCCGCGCGCGGCCAGCGCCTCCAGGGCGGCCGGCAGGTCGACGTCGTCGTCGCCGCAGACCAGCACCTCGGCACCGGCGGCGGTCAGTGCGGCCCGGCGGTCCGGGTCGGCCGCGCCGCAGGTGACCACGATCGTGGGGGAGACGGCGTCGGTGACCAGACCCGCGGTGGGGTCGAGCGACGCCCGCCGGGTGACGACGGCGATGGGTGCCGTGGCCGGCCGGCCGAGCGACTCCCGCAACCGCCCGACCGCGGAGTCGGGCAGCACGGGCCGGTAGCCCTCGGTCGCCGCCGTGCCGTGCCCGACGAGCACGACGTCGGACAGCGCGCGCAGGACCCGGAACACGCGGCGGTCACCGGGGGAGCCGAGCCCCTCGCTCACCCCGCCGACGGTGATGGCGCCGTCGAGCGAGGCGATGAAGTCCATCCGCAGCGAGCGGCCCCCAGGCAGCCGGTAGGCCTCGACCAGGCCGTCGTCGTCGAGGTCGGCCGGCTCCGGGAAGAGGCGGCGCACGTCAGCGGGTGCTGATGACGGCGGCGCTGCGGGCCGGCAGCGTCACCGCGTCGTCGTCGAGGACCGGGAGCTCGCCGGTGGCGAAGAGGACCTCGCCGGCCGTGCGGTCGAGGTCGATCTCGCGCGGCTGGTCGGCCAGGTTCACCACGACGCGCAGCGTGCCACGGTGCACGACCAGCCAGCGGTCCGCGTCGTCCCACGCGACCTGCACAGCGGTCAGGTCCGGGTCGACCAGGTCCGGGTGGGCGCGGCGCAGCGCCAGCAGCGAGCGGTGCACGGCGAGCAACCGCTCGTGCGGCTCCCGGTCGAGCTCGGACCAGTCCAGCTTGGACCGGGTGAAGGTCTCCGGGTCCTGCGGGTCCGGGACGACGTCGGCGTCCCAGCCGTGCTCGGCGAACTCGCCGATGCGGCCCTCCGCCGTCGCCCTGCCGAGCTCGGGCTCGGGGTGGCTGGTGAAGAACTGCCACGGCGTGCCGGCGCCCCACTCCTCGCCCATGAACAGCATCGGCGTGAAGGGGCTCGCGAGGACGATCGTCGCGCCCACGGCGAGCAGCTCGGGGGACAGGGAGGCGGAGATGCGGTCACCGGTGGCCCGGTTGCCGATCTGGTCGTGGTCCTGCAGGTAGCCCAGGAACTTCCAGCCGGGCAGGGCGGCGGTGTCCACCGGCCGGCCGTGGTGCCGCCGGCGGAAGCTCGACCACGCACCGTCGTGGAAGTAGGCCCCGGTCAGCACCTTGGCCAGCCCGCCGAGCCCGCCGGCGGCGAAGTCGGCGTAGTAGCCCTGGCCCTCGCCGGTCAGCACCGAGTGCAGCGAGTGGTGGAAGTCGTCGCTCCACTGCGCGGCCAGGCCCAGGCCACCGGCCACGCGCGGCGTGACCATGCGCGGGTCGTTGAGGTCGCTCTCGGCGATCAGCGTCAGCGGCCGGCCGACGGCGACCGACAGCTTGTCGACCTCCTGGGCCATCTCCTCCAGGACGTGCGTGGCCCGCTCGTCGACCAGCGCGTGGACGGCGTCCAGGCGCAGCCCGTCGACGTGCATGTCCCGCAGCCACATCAGCGCGTTGTCGATGATGTAGCGGCGGACCTCGTCGGAGTCCGGGCCGCTGAGGTTGATCGAGTCGCCCCAGGTGTTGGCGCCGCCCTCCGAGAAGATCGGGAAGTACATCGGCAGGTAGTTGCCCGACGGCCCGAGGTGGTTGTAGACGACGTCCTGGATCACGCCCAGGCCCTGCTGGTGGCAGGCGTCGACGAACCGCTGGTAGGCCTCCGGCCCGCCGTAGGACTCCTGGACGGCGTACCAGAGGACGCCGTCGTAGCCCCAGTTGTGCGTGCCGTTGAAGGCGTTGACCGGCAGCAGTTCGACGAAGTCCACGCCGAGCCGGACCAGGTGCCCCAGCCGGCCGATCGCCGCATCCAGCGTGCCCTCGGGGGTGAACGTGCCGACGTGCAGCTCGTAGACGACCCCACCGGCCAGCGGGCGGCCGGTCCAGGCGCGGTCGCCCCACTCGTAGGCCGACGGGTCGTACCGGCGGGAGAGCCCGTGCACGCCCTCGGGCTGCCGGCGCGAGCGCGGGTCGGGACGGGGGGTGTCATCACCGTCCAGCAGGAAGCCGAAGTCGGCGTCCGGCCGGGCCTCGATCTCGGTGCGCCACCAACCGCCGTCGTCCCGCTGCATGTCGTGGACGGCGCCGTCGACCTGCACTCGCACGCGTTCGGGCAGTGGCGCCCAGACGGCGAACTCGACGGGAGCGGACATGCGGGAGCCTCCGGGAGAGGGGACGGCGGGGGGCGGAGGTGTTCTGCCCGCGTCCTGCCTGCCCAACCCTTCGATCGCGAGTGGGTCACGTTTCCGTGTTCCGCGACCGGAAGCAGCGGCGGAGCACCTGCGGACCGCTATCGTCCGTCGCCACCGGTACCGGCGGGTACCCGAAAGGCCGGAGGTCGCCCGTGGGCACGGTCCGCACCCTCGTCTTCCCCCTGCTGCGGCTGCTGGTCTGGTCGGTCATCGCCGTCGCGCTCGTGGTGCTGGCGTTCGGTGGCAGCGACGCCGCCGGACCGGCTCCCGGCGGACCCGGTGCGCCGCGGCTCGAGCTCACGGCGCCGCCCGTCCCGGTAGCCCGGGGGACCGTGGCCAACACCGTGACCGTCCAGGGCACCGTGGTGGCCGACGGCGCGGTACCGGTCAAGGCCACCGCCGCCGGCACCGTGCGCCGGGTGCTGGTGCAGCAGGGCGCGACCGTCACGGCCGGGCAGACGGTGGTGGAGGTCCGCGTCGAGCAGGAGCAGCAGCCGGTCACCGGGACCGATCCCGACGGAAACCCCACGGTCACGCCCCGCCCGCCGAAGGTGCGCACGGTCGCGGTGCCGGCACCGAGCGCCGGCGTCGTCACGACGCTGGACGTCCTGGTCGACCAGGTGGTGGCCGTCGGCAACCCGATCGGCCAGGTGTCGCCGGGCACCCTCTCGGTCACCGCGCCGCTCACCCAGTCCGAGCAGTTCCGCCTGCTCGCGCCGCCGACCACCGCCGAGGTCACGGTTCAGGGCGGGCCGGCGCCGTTCACCTGCACCGGCCTCGTCCTCGGCACCGAGCCGGCGCCCACCGACCCCGACGCCGGTGGCGGCCCGATGATGCCCCCGTCCGGCGCGGGGACCACGGCCCGGTGCGCCGTGCCGCCGGGAACCGCCGTGTTCGCCGGCATGGCGGCGACCGTGGCGGTCTCGGCCGGCACCGCCGACGACGTGCTGGTCGTCCCGATCACCGCCGTCCAGGGCTCGGTGCAGCAGGGCAACGTCTGGGTCGTGGGGGAGGACGGCGCGGAGGAGGTCCGGACCGTCGTCCTCGGGCTGACCGACGGCGAGCAGGTCGAGATCCGGGAGGGGGTCGCCGAAGGCGAGCAGGTGCTGCAGTTCGTGCCCGTGCCCGACGACACCGCTGCCGAGTACCCGATGGGCGGGCCGTACGGATGACCCTGCTGGCGCTGGAAGGCATCAGCCGCCAGGTGGACCTGCCCGACGGCAGCGTCCTGCCGATCCTCACCGGGATCGACCTGACCGTCGCCCCGGGCGAGCACGTGTCGATCGTCGGCCGGTCCGGATCGGGGAAGTCGACGCTGCTCAACATCCTCGGCCTGCTCGACACACCGAGCGCCGGCACCTACCTGCTCGACGGCGAGCCGACCGACCACCTGCGCGCCCGGCGCCGGTCCCGGCTGCGCGGGGAGGTCTTCGGGTTCGTCTTCCAGCAGTTCAACCTGCTGCCGCGGCGCACCGCCGTGGAGAACGTGGCCGCGCCGCTGCTCTACGCCCGCGGCCGCGACTTCCTGCGCCGGCGGCGGACCGCCGCCGAGATGCTGGACCGCGTCGGCCTGGGCGGCCGGGCCGACCAGGTGCCCGAGCGGCTCTCCGGCGGCGAGCAGCAGCGGGTCGCGATCGCCCGGGCGCTGGTCCGTGCCCCCCGGGTGGTGCTGGCCGACGAGCCGACCGGCGCGCTCGACGTCGAGACCGGTGCCCAGGTGATGGCGCTGCTCGCGCAGGCGACGGCCGAGAACGGGGCCGCCCTGGTGACCATCACCCACGACCTGTCGGTCGCCGCCCTGGCCGGCCGGCGGTTCCGGTTGGAGGCCGGCCGGCTGTCCCCGCTCGTCGAGCAGGGCGCGCTGGGGGCCGCCACCTCCGACCGGAGCTCGGCATGACCGGACTGCTCGGCGCGCTGAGCGAGGCCTGGGACGAGGTCCGGGTCCACAAGAGCCGGGTCGTCCTCTCGCTCGTCGGCGTCTTCCTCGCCGTCTTCGCCATGACCACCGTGACCGCGCTGGGCCAGCTGGTCGCGCAGGTGCAGCAGGAGAGCGCCGAGCGCGGGGCCGGTCGACCCGCGACGATCCAGGTCAACGCCTTCGACCCGATGACCGGGATGCCGCCGGACGCGGAGGAGTGGGACGCCGCCGTCGCCGACTTCACCGAGCGCTACGGGATCACGACGGCGGCCAGCGTCAGCTACGGCGAGGGGCTGTACCGGCTGCCGGGCGGGACGCAGCGGGTGCAGACGGTGCGCGTCTCGCCTTCCTACGGGGAGCTGCACCGCAAGGAACCGGTCCAGGGGCGCTGGTTCCGGGAGGGCGACCGGGCCTCGCTCAGCCCCGCACTGGTGGTCAACGAGGCCTTCCTGGAGGCCCTGGGCGTCCCGGACCTCTCCTCGCGACCCACCGTGGTGCTCGGCGGCCCCACCCCGGTGCGCGCCACCATCGTCGGCGTCGTCCGCGAGGGCTACGGGTCCGAACTGGTCGCCTACCGGGTGGACCGCTCCGGCGGACCCTGGGACGACGCCGGGTCGGTGGACACGGCCCAGGCGATGTACGGCGGGCCCACCACGCTCGAGCTCTGGGTGCAGCCCGACCAGGCCGAGCAGGTCATGGAGATCGTCTCCCGCGACCTCGGCCTCGCGCTCGGCGTCCAGGTGGACGCCTACCGGCAGGACGCCTCGGGCATGGAGGAGACCCTCGCCATGCTGCGGCTGGCCATCCGCGGGGCGGGGATCGTCGTGCTCGTCCTCGGTGGCCTCGGCGTGCTCAACATCGGCCTGGTGACCGTGCGGCAGCGGATCCGCGAGATCGGCGTCCGGCGCAGCTTCGGCGCCACCTCGGGCCGGATCTTCTCGGCCGTGATGCTGGAGAGCGTCTGCGCCACGGCGCTGGCCGGGGTGGCGGCGGTGGGGGCCTCGATCGTGCTGGTGCGCAATCTGCCCCTGGAACGTCTGCTGAACGACGGCATCCCGTTGGCCGACACCCCCGGCTTCCCCGTGGCGGCCGCGGTGGAGGGCCTCGTCGCGGCGACGGCGGTGGGCGCGCTTGCCGGGCTCCTGCCGGCGATCATCGCCGTGCGCGCCAAGGTCATCGACGCGATCCGGTTCTGATCCCCGGGGCAGCCGGGGCGCGTCGCCCCGGCTGCCCGGAGCGGATCAGCCCGGGATGGTCAGCTTCTGGCCGACCCGGATCAGGTTCGGGTTCTTGACGGTGTCGCGGTTGGCCGCCCAGAGCTCGCGCCAGCCGCCGTCGACGCCCTGCGCGCGGGCGATCTTCGCGAGGGTGTCCCGCGACCTGACCGTGTACCCGGCGGCCGACGTCGGCTCCGGTGCCGGTGCCGCCGCCGGAGCCGGTGCCGCCGGGGGAGCAGGTGCCTGCGCCGCGGCGGTGGTGCCGGGCCGCAGCTGCTTGCCGCAGGTGGGCCAGGCGCCCACGCCCTGGGTCAGGAGGACCCGCTCCGCGACCGTGATCTGCTCCGCGGGGCTCGCGAGGTCGGCCCGCGGGGCGAACTCCCCGCCGCCGTGGCCCAGCCAGGTCGGAGAGCTGAACTGCAGCCCGCCGTAGTAGCCGTTGCCGGTGTTGATGCTCCAGTTGCCGCCGGACTCGCACTGCGCGACGCCGGACCAGTCGTACGTGGCCGCCTGCGCCGGCGTGGCGAGCACGCCGATGCCGATGGCCGCGGCGCCGACGACGACGGCGCCCCGGCGGAAGCGGGTGCGGGCGTGCATCGTCGAGGTGTTCTCGGACATGGGTGATCCTCCGATCACCGCCTGCGGGGTGAGCTGTCGGGTTCGGGCGAATCGGTGCCCGGCCGTCGTGCCCGGGAAGGGCACGGTGCGGCTTCACCCCGAGGCGCGCGGGCGCGCCGTGAGTGGTTCCCCCGCCCCCGTCCTGGGGTGGGTCGGAGTCAGGCGTCCGGCGGACGGGGTTCGGCGGTCCGGCGCCTCGCACCCGGCCGGGCAGGCCCGGGTGCGCCGACGACGCTAGGCACCGGATGCGCGGGCGTCGCGCCGAACGGAACGAGTCCGGGCGATTCGCCCCGGCGTGGCGCCGCCACGCCGGGGCAGGACCCCAGGGCGTTCCCGGCCGACCGCGCTGGGTTCAGGTCTTCGTGCGTCTCGGCCTCGTCCAGGGTCCCGCCCTGAGCCTGCGAAGGGTGGGGAGGACGAGGTCCTCTTTCAGTCGCGGACGAGCAGCGCGACCGGCAGCGTGCTCAGCAGGGCGTCGGCCGCCACGCCGGCGACGTCGGAGACGACCCGCCGACCGGTGAACAGGTCACGCCAGGCCCCGTTGGGTAGCTGCAACGCGGTGTCGCCCCAGCCCTCGGCGGTCAGCCCGACCGGCAGCCGGGTGGCCACCACGACGGCGCCGCCGCCGTCGGAGCCGCTGCGGTCGAAGGCGACCACGTGCTCGGCGGCCGAGCCGGTCACCACGACCGGCTCGTAGCCCTCGAACCACTCCGGGTAGTCCCGGCGGGCCTGCAGCGTGCGGGAGACGACCAGCAGCTTCGCCGCCCCGCTCTCGTCCACCTCGGGGACCTCGCCGGCGTCCAGCCGGGCCAGCAGCTGCCGGCGCAGTGCGTAGTCGACCGGACGGCGGTTGTCGGGGTCGACCAGTGAGTAGTCCCAGAGCTCGGTGCCCTGGTAGACGTCGGGCACGCCCGGCATCGTCAACTGCAGCAGCTTCTGGGTCAGCGAGTTCGACCGTCCGGGCGCTGCGATGCGGGCGACGAAATGCTCGATCTCCGCCGACGTCGTCGGGTCGTCGAACGCGGCGTCGACCAGGGCGTGCAGCGCTTCCTCGAACTCGTGCACCGGATCGGTCCAGGTCGTCGACGTGCCCGCCTCGCGGGCGGCCTTCTCGACGTAGGCGTGCGCGCGCTCGCGGGAGAGCGGCCACGCGCCCACGAGGTTCTGCCACACCAGGTGCGCCAGCGGGCGGTCGGCCAGCGGGTGGCGGGCGGACCAGCCGCGGACGAGGCCGGCCCACTCGTCGGGGATCTCGGCGAGGACCGCCAGCCGGGCCCGCACGTCCTCGCTGCGCTTGGTGTCGTGCGTGGAGAGGGTCGTCATCGACCGGGGGCGCAACTCCTGCCGCCGGCGCTGCGCCTCGTGGAACTCCGCGACGGTGCTGCCGAACTCGGCCGGGTCGCCGCCCACCTCGTTGAGGGCGACGAACCGGGCCCACCGGTAGTAGGCGCTGTCCTCGACGCCCTTGGCCATCACCGGGCCGCTGGTCTGCTCGAACCGGGTCGCGGCCTCCGTGCCGGCCTGGGAGAGCACCGGGTGCAGGGCGTCGAGGGCGGCGGTGAGGTCCGGCCGGCGCTCGCGCACCGCAGCCACCGTCCGGTCCAGGTGCTCGCGGCCGTCGGGCAGGTAGCTGCGGTAGACGGGGAAGGACGCCAGCAGCTCGGCCAGCGCCTCGGTCTGCTGCGCGGCACCGATGCCCGGCAGCTCGCCGATCACCCGCACCAGGCGGGCGACCTCCGAGCCGAGCATGCCGTCGGTGACCTCGCGCTTGCAGTCGTGGACCAGCTGCGCGTAGTCGACGGGCGCGTCGGCCAGTTCCGTGTCGAGCGCGGTGATCGCCGGCTCTCCCGCAGGGTCGACGAGCACCTGGTCGACCTCGCTGAGGGCGTCGTAGCCGGTGGTGCCGGCCGTCGCCCAGCTGTCGGGCAGGTCCTCGCCCGGCTCGAGGATCTTCTCCACGACGGTCCAGCGGTGGTCCGACGCCTCGGCCAGCCGGTCCAGGTAGCCCTTCGGGTCCGCCAGGCCGTCCGGGTGGTCGATCCGCAACCCGTCGACGGCGCCGTCGCGGACCAGTCGCAGCACCAGCTCGTGGGTCGCGTCGAAGATCGCCGGGTCCTCCACCCGCAGGCCGGCGAGGGTGTTGATGGCGAAGAACCGCCGGTAGTTCAGGTCCGCGTCCGCGCGCCGCCAGTCGACCAGCTCGTAGTGCTGGCGGGCGTGCACCTCGAGTGGGTGTGGCGTCGCCCCGTCCGATGGCAGGGTCCCGGGCGCGATCGGGAAGCGGTTGTCGTAGTACCGCAGCTCGCCGTCGACGATCTCGAGCTTCTCGACGTCGTCCGCCGATCCCAGCACCGGGATGCGGACCTTCCCGCCGCCGAACTCCCAGTCGATGTCGAAGGCCGCCGCGTGCGCGCTGCCCTGACCGTGCTGGAGCACGTCCCACCACCACGGCGCGGCCGCCGGGTCGTCGACGCCCATGTGGTTGGGCACCAGGTCCAGCACCAGGCCGAGGCCGTGCTCGTGCAGCGCGGCGACGAACCGGTCGAAGCCCTCCTGCCCGCCGCGCGCCTCGTCGATGTGCGCGTGGTCGACGGTGTCGTAGCCGTGGTTGCTCCCCTCGGCCGAGCGCAGCAGGGGGGAGGAGTACGCGTGCGTCACCCCGAGGTCGGCGAGATAGTCGGCCACGTCAGCGGCGTCCTGCAGCGGGAAGCCGGCGTGCACCTGCAGCCGGTACGTCGCGGTCGGGGTCCCGCGGCGACGGTCGCTCCCCGGTACCTGGATCGGCTGGGTCACTGGGCGGGACCCGTGAGGACGACGATCGAGCGGCCCTGGACGGTGACCGTCTCGCCGGGCTTCACGTCGACCGGCTCGACCTCGTGCATCTCGGCGGTGTCGAGCACCGGCGTCCAGCTCTGCGAGTAGTCGGCACTCGGCAGGGTGAACTCGATCGGCTCGTTCGAGGCGTTGAAGGCCAGGTAGAAGTGGTCGTCGGAGACGTACTCGCCGCGCTCGTCGGTCTCCCGGATGCCGACGCCGTTGAGGTAGACCGCCAGGGACTTGGCGTAGGCGGCGTCCCAGTCCTCGTCGGCCATCTCCTCGCCCGTGGGAGCGAGCCAGGCGATGTCCGGCACCGGGTCGCCCAGCCCGCGGCGCACCGGCCGGCCGTGGAAGAACCGGCGGCGGCGGAACGTCGGGTGGTCGCAGCGGAGCTTGGTGACCTTCTTGGTGAACTCCAGCAGCCCCTCGTCCACGTTCGCCCAGTCGATCCAGGTGAGCTCGGAGTCCTGGCAGTACCCGTTGTTGTTGCCACGCTGGGACCGGCCCAGCTCGTCGCCGTGCAGCAGCATCGGCACGCCCTGGCTGAGCATCGTCGTGGCGATGAAGTTGCGCCGCTGCTGGGCCCGCAGCTGCAGGATCTCCGGGTCGTCGGTCTCGCCCTCGACTCCGCAGTTCCAGCTGCGGTTGTGGCTCTCGCCGTCGTTGTTGTCCTCGCCGTTGGCCTCGTTGTGCTTCTCGTTGTACGAGACCAGGTCGTTGAGGGTGAAGCCGTCGTGCGCGGTGACGAAGTTGATGCTCGCCACCGGCCGCCGGCCGGAGTGCTGGTAGAGGTCGGAGGAGCCGGAGATCCGGTCGGCGAAGTCCCCGATGGTGCCGCCCTCGCCGCGCCAGAAGTCGCGGACCGTGTCGCGGTACTTGCCGTTCCACTCGGTCCACAGCGCGGGGAAGTTGCCCACCTGGTAGCCGCCCTCGCCGACGTCCCACGGCTCGGCGATCAGCTTCACCTGGCTGACGACCGGGTCCTGGTGGACGAGGTCGAAGAACGTGGCCAGCCGGTCGACGGCGTGCAGCTCGCGGGCCAGCGCGGAAGCCAGGTCGAAGCGGAAGCCGTCGACGTGCATCTCGGTGACCCAGTAGCGCAGCGAGTCCATGATCAGCTGCAGCGACTGCGGCGTCCGGACGTTGAGCGTGTTCCCAGTGCCGGTGTAGTCCATGTAGTGCTGCTCGTCGCCCTCGACGAGCTTGTAGTACGCCCGGTTGTCGATGCCCTTGAACGACAGGGTGGGGCCGAGGTGGTTGCCCTCGGCGGTGTGGTTGTAGACCACGTCGAGGATGACCTCGATGCCCGCCTCGTGCAGGGCGCGCACCATCCCCTTGAACTCCTGCACCTGCTGGCCCGCCGTCGTGTCGCTGGCGTACTCGTCGTGCGGCGCGAAGAAGCCGATCGTGTTGTAACCCCAGTAGTTGCGCAGGCCCTTCTGCTGGAGGGTGTCGTCCTGCACGAACCGGTGCACCGGCAGCAGCTCGAGGGCGGTGATGCCGAGCTCGGTGAGGTGCTCGATCGTCGCCGGGTGGGCGATGCCGGCGTACGTGCCGCGGAGCTCCTCGGGGATCCGGGGGTTGGTCATCGTCAGCCCCTTCACGTGGGCCTCGTAGATGACCGTCTTGTTGTAGGGCGTCTTCGGCGGGCGGTCGACGCCCCAGTCGAAGTACGGGTTCACCACGACGGACTTCGGCATGTGCGGGGCCGAGTCCTCGTCGTTGCGCTCCAAGGTCTCGAAGTCGTAACCGAAGCACGAGGGGTGCCAGGCCACCTGGCCGTCGATCGCCTTCGCGTACGGGTCGAGCAGCAGCTTGTTGGGGTTGCAGCGCAGCCCTTGCTCGGGGGCGTAGGGGCCGTGCACGCGGAAGCCGTACTTCTGGCCGGCGTGGACGCCGGGCAGGAACGCGTGCCAGACGTAGCCGTCCATCTCCGGCAGGCGGATGCGCTCCTCGTTGCCCTGCTCGTCGAAGAGGCACAGCTCGACCTTCTCGGCCACCTCGCTGAAGATCGCGAAGTTGGTGCCGGTGCCGTCGTAGGTGGCGCCGAGGGGGTAGGCGCTACCGGGCCATACCTGGGTCATCGTCGGGTGTTCCTCCTGCGCAGGGCGCCCCAGGGCTCAGGGCGGTGGCCCGGACGCTGTCGCGACCGGGCCGGGACGGGCCGTCGGACGTCGCTTGCCCCCGAAGGGACGCCGCCACACCTCTCCCGGGTGTGAGCCGTGCGGCTGGGGCGCCCGGCCCCGCCCCGGGACGACGACGCCCCCCGCGGGAGCCGCGGGGGGCGTCGTGCGCAGGTCCGTGCGGGGCGCGGCGGCGTCCCGGCCTCCGGGCGGCTGCGGGCCGCCCGGCTGCCGACCGGACCACGGCCCGCCGCACGCCGACCTCGCCCGGGAGAACCGGGTGGCGCTGGCCCACGACGGGAACCGTTCCTGCGACCAGGCACGCTAGGGGTGACGGCGGAAGGGGACAAGTACCCGCCCCGTCCCTCCTCCACGATCGCCCCACCAGCCGCAGCCGGTGCTCGCGACGCGTTCTGTCACAGGGTCGACGTACCTTCGACCTCGTGCGCACGTCCTCCGACCTCCGGCCCACCCAGGGGCGCTTCCGCGTCGTCAGCGACTTCGAGCCCGCGGGCGACCAGCCGGCCGCGATCAAGGCCCTCGCCGAGCGGGTGGGCGCGGGCGAGAAGGACGTCGTCCTCCTCGGCGCGACCGGAACCGGCAAGTCGGCCACCACCGCCTGGCTCATCGAGCAGGTCCAGCGGCCGACGCTGGTGATGGCGCCCAACAAGACGCTCGCTGCGCAGCTGGCCAACGAGTTCCGCGAGCTGCTGCCCGACAACGCGGTCGAGTACTTCGTCTCGTACTACGACTACTACCAGCCCGAGGCCTACGTCCCGCAGACCGACACCTACATCGAGAAGGACTCGTCGGTGAACGACGAGGTGGAGCGGCTGCGGCACTCGGCCACCAACGCGCTCCTCACCCGGCGCGACGTCGTCGTGGTGGCCACCGTGTCCTGCATCTACGGCCTGGGCACCCCGGAGGAGTACGTCGAGCGGGCGCTGAAGATCTCGGTGGGGGAGGAGCGCGACCGCGACGAGCTGCTGCGCACCCTGGTCACCGAGCAGTACACCCGCAACGACCTCTCCTTCACGCGGGGCACCTTCCGCGTGCGGGGCGACACGATCGAGGTCTTCCCGGTCTACGAGGAGCTCGCCGTCCGCATCGAGATGTTCGGCGACGAGGTGGAGCGGCTGTACTACCTGCACCCGCTGACCGGTGAGGTCGTCCGCGAGGTGCAGGAGCTGTTCGTCTTCCCGGCCAGCCACTACGTCGCCGGGCCCGACCGGATGGAGCGGGCGATCCGCGGCATCGAGGCGGAGCTCGAGCAGCGGCTGGCCGAGCTGGAGAAGCAGGGCAAGCTGCTCGAGGCCCAGCGGCTGCGCATGCGCACCACCTACGACATCGAGATGATGCGCCAGGTCGGGTTCTGCTCCGGCATCGAGAACTACTCGCGGCACATCGACGGCCGGTCGCCGGGCTCGGCGGGCGCCTGTCTCATCGACTACTTCCCGGACGACTTCCTCCTGGTCATCGACGAGTCGCACGTGACCGTCCCGCAGATCGGTGGCATGTACGAGGGCGACATGAGCCGCAAGCGGACGCTCGTCGAGCACGGCTTCCGGCTGCCGTCGGCCATGGACAACCGCCCGCTGAAGTGGGAGGAGTTCACCGACCGGATCGGGCAGACGGTCTACCTCTCGGCCACGCCGGGGGACTACGAGCTGGGGCGCACCGGCGGCGAGGTCGTCGAGCAGGTCATCCGCCCCACCGGACTGGTCGATCCGGAGGTCGTGGTGAAGCCGACCAAGGGCCAGATCGACGACCTCGTGCACGAGATCCGCGTCCGCACCGAGAAGGACGAGCGGATCCTGGTCACGACGCTGACCAAGAAGATGGCCGAGGACCTCACCGACTACCTGCTCGAGCTCGGCATCAAGGTGCGCTACCTGCACTCCGAGGTGGACACGCTGCGTCGCGTCGAGCTGCTCCGCGAGCTCCGGCAGGGGGAGTACGACGTCCTCATCGGCATCAACCTGCTGCGCGAGGGCCTGGACCTCCCCGAGGTCTCGCTGGTGGCGATCCTCGACGCCGACAAGGAGGGCTTCCTCCGGTCGGGCAAGTCGCTCATCCAGACCATCGGGCGGGCCGCGCGCAACGTCTCCGGCCAGGTGCACATGTACGCCGACAAGATCACGCCCTCGATGGCGCAGGCGATCGAGGAGACCGAGCGCCGCCGCGAGAAGCAGATCGCCTACAACCTCGAGCGTGGCGTCGACCCGCAGCCGCTGCGGAAGAAGATCGTGGACATCCTCGAGGGGATCTACCGCGAGGCCGAGGACTCCGAGACCGGCGAGCTCATCGGCGGCTCCGGCCGGCAGCAGTCGCGCGGGAAGTCCCCGGTGCCGGGGCTGTCGTCGAAGAAGGCCGGCAAGGCAGGGGCCATCGACGTGCAGGGGCTGCCACGCAACGAGCTGGCCGACCTGATCACGCAGATGAACGACCAGATGCTCGCAGCCGCGCGGGAGCTGCAGTTCGAGGTCGCGGCACGGCTGCGGGACGAGCTCAACGAACTGAAGAAGGAGCTCCGCCAGTTCGACGCCGCACACGCCTGACGGACGGCGCCTGACCCCGCGCCGGCCGGCGAGGGGGTACCCGCGGGGGTGGGAATGCGGTGTCGACTGGACGCAACAGCCGTTGCCCCCTACCCTGGATCCCGTCGGCCCGGCAACGGTCCGGCATGGAGGGGAGTAACCCCCCGCGGCAGCGTCGTCACTACGAGGTCCCCATGGGCCTCCGGCGCCGTCGGTCGTCCCAGCGGGCGGCGGGAGAGACCTCCGGATCGACCCTGTGCGGTGCGTCCTGCACCGCCGAGTCTCCGGAGGATGTTCCTTGGACGTGCCCTTCTGGGTGTGGGCTGTCACGGTCGCCGCGATCGTGGGCATGCTCGTCTTCGACCTCGTCGGTCACGTGCGCACGCCGCACGCACCGACGCTCCGCGAATCCGCGACGTGGTCGGCGGCCTACGTCGGCATCGCGATCGTCTTCGGCTTCCTCGTCTGGTGGGGCTGGGGCGCCGGCTTCGCGGGTGAGTACTTCGCCGGCTACGTGACCGAGAAGAGCCTCTCGGTCGACAACCTCTTCGTGTTCGTGCTGATCATGGCGGCCTTCGGGGTGCCCCGGGAGCTGCAGCAGAAGGTGCTGCTCTTCGGCATCACGTTCGCCCTGGCCCTCCGGACGGTGTTCATCTTCGTCGGGGCGGCGGCCATCGCGAACTTCAGCTGGGTCTTCTACCTGTTCGGCGCGATCCTCATCTACACCGCGTGGGTGCAGGCCCGCAGCGGCGGCCACGGCGACGAGGAGGACTACAAGGAGAACGCCGTCCTCCGGTTCGCCCGCAAGCGCCTGCGCACGACGGACGAGTACCACTCCGACCGGATGACCGTGACGCTGGACGGCAAGCGCTTCCTGACCCCGCTGGCCATCGCGCTCATCGCGATCGGGACGGCGGACATCATCTTCGCCGTCGACTCGATCCCGGCGATCTTCGGCCTGACCCAGGAGACGTTCCTGGTCTTCACCGCCAACGCCTTCTCCCTGCTCGGGCTCCGGCAGCTGTTCTTCCTCATCGACGGGCTGCTCGACCGGCTCGTCTACCTCGCCTACGGCCTGGCGGTGATCCTGGGCTTCATCGGTGTGAAGCTCGTCATCCACGCCCTCCACAAGAACGAGCTGCCGTTCGTGAACGGGGGCGAGGCGGTCACCGTGATCCCGGAGGTGCCGATCACCGTGTCCCTGCTGGTGATCCTGCTGACGCTGGTCGTGACGACGGTGGCCAGCCTCTGGCGGGTGCGCCGCGACCGGCGGGAGCACCTCGTCGCCGAGGCGGCCGCCGCCGACCCGACGTCGCTGTCGGACGGGGAGAGGACACCCGGGGAGTCCTTCCCGGGGTCCGGAGGGTCCGGTGACGCCCGAGCAGGTACCGTGAGCGCCGCGAACCCGGGCCGACGCGACCACTGACGATCGCCGCCGCCGGGGGATGCGAAGGAGGGGAGTATCCCCCCGCGGCAGCGTCGTCATCACGAGGTCCCATGGCCTCCGGTGCTGCCGGTCGTGCGCCTGACGGCGTGCGGTGGGAGAGACCTCCGGTGCTGAGACTGCTCGTCCCCCGGAGGAACCCCCCGCATGGAACTGCCCGTCTGGTTCGAGATCACGACGTTCGTGGGACTCACCGTCCTGCTGCTCGCGGATCTCGCCATCGTCGCCCGCCGCCCGCACGAGCCCTCCATGAAGGAGGCGGGGCTCTGGGTGGGCTTCTACGTGAGCCTGGCGCTGATCTTCGGCGTCCTGATGCTGGCGTTCACGAACGGGACCTACGCCACCGAGTTCTACGCGGGCTGGCTCACCGAGTACTCGCTCTCGGTCGACAACCTGTTCGTCTTCGTGATCATCATGGCGCGCTTCGGGGTGCCGCGGAAGTACCAGCAGGAAGCGCTGATGATCGGCATCATCATCGCCCTGGTC
Source organism: Blastococcus saxobsidens (assembly GCF_002938435.1). Classification (GTDB taxonomy): domain Bacteria; phylum Actinomycetota; class Actinomycetes; order Mycobacteriales; family Geodermatophilaceae; genus Blastococcus; species Blastococcus saxobsidens. The sequence goes on from NZ_POQT01000024.1 coordinate 55,484, forward strand.
CTGCGCGGGATCTTCATCCTGGTCGGTGCCGTGGTCATCGAGCGGTTCGTGTGGGTCTTCTACTTCTTCGGCGTCTTCCTCATCTACACCGCGATCAACCTCGTCCGGCACCGCGGCGAGGACGAGGACTACGAGGAGAACGCGTTCATCCGGCGGATGCGCAAGGTCCTGCCGATCACGAGGGACTACCACGGCGCGAAGATCCGGGTCACCGAGAACGGCAAGAAGATGTGGACGCCGATGATCGTGGTGATCCTGGCCCTCGGGACGACGGACCTGATCTTCGCGCTGGACAGCATCCCGGCGATCTTCGGCCTCACCCGGGAACCCTTCATCGTCTTCACGGCCAACGTCTTCGCCCTCATGGGTCTGCGCCAGCTGTACTTCCTGCTCGGTGGCCTGCTGAAGCGGCTCGTGTACCTCTCCCTGGGGCTCGCCGTCATCCTGGCCTTCATCGGCGTGAAGCTGATCCTGGAGGCGCTGTACGAGAACCAGCTGCCGTTCGCGGGTGAGCGCGAGCCCCTCGAGGCGGTGCCGCACATCCCGATCTGGCTGTCGCTGTCGATCATCCTGGGCGTGCTCGTCGTCGCCACGGTGGCCAGCCTGATCAAGACCCGCGGTCAGCTGATCTCCGTCGACGAGCCGGTCGTGGACCCGGAGACGGCGAAGTCGGTGCCCACCGGCGGTCCGGAGGCCGCCGCGGCGGCCGAGGCGCGCATCGCCAGCCCGGACAACACCGCCGGGTCCTCGCCGGACGAGGACCGCGGCCCCCGCTGACCTTGCCTTCCCGGCGGCCGCCCCCCTCCACCCGGAGGGCGGGCGGTCGCCGGCACCGGCTGGGTTAGCGTCGCCGATCATGCGGCCGAACGATCTCGCGCTCCTGCGCACCCCGGGGACGCCGACCGTCTCGCCCGACGGCCGGATCGCGGTCGTCGCCGTCGGCTGGCCGGACCTGGACGCCGACGAGTACCGCAGCCAGCTGTGGGCGGTGCCCACCGACGGGTCGGCCCCGGCGCGCCCTCTGACGTCCGGCGCCCACGACACCGACCCGGCGTTCTCCCCGGACGGCCGTTGGCTGGCCTACCTCGGCACCGAGCCGGGTGGGCGGCCGCAGATCCTGGTGCTGCCGGCTGCCGGGGGAGCCCCGCGCCGGCTCACCGCCCACCACCTCGGCGCGGGACGGCCGGTGTGGTCGCCGGACTCCCGCCGGCTGGCCCACGTCGCGCGTGTCCCGGAGCCCGGCCGGTACGGCACGGTGGAGGGCGTCGACGCCATCGCCGAGCCGCCCCGGCTGATCACCACCCTCACGTTCCGGCGGGACGGCGTCGGGTTCCTGCGCGACCGGCCCAGCCAGGTGTTCGTCGTCGACCTGCCGGCCGACTTCGCCGGCGACACCACACCGGCGCCCGCACCCGTGCAGCTCACCACCGGCGACGACGACTGCATCGACGTCACCTGGCGTCCCGACGGCGGGGAGCTGGCCTTCGTCTCCGCCCGGCATCCCCGTGCCGACCGGGACCTGGTGCACGACGTGTACGCGGTGCACCTCGACGGGACGGGGCTGCGGCGGGTCACCGACGGGCGGGGCGACTGTGCGCTGCCCGTCTACACCGCCGACGGGACGTCCCTCGTCGTCACCGCCGTCCCCGACCTCGGGCCCGACGGGCTGGACTTCGTGGCCCGTCAGGCCGTGCCGTGCCGCGTGCCGGCCGCCGGTGGACCCCTGGCCCCGCTGCTGGACGCGGAGCTGCACCAGCGGGGGGACGAGACCCCGGGCACCGTGCTCGCCGGGGAGGCGGTCCTGGTCGGCGTCGAGCGCCGCGGCGCGGTGGAGCTGCTGCGGGTGCCGCTGGACGGCGGTGAGCCGGAGGCCCTCGTGGACGGGCCGTTCACCGTGCGGGGGTTCGCGGCCGCAGGTGACGTCGTCGTCGCCGTCGTCGCGCACGACCGCTCGGCCGGCGAACTCCTGGCGATCAGCCCGGAGGGGCGCCGGCTGCTCACCGGCTTCGGCCGGGAGCTGGGCGCGACGGGTCGGCTGCACCGCGCGGAGCAGCGCACCGCGGAGGCGCCCGACGGGTACCCGGTGCACGGCTGGGTCACCACGCCGCCCGGCCCCGGGCCGCACCCGGTGCTGCTCACCGTGCACGGGGGACCGTTCCGGCAGTACGGCTGGACGCTGCTCGACGAGATCCAGGTCCTCGTCTCCGCGGGCTACGCGGTGGTGCAGTGCAACCCGCGGGGCTCCTCCGGCTACGGGGCCGCCCACGGCCGGGCGATCCGCGGCGCCTGGGGCGGCCTCGACGCCGACGACGTCCTCGCGTTCCTCGACGCGGCGCTCGCCGATCCGGCCCTGGACGCCGACCGCGTGGGCATCATGGGCGGCTCCTACGGCGGCTTCCTGACCGCACTGCTGATCGGGCGCACCGACCGGTTCGCCGGGGCCGTGGTGGAGCGGGCGCTCACCGATCCGGTCAGCTTCGCAGGATCGGCCGACATCGGGTGGTACTTCCCCGACGGCTACCTCGGGAGCGAGCCGGAGCGGCTCGCCGCGCAGAGCCCGCTGGCGCACGCGCACGCCATCACCACACCGACCCTGGTGATCCACGCCGAGCAGGACTGGCGGACGCCGCTGGAGCAGGGGCAGCGGCTCTACGTGGAGCTGAAGCGACGCGGGGTCCCGTCGGAACTCCTGCTGTTCCCCGGAGAGGGGCACGAGCTCTCCCGGTCCGGGCGGCCCCGGCACCGGCTGGCCCGCTTCGAGCACGTCCTCCGCTGGTGGGCGCGTTGGCTGCCGACCCCCGCCAACGGGGACGACACCGGGGCCTGAGCGCGCTGGGCACTGCGGGACGGGACGAGTAGGCCTAGCGTGCGCAGGATGGCGCTCATCTACCCGGTCAGGCTGGACACCCCCGAGCCCGACGAGGACGCGGCTCCCGACTACGCGGAGCTCGCCGCCGACCTGTCCGACCAGTGGCTGGTCGAGGTGGACCTCGGCGAGGACGGCGACGACGCCTGCTTCGGACCACTGACCCCGCGGGCCGCCTGGGACCTCGCCCTGGGCGTGGACGAGCGGCAGCCGGAGTGGACGGTGTCGGTGCTGCCGCTGCACGTGCCCGGCACCGCCGACGAGCTGGTCGCCCTGTTCACCGAGGACGTCTAGCCAGGCCGGCTCACCAGCCGCGGTCCCGCCACTCCGCCAGGTGCGGTCGCTCGGCACCGATCGTCGTGTCCTTGCCGTGTCCGGGGTAGACCCAGGCCTCGTCGGGCAGGACGGCGAAGAGCCGCTGCTCGACGTCGTCGATCAGGCTGGCGAACCGGTCGGCGTCCTGCTGGGTGTTGCCGACACCGCCGGGGAAGAGGCTGTCGCCGGTGAAGACGTGCACCCCGGCGTCGCCGCGGCCGCGCCAGACGAGGGCGATGCTGCCGGGCGTGTGCCCGCGCAGGTGCACCACCTCGAGCGTCTGCTCGCCGACGGTGACGGTGTCCCCGTGCTCGACCGGGCGCTGCACCGGGACCGGGAGGTCCGCGCTGTCCGCCGGGTGGGCGACGGTGACCGCGCCGGTCGCCGCGACGACCTCCGGCAGGGCGCGGTGGTGGTCCCAGTGCCCGTGGGTGGTGACGACGGTCCGCAGCGCGGTGCCGCCGATCAGCGCCTGCAGCGTCTCCGGCTCGGCGGCCGCGTCGACGAGCAGGGCCTCACCGGTGGCGGTGCAGCGCAGCAGGTAGGCGTTGTTCGCCATCTCGCTGACGGCGACCTTGCTGATGGTCAGCCCGGGCAGCTCCCGCACGTCGGCGGGACCCCCGACCTCGACGTCCCCGGTGTACTTCGCGGTGCTCATCCGGACTCCGTTCGGAAAGTGTCGGCGGACGCCGTTACGGTCCAGGCATGGACGCTAGCGGAGGTGTCGGCACGGCTCAGGACGGCGCCGGGGGCGGTGCCCGGGAGGAGTCCCGGGTGGGCGCCTCCGTCGTGGGCCTGCCGGCGACGGAGATCGCCGCGCTGGTGCGCGCCGGTGAGATCACGGCGGTCGACGTCGTCCGCGCGCACCTCGACCACATCGAGGCCGTCGACGGCCGGGTCGGCGCCTTCCGCGTGATCCGGCGGGAGGCCGCGCTGCTGGAGGCGGCGGCCGTGGACGCCAGCCTCACCCGCTTCGCCCTGCCCCTGGCCGGGGTGCCGGTGGCGATCAAGGACAACGTCCCGGTGGCGGGGGAAACCTGCACCGACGGCTCGCCCGCCCGCACCGCCGGTCCGGAGGCCAAGGACCACCCGGTCGTCACGCGGCTGCGCAAGGCCGGCGCCGTCGTCGTCGGCATCACCCGCGCCCCGGAGCTCTGCCTCTACGCGGCCACCGACGGCCCCGGCACGGTCAGCCGGAACCCGTGGGACACCGCGCTGTCGCCCGCCGGCAGTTCCGGCGGGAGCGCCGCGGCGGTGGCCGCGGGCGGCGTCCCGATCGCGCACGGCAACGACGGGATGGGCTCGCTGCGGCTGCCCGCGGCGGCCTGCGGGCTGGTCACCCTGAAGCCGGGCACCGGGGTGGTGCCCGGCGGCATCGGTGCCGACGACTGGTCCGGCATGGCCGTCAACGGTGCGCTCGCCACCACGGTGGCCGACCTCGCGGTGGCGCACGCGATCCTGGCGGGGGAGGACCCGGCCCCTCCCGCCGATCCGGGGCGCCCGCTGCGGATCGCCGTCAGCACCCGGTCGCCGGTCCCGGGGGTGGGCGCCGACGCCGCCACGCGCGCCGCCGTGGACACCGTGGTCGCCCGGCTGCGCGCGGCCGGGCACACCGTCGTCCGGCGGAACCCGCCGATCACCCCCGCGGCCGCGGCCGGCGCCCTCGTCCGCTGGATGGCCGGTGCCGAGGACGACGCGGAGTTCCTCGGCATCGATCGTGCGCAGCTGCAGCCGCGCAGCCGCACCCACGCCCGCATCGGCCGCGTCGTCCGGCGGCTGGGGCTGGTCCGGCCCCGCACGCAGGAGCGGTTCCGCGAGCGCATGGTCCGGTTCTTCGACGACGTCGACGTGCTGCTCACCCCGGTGACCACCGGCCCGCCGCTGCCCGCGCGGCCCTGGCACGAGCGCGGCTTCCTCGCCAACATCACCGCCAATGCGCGGTGGGCGCCGTGGACGGCGGCCTGGAACCTGGCCGGCATCCCCGCCGCCGTGCTACCGGCCGCCGCCCGCCCGGACGGGCCGCCGGTGCCCGTCCAGCTGGTCGGGCCGCCGGGCGCCGAGGCGCGTCTACTCTGGCTGAGCGGGGAACTCGAGCGGCAGCTGCCGTGGCGCCGGTACGCACCGGTCTTCGACCCCACCGTTCCGGCGGCCGGCTGATCCTCCGCCTGGGCACAGCTCACAGTCCCCGGCGGACGATCGCGGCACGACCCGGCGTTGCACCGGGGGACCGCGCCCGGGCCGCCGGACCGCACCACCGCGTCACCCACACCAGCGACCGACAGGGATCACATGGACCGGCTCGTCGTCCGCGGCGCCCGTGAGCACAACCTCAAGGACGTCCACATCGACCTTCCCCGTGACGCGCTCATCGTGTTCACGGGTCTGTCGGGCTCCGGGAAGTCCAGCCTCGCCTTCGACACGATCTTCGCCGAGGGGCAGCGCCGGTACGTCGAGTCGCTGTCGGCCTACGCCCGCCAGTTCCTCGGCCAGATGGACAAGCCCGACGTCGACTTCATCGAAGGGCTCTCACCCGCGGTCTCGATCGACCAGAAGTCGACGAACCGGAACCCGCGGTCGACGGTCGGCACGATCACCGAGGTCTACGACTACCTGCGCCTGCTCTACGCGCGCGCCGGCCAGCCGCACTGCCCCAACTGCGGCAAGCCGATCTCCCGGCAGACCCCGCAGCAGATCGTCGACCAGGTCCTCGGCATGGAGGAGGGCACCCGCTTCCAGGTGCTCGCCCCCGTGGTCCGGGCCCGCAAGGGCGAGTACGTCGACCTGTTCAGCTCCCTGCAGACCCAGGGCTTCTCGCGCGTCCGCGTCGACGGCACGGTGCACCCGCTCACCGAGCCGCCGAAGCTCAAGAAGCAGGAGAAGCACACCATCGAGGTCATCGTCGACCGCCTGACGGTGAAGGAGAGCGCCAAGCGCCGGCTCACCGACTCGGTCGAGACCGCGCTGGGGCTGGCCGGGGGCCTCGTCGTCCTCGACTTCGTCGACCTCCCGGAGGACGACCCGCACCGCGAGCGCACCTTCTCCGAGCACCTGGCCTGCGTCGACGACGGCCTCTCCTTCGAGGCGCTCGAGCCGCGCTCCTTCTCGTTCAACTCCCCGTTCGGCGCCTGCCCCGAGTGCACCGGCATCGGCACCCGCAAGGAGGTCGACCCGGAGCTCGTCGTCCCCGATCCGGGCAAGAGCCTCAACCAGGGCGCGATCGCGCCGTGGTCGAGCTCGATGAGCAACGAGTACTTCACCCGGCTGCTCACCGGCCTGTCCCAGCAGATCGGCTTCTCCATGGACGACCCGTGGGAGCGGCTGCCGGCCAAGGTCCAGAAGGCGATCCTGCACGGCTCGCCGGACCAGGTGCACGTCCGCTACAAGAACCGCTACGGCCGCGAGCGCAGCTACTACGCCGCGTTCGAGGGCGTGCTGCCGTTCCTGGAGCGCCGGCACGAGGACACCGACAGCGACTACATGAAGGACAAGTACGAGGGCTACATGCGGGACGTCCCGTGCCCCGTCTGCCACGGCACCCGGCTCAAGCCGGAGATCCTCGCGGTCAAGCTCAACGGCCGGTCGATCGCCGAGGTCACCGGCCTGTCGATCGGCGAGGCCTCGCAGTGGCTCGGAGCCCTGGAGCTGGGGGAGCGGGAGAAGGCGATCGCCGACCGCGTCCTGCGCGAGATCCAGGCCCGGCTGTCCTTCCTGGTCGACGTCGGTCTGGACTACCTGTCCCTCGACCGGCCGGCGGCGACCCTGGCCGGCGGCGAGGCGCAGCGCATCCGGCTCGCGACCCAGATCGGGTCCGGCCTGGTGGGCGTCCTCTACGTGCTCGACGAGCCCTCCATCGGCCTGCACCAGCGCGACAACACCCGGCTCATCGAGACGCTGATCCGGCTGCGCGACATGGGCAACACGCTCATCGTCGTGGAGCACGACGAGGACACCATCAAGGTGGCCGACTGGGTGGTCGACATCGGCCCGGGCGCCGGCGAGCACGGCGGCGAGGTCGTGGTGAGCGGCACCGTGGAGGAGCTGCTGGCCAGCGAGCGCTCGTTGACCGGCGCGTACCTCTCCGGCCGCAAGCAGATCACCGTGCCGGACAAGCGGCGGGAGCCGGAGCCGGGGCGCGAGCTCGTCGTCAAGGGTGCGCGGGAGAACAACCTGCGCGGGATCGACGTGTCGTTCCCGCTCGGCTGCCTGGTGGCCGTCACCGGGGTGTCGGGGTCGGGCAAGTCGACCCTGGTCAACGACATCCTCTACACGACGCTGGCCAACCAGCTGAACCGGGCGCGGCAGGTGGCGGGGCGGCACCGCACCATCACCGGTCTGGAGCACCTCGACAAGGTCGTGCACGTCGACCAGTCGCCCATCGGCCGGACCCCGCGGTCCAACCCGGCCACCTACACCGGCGTCTGGGACCACGTGCGCAAGCTCTTCGCCCAGACCACCGAGGCGAAGATGCGCGGCTACCTCCCCGGCCGGTTCTCCTTCAACGTGAAGGGCGGCCGCTGCGAGGCCTGCTCGGGCGACGGCACGCTGAAGATCGAGATGAACTTCCTGCCGGACGTCTACGTCCCGTGCGAGGTCTGCAAGGGCGCCCGCTTCAACCGGGAGACCCTCGAGGTGCACTACAAGGGCAAGACGGTGGCCGAGGTCCTCGACATGCCGATCGAGGAGGCCGCCGACTTCTTCGCCGCCATCCCGGCGATCGCCCGCTACCTGCGCACGCTCACCGACGTGGGCCTGGGCTACGTCCGGCTCGGGCAGCCGGCCACCACGCTCTCCGGCGGTGAGGCCCAGCGGGTGAAGCTGGCCAGCGAGCTGCAGAAGCGGTCGAACGGCCGCAGCATCTACGTCCTGGACGAGCCGACCACCGGTCTGCACTTCGAGGACATCCGGAAGCTGCTGCTCGTCCTCCAGGGCCTGGTCGACAAGGGCAACTCGGTGATCGTCATCGAGCACAACCTCGACGTGATCAAGAGCGCCGACTGGCTGATCGACATGGGCCCCGAGGGTGGCTTCCGCGGTGGCTCCGTCGTCGCGGAGGGCCCGCCGGAGTTCGTGGCCACGGTGCCCGAGAGCCACACCGGCCGGTACCTGGTGCCGATGCTCGACGCCGACGCGGTTGCCGCCGCGGCGGTCGGGCCGGTCAAGAAGCGGACCCGCAAGAAGGCCAGCTGACCGGTCGGGGCACGGGCCGGTCCCCGTGCCCCGACCCGGCTCCCGTACCAGCCCGTGGGAACGGCCGCCCAGATCTCCGGCGCGAACACTTGTGAGAGAAGTCACTGACGGCGTACCCTCTGTGTGACCGACGTCACCGGGCGCACCTGTGCCCCACGAGGAGGCCGCGATGAGCGCACTCACGCCTGACTGCGACCCGGACATGAGCCACTGCGGCCAGCCATGGCAGGGCAAGGGCTCGCGAGGGTCGGGAATCCTCTCCGCCGTCGTCCTGGTCGCCCTCCTGGGCCTCTCGCTGGTCGTGGTGACCAAGGACGTGGTGGCCGACGCCTTCGACTTCGTCGCCGTCCCGGTGGGGCTGCTGGCGGCCGTGGCCCTGAGCCGCAGGGTGGCCCGCCTGGCCGCCCGCGGAGCGTCCGCCGTCGCCACGCGCATGCCGACCGTCGCGGTGCGACGCTCGCAGCCCGTGGGCTGACCCACACCTGAACGCCACTCCGGAGCGAGGCCCTCGGGCCCCGCTCCGGTGGCATGCCCGGGTGTCCCGCCATGGGGCTGTGACGCGTGGGACTGACGGGTGCGTGCACTGACGGCGTGTCGCACCCGCGACCTAATGTGGGGACATGGCCGATCCGTCCACGTACCGCCCTGCGGTCGGCTCCATCCCCGAGAGCCCAGGGGTCTACAGGTTCCGCGACCCCAACGGCCGGGTCATCTACGTCGGCAAGGCCAAGAACCTCCGGCAGCGGCTGAACAGCTACTTCGCCGACGTCGCCGGCCTGCACCCGCGCACCCGCCAGATGGTGACGACGGCGTCGAGCGTCGAGTGGACCGTCGTCGGCACCGAGGTCGAGGCCCTCCAGCTCGAGTACAACTGGATCAAGGAGTTCGACCCGCGGTTCAACGTCCGCTACCGGGACGACAAGAGCTATCCCTCCCTGGCGGTCACCGTCAACGAGGAGTTCCCGCGACTGCAGGTCATGCGCGGGCCCAAGAAGAAGGGCGTCCGGTACTTCGGCCCGTACGCCCACGCCTGGGCCATCCGCGAGACGCTGGACACCCTGACCCGCGTCTTCCCGGCACGCACCTGCTCCAACGGCGTCTTCAAGCGGGCCGGGCAGATCGGCCGGCCCTGCCTGCTCGGCTACATCGGCAAGTGCGCCGCCCCCTGCGTCGAGCGGGTCGGCGCCGAGGAGCACCGGCAGATCGTCGACGACTTCTGCGACTTCATGGCCGGCCGCACCGACTCGATGATCAAGCGCCTCGAGCGCGAGATGGCCGAGGCGGCCGAGGCCATGGAGTACGAGAGGGCCGCCCGGCTGCGGGACGACCTCGGCGCCCTGAAGCGGGCCATGGAGAAGCAGGCCGTCGTCCTGGGCGACGGCACCGACGCCGACGTCGTCGCCTTCGCCCAGGACGAGCTGGAAGCCGCCGTCCAGGTCTTCCACGTCCGCGGCGGACGCGTGCGCGGCCAGCGGGGCTGGGTCATCGACAAGGTCGAGGAGGTCAGCACCGGGCAGCTGGTCGAGCAGTTCCTGCTCCAGGTGTACGGCGGGGTGGACGAGCAGACGGGCGTCGGCGAGGCGGGGGAGGCCGTGCCCCGGGAGGTCCTCGTGCCGGAGCTGCCGGAGGACGCCGACGTCTACGTGGAGCTGCTGGAGGAGTTGCGCGGTGGCCGGGTGTCGCTGCGCGTGCCCCAGCGCGGTGACAAGCGCAGCCTGATGGAGACCGTCGAGCGGAACGCCAAGGAGGCGTTCGCCCGCCACCGCGTGAAGCGTGCCAGCGACCTGACGGCGCGATCCCTGGCGCTGTCGGAGCTCCAGGAGGCGCTGGAGCTGCCGGACGCACCGCTGCGGATCGAGTGCATCGACATCAGCCACGTGCAGGGCACCAACGTGGTCGCCAGCATGGTGGTGTTCGAGGACGGGTTGGCCAAGAAGTCCGACTACCGCCGGTTCGCCGTCGCCAACGGCACCGACGACACCGCGGCGATGGCCGAGGTGGTCCGCCGGCGGTTCGCCCGCCACCTCAAGGACGAGGCCGACCGCCGGGACGAGCAGGGGGTCGCGGCCGAGGAGGGCCGGCCGCGCAGGTTCGCCTACCCGCCGAACCTGCTGGTCGTCGACGGCGGCGCGCCGCAGGTGGCGGCGGCGGCCCGGTCGCTGGACGAGCTGGGCATCGTCGACGTCGCCGTCTGCGGGCTGGCCAAGCGCATGGAAGAGGTGTGGCTGCCGGGGGACAGCGACCCGGTGATCCTGCCGCGCACCTCCGAGGCGCTCTACCTGCTGCAGCGGGTCCGTGACGAGGCCCACCGCTTCGCCATCACCTACCACCGGCAGAAGCGGTCGACGAGCATGCTGGTATCCCTCCTGGACGACGTCCCAGGCCTCGGAGAGGCCCGGCGGAAGGCGCTGATGAAGCAGTTCGGATCCCTCAAGCGGCTGCGCGCGGCCACGGTGGAGGAGCTCATGACCGTGCCCGGCATCGGCCGACGGACGGCTGAGGCGGTGCAGACGGCGGTCGCCGAGCCGAGCGGTACCCCCGACGGCGGCGAGCCGGACGAGACCGTCCTGGCGCCGCAGGGGCCCGCTGAGCAGGGTGCTCCGCGCGCCGGCTCCGGCGAGGCCGCCGAGATCGGCCGGGTGGCCTCGTGACCGCCGCTCCCAGGACCGCCGGTGCCGGGCCCCAGGACGACGTGTCCCCGGCGATGGACCCCTCCTCGACCGAGACGCCGCCGCTCGAGGTCGTGGTGGTCACCGGCCTGTCGGGTGCCGGCAAGAACAGCGCCGGGCGCGTGCTGGAGGACCTCGGCTGGTTCGTCGTCGACAACCTGCCGCCCGCGCTGCTGCTGCCGATGGTCGAGCTCGGTGCGCGCGGCGACCTGCGCCGCTTCGCGGCCGTCGTGGACGTCCGCAGCCGGGCCTTCTCCAGCGACCTGCAGGAGGCCATCCGGGTGCTGTCCGCCGCCGGGCACCGGCCCCGGGTGGTCTACGTGCACGCCCGCGACGAGGTCCTCGTCCGCCGCTACGAGTCCAACCGGCGGGAGCACCCGCTGCAGGGCACCGGCACGCTCATCGACGGCATCTCGGCCGAACGGGCCTTGCTGACCGGCATCGCCGGTGAGGCCGACCTCTGGGTCGACACCAGCGATCTCAACATCCACCAGCTGCGGGCCACGCTGGAGAACGCGTTCGCCCGGGAGGGGCGCACGCCGCCGCTGACCGCCACGGTGATGAGCTTCGGCTTCAAGTACGGCCTCCCGCTGGACGCCGACCTCGTGGTCGACGCTCGCTTCCTGCCCAACCCGCACTGGGTGCCGGAGCTGCGTGCGCACACCGGCCGCGATCCGGACGTGCGCGAGTACGTGCTGGGCCAGGAGGGCGCCGCGGAGTTCCTCGACCGCTACGTCGACGTCCTGCGCCTGCTGGTCCCCGGTTACCGGCGCGAGGGCAAGCGGTACCTGACGCTCGCCGTCGGCTGCACGGGCGGCAAGCACCGCAGCGTGGCCATCGCCGAGGAGTTCGCCCGGCGGCTCGGGGCCGAGGGCGTCGCGGCCGTCGCCCGGCACCGCGACCTGGGTCGCGAGTAGTGGGCCGCGTACCGGGCGCGGGGTCGCCGCCCCGGGTGGTGGCGTTCGGCGGTGGGCACGGGCTAGCGGCGGCGCTCGCGGCCTGGCGCCGGATCACCGAGCAGCTGACCGCCGTGGTCACCGTCGCCGACGACGGCGGATCGTCGGGCCGGATCCGCCGGGAGATGCCCGTGCTGCCGCCCGGGGACCTCCGGATGGCCATGGCGGCCCTGGCCGGCGACGAGGCCCGCGCGCAGACGCTGGCCGCGCTCTTCCAGCACCGCTTCGGCGGCAGCGGGGTCCTGGCCGGGCACCCCGTGGGAAACCTGCTGCTGACCGGCCTGGCCGAGATGCACGGCGGCGACACGGTGCGGGCGCTCGACGAGCTCTGCGAGCTGATCGGCGCCCGGGGCCGGGTGCTGCCCATGGCCGACGAGCCGCTGGACCTCGTCGCCCGCGTGGAGACCGTCGACCGGGACGACCCGGCGCGGGTGCGCACGATCCGCGGCCAAGTGGCCATCGCGGCCACCCCGGGGCGGGTGCGCGACATCCGCGTCTCCCCGGCCGACCCGGTCGTCCACCCGGCGGTGCTCGAGGCCATCGCGCAGGCCGACGTCGTCTCGCTGGGTCCCGGTTCCTGGTACACCTCGGTGCTGCCGCACCTGCTGGTGCCGCGGCTGCGCGCCGCGCTGGCCGAGTCGGAGGCCCGCGTGGTGGTGGTGCTCAACCTGGAACCGCAACCCGGTGAGACGGACGGTTTCTCACCGGAGGAACATCTCAACGTGCTCCTGGCCCACATGGACGGAGTGGCGTTGCACAGCGTGATCGCCGATGCTGAATCGGTTGTTGACCGCCGTGGTCTGCTGAACGCGGTCCGCCGCTGCGGTGCCGAGCTCCTCCTGGCGCCGGTGGCCGAGCCGGACGGTGCTCCTCGGCACGACCCGGAGCGGCTGTCGGCCGCGCTGGCGTCGGTGGTCGGAGCGCGCTGAACGAGTAGAAGTGGCCGACCGGGTAACGCAGGAGCCCGGCAGGCAAGCCGCACGAGGGGGAAGGGGACGGCGTACATGGCGCTGACCCGAATGCCGGGGACGGAACGTCCCGGCGCGACGTGGGGGTGGACGGCGTGGCGATGACCGCCATGGTGAAGGACGAGCTCTCCCGGGTGGAGTGCACGAAGACCTCCGAGCGCAAGGCCGAGGTGACCGCGCTGCTGCGGTTCTCCGGCGGCCTGCACATCGTCGGGGGCCGGGTGGTCATCGAGGCCGAGCTCGACACCGGGTCGGTGGCCCGCCGGCTGCGCCGGGACATCAGCGAGGTCTACGGCTACACGAGCGGCGTGAGCGTGCTCGCCGGCGGCAACATCCGCCGCGGCGTGCGCTACCTGGTCCGCATCGCCAAGCACGGTGAGGGTCTCGCGCGCCAGACCGGCCTGGTCGACCAGCGCGGCCGCCCCGTCCGCGGCCTGCCGCCGGCCGTCGTCTCCGGCAGCCTCAACGACGCCGAGGCGGCCTGGCGCGGCGCCTTCCTGGCGCACGGCTCGCTCACGGAGCCGGGTCGGTCCTCCTCGCTGGAGGTGACCTGCCCCGGCCCGGAGGCGGCCATGGCCCTCGTGGGCGCTGCGCGCCGCCTCGGGATCGCCGCCAAGGCCCGCGAGGTGCGGGGTGCGGACCGCGTGGTCGTGCGCGACGGCGACGCCATCAGCGCGCTGCTGACGCGCATGGGTGCGCACGACGCCGTCATGGCGTGGGAGGAGCGGCGCATGCGCCGTGAGGTCCGTGCGACAGCCAACCGGTTGGCCAACTTCGACGACGCCAACCTGCGCCGTTCGGCCCGGGCCGCCGTCGCGGCCAGCGCCCGGGTGGAGCGGGCGCTGGAGATCCTGGGCGAGGACGCCCCGGAGCACCTGCTCGTCGCGGGCCGGCTGCGGCTGGAGTTCGGTCAGGCCTCCCTGGAGGAGCTGGGCCAGCGCGCCGATCCGCCGATGACCAAGGACGCCGTCGCCGGTCGCATACGGCGTCTCCTCGCCATGGCCGACAAGCGCGCCAAGGACCTCGGCATCCCGGACACGGAGTCCGTCGTCACCGACGACATGCTCGCCCAGTAACGGGCGGCCGTTCCAGCACGTCAGCCGCGTCACCGCGGCGTCCTGCCTCACCGCGCGGGGTCCTGGCTCACCGTCGACCGTGAGTCAGGACCCTTCGTGATCAGGAGACAGTGAGGATGTGGGTGAGCCCCGCAGCGACCGTTCCTGACCCTTCAGGAGACTGACTTCGGGTCTTTATCCGGATCTGTCGGTTCGGTTGCTGCGGGGCTCGCTGCACTCACCAG
>NZ_POQT01000025.1 GCF_002938435.1 Blastococcus saxobsidens
GCCTCCTCTGGTGGCGGAGCGGTTCCTCGACAGCTCCACTCCACACCGGGAGGCCTTCGCCCATCTACAGCTCAGACACTGTGATCGCAGGTCCTCGACCAACGTGCCTGGGCATCACAGCTAGGGCGTGCCTCCCACCGGCGGTCCGGACGGGGTCCGGGCGTGCAGCTGCAGCTTGGCGAACAGGTCCTCGACCATCAGCCGGCAGTCGAGCTGGGTGTAGACGCGCATCGGCCGCGCACCGGGAGCGGGGGTGTACTGCCCGTCCGCGGAGATCCCCGGCGTCTCCCGGACGACGTGCCGGCTCGAGCTGGGATCCGGCTCGAACGCCGACTGCAGCGCGGTGAGCAGCACCAGCGGGTTGTCCCCGAGGATGTAGGTCTCGCCGAGGTCGAACCCATGCCGGAGGGCCTGCGTGCGAAGGCCGTCCAGCGCGGCGAACAGCCGGGCTCCCAGCGGCCCCTGCTCGGCCATCCGCAGCTGCAGCTCGGCGAAGGTGACCAGGGTCTGCCGGTAGGCGTCGCGCGGCACCTGCCAGATCGGGACGGCGGCGTCGCCGAACACGACGGATCCGGCCAGCACGTCGATGAGCAGGTTGTACTCGATCGGCATCGCGCCGGGCGGCGGCTCGGCCAGGCCGGCGTGCTCGGGGCCGCCGATCCAGACCAGCGTGAGCCGCTCGGCGATCCGCGGCTCGATCAGCCAGGCACTGGCGATCTCGGTGAGCCCGGCGCCCGCGCAGACGTACAGCGGGCTGTCGACGTCGGTGCGCATGGCCTCGGCCACCAGCGCCTCGGCGGCCGCGGACCGGATCGGCGTCGCGCGGTCGGCGAGGCCGACGTCGGAGCCGGCGAGGACCGGGACGTCGGTGCGGCCGGCCAGCGCCAGCACCTCGCGGGCGAGCTCGGCGGCGTTGTCGGCGGTGGTGTCGGAGGGGTCGAAGTGGTCGCCGGGCCGCAGGTGCGAGCCGATGACCAGCCGCAGGTCGACCGACGGGGAGAGCGCGTGGTGCGCCAGCTGGACGAGGCCGTCGGGGTCGCCGCTGAAGTCGTTGTCGACGACGACGCGGATCCGGGGTCGGCTCATCGGTCAGTTCTCCTCGGTGGGCAGGGACCGGGCGTAGTGGCGCACCTCGGCGCCTGGTCCCGGGCGCGGGTCGTCCCGGTCGTTCCCCGGCACCACGTCCTCCAGCACCACGGCGTCCTCGACGGTGGCCGCCGGCTTCGACAGCGCGGCCAGCTCCTCCTCGGAGTTGACCGCCTCGCCGCGGGCCACCATGCCGGCGAAGTCGGACAGCGGGATCTCCTTGAGGAACAGCGCCAGCAGCAGGGCGACCGCCAGGATCGGCACCAGGTACCAGAACACCGGGGCCAGGCTGCCGGCGTAGGCGTCGACGATCGCCGACTTCAGCGGGTCGCCGGCCGCCTGCACGGCGGTCGGCACCAGCGTGTCCGGCGAGGTGATGCCCGCCTGGGCCGCCTGCTCGGCGTTGCTGCCCAGGGCGCCGGTGAGGTTCTCGGCCAGCCGGCTGGTGAACAGCGTGCCGAAGACCGCGACGCCCAGGGTGGCGCCGACCTCGCGGAAGTAGTTGTTCGTCGAGGTGGCGGTGCCGATCTGGTCGGCGGGCACGGCGTTCTGCGCCGCGAGGACGACGTTCTGCATGATCAGCCCGAGCCCGGCGCCGAGCAGGAAGAACATCGCGCCGATGGTCCAGAGCGAGGAGGCACCGGTCAGCGACGTCATCCAGATCATCGCGGCCATGATCACCGCGACGCCGGCGACGGTGAAGATCTTGTACCGGCCGGTCCTGGCGATGTAGACCGCCGAGCTCTGGATCGTGACGATGATGCCGGCGGTCATCGGCAGCATGAGCAGCCCCGAGTTGGCCGCCGAGAGCCCGGAGGCCATCTGCAGGAACGTGGGCATGAAGGCGATCGCCGAGAACATGCCCAGGCCCACCGCCATGCCGAGCGCCGTGGCGACGACGAAGGTGGGGTTGCGGAACAGCGTCATCGGGATGATCGGCTCGGCCGCCCGCAGCTCGACGGCCACGAAGGCGACCGCGGAGACGACGAGCGCGGCGAGCAGCGCGAGCGCCTGCCACGAGCCCCAGCCGTCCCGGCCGCCGACGTCGGTGAAGAGGACCAGCGACGTCGTGGCGGCCGACAGGGTGACGATCCCGGCGACGTCGACCGGCGTCGTGCTGCGCTTGCGCGGGAGGGTCAGGGCGAACCAGCCGATGCCCAGGACCGCGATGCCGACCGGGACGTTGATCCAGAACGCCCACTCCCAGCCGAGCGACTCGTGGTCGGTGAAGAAGCCTCCGACCAGCGGGCCGACGATCGCCGCGAGACCGAACAGCGCACCGATCGGGCCCATGTACTTCGCCCGCTCACGGGCCGGGACGATGTCGGCGATGATCGCCTGCGACAGGATCATCAGCCCGCCGCCGCCGAGGCCCTGGATCCCGCGCCAGGCCACGAGCCAGCCGAAGCTCGGGGCCATCGCCGCACCGATGCTCGCGACGGTGAACAGGCCGATGGCGACCAGGAACAGCGTCCGGCGCCCCCACAGGTCGCCGAACTTGCCGTAGATCGGCATGACCAGCGTGGTGGCGAGCAGGTAGGCGGTCGTCATCCACGCCATGTGCGCGACGCCGCCGAGCTCGCCGACGATGGTGGGCATCGCCGTCGAGACGATGGTCTGGTCCAGTGCGGCCATGAGCATGCCGGCCAGCAGGGCGCCGAAGATCGTGTTGATCCGGCGCCGGGTGAGGACGATGGGGGCACTGCCGGAATCGCGGCCGGGACCGGTGGACTCCGCGGTGGGGGCGAGCAACTGCACTCCTCGAGGGCGTTTGACGCTGCGGCTGCAGCGCGGGACGTCCGGACGGCCCGGGGGGCCGTACGGGTGGTTCGTGCGGACGGCGGTGTCCGCCGGGGTCAGGTGGCCGCGCGGGGCGGGGCGGGCAGCCCGGCGGCGAGCGCGTCCCAGGCCTCGTCGACCAGGTCGGGCAGCGATGCGGTGAAGTCGGTGGCCACCCAGCGCTGCAGCGAGATGCGCATCGCACAGCCCTGCACCGCGGCCAGCAGGGTGGGGTAGACGTCGACGCCCACCCGGGTGCCGGTGCGCTCGGCGATGGCCTCGGCCAGGGCGAGCTCGGCCTCGCCGAACGCGGCGATCAGGCGCTGGACCAGCGACGGGTGCGCGTCGATGACGGTCATCCGCAGCGGCCAGAGCTCCTCCTCCTCCGCCATCTCCTGCGCCCGCGCCCGCTGGACGGCCCGCAGGGCCTGCACCGGCGACTCGGTCGCGGGCCGGGCGCTGAAGTCCGAGGACACCTGGAACGGCGTGGTCGGGTCGAGGCCGACGACGGCGTCGACCTTCGAGGGGAAGTAGTTGAAGAACGTCCGGGAGGAGACCTGGGCGCGCTCGGCGATGTCGTCCACCGACACCGCATCCAGCCCTCGCTCGGCGACGAGCTGGAGGGCGGCGAGGTGCAGCGCCTGCCGGGTCGCCAGCTTCTTGCGCTCGCGCAGGCCTTCGGTCACCGGTGCAGCATGGCGGAATGTTGCACGCTCTGCAAGTTTGCATCGAGTGCACGGCGCGTCGGTTCGGGGTGGCGTTACCGTGCCGGCATGACCTCCGCCCCCCGTACGGCAGCCCGCCTGCTCCTCGGCGCGGCCATGGTCGGGGCGGGCGTGCTGCACCTGACGGTCGCCCGGGACGAGTTCCGGGCCCAGGTTCCCGCCTGGTTCCCGCTCGACGAGGACCTCACCGTGCTGGGGTCGGGGGTCGCCGAGATCGCGCTGGGGGCGACCTTCCTCGCGTTGCCGCGGAGGCGACGGCTGGTCGGTGCGCTGCTGGCGGCGTTCTTCGTGGCGATCTTCCCCGGCAACGTCGCCCAGTACGCCGAGGGCGTCGACGCGTTCGGCCTCGACACCGACCGCGAGCGCCTGCTCCGGCTGTTCTTCCAGCCCGTGCTCGTGCTCTGGGCGCTGTACGGCGGCGGCTGGCTGCACCGCACCCGCGCGGCGGAGGTGCCTCCTGCCGTCGGCCGGGGACCCGGCCCGACGGGGCCCCGGTGAGCGCCGCGCCGGCGCAGGACCCCGGACCTCCCGTCCCCTCTGGCTCCGCGTGGCGGCGCGAGCGGCGAGCGGGAGGCGCCGGCCCTACTGACCGGTAGGCGGTGTGACCTGGGACCACGGGATAGGTTCGACCGGACACCGGGTCGTCGGCGCAGGGGAGTGGCACGTGGGCAGATCGGTTCTGGTGACCGGGGGCAACCGGGGGATCGGACTGGCCATCGCCCGCTCGTTCGCCGAGCTGGGTGACTCCGTGGCCGTCACCCACCGTGGCAGCGGTGCTCCTGACGGGCTGTTCGGCGTGCGGTGCGACGTCACCAGCACCGAGGACGTCGACCGCGCGTTCAGCGAGGTGGAGGAGCACCAGGGCCCGGTGGAGGTGCTCGTCAGCAACGCCGGCATCACCCGCGACGGGCTCCTGATGAGGATGAAGGAAGCGGACTTCACCGACGTCGTCGACGCCAACCTCACCGCCGCCTACCGGGTCGCCAAGCGCGCTACGGCGAAGATGGTGCGCGCGCGCACCGGGCGGATGGTCTTCGTCTCCTCGGTCGTGGGCCTGCTGGGCTCCGCGGGCCAGGCGAACTACGCGGCCAGCAAGTCGGGGCTGGTGGGCCTGGCGCGGTCGATCGCCCGCGAGCTGGGCAGCCGGAACATCACCGCGAACGTGGTCGCGCCGGGTTTCGTGACCACGGACATGACCGCGGAGCTGCCGGAGGCGCGGCAGAAGGAGATCCTGGGGCAGGTGCCGCTGGGCCGGTACGCCTCGGCGGAGGAGATCGCCGGCGTCGTGCGCTTCCTGGCGAGCGACGCGGCCGGCTACATCACCGGGGCGGTCGTCCCGGTCGACGGCGGACTGGGGATGGGTCACTGATGAGCGGCATTCTCGAGGGCAAGAAGGTCCTGATCACCGGCGTGCTGACCGAGGCGTCGATCGCCTTCGCCACGGCGCGCCTGGCCCAGGAGCAGGGCGCCACCGTCGTCCTCTCCAACTTCGGCCGCGCCCTGTCGCTGTGCCAGCGGATCGCCAAGCGGCTCCCGCAGGAGGCGGCGGTCGTCGAGCTCGACGTCACGGACACCGGGCACCTGTCGACGCTCGCCGACCGCCTGCGCGAGCAGGGCTTCGACCGCCTCGACGGCGTCGTCCACTCCATCGGGTTCGCTCCGCAGGAGGCGATGGGCGAGGGCTTCCCGGAGGTCGCCTGGGAGCACGCCGCGACCGCGTTCCAGGTGTCGTCCTGGTCCTACGCCTCGTTGACCCAGGCCTGCCGGCCGCTGCTGGCGAACCCGTCGTCGGTCGTCGGGCTGACCTTCGACGCCTCCGTCGCCTGGCCGGTCTACGGCTGGATGGGGGCGGCCAAGGCCGCCCTGGAGTCGGTCAGCCGCTACGTCGCCCGCGAGCTCGGGCCCGACGGCGTGCGGTCCAACATCGTCGCCGCCGGTCCGCTGCGCAGCATGGCCATGAAATCCATCCCCGGCAGCAAGCAGTTCGAGGAGGCCTGGGAGGGCCGCGCCCCGCTGGGCTGGTCGGTCACCGACACCGAGCCCGCCGGCAAGGCCGTGGTCGCCCTGCTGTCGGAGTGGTTCCCCGCCACCACCGGGGAGATCGTCCACGTCGACGGGGGCTTCCACGCCGTAGGCGTGTGAAAGTCATAGAGCCACGCCGTCGGCGTGCGAGTGCATCCGCCGACGCCCCGCAAGAAGAAAGAGCACACGTGCCCCGCGCCATCGTCGACATCACCCCTGCCGGTCAGCGTCCCGACGAGGACCCCTCGCTGGCCGTCCGCAACAACGGCGGCGCGCAGCCGTCGTCCGCTCCGGCCCCGGCCGGCCGCCGGGAGGCGCTGCTGCTGCTCTCCTTCGGCGGCCCCGAGGGCCACGACGACGTGATGCCGTTCCTGGAGAACGTCACCCGTGGTCGCGGCATCCCGCGGGAACGCCTGGAGGAGGTCGCCGAGCACTACCACCACTTCGGCGGCGTCAGCCCGATCAACGACCAGAACAAGGCGCTGATCGCCGCCCTCGAGGGCGGGCTCAGGGCAGCCGGCGTCGACCTGCCGGTCTACTGGGGCAACCGCAACTGGGCGCCCTACGTCGAGGACGTCTGGCAGCAGATGGCCGACGACGGCATCGAGCACGCCTACGTCCTGGCGACGTCGGCGTACGCGTCCTTCTCCGGGTGCCGGCAGTACCACGAGGACATCGCCCGCGCCCGCGCCGCCATGACCGGCGACGCCGCGGCGCCGGGTGGGCCGACGGCGGAGAAGCTGCCGCACTACTTCGATGCCGAGGGCTTCGTGCGGGCGAACGCCGACGCCTTGGCCGCCGCGCTCGCCGAGCTGCCCACCGACGTGCGCGACCCGGCCCGGCTCGTCGCGACGGCGCACAGCATCCCGGACTCCATGGCCGCCGTCGCCGGGCCCGAAGGCCACGCCTACGAGACCGAGCTGCAGGCCGCCGCGCGTCTCGTCGTCGACCTCGTGGCACCCGGCCGGGCCTTCGACCTGGTGTGGCAGAGCCGCAGCGGCCCGCCGTCGGTGCCGTGGCTGGAGCCGGACGTCAACGACCACCTCGAGGCGCTGGCCGGGGCCGGGGAGAAGGCCGTCGTCCTCTTCCCGGTCGGGTTCGTCAGCGACCACCTCGAGGTCATCTGGGACCTGGACAACGAGGCCAGGGAGACCGCCGAGAAGGTGGGCCTGGCCTTCGCCCGCGCGGCGACGGCCGGCACGCACCCGGAGTTCGTGCGGTCGCTGGTCGAGCTGCTGGTGGAGCGCCGGGCCGGGGGAGAGCCGCGGCTGGGCACCAACTGCCCGGCGTCGTGCTGCTTCACCCCGCCACGTCCGGCCCGGCCCACCGCCTGACCCGCGCTCCGGGAGCCGAACCCGTCCTCCGGCCGTCCTGCGGGACTCGCGGAGGGTGCGTCCGGCTCCCGGAGCAGGTGGCGGTACGGCCGGGTCAGCCCGTCCCGGCCGCCTGGTGCGTGGCGACCCCACCGGCCACGGTCCGGACCACCCGCGCCTCCAGCAGGGAGTCCACGCCCTCGGTGAACGGGTCGCGGTCGATCACCGTGAAGTCCGCCAACCGGCCGGGGGAGAGCGCGCCCCGTTCCTCCTCGGCGCAGCACGACCAGGCCGCGTCGTAGGTCGCGTGCTGCAGGGCGTCGGCCAGCGGCAGCGCGAAGGCCGGCACGTTCGCCGGGAGCGAGCGGTCCAGGGCGGACCTGCGGGTCGTCGCCACGTACAGGTTGGGCAGCGGCGAGTGCGGTGCCGTGGGGGCATCGGTGCCGAAGGCGAGCCGCGCGCCCGTCGCGGAGTACTCCGGCCAGGCATAGCCGCGCTCCACCCGCGAGTCGCCCAGCATCGCCCGCCAGTTGTCCTGCACGGCGGGGTCGGCGTGCACCGGCTGCATGGACGCCGTGACCCCCAGGCGACCCAGCCGCGGCACGTCGGCTGGGTCCACGTACTCCAGGTGCTCGATGCGGTGCCGCCGAGGGCGCGGGCCGTTCGTCGCCACCGCGTGCTCGAGGGCGTCGAGCGTGATCCGGGCCGCCTGGTCCCCGATGGCGTGCACGGCGATCTGCAGACCGGCGGCGTCGGCCGCGGCGACCGCCGGTGCCAGGGTGTCGAGGTCCCAGATCGGGCCCGGCAGCGCACCGTTGGCGTACGGCGCCGTCAGGGCGGCCGTGCAGCCGTCGATCACCCCGTCCACCACGAACTTGACGCCCGTCATGCGCAGCCACGGTGAGCGGTGCTCCCGGGCCAGCCGGGCCGCCGTCTCGACCTGCGCCAGGTGGGCCGCGGTGTCCCCGGCGCGCTCCATGAACCAGTGGCCCACGATCCGGACGGGCAGGTCGCCGGCGCGGTGGGCTCGGTCCATCGCGGCCAGGCCGAGCTCGTCCACCGCCATGTCCACGACCCCGGTGATCCCGGCCTCGGCGTACGCCGTGACGGCGGCGGACAGGTGGTGGTCGCGGTCGGCGTCGGTCCGCCGCGCGGCGAGGAACGGCCAGACGATGTCCTGCATGGCCGTCTCGTCGATGAAGCCGGTGGCCTCGCCGGTCCGGGGGTCGCGCGCGATGGTGCCCCCGACCGGGTCCGGGGTGTCGCGGCCGATCCCGAGCTCCTCGAGCGCGCGGCTGTTGACCCACACGGAGTGGTAGTCGTTGGCGTCCAGGTAGACCGGTCGGTCGGGGCAGACGGCGTCGAGCATCTCGCGCGTCGGCCGGCCCCCGGGCACCGCGGAGAAGAGCCACCCCGTCCCCAGGACCCGTGGCGCATCCGGGTGGGCCGTGGTCCAGTCGCGGATCCGGCGCTGGATCTCGCCCAGGTCGCGGGCGTCGCGCAGGTGCACCCGGGTGAGCGCGTCCCCGGTCATGAGCACGTGCGTGTGCGCGTCGACGAAGCCGGGGACCACCAGGCCGCCGTCGAGGTCCACGACGTCGGCACCGCTGCCGGCCACCTCGACCGCCTCGGCGGCGCTGCCGACGTGGACGAGCCGGTCCCCGCGGACGGCCAGCGCCTCCGCGGGAGGGGAGCCGGGACCGGTGAAGACGGCGGCGCCGCGGTACAGCGTCGTCCGGTCAGCGGGCCGCGGGTTCGACATATCCACCCTTTCCGGCAGGGATGACGACCAGGCGCGTCAACACGTAGTAGAGAACGCCGGCCACGAGGAAGGCCGGGAGTGTGGCGGTGGTGTAGCGGAAGAAGGCCGCCGACTCGAAGGTGAGGGGGTCGAGGATGAAGTAGTAGGTCAGGCCACCGGCCGCCACCGAGAGGAAGGCGACGGGGTTGAACCCGCCCCAGAAGCTGTAGCGGGAGACGCCCTCCGGCTCGTAGAGGCCGCGCACGTGCAGTGTCCGCCTCCGCAGCAGGTAGAAGTCGACGAAGTAGACGGCGCACAGGGGCGCCAGGATCAGCGACACCCACGCGAGGAACTTGAAGTAGTTGTCGTAGATCGTCCCCGGCCAGAAGACGACCACCGCGGCGGGCGCGAACAGCAGGGCCGACAGCACCGGCCAGGCCATCCGTCGGGTCGGTGCACCACCCGCGCGCCGGATGGCCAGGCTGCCGGAGTACGTCTGGCCGACCATGCTGGTCACGTTGGCGAATCCGACGAAGACCAGGGCGAGGACGCCCAGCACGGCCCCACCGAGCGGCACCATCCAGACCGTCGGGTCGGCATCAGCCAGGACGAGGGCGGCGAACGAGCCGACGACGCCGGCCACGACGCTGCACAGGAACAGCCCGATCATGTTGGGCCAGAAGGCCGCGCGCTGCGTGGTCGTCAGGCGGGCGAGGTTGCCCATGATCGTCCACCAGGAGAACCCGACGCCGAGGCTCAGCTCGACGGCGATCGCCCAGTCGAGGCCCGGGTCACCGAACGGCGCCAGCGGCTCGGCGGCGAGCAGCTCGGACCAGGAGCGCTCGGTGAAGATCGCGGCCAGCATGACGAGGATGACCACGATCAGCGCGGGAGCCACGAACTTGTTGACCCACTCGATGGACACCGGCCCCTTCACCAGCACGGCCCAGGAGATCAGGATCGCGAACAGCGCCGCGGTGATGACCATCGCGCCGTTCGGGCCGAAGTCCGTGCCCAGCGCGGAGTTGCTGACGTTCACGATGGCCCGGCCGAACATGATGGCGAGGATCGCGTTCCAGCCGGCCGCCGCGAGCGGGAACAGCACGAGGACGAGGGCCCGCGAGCCGTTGCTGCCGAAGACCGTGCGCAGGACGGTGTACTGCTCGACGCCGTACTTCGCCGACGGGATGCACACCGTCAGGGAGACCAGGACGACCCCGAGCAGGTTGCCGATGACGCTGGCGGCGATGGCCGTCTCGGCGCCCACGAACACGGCGAGGACGCCGCCGCTGAGGAAGGCCCAGGTGGCGATCGCCAGGCCGATGTTGACCGACGTGAACGACCAGAAGCCCCAGATGCGCTCGGAGGAGAGGGTGGGCAGGTCGCTGGTCCCGGCGTCACCGGTGGCTCCCGCGGCCGGCGCCGCCGCCGTGCTGCCCGTCAGCTCGCTCATGCCGGGTAGCTCCAGACGATCATCGCGACGATCGTGAGGACGCCGAGGACGGCCAGGACGACCAGGTCCCGCGCCGGCAGGTCCGCGCGGGCCGGGTCGTCGTAGGTCGGGTCCTCGATCACCGCTAGCCGCGCCTGCAGCTCTCGTTCGAAGTCGTCGGGCATCCTGCGTCCTCTCGAAGGGCGGAGCGGCTCCGGCACCGTTAACTAGCAGCGCTAGTTAGGCGGGGAGGTTAGCGTCACATCGGCCTCGGGGGAAGAGGCAGCAGGATGTCGGTGCGGGACGCGGCAGGGGAGGTGGACGTGGGACGGCGGTCGGAGCTCGCGCTGAGCCGCGAGGTCATCGCCCGGACGGCGCTGGCCATCCTGGACGAGGAGGGCGTGCGAGGACTGACCGTGCGAGGCATCGCCGGTCGCCTCGGCGTCCAGTCACCGTCGCTGTACAACCACGTGGCCTCCAAGGACGAGATCCTCGACGCGGTCACCGAGCTGATCGGCCGGGAGATCGACGTCAGCGGTCTCGACGACCCCGACTGGCGACGCGGGATGAGCGCCTTCGCCCGCAGCTACCGCCAGGCCTTCCGCGCCCACCCGGACGCTCTCGCCCTGATCGCTCGCCGCGCGGTCGAGACGCAGCCCGCACTCGCGACGTACGACGCCGCGCTCCGCGCCCTGCTCCGTGCCGGGTGGCCGTCGGCGGAGGCGCTGCAGCTGCTGGCGGCGATCGACTACCTGGTCCTCGGGTCGGTGCTGGTGCCGTTCACCGGCGGCTTCGTGCGCCGGCCGGCCGAGTACGCCGACGGCTACCCCTCGCTGGCGGCGGCCCTGGCCGGAGCCCCGGACCTGGCCGAGCTCGACGACAGCGGCTTCGAGCGCGGCCTGGCCGCCCTGCTGCGCGCGGGCCCCGCGGGCTGAGCGTCGTCGAGCGCGGTTCGTCGCTCAGTCGGTGCCGGCCTCCATCGCGGCGCGGTCGAGCAGCTCGTCGTGCTCGGAGACCGTGCCGCGGGACGCGATCGCCTCGGCGCCGCCGGCCTGGGAGGCGTCGATGAGGCCGGTGGACGCCGCCTGAGCGGCACCGATCGCGGCCTGGGTGGCGCCGCCGACCATGCCGATCCGCGCGTACAGCTCCAGCCGCGCGCGGGAGTCGGCGATGTCGAGGTTGCGCATGGTGAGCTGGCCGATCCGGTCGACCGGGCCGAACGCGGAGTCCTGCGTGCGCTCCATCGACAGCTTGTCCGGGTGGTAGCTGAACGCCGGGCCGGCGGTGTCGAGGATCGAGTAGTCCTCGCCGCGGCGCAGCCTGACGGTCACCTCGCCGGTGACCGCCATGCCCACCCAGCGCTGCAGCGACTCCCTGAGCATGAGCGCCTGGGGGTCCAGCCAGCGGCCCTCGTACATCAGCCGGCCCAGGCGGCGGCCCTCGCTGTGGTAGGACGCGAGGGTGTCCTCGTTGTGGATCGCGTTGACCAGCCGCTCGTAGGCGATGTGCAGCAGCGCCATGCCCGGCGCCTCGTAGATGCCGCGGCTCTTGGCCTCGATGATCCGGTTCTCGATCTGGTCGGACATGCCCAGGCCGTGCCGCCCGCCGATGGCGTTGGCCTCGTTCACCAGCTCGACGGCGGAATCGAACTCCCGGCCGTCGATGCTGACGGGCCGGCCCTGCGAGAAGCCGATGGTCACGTCCTCGGCGGCGATCTCCACCGACGGGTCCCAGAACCGCACGCCCATGATCGGGTCGACGGTCTCGATGCCGGTGTCGAGGTGCTCCAACGTCTTGGCCTCGTGGGTGGCGCCCCAGATGTTGGCGTCGGTGGAGTAGGCCTTCTCGGCGCTGTCGCGGTAGGGGAGGCCGTGGGCGACCAGCCACTCCGACATCTCCTTGCGCCCACCGAGCTCGGTGACGAAGTCGGCGTCCAGCCACGGCTTGTAGATGCGCAGTCCCGGGTTGGCCAGCAGGCCGTACCGGTAGAAGCGCTCGATGTCGTTGCCCTTGTAGGTGGACCCGTCACCCCAGATCTGGACGTCGTCCTCGAGCATCGCCCGCACCAGCAGCGTGCCGGTGACGGCCCGGCCCAGTGGCGTGGTGTTGAAGTAGCTGCGCCCACCGGAACGGATGTGGAAGGCGCCGCACGTCAGTGCGGCGAGGCCCTCCTCGACCAGCGCGGCCCGGCAGTCGACCAGCCGGGCGAGCTCCGCGCCGTAGGCGGTGGCGCGTCCGGGCACCGAGCCGATGTCCGGCTCGTCGTACTGCCCGATGTCAGCGGTGTAGGTGCAGGGCACCGCCCCCTTGTCGCGCATCCACGCGACCGCCACCGACGTGTCGAGACCGCCGGAGAACGCGATGCCGACGCGTTCGCCGACCGGGAGGGAAGTGAGCACCTTGGACACGAGCACAAGTATTCATGACGATGCATGACCATGCAGCACCGGGGTGCGACGCCTCAGCGGGG
Source organism: Blastococcus saxobsidens (assembly GCF_002938435.1). Classification (GTDB taxonomy): domain Bacteria; phylum Actinomycetota; class Actinomycetes; order Mycobacteriales; family Geodermatophilaceae; genus Blastococcus; species Blastococcus saxobsidens. The sequence goes on from NZ_POQT01000025.1 coordinate 12,569, forward strand.
GACGGCGTTGTACGCCGCCGTCACCGCCTCCCGGACCGCGGTGCCCAGCGGCCGCAGGGCGGCGTCCCGCCGTGCCGCCTGCGCGTGGTTGACCGCTGCGCCCGGCGCGTCGGCCATCGCCAGGTCCAGGACGGCGGCCACGCGCAGCGCCCGGCCGAGGATCGCCAGCGCGGTCGGGTCGTGGTCGTCCGGGAGCCCGGGGGCCGGCCGTGGGCGGGCGAGTCCGGCCAGCAGCTCGGGCACCTCCGGGTGCCAGCGGGCCAGGTCCAGCTCGACCAGGGTGCGGGCGGCGTCGGTGATCGCCAGGTCCAGCGCTCCCGACGCCGCCCGCAGGGTCCCCTCGACCGGCGGCGGCGGGGGCGCGACGCCGTCGAGCGCGACCGCCGTCCACTGCAGCACCTCCGGGCCGAGCGGCTCGGGCACGAGGACCACCCGCTCGCCCACGGCGGCCTGCCCCGCCTCCAGGGCCACCGGCGCCAGCCCGGGGACCGCCGGAAGACCGCGGACGTCGCCGGGCGCGGGCAGCACGAGGCGCAGCCGGCCCTCACCGAGGCCGCGCAGCGCCGCCAGCGCCTCGCCCAGGGGAACGGCGCCGTCGGTGCCCGGCAGCCCGCTCACCCGGTGGGCGGTGTCGCCGGTGATGCCGTCCAGGGCGTCGTCGAAGGAGGCGCGTCCGGTGAGCCAGGCGGTGGCCCAGACCGCGAGCCGGCCGGCGGGGAAGTCGTGCACGGCAGCGAGGCTACGACCGCGCCCTGGGTGCTCGGGGATCTCCGTCACCGTTTCCGCAGGTCGGCGCGCTCCGGGTGAGACGAGGACCACCCGTCTGCCAGACTCCGCGCATGGCTGCCTGGCTGCTCTGGCTGATCGGTGCGGGTCTGCTCGCCGTCGGGGAGGTGCTGACCCTCGACCTGATGCTGCTCATGCTCGCCGGCGGTGCGCTGGGGGGCATGACCGTCGCCCTGCTGGGCGGGGCCGCGATCCTGCAGATCGTCACGTTCATCGTCGTCTCCGGGCTGCTGCTCGTGCTGGTCCGGCCCATCGCCACCAAGCACCTGACCAACCGGACGCCGCTGCAGCTCGACGGCGTCGACACGCTGGTCGGCCGCACGGCGAAGGTCACCCGGGACGTCGACGTGAACGGTGGCCGCATCCAGCTCGGCGCCGATGAGTGGACCGCCCGCAGCCAGCAGGGCGGGGAAACCTTCGCGGTCGGCACGACCGTCCGCATCCTGCAGGTCGACGGCGCGACGGCGGTCGTGGGCGACGCGCTGGAGTGAACGACGGGCGGGGGTGCTGACCGCGGCGGACCCGGCAGGGCAGGATCGGTCCCGACCCTCGAGGAAGGGAGCCTGCCGTGGAACCGGCGCTCATCGCACTGCTCGTCATCGCCGTCCTGGTGATCATCGTGATCGCCAAGAGCGTGACCATCGTTCCCCAGGCCCAGGCGAAGGTCGTGGAACGGCTGGGCCGCTACAGCCGCACGCTGTCGCCGGGCCTGTCGATCCTCGTCCCGTTCATCGACCGCGTGCGCGCGACGATCGACCTGCGCGAGCAGGTCATCTCCTTCCCGCCGCAGCCGGTGATCACCGCCGACAACCTGCAGGTGGGCATCGACACCGTCGTCTACTTCCAGGTGACCGACCCGCGGCTGGCCGTCTACGGCATCGCGAACTACATCACCGGCATGGAGCAGCTGACCACCACGACGCTGCGCAACGTCGTCGGCGGCCTGAACCTGGAGGGTGCGCTCACCGGCCGCGACGGGATCAACAGCCAGCTGCGCTCGGTGCTCGACGGCACCACCGGCCCCTGGGGGTTGCGGGTGGCCCGCGTGGAGATCAAGGCCATCGACCCGCCGCCGTCCATCCAGGACTCGATGGAGAAGCAGATGCGCGCCGACCGCGACAAGCGCGCCATCATCCTGACCGCCGAGGGCGCCCGGCAGTCGGCGATCACCACGGCCGAGGGTGAGAAGGCCGCGGCCATCCTCTCCGCGGAGGGCAAGAAGCAGGCGGCGATCCTCGAGGCGGAGGCGGAGCGGCAGAGCCGGATCCTGCGCGCCGAGGGTGAGCGCGCCGCGCTCTTCCTGCAGGCGCAGGGTCAGGCGAAGTCGATCGAGACCGTCTTCCAGGCGATCCACGACGGCAAGCCCGACCAGGGGCTGCTGGCCTACCAGTACCTGCAGACGCTGCCGCAGATCGCGCAGGGCGACGCCAACAAGATGTGGATCGTGCCCAGCGAGTTCAGCAAGGCGCTGGAAGGGCTGGCCAACCTCGGCGGGGCCGAGGGCGGCAAGTCCTGGATGGACGTCGAGCCCTCCGAGAACGGCCGGACGGGGCCCAGGGACGGCGGGCTGGACACCAGCAGCTGGTTCGAGTCGCAGCTCCCGCGGGCGGCCGACCAGCCGGAGGCCAAGATCGAGCTGTCGAGCATCACCGACACCGCACCGGCGGTCCCGAGCCCGCCGCCGCTCTCGCAGGTCAAGGAGGACGTCCTGGACAGCGGGCCGGCGGCCGATCCGCGCAACCGGTCCGGCAGCGATGACCCGGACGCCCCGGACGGCCCGCGGCAGCTGCCCGCGCAGTAGTGACCGCTGAACGGCGCTGGCCCAGAACCCTCGCGGTTCTGGGCCGGCTCCGTTCAACGGTCCTGCCGGGCCCTACCGCGAGCGTGCGAGCGGTGGGGGCAGGGAGGTCCTTCCTCAGTCCTTGAGCAGGCCCTCGCGCAGCTTGGCCAGCGTCTGGCTGAGCAGGCGGGAGACGTGCATCTGCGAGATGCCGATGTCGGCGGCGATCTGCGACTGGGTCATGTTGCCGAAGAACCGCAGGATGAGGATGCGGCGCTCGCGGGCCGGGATGGTGGCCAGCAGCGGCTGCAGCGACTCGCGGTACTCCACGCCCTCCAGCGCGGCGTCCTCCTCGCCCAGCGTCGCCGCCAGGGTGGGGGAGTCGTCCTCGCCCGAGAGCCGCTCGTCCAGCGAGCTGCTCCGGTAGGCGTTGGCCACGGCCAGGCCCTCGAGCACCTCCGCGCGGGGGATGCCCAGGTGCTCGGCCAGCTCCGACGGGGTCGGCGCGCGGCCGTTCTTCTGGGCCAGCTCACCGACGGCCGCGTTGAGCGACAGGTGCAGCTCCTGCAGCCGCCGCGGCACCCGCACCGACCAGCCCTGGTCGCGGAAGTGCCGCTTGATCTCGCCGGTGATGGTGGGCACGGCGAAGGACAGGAACTCCACGCCCCGGGTCGGGTCGAACCGGTCGATCGCGGCGATCAGGCCGAGCGTGCCCACCTGCAGCAGGTCGTCGAACGGCTCCCCGCGGTTGCTGAACCGGCGGGCGAAGTGCCGCACGAGGGGCAGGTGCTCCTCGACGAGGATCTCGCGCAGCCGCTCCCGCCGGGGGTCGTCCTTCTCCAGCGTCGCCAGCTCGGCGAACAGCGGCGCCGTGCGCTCGGCCCGCTTCCGGTTCTCCGACAGCGGCGGGGCGTCGGGCTCGACCACCGGTGCGGCCGGGGGCGGTACCAGGGGGACGTCGTCGCCGGCTGCTGCCGGCGACGACGGCCCGCCGCCCGCGGGGGCGTCGAGCGGCTCCTCCACCGAGTCGGTGGCAGCCGACCGGCTCACCGGGCCACCGAGAGGTTCTCGTCGGAGCCGCTGCCCACCTCGACCGGGTGCTGGCCGGGGAGGTACTTGGCCATGGAGATGACAGCGACCGGCGCGCCGCTGCCGTCGCCGGCCGGCACCTCGCCCTGCGTCGCGCGGCGGCCCTCGACGGAGTCGACGAGCGCGGCCAGCACCGCCCAGCCGAACCCGTCGGTGGGCACCTCGGTGCCGTCGGAGGTCGGCACCCAGGCGTCGATGTGCAGACCCGATCGGGTGGTCTCGAAGACGACGGTCAGCGGGGCGTCCCCGTCGGCGATCGTCGTCAGCGTCGCGCAGGCCTCGTCGACGGCCAGGCGGAGGTCCTCCACGGCATCGAGGTCGTAGTCCATGCGCATGGCCAGGTCACCGGCCATCGCGCGGACCGCGGGCAGCTGGGTCGCCGTGGTGGGCACGCGCAGCTCCAGTCGTTCCGGCCGTCGCCCGTCCTGCGCGAGGGTGCCCCTCGAGTCGACCATCCGTCGTCCGCTCCTTCGTTGCCGGCGCGCTCGGCTCTCGAGACGCGGCGGTGCTCCGTGTCGGGTGGCCCGGCCACCCGGGCCGGACCCGCCGTGGGCGAGCCCTGCCCAAGGAGGCTGGTTACCCGCCCCGCCCACCTCGGGAAACGTTGGCCGCACCACGGGGCCGACGACCCCGCTGCGCGGTTGCCGCGACCAGGAGCCTGCTGTTTCCTGGCCCGAGATGAGCACCGTTCCCGGCAGTCTGCCACCCGCCCCCGACGGCGCCCTGGACGAGGGTTCCGCCGTCCTCGTGCGTGCGCTGGAGTCGGCACCGCAGGCCATCTTCTGCCTGCAGGTGTCGTCACCGGAGCCCCTGTGGCTCAACGCCCGGGCCCGGGAGCTGCGGGGCGAGGGGCCGGCGCTGCCGGAGGTCGCGGGCCGGCCCCTGGGGGAGCTCGTCGAGACCGCGGTGCGCAGCGGCCGTGCCGAGACGTTGTTCGGCGCCCTCGGCCGCGGCGGCCCGACGACGGCGGCCACCGCGCGCCCGATGACGGTGGGCGGGGAACCCGGGGCGATCGTGGTCGTCGAGGTGGTCGGCGCCGAGGGCGCCGACGACCTGCACCGCGCCCAGCTGGCCCTGCTGCCGGCCTCGCTGCCGATGCTGCCGGACCTGCGGCTGTCGGGCAGTTACCACCGGGCCACGGACGGCTCGGTGGCGGGCGGCGACTGGTACGACGCCGTCCCGCTGGGCAAGGGGCGGCTCGCGCTGGTCGTCGGCGACGCCGTCGGGCACGGCGTGGCGGCGGCCGGCGCCATGAGCCGGCTGCGCGGGGCCATGCGCTCCACGCTGCTGCGGGAGAGCGAGCCCGCGGCCGTGCTCGCCACCCTCGACGCCTTCGCCGCCGAGATGGACGACGTGGAGGGCACGTCGGTCTTCTTCGGCGTGCTGGACGCCGCGACCGGGCGGCTGGTGTACAGCGCTGCCGGGCACCCCGCACCGCTCGTCGTCCGTGCCGACGGGAGCACCGCCTGGCTGCAGGTCACCCCGCGGCCGCCCCTGGGCAGCCTGCCCGGTGCGCCCGCCCCCGTGCACGAGGACGTGCTGCCCGCGGGCGGCACCCTGGTCCTGTTCTCCAACGGGGCGGTCGTCGGTGCCGACGAGGCGCCGTCGGCGTCGCTGGAGCGGCTGGAGGAGGTCTCGCGCTCGGTCCTGGCCGACCCCGCCGGCTCCGACCAGGGGAGCGCCCTCGCCGACGCCGTCGCCGAGGGCGTGCGCCGTCCGCACGGCTGGCTGGACGACGTCGCCGTCCTCGTCGCGCACCGCCGGGCCAGGACCCAGGAGGCGCTGCGGCTGGACCTCACCGCGGTGCCCCAGGCGCTCCCCGGGGTGCGGCGGCGGCTCAACGCCTGGCTGACCGAGCTGGGCATGGGGGAGCAGGACCGCGTCGGCGTCATGGTCGCCGTCGGCGAGGCCTGCGCCAACGCGGCCGAGCACGCCTACCGGGGGACCGAACCCGGGCCGATGTCGGTGACCGCGCAGGTGGACGTCGACGGCGTCCTCACCGTCGCCGTCCACGACCAGGGCACCTGGCGGCCGCCGGACCGCGACCCGGGTGATCGCGGACGGGGCCTGCTCATCATGCGCCAGCTGGTGGACGGCGTGACGCTCCTGGAGGACCACGGCACGACCGTCACGCTCAGCTTCCGGCTCCGGGCGACACCCGACGCCGACCTGGACGCGCCGCGGTCGACCGAGAACGTCGACGTGGTCGTCGACCGGGAGGGTGACCGCCCGGTCGTCCGGGCACGGGGCGCGGTCGACGGGTTGTGCGCCGAGCAGCTGCGGATCCGGCTGCTGGAGGCCAGCCACGGCGGGGCAGCGCCCATGGAGCTGGACCTGGCGGAGGTCAGCCTCTTCAGCAGCGCAGCCGTCCGGGTGGTCCTGGCGATGGCGCGCATCGCCCGGGACGAGAACTGGCGGCTGGTGGTCCACGCGCCCGAGGGGGGCGTGACCCGGCACGTGCTGGAGATCAGCGGGCTCGACGGGCTGGTGGACCTGCGCTGAGGTGTCACCGGGTGCCGCCGAGCGTTTGCGGAACACCCCTGGTGCCCATCCAAGGGCGGTGAGACTGCGGCGGAGCGACGTGCACGGCCCCGGCTACGGGCGGCGGCGGGCCGGACGGGGCTTCGCCTACTACGACCTCGACGGCTCGCTCATCAGGGACGAGCGGCTCGACCGGATCCGGGCGCTCGCCATCCCGCCGGCGTGGAAGGACGTCTGGATCTGCCCCTGGCCGAACGGCCACATCCAGGCCACGGGCGTCGACGCCGCCGGTCGCCGGCAGTACCGCTACCACGACCAGTGGCGGGCACGCCGGGACGCCGAGAAGCACGAGCGCGTGCTGGAGATCGCCCGGCAGCTGCCCGACGTGCGCGACGCGGTCAAGGCCGGGCTGCGGACCCGCGGGCTGAACCGGGACCGGGTGCTCGCCACCGCCATCCGGTTGCTCGACCTCGGTGCTTTCCGCGTCGGCAGCGAGCAGTACGAGGAGGAGAACGGCACGTACGGCCTGGCCACGCTGAAGCGCTCGCACGTCTCGGTGCGCGGCGAGCGGACGTTCTACTCCTACACCGCGAAGGGTGGCATCGAGCGCGAGGTGGAGATCACCGACCGGCCGACGGCGACCGTCGTCCGGCAGCTGCTCGAGCGGCCCGCGGACACCGGCGAGGACCTGCTGGCCTACCAGACCGACGACGGCGAGTGGCGGGACGTGACCAGCACCGAGATCAACGCCTACCTCAAGGAGATCAGCGGGGCGGAGATCTCGGCGAAGGACTTCCGCACCTGGACGGCGACCGTGCTCATGGCCGCCGCGCTGGCCGAGGCGCCCCCGCCGGCGTCGAGGACGGCACGGAAGAGGGTCGTCAGCGCCGCCTACAAGCAGGTGAGCGAGCAGCTCGGCAACACGCCGGCGGTCTGCAAGGCCAGCTACGTCGACCCGCGCGTGGTGGACCGGTTCGAGCACGGGGAGACGGTGGCGCACGTGCTGCGCGACGCCGACGAGGCCGACGCCGACCGGGACACGCAGAAGGTGCTGGAGTCGGCCGTCTGCCGGCTCCTGTCGGCCTGAACGACGACGAAGGCCCCGCCGGGTGACCGGCGAGGCCTTCTGCGTCAGCGACCCCGGAACGGGGCCCGTCCTCAGCGGGCGGGGCTGTCGGCGATCGTGAAGAGATCGATCAGGCCGGTGACCTCCAGCGGCCGGGTGACGGCGCGGGTCGTGGCGATCAGGCGCAGCGCCACCTCGCGGCTGCGGGCGGACTTCTGCGTCTCCACCAGCACGGCGAGGCCGGCCGAGCCCAGGAACTGGACACCGGACAGGTCGATCACGAGCTCGCTCGGCTGCTGCTCGAGCTGGCTGTCGAGCGTCGAACGGAGCACCGGCGCGGTGAAGGTGTCCACCTCGCCGACGACCGTGACCGTGACCGCGCCGTTCTCGCCGGTGGAGGTCGAGAGAGTGATCACGTCGTCGAAGGGTGCCTCAGTGTTCTCGGTCGACACGTCGGGCTGCCCCTCGGCGGGCAAGTCGGAAGTGGTCACGGACAGTGGCTCCTCTCGGCGGCACCCGGACGGCGGGCCGCCCGGTCAATCTACCGCTGGTGCGCTCCGGGGGTTGAGCCCCCGGTGCGCGGGTGGTCGAACGTGTCGCGCGCCGGACCTACCGGTCCAGCACGGTGCGGCTGCCTGCTGAACCGCTGACCCAACGTAGACAACCTCCCGCGCGCGCGCCAACCCGCCCCCCGGACGCCACCCCGGCGGGGGTGTCGTGGGGAGCGGGTCGGTGGCCTGTCCGGCGGTCAGCCGTCGGTGATGTGGACAGCGCTCTCCTCGGGGCCCTCGCCGCCGACCGGCAGGTCGGCGGTGGCCTCGACGTCGTCGGACGTGCGGTTGGTGCCGGAGTCGCTGACCGGGGTGGTGGAGGTGTCCTGCTCCAGCTGGGCGTCGGCCCGCTGCGGGTCCTCCGCCGGCCGGACGTCCGGCGTGTCGTCGGGGAGCTCGCGCTCGAGGCGCCCGGTCAGCGACTCGCCCTCGGACTGCTCGAAGGCGGTCGTGCCGAAGTCGGTGCTGGCGCCGGGCCGCTCGTTGGGCAGGGCCTCGAACTGCGGGTCCTCGGCGCGTTCCATGGTGGGCGAGTCGTCCTGCGCGGTCTCCGGGATGCCCTCGTCCTCGGGGAAGACGTCGCGCGCGGTCTGGCCTTCGGGCTGCGTCATGCGGTGCCTCTCGTCTCTGCGCGTCGTGCGCGTGTGCCGCTCGTGGCGTCCCTTCCGGGGCGCCGGAGCCGGTCGGGGGGACCGGCGTCGGACCACCGCCCTACCCGGGTGCCGCGCTGCCATGCGCCGGTGTGGGTCGCCGCACCCCGGCGTCGCGGCATGGCCGGGCGCTGCGCGGGTAGCGGGGGGCCATGGCGATCGCAGACGAGGTGCAGCGCGTCGGGGCACCCCTCTTCCGGTGGGCTCGGACCCAGAAGCGCGAGTACACGAACGGCGAGGCGCGGCCGCTGGGCAGCGACCTGGGTGCCATGGGGGTGTACTCCAGCCTGGTGGCCGCGGGTGCCGTCGCGGTGCGCGCGTCGGGACGGCAGCTGCCCGAGCGCATCCCGTTCGGCGACGCCGCGCTGCTCACGATCGCCACGTTCCGGTTGGCCCGGCGGCTGGCGAAGGACCCGGTGACCGCGCCCCTGCGGGCGCCGTTCACCTCGTTCCAGGGGCCCTCCGGGCACGCCGAGGTGGCCGAGGAGGTCCGCGAGCACGGCGGCGTCAAGCACGCCGTCGGGGAGCTGCTCACCTGCCCGTTCTGCCTGGCCCAGTGGGTCGGCACCGCGTTCGTCTTCGGCTACGTCTCCGCGCCGCGGGCGACCCGGCTGGCGGCGCTCACGATGACGACGGTGGCGGGCTCCGACGTCCTGCAGTTCGTGTACGACGCGATCCAGAACGGCGCCCTGGTGCCGGCGGAGCCCGCGGAGGACGAGGCGGGCGTGCAGACCTGAGCGCGGGCGCTGTCCTCCCTCGGGGGGACGGGGCGCGTCGTTCCGGCTGCCGCGAGTGCCGCTCCGGACCTATTCTGCGATCTTGGCCCGGCATCGGGTCCGGGACCGCCCGGATGGCCGGGTGCGAGGGAGGAGCGTCATGCGATCGATCTGGCGCGGCGCCGTGTCGTTCGGCCTGGTCAGCATCGGCGTGAAGCTCTACTCCGCGACCGAGGACAAGGACATCCGCTTCCACCAGGTGCACGCCACCGACGGCGGCCGGGTGAAGTACAGGCGGGTCTGCTCGATCGACGGCGAGGAGGTCGAGTACTCCGACATCGCCAAGGGCTACGAGCTGCCCAGCGGTGAGGTGGTCATCCTCACCGACGAGGACTTCGACGAGCTGCCGCTGAGCACGCGCCGGGAGATCGAGGTCCTGGAGTTCGTCGACCAGGACGAGATCGACCCGATCATGTTCGAGAAGACCTACTACCTCGAGCCCGACGGCCCGGCCGCCCGCCCGTACGTCCTGCTCCGCGACGCCCTGGGGAACGCCGGCCAGGTGGCGATCACCAAGATCGCCATCCGGCAGCGCGAGTCCCTGGCCGCGCTGCGGGTCCGCGACGGGGTGCTCGTCCTGCACACGATGCGCTGGCCCGACGAGATCCGCCGGCCCGACTTCGCCTTCCTGGACGAGGACATCTCGGTCCGTCCCCAGGAGCTGAAGATGGCCGAGGCGCTGATCGGCTCGATGACGGCGGAGTTCGACGCCACCCAGTTCACCGACGACTACCGCGAGGCGATGACCGCGCTGCTGGAGGCCAAGCAGAGCGGTGGCGAGGTCCAGCAGGTGCCCGAGGCGCCGGACGACGGGGCCGCCGTGGTGGACCTGATGAGCGCCCTGCGGCGCAGCGTCGAGCGGGCCCGCGGTGGTGCGAGCGGCGCCGCGGCCGACGACGCGGCCGACGACGCCGGTGCGGCGCCCGCGAAGAAGGCCCCCGCCAAGCGGGCGCCGGCGAGGAGGAAGGCGGCCGCCGCCGACGAGCCGGCGGCCACCAAGGCCGCCGCCGAGACGCCCGCCGCCGGTAAGAAGACGACGGCGGCGAAGAAGACGGCGAGCGCCGACAAGCCACCGGCCAAGCGCGCCCGCCGCAGCGCCTGAGGTGGCGGCCCCCGAGCCGGTCGACCTCCCGCTGCCCATGCTGGCGAGCCCCGGGGTGCTGCCCGGTGCCGAGGAGGACGCCGCCTGGGGCTACGAGTTCAAGTGGGACGGTGTGCGGGCCGTCGCCGGTGTGCGCGCCGAGGAGCTGACGCTGACCTCCCGCAAGGGCACCGCGATCACCGTCCGGTACCCCGAGGTGGGCCGGCTGCCCGCGGCGCTGAGCGGGCACGACGCCGTCGTCGACGGCGAGATCGTCCTGCTGGACGCCGCCGGCCGGCCGGACTTCGGCGCGCTGCAGAACCGGATGCACCGCACGGGGCCGGAGGTGCCGCGGATGGCCGCCGCCCGGCCGGTGAGCTACCTCGTCTTCGACCTTCTCTCCTGGGACGGCGAGGACCTGCTCGCCCTGCCCTACGCCGAGCGCCGAGCCCGGTTGGAGACCCTCGGCCTGGCCGGGCACCGGTGGGTGGCGACGCCGTGGTTCCCCGGCGGCGGCGAGCAGGTGCTGGCCGCCAGTGAGGAGAACGGCCTGGAAGGGGTCGTCGCCAAGCGGCTGGACTCCCCGTACCGGCCCGGGTCGCGCAGCCCCGACTGGCGCAAGATCAAGAACATCCGCACGCAGGCCGTCGTCGTCGGCGGCTGGCGGCCCGGCCAGGGGCGGCGCGACGGCGGGATCGGCTCGCTGCTGGTCGGCGTGCCCGACGGCGACGGGCGGCTCGTCTACGTGGGTCACGTCGGCACCGGTTTCAGCGACCAGCACCTGAGGGACCTCCTGCGCGTGCTCACCCCGCGGCGGAACGCGCCGTTCCACGGCGCGCTGCCCCGGGAGGTGACCCGCGACGCGCACTGGGTCGAGCCGGACCTGGTGGGCGAGGTCGCCTACGCCGTGTGGACGGCGGAGAACCGGCTGCGGCACCCGGCGTGGCGTGGTGTCCGCGACGACCTCGAACCCGACGACGTGGTGATCGAGCCGTGACCGGGGCGCCCGGCGGGACCGAGGCATGAGCCCGGCGAGGCAGCGGGTGGAGATCGCCGGACGGCAGCTCGCGGTGTCGAACCTGGAGAAGGTGCTCTTCCCGGAGGTGGGATTCACCAAGGCCCAGGTCATCGACTACTACGTGCGCATCGCGCCGGTGCTGCTGCCGCACGTCGCCGGCCGCCCGGTGACCTTCACCCGCTGGCCCGACGGCGTCGAGGGGCAGACCTTCTTCGAGAAGAACAGCGCACGGCACGCCCCCGAGTGGGTGCGCCGGGTGACCGTCCCCAGCCCGGGCAGCTCGCGCGGGCGCGAGACCCTCGACATGGTGGTGCTGGAGCACGTCGCCGACCTGGCCTGGGCGGCGAACCTCGCCGCGCTGGAGGTGCACGTGCCGCAGTGGCAGGTCGACGAGGACGGCCAGTCGCAGCTGCCCGACCTGCTCGTGCTCGACCTCGATCCCGGGCCGGACACCGGCATCGCCGAGTGCTGCGTCGTCGCCGAGCGGCTGGGGGAGCGGCTGGAGGCCGACGGGCTGGACCCGGTGGTCAAGACGTCGGGCTCCAAGGGCATGCAGGTGTACGCACCGGTCGTGGCCGCCGACCGCGACCACCCCAGCCGGTACGCCAAGAAGCTGGCCCAGGAGCTCGCGGCCGAGACCCCGGACGACGTCGTCTGGCGGATGGAGAAGGCGCTGCGGCCGGGCAAGGTGCTCATCGACTGGAGCCAGAACAACACGGCGAAGACGACGGTGGCGCCCTACTCGCTGCGGGCGCGGGCCGGCGCCACCGTGTCCACCCCCATCGGCTGGGACGAGGTCGACGCGGTGCGCGACGGGTCGCTCGACCCCGCGGCGCTGCGCTTCACCACCGACGACGTGCTGGCCCGCGTGGAGGAGTACGGCGACCTGTTCGACGTCGCGGGCGCCCGGCGCACCCGGCTGCCCGAGGTCTGACGTCGGGCCCCGGGGGAGCCCGGGGTCCGTCCACGGTCCGACGACGGGGGCGCCCGGGCAGTCCGCCTCCGGCCGCCGTGGCGGCGGGCGAGGGAGCCGCGGCGTGCGATCACCGTGGCGCTGCCGGCCGGGGCGCCGGTCGGCGAGAGGGCTCGTGCGGGCGGGCAGTGGTGGCCGTGGGACCCGACGCAGGGGATCCAGCGCCTTCCCGTGCCCTGACCCATGAACTGTCATACCTCGAACGTATGTTCGAGCCATGTCAGCAGCGGCGGCCGAGCGTTCCCCGGTGGAGGGGGCGCTGGTGGGCTGGCTGCAGGGGCGCAAGCCGACGGCGGATCGGCTGCCGGTGGGCGTGCTGAGCGACGCGGAGATCGCCGCGGAGCTGCAGCGGGTGCAGGCCCGGCGGGCGATGGATTCCGCCTACGAGGCGGAGCTGGTGATGGCCCTGGCGGCGCAGCGGCCGGACGTCGATGATCCCCCGCCTGGTCATCCGGGTGCACGGCGTCGCGGGGGTGGGTCGCCGGTGCCGGGATCCTCGGAGTTCCTGCCCGACGAGCTGGCGGAGGTGCTGAACTGTTCGCGGTCGTTCGCCTCCGGCGTGCTGGCCGATGCCCATCAGCTCGTCGAGCGGATGCCGGCGGTGTGGCAGGTCTGCAGCGAGGGCCGGTTGGACTGGTTCCGGGCGCGGGTGTTCGCCGACGTGCTCGGGGACGCCTCCGACGAGGTGGTCGCGGCTGTGGTGGCGCAGGTGCTGCCGGTGGCGGCGGGCTTGTCGTCGGGGCAGTTGCGGAAGCGGTTGGTGGCGGCGGCGATCGCGGCGGACGAGGAGTTCGCCGAGCGGCGCCGACAGGAGGCGCAGCGCCGGGCAGGGGTGCGCACCTATCCGACCGCCGATGGCATGTCGGCGTTGGTGAGCGAGCTGCCGTCGGCGGTGGCGGCCGCGATGTGGTCGGTGATCGACCACGCCGCGCAGCTGGCCCGGACCGCCGGGGACGACCGGCCGATCGGGGTGCTGCGCGCCGAGGCGCACGCCGCCCTCGTTCTCGACCCCGCTGGCGCGGCTGGCGCGGGGTTCACCGGGCACGTCACCGTGCTCGCCCCTCTCCCGGCTGTGCGGAACCCGGGCGCGGGCGTCCGTGGGGGAGCGTCGGAACCGGAGTCAGGGCCGACGGTGGACGGGCACCCGATCACCACCGCTCACCTGCGCGAGCTCCTGGCCCAGATCGGCGCGCTGGGGCTGCAGGTCCCGCTCGGGGGCAGTCTGGCGGTGGCGGTCACCGACGAGCGTGGGGCGCTGCTGGCCACCGCCACTCCGGCCGAGCTGGCCCGCCTGGCCGCTCGTGGCTGCCCTGACCACGGCGCGCAGCCCGACTGCTCCTGCCCGGTGCTCACGATGCCCGCAGAGGTGGCCGGCTACGACCGGACGGCCGCGCAGGAACGGTTCATCCGGCTGCGCGACCGCACCTGCCGCCACCCCGGTTGCTCCCGGCCGGCCGGGCGGACCGATCTGGACCACGTCGTCCCCTACGACTGCGGCGGGCGCACCGGCTGCGACAACCTGTGCTGTCTGTGCCGCACCCATCACCGGCTCAAGACCTTCGCCCGCGGCTGGCGCTTCGTCCTCGCCTCCGACGGAACGCTCACCGTGACCACCCCCTCCGGGATCACCCGCAGCACCCGGCCACCGGGCCTGCGGGACCCGCACGACCAGCCGGCGCTACCCGCGCCCCCGCAACCACCACCGGATGACTCCCCACCGCCGTTCTGACGGGAAGCCGGGATTGCGGGCGGGGGTGGGGCAGCGCACCAGGGTGGCCGCCGGAGGGCGTCGAGGAGTGCGGCGAGGAGTGCGGCGCTGTTCGACGTGGCCGCCCCCCGGCGCAATCCGACCGGTCATGACGCACTGCGTGCCGGACGAGCGCGTGGTCGTCGCCTGACCTGCGCAGAGCACGCCGCCGGCTGACGACCGGCACCGCACCACGCGGCGGGCCGTGACCGGGACTCCCCGCCCACGGCCCGCCATCGTTCCACCCAGCGGATGCCCGACCGGGCCGGGAGGGCGACGGCGCCCTACCGTTCCGGGGCAACCATCGCCGAACCGCAGAGGACCGACGTGAGCTCCACCTCCACCACCGCCGGGAGCACCGGCGTCCGCGCCGCGGGCTGGGTGGCCCCGCTGTGCTGGATCGCCGTCCTGCTGGACGGTTTCGACCTCGTGGTCGTCCCGACCACGCTCAGCGGGCTGTCCGCGGAGTGGGACCTGGACGCCGGAGGTGCCAGCGCCCTGATCACCATCGGCCTGGTCGGCATGATGGTCGGCGCGCTGGGCATCGGCACGCTCACCGACCTGGTGGGCCGCCGCAAGGCGCTGATCGGGGTCGTCGTCGCCTTCTCGGCGCTCACGGCGCTGTGCGCGCTACGCGTTCACTCGCCGGGGCGCCGGCGGTCCTGGTCGGCCAGGAAGCGCTCGAACTCCGCACCGATCTCGTCGGCGCTGGGCACCTCGCCGCCGGAGCCGAGCAGGTCGCTGCCCTCGCGCGCGGCGGTGAAGGAGTCGTACTGCTGCTCCAGGGCGGCGACCACGGCGGTGTTGTCCGACGAGCGGGCGATCTGCTCGTCGATCTCCGTGCGGTTGGCCTCGGCGGCCTCGCGCAGGGCCTCACCCGGCAGGCGCAGCCCGGTCAGCCGCTCCAGGTGCTCGATCAGCGTCAGGGAGGCGGCCGGATAGGTGGCCTGCGCCAGGTAGTGCGGCACGTGCGCGGCCACGCCCAACGCGTCGACGCCGGCTTCGCCCAGGCGCAGCTCCAGCAGCGCCGAGACGCTGCCAGGGATGCGCATCTCGCCCCAGTACACGGGATAGGGCTCGATCAACTGGCGGCGGGTCGCGTGCGCGGTGACGGTGACCGGGCGGGTGTGCGGCACCGGCATCGGGATCGCCTGCAGGGCCACGACGGAGGTGACGCCGAGCCGGTCCACGAGGTGCGCGACGGCGGCCACGAAGCGCTCCCACGCGTAGTCGGGCTCAGTCCCGTGCAGCAGCAGGAACGTCTCGCCGGCGTCGTCCTCCGCGGCGTACAGCTGGAGTTCCGGCGCGGCGAAGGCCTCGTAGTGGTCGCTGTTGAAGGTCATCCGGGGACGCCGGGCCCGGTAGTCCACCAGGCTGTCGACGTCGAAGCGGGCGACCACCTCGTGCGGCAGCGCGGCGAGCAGGTGGGCGCCGGCGAGGCTGCCGGCCGATGCGGCGTCGAAGTCACCGCCGAGGTCGTGCACCAGCACCAGCCCGCGACGCTGCGACGGGTCGGTGACGGCTGATTCCCGGGCGAGGAACGGCTCCGCCGCGGGGAGCAGCTCGACCAGCTCCTCCGGTCGCTGGGCCACGAGGGGACCTCCTGGTTGCTCGGTACTGCCGGACACGTGGTCCAGCGTCCGGGTGCCGGTCCGGCATTCCCGTCGTCCCCCGTGGGGCGGGTTCAGGTGCGGCCGCGCTCCTCGCCCGCCGGGGCGGCCACCTGTTCCCGGGTGACGGTGGTGCCGGACTCGTCGCCGTCGACGCGGGCGCGGGTGCCGTCGTCGGCCACCTCCGGCGCCTTGCCGTCCAGCTCGTCACGCACGTACCGGTAGACGACGGCGATCAGCGCGGCGACGGGGACGCCGAGGAAGGCGCCGATGATCCCGGCCAGGCTGCTGCCCGCGGTCACCGCGAGGATGACCACCGCCGCGTGCAGGTTGAAGCCGCGCCCCTGGATGATCGGCTGCAGCACGTTGCCCTCGAGCTGCTGCACCACCAGCACGATGGCCAGCACGATGAGCGCCGTGGTGAAGCCCTGGTCGACCAGCGCGATCAGGACGGCGAACGCGCCGGCGACGAACGCACCGATGATCGGGATGAACGCGCCGAAGAAGGTCAGCACGGCCAGCGGCAGCACCAGCGGCACGTCGAGGATCCACAGCCCGATGCCGATGAACAGAGCGTCGACGAAACCGACGAGGGCCTGCTGCCGGATGAACTCACCCAGCGTCTCCCACGTCTTGTAGGACAGGGCCGCGACGTGCCGGGCGGCCTTCGGCCCGGTCTGCGCGGCCAGCCACGGCACCCAGCGCGGCCCGTCCTTGAGGAAGAAGAAGACCAGGACGAGGGCGAGGACCAGGGTGACCAGCCCGTTGCCGACGGCGGAGACGCCGGTGACCGCGTACCCGGCGATGTTCTGCGCGTTGCCCTGGATGGAGTCGATGACCGACTCGACGGCGTTGCCGACCTGGTCCTCGCCGAGGTTGAGCGGTGGCCCCTGCACCCACTCCTGCACGTCCTGCAGGCCGGCGGTGGCCTGGTCGGCCAGCTCGGTGACCTGGTTGGCGACCGAGGGGGCGATGGCCGCGATGAGGCCACCGAACAGGGCGAGGAACGTCAGCAGGACGGTCGCCGCGGCCAGCGCCGGCGGCCAGCGGTGGGCCCGCAGGAACCGGGTCGCGGGCCACAGGACCGTGGCGATCAGCAGCCCGAGCACGATCGGCAGCAGGATGACCCAGAGCCTGCCGAGCACGGAGCCGAGCACGTAGAGCGCGGCGAGGACGACCAGCACCTGCGCGGAGGTGATGGCCAGCGCGCGCAGCCCGCGCTGCAGCTTCGGGCCGCGCCCCTCGCTGGGAGCCGGGGTGGCGGAGGTCTCGGGCACCGCGTCGGCGCGGCGGGGCTCCGGTCCGGGCTGCGCATCCGTCCCCGGGTGCGCAGCAGCGGGTGTCCGACCGGGCGGGCGCAACCTCATGGCTGCCGATCCCATCACAGATCCGCGTGGGGGACCGGTCAGGGAACGATCGTCACACCCGCGTCGTAGCGTTCAGGGCATGCCGAAGATCGCCACCGCCGACCGGGTCGACCGCGACGCGCTCCTGGAGTTCCTGCGGCCCCGGCACCGGGCCGTCCTGGTCACCCGCCGCGGGAACGGGGCGCCGCAGCTCTCCCCGGTGGCCTGCGGCGTGGACGCCGAGGGGCGCGTCGTCGTCTCCACGTACCCGCAGCGGGCCAAGGTGGCCAACGCCCGGCGGGCCCCCGCGGTGTCGCTCTGCGTCCTCTCCGACGACTGGGACGGGCCGTGGGTGCAGGTGGACGGGGAGGCGGAGGTGCTCGACCTGCCGGACGCGCTGGAGCCCCTGGTGGAGTACTACCGGTCGATCAGCGGCGAGCACCCCGACTGGGACGAGTACCGCGCCGCGATGACCCGGCAGGGCAAGTCCCTGCTGCGGATCACGATCACCGGCTGGGGGCCGGTGGCCGCCGGCGGTTTCCCGGTCGGCGCTCTCGACAAGCTCTGAGCCTTGCTTTCGCTAGGGAAAGCTGTCAGGCTTGCCCGATGCCGTACGTACTCACCGTCGACCAGCGGGCCAGCCGTCGCAGTGCCGACCGCGTGGGCGAGGCCCTCGCCGAGCTGGACGTCGGCGTCCGCCCGCTGCTCGCCTTCGAGCGCACCGCCGGCGACGAGTTCCAGGGCGTGCTCGGTGAACCCGAGGCCGTGGTCGACGTCGCGATGCGGCTGGTCCGCCTCGGTGGCTGGAGCATCGGGATCGGCGCCGGCCCCGTCCAGCACCCGTTGCCGCCCAGCACGCGGGCGGCCACCGGACCGGCCTTCCTCTGCGCCCGCCGGGCGGTGGACGCCGCCAAGCAGCGCCCCATGCGCCTGGCGGTCCGTGGCACGACGGCGGCCGACGCAGCCGACGCGCAGTCCGTCCTCAGCGCCCTCGCCGTGCTGCTCGGCCGGCGCAGCGACCAGGCGTGGGAGGCGATCGACCTGATCGAGGGTGGCCGGACGCAGGCCGAGGCCGCGACCGAGCTCGGCATCTCCCGGCAGGCCGTGGGTCAGCGGCTCGCCGCCGCCTCCTGGGAGCTGGAACGCGAGCTGCGGCCCACCGCTGCCCGCCTGCTCGCCCGGGCGGCCGGATGACCGCCGCCGCGCTCGTGCTGCTGGGCCTGGTCGCGCTGGCCGGGCTGGCCCTGACCGTGCGGGGGGAACAGCGGCCGGTGGCGTCCATCGGCGCCCTCGCGCTGGTCGGGGCCCTGGCCGTCGGTGCCGCCTTCGCCTGGGCGGAGGACGGCGTCGGGGGAGTGGCGCTGCAGGGAGGCGTCGTGCTGGCGGTGCTGGCGGCGATCACCGGGGGCAGCCCCGTCGCGACGTCGGTGCTGAACGCCGCCGACCCCGCGGCGGCCGGGGTGTCCGGCGGTCCGCAGGACCCCGACATCCTCCGCGGCGGCGCCTGGATCGGCGTGCTGGAACGCGGCGCGATCGCGGCCACCCTCCTGGCGGGCTGGCCGGAAGGTCTGGCCGTCATCCTCGCCGTGAAGGGGCTGGGCCGGTTCTCCGAGCTGCGGACACCGGCGGCGGCCGAGCGCTTCATCGTCGGCACGCTGGCCAGTGGCCTGTGGGCCGCGGCGTGCGCCGGGGTGGCGGTGCTGCTGCGCGGTTGACGGAACGCCGGCCGGGCCCGTCTCCCGGAAGGTGTCGACCAGGCTCGGTCGCCCTGCGCTGTGGCCATGACCGGGCGGCCGGGGACCGAGGACGGACGGCGCGCCCCGGCCGGTCCGCCGGCAGCCACAGTGACACCTGTGCTGCGGCTGACCCGGGCCAGCCGAACTCACCGCGGCTCCCCGGTCTGGGCTCCGCTCGACCTGGCTCTGGCCGCCGGGACGCTCACCGTGGTGACCGGCCGGCGGGAAACAGCGACTGCCGCAGTGCAGTTGCTCGGTCTGCAGGCGTTGGCGCACCGCCGGGTCGGGACCCTGTCGGCCGGCGAGCGGGTACGTGCCGCGCTGGCCGCGGCGGTCGCCTGCCGGCCGGCGCTACTTTGCCTGGACGAGCCCACGGCCGCACTGGACCCCCACGGCACCGAGGATCTCGTGGCCGTCCTCGATGCGGTCCGTGCAGACGGCGGGACGGTCCTGGTCGCCACCCATCAGGTGCGCTCATGCTCGGCGAAGGGTTCGTCCGGCACCGGAGCACACCTCCTCGACGCACGCTGGCCGCCCGGGCGAGGCCGGCGCGCGCCCGGTGGACCGGACCTGGCGATGAGCTCGGTCGGGCGCGGGCGTCGCTGAGTGCCCGGGGGCCTCGTCGGCTCCACTTCCCGGCTCCGTGCAGTCGGGCCTGGTCTCAGGAGCTGACGACGGCGCCCGGGACGCTCGGATCGGTCGCCCGCGCGGCGTGCGCCGGATACGGTCGGACGGCCCCGATACAGGTGGAGGCGGAATGCACGGTGTCCGGTCGGCCGGTGCACGGCGTGGGCCGAGCCCGTCCTCGGTGTGCGCCACGGCGTCCGGCGGCGTCCGGTCCGCTGACGGGGCAGGCCGCCGATGAACGGGTCCAGCAGCGGCAGCCTCGATCCGAAGGGCCCGAGAGCGGAGTCGATCGCGGACACGTGGTGGCTGATGCTCGGGCTCGGTACAGCCGTCTTCGTCCTCTTCGCCGTCCTGCTGGCGGTCGGTCTGTTCCGGCGACGACGCGAAGGGGAGGCGCCGCCCTCGGAGCGGCGCTGGATCCTGGGCGGCGGGGTGGTGCTACCGGTGATCGTCCTGGTCGTCGTGTTCGGTGCGACGATCGCCGCGATGCGGACGCTGGCCGAAGACGCGCCGCCCGGGGCGCTGGTCATCGAGGTCACCGGCCACCAGTGGTACTTCGAGGTCGCCTACCCGGAGGCCGGGGTCACCACGGTGGACGAGCTGCACCTCCCCGTCGGCCGGCCGGTCGAGTTCCACCTGACGTCGGCGGACGTGATCCACGGCTTCTGGGTGCCGGAGCTCGGCGGCAAGATGGACATGCTGCCCGACGGCGTGAACGTCCTCGTGCTGCAGGCCGACGAGCCGGGGGAGTGGGGCGCGCAGTGCGCCGAGTTCTGCGGGCTGGAGCACGCGACGATGCAGGTGCGCGTCGTCGCCGAGAGCCCGGAGGAGTTCGCGGCGTGGATCGAGAGCCAGCGGTGAGCGCCGACACGGGGGCGGTGGACCCCGGGAGGTACACACCCGAGGTCAGCGACCAGGGGACGGCCGAGGAGCTGGACCGCCTCTGGGACGACCCGCCCGGTCTGCGCGGCCAGCTGACCGGCGTCCAGAACGGTTTGGTCGGCAAGCGGTTGGTGCTGACCGGCTTCTTCTTCCTCCTGCTCGGAGGCAGCTTCGACTCGCTGGTGATGCGCCTGCAGCTGGCCTTTCCCGAGCAGGAGCTGGTCAGCCCGCAGTTCTACAACGAGCTGTTCACCAACCACGGCTCGGTGACGATGTTCCTCGTCATCCTGCCGATCTTCGAGGGCTTCGCGATCCTCATCCTGCCCTCCATGCTGGGCAGCCGGGAGATGCCGTTCCCGCGCCTCGGCGCCTTCTCGTACTGGACCTTCCTGTTCGGCGGGCTGCTCTACTACAGCAGCGCGCTGTTCCAGCTGGTGCCCGACGTCGGCTGGTTCGCCTACGTGCCGCTCTCGGGACCGGAGTACTCCCCGGACCTCGCGGTGGACTTCTGGATCCTCGGGCTCGGTGTCGCGGAGGTCGGTGCCATCGCCGCCGGCGTCGAGATCATCATCGGCATCCTGAAGATGCGCGCGCCCGGGATGACGCT
The DNA here is from genome assembly GCF_002938435.1 of Blastococcus saxobsidens. Lineage (GTDB taxonomy): Bacteria > Actinomycetota > Actinomycetes > Mycobacteriales > Geodermatophilaceae > Blastococcus > Blastococcus saxobsidens. The sequence goes on from NZ_POQT01000025.1 coordinate 33,375, forward strand.
CACCCGGATGCCGCTGTTCGCGTGGGCGTTCCTGGTGATGGCGTTCATGATCCTCTTCGCCTTCACGCCGCTGATCATCGGCAGCTTGCTGCTGGAACTGGATCGAGGCTTCGGCACCCAGTTCTTCGATCCCGAACTGGGCGGCAGCTCGCTGCTCTGGCAGCACCTTTTCTGGATCTTCGGGCACCCCGAGGTCTACATCCAGTTCATCCCCGCGGTCGGCGTCGTGGCGATGATCGTCCCCGTCTTCGTCCGCCATCGGCCGGTCGGCTACCTCTGGTTCGTCGCCTCGCTGGTCGGCATCGGGTTCCTCTCGTTCGCGCTGTGGGCGCACCACATGTTCGCCGTCGGGCTGCCCCCGCTGGTGCTCAGCTTCTTCGCCGCCGCCAGCATGGCGATCTCCATCCCCGCGGGTGTCCAGATCTTCTCCTGGCTGGCCACCATCTGGGCCGGCCGGCCGGTGTGGAAGACACCGTTCCTGTTCGTCATCGGCTTCCTGATCATCTTCGTGATCGGTGGCATCACCGGCGTGATGGTGGCCTCCGTGCCCTTCGACCTGCAGGCGCACGACACGTACTTCGTGGTCGCGCACCTGCACTACGTGCTCATCGGCGGCGTCGCCTTCCCGATCTTCGCCGGCGTCTACTACTGGTTCCCCAAGTTCACCGGCAAGCTGCTGGACGAGCGGCTGGGCAAGTGGAACTTCTGGCTGCTGTTCATCGGCGTGAACGTCGCCTTCCTCCCCATGCACCAGGTCGGTCTGATGGGGATGCCGCGCCGGGTCTGGACCTACGAGTCCGGTCAGGGCTGGGACATCTACAACCTGATCTCGACGATCGGGGTGCTCATCATCGTGCCCGGCATCGGGATCTTCGTGTGGAACGTCGTTCGCACGATCCGGCGCGGGGAACGGGCCGATGCCAACCCGTGGGGCGCCGACACCCTGGAGTGGGCGCTGCCGTCGCCGCCCAAGCAGCACAGCTGGACCCAGCCGCCCATCGTGCGCAGCCGGCACCCGCTGTGGGACCAGGAGCGGCTCGACCGGGGCGACCCGCAGCTGATGCACTTCGTGCGCGGGCTCGGGCAGTGGCCGCTGAAGTGGCGGGCGGCGGTGGTCGTGGGGACGGCGGACGGACGTCCCGTGGAGGTCTTCCGCGTCTCGAACCCCTCGATCTGGCCGCTGACCACCGCAGGTGGCGTGGTGCTGATCTTCCTGGCCGAGCTGGTCAAGATCCGGTGGGGCGCAGCCGTCGGTGCGGTGATCATCATCGCCAGCGTCATCGCCTGGAACTGGCCACAACCTCCGCCGATGACCCCGGACGAGGAGGACGAGTTCGAGCGGGAGTACGGCGTCCCGGTCAACGCCCACGGCAGCGTGATCGTCGCCCGGACGGGGACCCTGCTCGCCATCCTCTTCGTCGCCGTCGCCTTCTCCGCCCTGCTGCTCAGCTACTTCTACCTGCGGCTGGAGAACCCGCAGTGGCCGGCGGTGGGCGTCAGCGATCCGCCGCTGGGCCTGGCGGCCGTCGCTGCGGCGCTCGTCGTCCTCGGTGCGGCGGGCGTGCCGTTCGCGCACCGGCAGATCGCCCAGGGCGACATGCGGGGCTTCCGGGGCGGGTTGTACGCCGCCCTGCTGCTGGCCGGGAGCGGGATGGCGGTCCAGGTCGCCGACCTGGTGCGGCTCGACGTGGGGTGGACGGCGCACGCCTACGGCTCGATCTTCTACACCCTCGCCGGTTTCGTGCTCGTGGTCGCGACGGCTGCGCTCATCATGCTGGCGATGGTCGTGTTCTGGGCGTCCCGGGGGACGTACACGTACCGCCGCTACGCCCCGATCGCGAACGTGGCCCGCTTCTGGGTGGCGGTGGCCGTCATCTGGGTCCTGGGCTTCGCCACCCTCTACCTCGGGCCGGTGCTGACATGAGCGCCCCGGACCCCGCGACCCCCCGTCCTCTTCCGCCCGAGGAGACGGCCACGGCCGGCGGCGGCACGCCCGCTCCGGTCGACGTCTCGGTCGACACCCGCGCGGTCACGGCGGTCGTCGTCCTCCTCGCCGGCCCGGTGATCAGCTCCGTCCACTTCCTGCTGGTCTACCTGGTGGTGGAGGCCGGCTGCACCGGCGACGGACCAGGGCTGGACGCCTTCGACCCGCCGGTACCGACCGTCGTCACGCTCGTGACGACCGTGGTGGCCGCGCTCGCCTGCGTGGCGACGGCGTGGTGGGGCTACGCCCGGTGGCGGGCGATCGGCCGGGTGCGCCCGGACGCCGGCACGGAAGAACTCGTCGACCGGCGGCCGCTGGCCTTCGGCGGCTTCCTGCTGTCGCTGCTGGGGCTGGCCACCGTGCTCCTCGTCGGCCTGCCGGCGCTGTTCCTGCAGGCCTGTGCGTGACTCGTCCGATCGAGGCGGTGCTCGCCCACGAGGGCGCCGGCCTGACGCCGCACGAGCTGTGGACGGCCTGGAACGCCGACCCGCTGATCCTCTGCGGGCTGCTGCTGGCGGCCGCGGCGTACCTGCGGGGCCGCAGCCGCGGTCGGGGCCGCGTCGCCGAGAAGTGGCGGGCCCGGTGCTTCGCCGGCGGGCTGCTCGCCGTCGCTGTTGCCGTGCTCTCGCCGCTGGACGCGCTGTCCGATGCGCTGGCGTCCGCCCACATGGTGCAGCACCTGCTGCTCACCCTGGTCGCCGCTCCACTGCTCGTGCTGAGCGTGCCCGCGGCCAGGTTGCTGCGCGGCAGCCCGTCGGTCGTGCGCCGCGCGATGACCCCGTGGCGGCGGCTGGCCCCTGTCGCGCACGCGTTGCGCCACCCGGGGATGGCGTGGCTGCTGCACGTGGGGACGTTCTGGGCGTGGCATGCCGCCGTGCTGTACGACGCCGCCGTGGAGCACCCCCTCGTCCACGCCCTCGAGCACGCCACGTTCTTGCTCACCGGCGTGCTGTTCTGGCGCACCGTTCTCGGCGTCCGCGCGGCGCGGGTCCCGGCGGGCCTCGGTGTCCTCCTCGTCTTCGGGATGTCGATGTCCAGCGCGCTGCTCTCGCTGCTGCTCACGTTCGCCCAGACCCCGTGGTACTCCGGCTACGCGACCACGACCCAGGTGTGGGGCCTCGAACCACTGGCTGACCAGCAGCTGGCCGGTGCTCTCATGTGGGTTCCGGCCGGACTCGTGCACGTCACGGTCGCGCTCGGCCTGCTCATCACGTGGATCCGCGGAACCGAGGACGGCGAGGCCGCCGCCACGCCCGTGGCCACCGGGCTGGTCACCGCGACGGCCGGCCGACCAGCGGACCGGAACGGCGACGATGTCCCTGGGAGACCCCACGGGGGGTGACGGCGGTCAGGTGCGAGCCGGGCGCAGCGTCGGCGCTTCACGGACGCCGAAGACCTCGCGCAGCGCCACCCGCGCGGCGTTGTCCCCGCACATCCCGTGCACCGCAGGCCCCGGCGGGGTCGCCGCGGAGGCCAGGTAGGTGCCGCGGACGGGCGTCTTGTAGGGATTCCACCGCGGCACCGGGCGGGCGAGCATCTGCCACAGCGAGGCCTCCCCGTTGGAGATGTCGCCGCCGACGTCGTTCGGGTTGTACGCCTCGAGCTGGGGTGCGTTCATCGTGTGCCGGTCGAGGACCGTGTCCCGGAAGCCGGGGGCGAACCGTTCGATCTGAGTCTCGATCCGGCCGGTCATGTCGACGGTGGAACCGTGCGGGACGTGGACGTACGCCCAGAGCACGTGCCGGCCGGACGGCGCCCGGGCCGGGTCCACCACGGTGGGCTGGACGACGAGCACGAAAGGTCGCTCGGGATGCCGGCCGGCTGCCGGAGCGGACTCGGCGGTGACGGTCTCGTCCAGCGTGCCGGCCAGGTGCACGGTGCCGGCGCGGCGGACCTGGGGGTTGGTCCAGGGCACCGGTTCGGACAGTGCCCAGTCGACCTTGAACACACCGGGTCCGTGCCGGTAGCGGCCGACCCACCGCCGGTAGCCCCCGTGCACCCGGTCGCCGGCCATCCGGACGAAGCCCGCCGGTGAGGTGTCGAGCAGGACGGCGGGCATGCCGTCGAACTCGCGCAGGTCGGTGACCTCGTGCCCGGTGACCACCTCGCCGCCCTGCTCCTCCAGGGCGGTCACCATCGCATCGGCCATCCGCTGCGACCCGCCCTCGACCAGCGGCCAGCCGCTGTGGTGGGCGAGCATGCCCAGCAGCAGCCCCAGGCCGCCGGTGATCGGCCGGGTCAGCTCCAGCATCCCGTGGGCGGCGGCGCCGGCGAGCAAGGCCCGGGGTCCGTCGGTCGAGAACCAGCGGCGCGTCAGCCAGCCGATGTCCGGCAGCCCGTTCACGGCGAAGGAGGCCAGTGCCGGGACGGCCCGTGTGGGCAGTCGGCGGAAGGCGCTGCCCAGGATGTAGTCGACGACGGCTTCCCCGGACTCGACCAGCGGTCCCATCAGCCGGCGGTAGGCCGGCGCGTCCCGGCCGAGGCCCTCGGCGGTCTCGGCCAACGACCGGTGGGCGACGGCGGCCCGCCCGCCGTCGAGCGGGTGGGCGTAGGGGATGTCCGGGTGGAGGAGGCGCACTCCGCGGCTCGCGAGGTCGAACTCACGGAAGAACGGGGCCGCGGCGGCCATCGGGTGCACCGCCGCGCAGACGTCGTGGGCGAAGCCCGGCCGGGTCAGCTCGGCGGTCCGGATCCCACCGCCGGCCTGCGCGTTCCGCTCGACGACCTGGACCCGCAGCCCGGCGGCCGCCAGGCGCAGGGCCGCCGCCAGGCCGTTCGGCCCGGCTCCGACGACGACGGCATCAGGCTTCCCGTTCATCCGCCCCATGCTCGGCGTTCGACACTCGGCCGGCCACCGGGCGGGCTGAGGAGGTGCGGGCGGCCCGGGCCGTGGCTACGGTCGACGACGTCGGGTCAACGGCGGACCGCTCCGGCCGGGACCGCGCCGGTAGGCGCCTACCGTCCGCCGTCCACGGGCACGAGTGCCACGGGAGGGCTTCATGAAAACCTGGCTGGATGCATGGCCGGTGTTCCGGCAGCTCACCGGATCCGACCCGTCGGGGCGTGGTGAGGCGGTTCGCAGCAAGCGGACCGACACCCTGATCCCGCGGACGGCGACCGCCGACCGGGTCGTGCAGAGCATCTGCCCCTACTGCGCCGTCGGTTGCTCGCAGCGGGTATTCGTCGAGGACGAGCAGGTCGTGCAGATCGAGGGCGACCCGGACTCGCCCATCAGCCGGGGGCGGCTGTGCCCCAAGGGCGCGGCGAGCAAGAGTCTGGTCACCAGCGGGACCCGCCAGACGAAGGTGAAGTACCGCCGTCCCCACGGGACGGAGTGGGAGGACCTCGACCTCGACACGGCGATGGGCATGATCGCCGACCGCGTGATCACAACCCGTCGGGAAACCTGGCAGGACGAGGTCGACGGCAAGCGGGTCAACCGCACGATGGGGATAGCGAGCCTCGGAGGGGCGACCCTCGACAACGAGGAGAACTACCTCATGAAGAAGCTCTACACGGCCCTGGGCGCGGTCCAGGTCGAGAACCAGGCGCGCATATAGCACTCCTCGACGGTCCCCGGTCTGGGGACCTCGTTCGGTCGTGGCGGCGCCACGACGTTCCAGCAGGACCTCGCGAACTCCGATTGCATCATCATCGAGGGCTCGAACATGGCCGAGGCCCACCCGGTGGGCTTCCAGTGGGTCATGGAAGCCAAGGCGCGGGGTGCCACGGTCATCCACGTCGATCCCCGGTTCACCCGCACCAGCGCGCTGGCCGACCTGCACGTGCCGCTGCGCGCGGGGAGCGACATCGCCTTCCTCGGTGGCCTGATCAACTACGTCCTGCAGCACGAGAAGGAGTTCCGCGAGTACGTCGTCGCCTACACCAACGCGGCCGCGATCCTGCGGGAGGATTTCCAGGACACCGAGGACCTCGACGGCCTGTTCTCCGGCTACGACCCGGAGAAGGGGCAGTACGACGAGACCACCTGGCAGTACGAGGGGGTCGAGGTCACCGCTGCGGCCGGCCAGCGCCAGTCGCCCAAGCCGGGGGCCTCCGGCGCCTCGGTCGGTGCCGAGTCCGGCGAGGACTCGGATGCGGAGGAGCACGAGCAGGGCGCCTCGGAACAGTCCGGCAGCGGCGGCCCTCCGGTCGGCGGGAAGCCCCGTCGCGACGAGACGCTGCAGCACCCGCGCTGCGTCTTCCAGGTGCTCAAGCGGCACTACGCCCGCTACACCCCGGAGATGGTGCACGAGGTGTGCGGCGTGGAGCCGCAGCTGTTCCTGAAGGTGGCCGAAGCGCTCACCAGCAACTCCGGCCGCGAACGGACCAGCGCCTTCGTCTACTCGGTGGGCTGGACCCACCACACCGTGGGGGTCCAGTACATCCGGGCCGCCAGTGTCCTGCAGGCGCTGCTGGGCAACATGGGCCGGCCCGGCGGCGGCATCCTGGCGCTGCGCGGGCACGCCAGCATCCAGGGGTCGACCGACATCCCGACGCTGTACAACATCCTCCCCGGTTACATCCCGATGCCCTCGGCCCGGGAGGACGCGAGCCTCGACGACTTCGTCGCCGAGGCGGCCGGCTCCGTCGGCTACTGGGGCAACATGAAGAAGTACGCGGTCAGCTTGCTGAAGGCCTGGTGGGGCGAGGCCGCGCAGCCGGGCAACGACTTCTGCTTCGACTACCTGCCGCGGCTGACCGGCGACCACAGCTCGTACCAGACGGTCGCCCAGCAGATCCAGGGCACCGTCCCCGGCTACTTCCTCGTCGGGGAGAACCCGGCGGTCGGGCACGCCAACGCCAAGATGGCCCGGCTCGGGCTGGCCAACCTCGAGTGGCTCGTCGTCCGGGACCTGCAGCTGATCGAGTCGGCCACCTTCTGGGCGAACGCCCCGGAGATCGAGACCGGTGAGCTGGCGACCGAGGAGATCGGCACCGAGGTCTTCTTCCTCCCGGCCGCGGCGCACGTGGAGAAGGACGGTTCGTTCACCAACACCCAGCGGCTCCTGCAGTGGCACTCCCAGGCGGTGGAGCCTCCCGGCGACTGCCGGAGCGACCTGTGGTTCTACTTCCACCTGGGCCGCATGATCCGGGAGAAGCTCGCCGGGTCCACCGACCCGCGGGACCGGCCGGTCCTGGACCTCACCTGGGACTACCCGACGCACGGACCGGTCGACGAGCCCAGCGCGCACGGCGTGCTGCGCGAGATCAGCGGCACCGGACCGGACGGCACGGCGGTGGACGGCTACACCGCATTGCAGGACGACGGCTCGACCAGCTGCGGCTGCTGGATCTACTCCGGGGTCTTCGCCGACGAGGTGAACCAGGCCAACCGCAAGAAGCCGCACACCGAGCAGGACCTCGTCGCGGCGGAGTGGGGCTGGGCGTGGCCCATGAACCGGCGGATCCTGTACAACCGGGCCTCCGCCGACCCGGACGGCAAGCCGTGGAGCGAGCGGAAGAAGTACGTCTACTGGGACGAGGACGCCGGCAGGTGGAGCGGCCCCGACGTCCCGGACTTCCAGGCCACCAAGCGGCCGGACCACGTGCCGCCGGAGGGCGCCGAGGCCGAGGACGCCCTCGGTGGCACCGACCCGTTCATCATGCAGGGCGACGGCAAGGCCTGGCTGTTCGTGCCGGCGGGCCTGGCCGACGGGCCGATGCCGACCCACTACGAGCCGGCCGAGTCGCCGGTGCCGAACCCGCTGTACTCCCGGCAGGCGAACCCGTCGCGCAAGGAGCTCCGGGGCGCCTGGAACCGGGCCAACCCCGCGATGAGCGACGCGTTCCCGTTCGTCGTCACCACCTACCGGCTGACCGAGCACCACACCGCCGGCGGAATGAGCCGGACCCTGGAGTACCTGGCCGAGCTGCAGCCGGAGTTCTTCTGCGAGGTGAGCCCCCAGCTGGCCGCGGAGCGGGGGCTGGAGCACCTGGGCTGGGCGACGCTGGTGAGCACGCGCAGCGCCATCGAGGCGCGGGTCCTGGTCACCGAGCGGATGCGGCCGCTACGGGTCGCCGGTAGGGAGGTGCACCAGATCGGCCTCCCTTACCACTGGGGCAGGAACGGCATCACGACCGGCGACTCGGCCAACGACCTGCTCGGGGTGGTGATGGACCCGAACGTGCACATCCAGGAGTCCAAGGTCGCCACCTGCGACATCCGGCCCGGCCGGCGGCCGCGGGGTCCCGCGCTGGTGGATTTCGTGGAGGGCTACCGCCGTCGTGCGGGGGTCGAGACCGGGCTGCTGGGACGCAACGGGCGCGCGCCCATCGAGGAGCGATCATGACCGCCATCAGCTCGGCGAGCGCCGCCTTCAGGGGCCAGGATCGAGGGAACCGGCTGTTCGGCCCGGTTCCCGACGTCACCGGCGACCGTGGCTACGCCGACGACCACCCCGCCCGGGTCGGCTTCTTCACCGACACCTCGGTGTGCATCGGCTGCAAGGCCTGCGAGGTCGCCTGCAAGGAGTGGAACCTCCTGCCGATGGACGACGCGGAGGGCACGGTCGACGCCTTGGGCCTGACCGGGGCGTCCTACGACAACACCGGGATGCTGGGGGCGAACAGCTGGCGGCACGTGGCCTTCGTCGAGCAGAGCCGTGCGGTGGACCTGCCGATGCCCACGGTCGGACCTCCGGGCGCCGCCGACGGGCAGCGGCCGCTCGAGGATCCGCCCGTCGTGCACCCGCAGGTGCCCGCATCGGCGACGACGGCGGAGCAGTCGGCGCCGTCGCAGACCGCTTCGGGGGACCGCGAGATCCGCTGGCTGATGTCGTCCGACGTCTGCAAGCACTGCACCCATGCGGCCTGCCTCGACGTCTGCCCGACCGGGTCGCTGTTCCGCACGGAGTTCGGCACCGTGGTCGTGCAGGAGGACATCTGCAACGGCTGCGGCTACTGCGTGCCCGCCTGCCCGTACGGGGTGATCGACCAGCGCCAGGACGACGGCCGGGTGTTCAAGTGCACCCTCTGCTACGACCGGCTGACCGACGGGCTCCAGCCGGCCTGCGCATCGGCCTGCCCCACCGAGTCGATCCAGTTCGGCGATCTCGATGCGTTGCAGGCCCGCGCCGACCAGCGGCTGGCCGCGCTGCAGGAGAAGGGGGTCGAGGGCGCCCGTCTCTACGGGCGGGACGAGACCGACGGGGTCGGCGGGGCGGGCGCGTTCTTCCTGCTGCTGGACGAGCCGGAGGTCTACGGCCTGCCGCCGGACCCGGTGGTCACCACCCGGGACCTGCCGGCCATGTGGAGGTCCGTCGGGGCAGGTGCGGCGATGGTGCTCGGGTTGATCGCCTCGGCCTTCGTGGGACGGCGTCGGTGACCGCGGGGGGAGTGCCGGAGGACGTAGGGGTACCGGGTGCCGGATGGCGGCGGGCCGACGGTCCGCCGGCCCAGGACCGTGAGCAACGGCGTCGCCGAGGAGGCCGCGGGGAGATCCCCATGGTCGACGAGGTCGAGTTCACCTCCTACTACGGCCGGCCGATCATCAAGCCACCGGTGTGGAAGACGCCGGACGTGCCGCTCTACCTGTTCCTCGGGGGCGCCGCCGGGTCCTCCGCCGTCCTGGGCGCACTGGCCGAGGGGACGCGCCGCCCGGCGCTGGCCCGGGTGGCCCACCTCACCGCGGGCGGCGGGGCGCTGGCCTCGGTGGCCTTCCTCATCCACGACCTGGGCCGGCCGAGCCGGTTCCTCAACATGCTGCGGGTGCTCAAGACCACTTCGCCGCTGTCGGTGGGGTCCTGGATCCTCGCGCCGTTCAGCGCGCTGACCACCGCGACGGCCGGCGCCCACCTGCTGGGCAGGTTCCCGTTGCTGCGCCGGTTCACGGGCGCGGGGGCAGCGGTCCTGGGCGGGCCGATGACGACGTACACGGCAGCCCTGCTGGCCGACACAGCCGTCCCCTCGTGGCACGAGGCCCACCGGGAGCTGCCGGTCGTCTTCGCCGGTTCGGCCATGGCCGCGGGCGGGGGGATCACGACGGCCCTCACGCCGCTCGACGAGGCGGGGCCGGCGCGCAGGGTCGCGGCCATGGGCGCGGCGATTGAACTCGCGGCGATGCACCGTGTCGAGCACGGTCACGGGCTGGTCAGCGAGCCTTACCGCACCGGCCGGGCCGGGAAGCTGCTGAAGACGGCACGTGCGTGCACGGCGACGGGGGCAGGACTGACGCTGCTGGCCGGTCGCAGCCGTACGGCCGCGGCCGTGAGCGGAGCCCTGCTGGCGGTCGGGTCGGTGCTCACCCGGTTCGGCGTCTTCGACGCCGGTATGGCCAGCGCGAAGGATCCCCGATACACCGTCGAACCACAGCGAGCCCGTGCCCGCGCAAGTGAGGCGGCCGCATCGCGCGCGGCCGCGGGCAGCCGTAGGGGGTCATGACCTCGTACCGTCCCGGACCGCCGGTACCGACACGTCGACGGGAGGTCTCACGTCCGGAGGAGGAACTGATGGAGAGCACGCCCGACGGATCCGGTCATCGGCGCGAGAACGGCAGGCCGGCCGATCCGGAGCAGCGCAGGCCACGGTCGCTGGGGCGTCTCTTCGCGCTCGTGGTGGGCGTCATCCTGGTGATCGTGGCCATCTGGCTGGTCGTCTACGTCGCCGCACGCGAGCAGGTGGACGCCGGCGGCGGGCTATCGGGTTCCGGGATGACCGCGGTCGCGAGCGGTCTCGCGGCGACCGAACGGGTTCCACCCCTCATCCGGACCTCGGGTCCGACGACCTGATCTCTTCGTCGACGGGTTCCGGCGTCGCGGTGCCCCTATCCGCACAGCTGCCGCCCGCCGGATCGGCGCTGGCGTGCGGTTGCACCCGTTGCCCATGACAATCGGGCCGAATGCCGTCACGACCCAGGGAGATCCCGTGTCCGAGTCCACTCGCGGCGGCATCCGTCATGCCGAGCTGCTGACCATCTACTGCAACGACCACCTGGCTGCCTCCGTCGGCGGCATCGAACTGGTCAAGCGGATGATCGGAGCCCACCGCGGCAGCGTCTACGCGGGGCGACTGCAGCAGTTGCTGGACGAACTGCGCGAGGAGCACGACCTGCTCAGGGGCATCATGGCCGAGCTGGGGCTGTCCATCCGTCGGTACAAGCAGGCCGGGCTCTGGGTGGGGGAGAAGCTGAGCCGGGTCAAGCTCAACGGCCGGCTGCTGAGCCGGTCACCGCTGAGCTCCCTCGTGGAGTTCGAGTTCCTCGCTTCCGCCGTCCGGGCCAAGCGCAGCGGCTTCGAGACGCTGCGCGAGGTGGCGGCGGTCGACGACCGCGTGGACGTGGAGGTCATCGACCGGCTGATCGACCAGGCCAACGAGCAGCACGAATGGCTGACCCATGCCCGCCGTGAGGTCGCCGCCGACGTGTTCGGTGGTCGACCCGAGTCCGCGGACGAGGCTGCCGGGGATTGACACCCTCGGGCGTGCAGGCAGCCGCATCGGGATCGCCGGGCCGGGCGGACCGGATCGACGCCGACCCGGGCCACCTGCTGGTGGTCGCGGCCGACGGCGACGACGTGGTCGGCGCCCTCCAGCTCTCCTTCGTGCCCGGGCTCTCCCGCGGCGGTGCGCTGCGCGGCCAGCTCGAGGGCGTCCGCGTGCGGGCCGACCGGCGCGGGTCGGGGCTCGGCGGCGGGCTGCTGTGGTGGGCGGTCACGGAGTGCCGACGGCACGGGTGCGCTCTGGTCCAGCTCACCACCGATCGGTCACGGGCCGAGGCCCACCGCTTCTACGAGGGCCTGGGCTTCCGCCATCGCACGCCGGCTACGAGCTGCCGCTGTGAGCGACCGGCCCGCACCCGGCCGGGGCGGCTGCGGTCTCCTACGCTGGGGGCCGTGAGCGGCCAGCAGATCGACCCCGGCGTCATCGAGCTCGCCGGCCGGGTCTTCGACCTGGCCCGCGGCGGCCACACCGACGAGCTGGCCGCCTACGTGGACGCCGGTGTCCCCGCGAACCTGACCAACGACAAGGGCGACACTCTGCTGATCCTCGCCGCGTACCACGGGCACCCGGAGACCGTGGCCGCCCTGCTGGCCCGGGGGGCCGACCACGCGCGGGCCAACGACCGCGGGCAGACGGCGCTGGCCGCGGCGGTGTTCAAGCAGTCGGCCGAGGCCGTGCAGGCCCTGCTCCGGGCCGGTGCCGACCCGGACGCCGGCGGCCCCAGCGCCCGCGAGATGGCCCGGTTCTTCGACCTGCCCGCGATGGCGGCGCTGCTGGACGGGGCCGCCTAGCGCGGCCACCGCCGTGCTGCGGCGATCGGTTCGGGACGAAGGGGGCGGCACCGAGGGGGAGGGGCGGAATGGCAGCACGACGGGGCCTGACGGGTCCGGGTCCGCGCGCCCTCACCCGTCCCGAGCAGGCCGTTGCTGCGCCGTCCTCGCCCGATGCCCTGCCGGAGGACCCGGAGCCGGACGCGGCCGCGGCGGCCGAGGTGCCGCTGACGGAGCCGCTCGAGACCGAACCGCCGCAGTCCACCGTGCCGCGGTGGTTGCTGGTCATCGGCGGGGCGGCGGCGGCCACCATCGCGATCGCCGGGCTCCAGGCGGTGGCGTGGCTGGTCGCACCGGTGTTCCTGGCCCTCGTGGTCGTGATCGCCCTGGCCCCCGTGCAGGGCTGGCTGCGGCGGGTGGGCGTGCCGCACTGGCTGGCCACCACCGTCCTGCTGCTCCTGGTCTGGGCCGTCCTGCTGGCCTTCGTCGGGCTCCTCGTGGTGTCGGTGGCGCAGTTCGCCGCCCTGCTCCCGGACTACGCCGACCAGGCGCAGGTGCTCATCAACGACGTCGTCGCCGATCTCAACAACCGGGGCATCGTCTCCGGTCAGGTGTCCGACCTCGTCCAGCAGATCGACTACGGCTCGCTGGTCGGCCTGGCCACCGACCTGCTCAGCCGGCTCACCTCCGCGGCCAGCACGCTGCTGCTCCTGCTGTCGGCGCTGGTGTTCATGGCCATCGAGTCCAGCGGCTTCAGCCGGCGGATGGCCCTGGTCGCCTCCGAGCGGCCGCACCTGCCGGTGGCCCTCACGCTGTTCACCCGCGGCACCCGCAGCTACCTGCTGGTCAGCACGGTGTTCGGCGCGATCGTCGCCGTGGGCGACACCATCGCGCTCGCGATGCTGGACGTGCCGGCCGCGCCGCTGTGGGGACTGCTGGCCTTCATCACCAACTACGTGCCCAACATCGGCTTCGTGCTGGGCGTGGCGCCGCCGGCCGTGCTGGGGCTGCTCGCCGGCGGCTGGGGCGAGTTCGTCGCCATCCTCGTCGTCTACTCGCTGCTGAACTTCGTCGTCCAGACGCTCGTCCAGCCCCGTTTCGTGGGCGACTCGGTCGGGCTGTCGATGACCGTCACTTTCATCGCCCTGCTGTTCTGGAGCTGGGTGCTCGGCGCACTGGGCGCGCTGCTGGCCATCCCGCTCACGCTGCTGGTCAAGGCGCTCCTGGTCGACGTCGACCCGCGCGGTCACTGGCTCGACGCCCTCCTGCGCGAGGAACCCAGGGCCCCGCGAACCATGCGGGCGCGCCGGCGGATGGACGCGCGCCGCGCCGCGCTGGCGTCGATCCGCCGGCTGCCGCACCACCCGCACCGCCGCTCCTCGGCGTCGCAGCCGCCCGAGGGCGCGGGGCAGGGCTGAGCGCACCCGGCGACCGGCAGGAGCTGGTGGTGATGGTCGGGCTGCAGGGCAGCGGCAATCGAAGGGCCCACGTGCCCCCACCGCTCGCAGGCTCGCGGCGGGCCCCTGCACGGGGGCCGAGCCCCGGGCCCGCAGGCGGGAGGCCCGCCAGCGACGGGTGGTCGCCGAGCTCCTGGCGGCGCCGGCGCAGCGTCGTCGTCGACAACCCCAACCCGTCCCCGGAGGACCGGGCAGCGCTGGTCGCCGCGGCGCGCGAGGCCGGCGTCCCCGTCCGCGCGGTCTGGGTCGATGCCCCGGTGGAGGTCTGCCTGGCCCGCAACGAGGCCCGGGCGGGCCAGGCGCGGGTGCCCCTGGTGGGGGTGTTCGCCACCCTCGGCCGGCTGGTGCCGCCCTCGGTGGCCGAGGGGTTCGGCCGGGCCGACGTCGTCGGCCGGCCGCCCGGTGGGGGAGGGTGACCGACCTTGCGACCGGTGCCGCAGGGGGCGGCCGTAACGTGTCGGGCGCAGCTCGCCGCGCGCCGGGCCCACCCGGTGATCGCGGGCATCCGACATGAAGGGAACCCCATGAGCGAGGCAGGCACCACGGCATCCCGCGTGGCCATCGTCACCGGAGCGGCGCGCGGTATCGGCGCGGCCACCGCCCAGCGGCTGGCGAGTGACGGCTTCGCCGTCGCCGTCCTGGACCTCGAGGAGGCCGCGGCCAAGGGCACCGTCGAGGCGATCGAGGCCGCCGGTGGCCGCGCGCTGGCCGTCGGCGCCGACGTCAGCGACTCCGCCCAGGTCGAGGCCGCCGTCGAGCGGATCGCGACCGAGCTCGGCCCGCCGACCGTCCTGGTCAACAACGCCGGGGTGCTCCGCGACAACATGCTCTTCAAGATGTCGGACTCCGACTGGGACATCGTCATGAACGTGCACCTGCGGGGTGCCTTCCTCATGACCCGCGCGGCGCAGAAGCACATGATCGACCAGAAGTGGGGCCGGATCGTGAACCTGTCCAGCACCTCGGCGCTGGGCAACCGCGGTCAGGCCAACTACTCCACGGCCAAGGCCGGGCTGCAGGGCTTCACCAAGACCCTCGCGATCGAGCTGGGCAAGTTCGGCGTCACTGCCAACGCCATCGCCCCCGGGTTCATCCAGACCGAGATGACCAAGGCGACCGCCGACCGCATGGGCGTCCCCTTCGACGACTTCATCAAGGGCGCCGCGTCGATGATCCCGGTGGCCCGCGTCGGCCAGCCCGAGGACATCGCCCACCTGGTGTCGTTCTTCGTCTCCGAGGGTGCCGGCTTCGTGTCCGGCCAGGTCGTCTACGCCGCCGGCGGCCCGAAGGCCTGAAGAAGGACCCCGCGTCCCCCCATCCCTCGCACGCTCGGGACGGGGCCCTGACGCGGGGCCGTTCCAGCACATTGCAGCGCGGGGCCCGGTCGCCGTCGGCGCCGGGCCCCGCGCCGTTTCCCGATCCGAGGAGGGGGTCCGTGGCCGGCAGCGACGACGACCGCAAGGTCCTGGTGGAGCGCCGGGGTGCGGTCCAGGTGGTGACGATCAACCGCCCGGCGGCCCGCAACGCCCTCGACGCCGACGTCGCGCGGGCCGTCGCCGCGGCGATGGACGAGCTCGACGCCGACGACGGGCTGCGCGCCGGTGTGCTCACCGGCGCCGGCGGCATCTTCTCCGCCGGCATGGACCTCAAGGCCTTCCTGCGCGGCGAGAGCCCGGCCATCCCGGGGCGAGGCCTCTGCGGCATCACCCAGACCCCACCGCGCAAGCCGCTGATCGCCGCGGTGGAGGGCTGGGCGCTGGCCGGTGGGTTCGAGCTCGTCCTCGCCTGCGACCTGGTCGTCGCCGCGCGGACGGCGCGGTTCGGCGTCCCCGAGGTCAAGCGGTCGCTGGTCGCCGCGGGCGGGGCGGCGCTGCTGCTACCCCAGCGCGTGCCGCGCGCCGTGGCGCTGGAGATGCTGCTGACCGGTGAGCCGGTGGACGCCGGGCGCGCCGCGGCGGTCGGTCTGGTCAACCGGCTCGTGGACGAGGGCGGCGCCGTCGACGCCGCCGTCGAGCTCGCGACGGCGATCGCGGCCAACGGGCCGCTCGCCGTGGCAGCCACCAAGCAGGTGGTGCTCTCGGCGCCGGCATGGGGCCCGGAGGAGGCGTGGGCGCGGCAGGAGGAGATCGTGCGGCCGGTCTTCGGCTCCGAGGACGCGCGCGAAGGCTCCACCGCCTTCGCCGAGCGGCGCGCCCCCGTCTGGCGCGGCCGCTGAGGCCGGTCCTGTCTCTCCCGTCAGGGGAGTGCCGGGGGCGACGGCGGCGTTGCACAGGGCGTGGCTCGCACCTCCCTCCGCTTCGCCGTCCTGGGTGACTCCCTCGCCTTCGGCACCGGCGCCGGCCGCCCGGTCGACGCCCTCGGCCCCCGGCTGACCCGTGCCCTCTCCGACGCCGGCTTCGACGTCGACCTGCACGTGCTCGCCGTGCCCGGCGCGGTGTCGGCCGATCTGGCCGCCCAGGTCCGCCGGGCGACGGCGCTGGCGCCCGACCTCGCCGTCGTCGTGATCGGCGCCAACGACCTCGCCCGCTTCGTGCCGGCCGAGCAGGCGTCCGCAGCCCTGGCCGCCGCGGTCGGCGCCCTGCGCGCGGTCGGCGCCGACGTCGTCGTGGTCCCGGCACCGGACATGTCGATGGTGCCGTTCGTCCCGCCCGCGCTCCGGCCGCTGGTCCGCGGCGCCTGCGCCGTGCTGCAGCACCGCCAGGCCCAGGTGGCCCAGGACGCGGGAGCGTCCGTCGCGCCGGTGGCCGGCGAGGTGGCCCGCGCATTCGTGGCCGACCCGGCGCTGTTCTCCGCCGACCGGTTCCACCCGTCCTCGGCCGGCTACGCCCGGATCGCGCAGGCCCTCGAGCCGCACGTGCTCGCCGCCGCCCGGGCCCGCCGGGACGACGCCGCTGCCTGAACGGTCAGACCGCTGCCGGCGCGCGCACCAGCCGGGTCGACAGCGGCTCGACGAAGCGGGTGAGCACCGGCCCGGTCACCGCGAGCACGAGCACGTACCCCGTCGCGACGGGTCCCACGGCCGTCAGCCCGGCGCCGACCGCCAGCCCGGCGATGACGATCGAGAACTCCCCGCGGGCCACCAGCGCGGTACCGGCGCGCAGCCGCCCCGGCACGGCGACCCCGTCGCGCGCGGCGGCGAACCAGCCGGTGCCGACCTTCGTGACGGTGGTGACGGCGGCCAGCGCCAGCGCGGCCGGTAGCACCGGGAGGATGGCGCCGGGGTCGGTGGCCAGCCCGAAGGCGACGAAGAAGGTGGCGGCGAAGAGGTCGCGCAGGGGACCGAGGATCGCCCGGGCGCGCTCGGCGAAGGACGCCGGCAGCGCCAGGCCGACGAGGAACGCCCCGACGGCCGCGGAGGCCCCCATCGCCTGCGCGGCCCCGGCGACCAGCAGGGTCAGGCCGATCAGTCGCAGCATGACCTGCTCGTCGTCGTCGTGGCTGAGCAGCCGGCCGAGCCGGTGCCCGTGCCGCTGGGCGGCCATGAGCACGAGCAGGACGGCCCCCACTGCCAGCGCGATGCCGCCGGCGGCCTGCGCGGGCCCCTCGCCGGCCAGGGCCACCACCAGCAGTGGGAGGAAGAGCGCCATGGCGAGGTCCTCGAGCACCAGCACCGAGAGGACTGCCGGCGTCTCGCGGTTGGCCAGCCGCCCCAGATCGCCGAGCAGCCGCGCGACGATCCCCGACGACGAGATGTAGGTGACCCCGCCCAGCGCCAGCGCCCCCTGCCAGGGGAGCCCCAGGAGGAGCCCGGCGACGAAACCGGGTGGGCCGTTGAGCACCAGGTCCACCAGCCCGGACGGCGCGTGCCGGCGGAAGGACGCGAACAGCTCCGTGGCGGAGAACTCCAGACCGAGGGTCAGCAGCAGCAGGACGACGCCGATCTCGGCGGCCGCCTCGAGGAAGGGGGCGGCGTTCTCCACCGGCACCAGCCCGCCCTCACCGAGGGCCAGCGCGGCCAGGAGGATGAACGGGATGGGGGAGAGCCCCAGCCGGCGCGCCAGCAGCCCGAGCAGCGAGAGCCCGAGGAAGAGCAGCCCCAGCTCGACCAGCAGGGCGGCGACGTGGTCCACCGCGGGGCCTACGCCTGGCCGGAGAGCCGCCGGTCCAGCTGCGCCAGCCCGGACGCCGACCCGATCGCGACGAGCACGTCCCCGGCGTACAGCGGGTCCCCGGGTGCGGGGGAGGGGACGACGTCGGCGCCGCGGACGATGGCCACCACCGAGCAGCCGGTCGTCGTGCGGGCACGGGTGTCGCCGAGCGTCCGGCCGGCGAAGGGGGAGCTCTCCCGGACGGTGATCCGCGCCGACTCCAGGCCGGGGACCTCGCGGGAGAGGTCGGCGAACCGCTGGGTCAGCCGCGGGGCGCCCAGGACCTCGGCGAGGGCGTCGACCTCCTCCGCGTCGAGCCGGAAGGTCTCCCGCGCGCGGTCGGGGTCGCGCCGGTCGAAGACGGCGATCTCCGCGCCGCCCTCCCGTTGCACGACGATGCCCAGCAGCTGTCCCGACCGGGTCCTCATCTGGTAGCGGACGCCGACGCCGGGCAGCAGGGTCTCCTCGAGCTCCACGCCGGGCATCGTCGCAGACCCGCGGTCAGCCCAGCCGGTCCGCCAGGAGCTCGGCGAGGTGCTGCCCGCGCCGGCCGGCGAGCTGGTCCAGCTGCGTGCGGCAGGAGAACCCGTCGGCGAGGACGACGGCGTCGGGGCCGAGGTCGCGGACCGCCGGCAGCAGTTGCTGCTCGGCGATGGTCACCGAGACGTCGTGGTGGCCCTTCTCCACGCCCCAGTTCCCGGCCAGCCCGCAGCAGCCGCCCAGCCGGGTGACGGTCGCCCCGGCCCGCTTCAGCAGCGCCGCGTCGGCCGACCAGCCGAGCACCGAGGTGTGGTGGCAGTGCGGCTGCGCCACGACCTCCACGCCGGCCAGCGACGGCGGCGTCCAGCCCGGCGTCGCCGCGAGCAGCTCGGCGAGGGTGCGCGTCCCCGCCGCCACCCGCTGCGCGGCCTCGCCGCCGACCAGCTCCAGCGACTCCCCGCGCAGCGCCGCGGTGCAGGACGGCTCGACGCCGACGATCGGGATGCCCGCCTCGGCCAGCGGCAGGAGCGCCTCGACGGTGGAGGACAGGATCGACCGGGCCTTGTCCAGCTGGCCGGTGGTGATCCAGGTCAGGCCGCAGCAGGTGTCGGCGCCGGGCACCTGCACCGAGTAGCCGGCCGACTCCAGCACGCGCGCGACGGCGTGCGCCACCTCCGGCGCGAAGTGGTCGGTGAAGGAGTCGACCCACAGGGCGACCGGTCGCCCGCCGGCGGGAGCGGGTGCCGTGCGGGCGGCCCACTCCTGGCGGAAGGTGCGCGGCGCGAACGGCGGCACCTCGCGGCGCGGGTCCATGCCCGCGCCCCACTTGGCCAGCCGGCCACCGAGCCGGGAGGCGAGGACGGCGTTGACCAGCTTCGGCGCCCGCGCGGCGAGGTCGGCCCAGAACGGCAGCCGGCCCAGCGTGTAGTGCGACATCGGCCGGAGCCGCCGCCGGTAGGACTGGTGGAGCACCTCGGCCTTGTAGGAGGCCATGTCCACACCCGTCGGGCAGTCGCTCGAGCAGCCCTTGCAGGACAGGCAGAGGTCCAGCGCGTCGTGGACCTCCGGCGAGCGCCAGTCCGTGACCGGCCCGCCGGGCGCGAGCATCTCCTGCAGCACCCGGGCGCGGCCGCGGGTGGTGTCCTTCTCCTCCCGGGTGGCCGGCCACGACGGGCACATGACCGCGCCGGTCGACTGCAGGTCGGCCCGGCACTTGCCGACACCGGTGCAGCGGTGCACGGCCGCGGAGAAGTCCCCGCCGTCGTGCCGGTAGGCCAGCGCGAGGGTGGGCCGCGTGCCGGACGTCACCCGGGGGGCGGCGGCCATGCGGATGTCGTCCTCGACGGGCACCGGGCGCACGAGGACCCCGGGGTTGAGGACGTCGGCCGGGTCGAACAGCCCCTTGACCCGCTCGAAGAGGGAGAGGGCGGCCGGCGAGTACATCAGCGGGAGCAGCGCACTGCGCGCCCGGCCGTCACCGTGCTCGCCGGACAGCGAGCCGCCGTAGCCGGCGACCAGCCGCGCGGCGTCCTCGACGAACGCACGGTAGGCGCTGCGCCCGCCGTCGTCGCCGGTGCCGAGCGGGAAGTCGATGCGCACGTGCACGCACCCGTCGCCGAAGTGCCCGTACGGCACGCCCTGCAGCCGGTGGCCGTCGAGCAGCGCCTCGAAGCCGCGCAGGTAGTCGCCCAGCCGCTCCACCGGCACGGCGGCGTCCTCCCAACCGGCGTGCGCCGGGCGGCCGTCGGACGTGCGCGCCGCCAGCCCGGCGCCGTCCTCGCGGATCCGCCAGATGGCGGCGGCCTGCGCCGGGTCGGTGACGACCAGGGAGTCCAGGGCGCCGGAGTCGGCCAGCACCCCGCGGGCCTTGGCCTGCACCTCGGCCACGGTGTCGCCGGTCAGCTCGACGATCAGCCAGCCGTCGCCGCGCGGCAGCTCCGGGACGGTGGCGGCCGGCACGTCGCGCAGCCGCTGCACGATGCGCTGGTCGAGACCCTCGACCGCGGTGGGCTCGTGCGGGAGCAGGCCGGGCGTGGCGTCGGCGGCGTCGGCCATCGACGGGTAGCCCAGCACCACCAGACCGCGGACCGGGGCGTCGGTGACCAGCCGCACCGTGGCACCGAGGACCACGGCCAGGGTGCCCTCGCTGCCGACCAGCGCGCGGGCGACGTCGAACCCCCGCTCGGGCAGGAGGTGCTCCAGGGAGTAGCCCGACACCTGCCGGCCGAAGCGGCCGAACTCGGTGCGCAGGGTCGCCAGCTCACCGGCCACCAGCGTGCGCAGGTCCTCCAGCACCCCGCCGGCCGCGGCCGACCCGCCCAAGGTCAGCCGCTCGCCCGAGCCCGTGACCACGTCCAGGCCGACGACGTTGTCCGACGTCCGCCCGTAGCCCAGGGCCCGCGAGCCGCACGCGTTGTTGCCGATCATCCCGCCGACCGTGCAGCGGTTGTGCGTGCTCGGGTCGGGGCCGAAGCGCAGGCCGTGCGGCCTGGCCGCCGTCTGCAGGGCCGCCTGCACCACGCCGGGGTCGATCGTGGCGGTCCGGGCCCCGGCGTCGACGGAGTGGACCCGGTGCAGGTAGCGGCTGGTGTCGAGGACGACGCCGGTGCCCACCGCGTTCCCCGCGATCGAGGTGCCGGCACCGCGCGCGGTCAGCGGCACGCCCAGCTCCCGGCAGACCTCGAGCGCGGCGACGATCTCGTCGGGGTGGCGGGGGCGCACGACCGCCCGGGGCAGCACCCGGTACAGGGAGGCGTCCGACGAGTACAGCGCGCGGGCCAGACCCGAGTCGTCGACGTCGGTCAGCCCGGCGCGACGCAGCTCGGTCGCGACGGCGCGGCCGGCGTCCTGCTGCTCGGTCGAGGCGGGGGCGGCGGGTGCGCTCATGCCGTCGAGTCTGGTCCCGGTCCGAGGGCGGGGCGCAACCGGCCTCCGACACAGGTGTGGCCGGGCACGTCCGTGCCCGGCCACACCTCGCTCCGACCGCTGCGGGCGGTCGGCCGTGGATCACTCCGTCGGGGGCTCGTCCTTGCCCTCCTCCTCGAGGCGGTCGGCCTCCTCCTTGGTCTTGTGCACCGCGCCGTCGGCGTGCTCCGGCGGGCCGTAGACGGTGTAGAGGACCAGGGGGTTCTCACCGGTGTTGAGGAAGTTGTGCTTCGTGCCCGCGGGGACGACGACGAGGTCGCCCTGGGCCACGTTCTTCTCCGAGCCGGAGATGACGGCCTTTCCGATGCCGCTGACGAACGTGAGGATCTGGTCGATGTCCTCGTGCGTCTCCTCGCCGATCTCGCCGCCCGGCGGGATGGTCATGATGACGAGCTGGGTCTTCTTGCCGGTCCAGAGCACGCGGCGGAAGTCCGGGCTCTTCTCGGCTTCGGTGGCGATCGTGTAGTGGATGACGGACGCCATGGGGCGGCGCTCCTCTCGTCTCGGCTGGTGCTTCGGTGTGGGCCGGCCGGTGCCGGTCGGCCCACGGACTGCGCTGGTCCTGCCCCCGCTCGCGGCCGAGTAGTCCTCCGTCCACGGCCGGGCGGGCGCCTGGCCGCCGACGGGGCGATCAGCGCGTGCGAGGGGGAGAATGTGACGGGACCGGCACAGGTGGCTCAACTCACCCGTCCGATCCGGAAGGGACGGCGCGACGCGGGCGTCGGAGTAGGGGTGAGCATGCCGACACCCGAGCGGACGACCGCACGCGCGTACGTCGCCTGGACGGTCGGGCTGCTCGCCTACACCGTCGCGGTCTTCCACCGTTCCTCCCTCGGGGTGGCGGCCGTCGACGCGCAGGAGCGGTTCTCCGCCGGTGCGTCCGCCGTCTCGCTGTTCCTGGTGCTGCAGCTGACGGTGTACGCGGGGCTGCAGGTGCCCGTGGGCGTGGCCCTGGACCGGTTCGGTTCGCGGCGGATGATCCTGGCCGGCGCGGTCACGATGGCCGCGGGGCAGCTGGCGCTGGCGCTGGCCGACGGCGTG
Organism: Blastococcus saxobsidens; assembly: GCF_002938435.1. Classification (GTDB taxonomy): domain Bacteria; phylum Actinomycetota; class Actinomycetes; order Mycobacteriales; family Geodermatophilaceae; genus Blastococcus; species Blastococcus saxobsidens. The sequence goes on from NZ_POQT01000025.1 coordinate 55,558, forward strand.
CCGACCGCCGTGCTCGCCCGGGTGCTGGTCGGCGCCGGGGACGCGATGACGTTCATCAGCGTCCTGCGGGTGGTCTCCCTGTGGTTCCCGGGGCGGACCGTCCCGATGGTCACGCAGCTGACCGGCATCCTCGGTCAGCTCGGGTCGGTCGTGGCCGCCTACCCGCTGGTCGCGCTCCTGCACGGCACCTCGTGGGAGGCGACGTTCCTGGGCGCCTCGGCCACCGGCCTGCTCGTCGCCGTCCTGGTGCTGGTGGCCCTCCGGGACTCGCCGGCCGGCGACGTCCGGGGCCCGGCGATCGGCCTGGCCGCCGTGCGCCGCGGGCTGGCCGACACCTGGCGGGAGCCGGGCACCCGGCTGGGGCTCTACACCCACCTGGTCACGCAGTTCTCCGGCACGGTGTTCGCGCTGCTCTGGGGCTACCCGTTCCTCGTGGTGGGGCAGGGGCTCACGCCGGGGACGGCGGCCGTGCTGCTCACCGTGCTCGTCCTCGTCGGCATGGGCGTGGGGCCGCTGCTCGGAAGGCTCTGCGGGCGGTGGCCGCTGCGCCGGTCGGTGCTGGTCTTCGCCATCCTCGCGGCCACGGTCTCGGTGTGGACGGTCGTACTGCTGTGGCCGGGACCGGCTCCGCTGGCGCTGCTGGTGGCGCTGGTCGTCGTCCTCGGCACCAACGGGCCGGGGTCGATGATCGGCTTCGACTACGCACGCACCGAGAACCCGGTGGAACGGCTGGGCAGTGCCACCGGCGTGGTGAACGTCGGCGGCTTCGTGGCCTCCCTGCTGACGATCCTCGCCATCGGCGCGGTGCTGGACCTGAGCACGCCCGGGCCGTCGGCCGACCACGACCTCGCGGCCTTCCGCGCCGCCTTCGCCGTGCAGTACGTCTTCTGGGCCATCGGCCTGGTCGGCGTGGTGCGGCACCGCCGGCAGCTGCGCGCGCGCCTGGCCCGCGACGGCGTCGTCCTCGCGCCGCTGCACACCGCCGTCCGCGCCCGGCTGCGCGGCGGCTCGGCCTACCGCTGAGCTGCGCGAGCGGCCGCTGCAGGACCGGCCGGGTCGCGGCATAGTGAGGTATGTCGCTTCTCCCGCGGGCGGCCGCGGCCGGCCTGACCGCGCTGGCCGGGATCGCCGTCCGCGATCTGCTGCAACGCGAGCACACGCTGCTGCGCAACTACCCGGTCGTGGGTCGCGCCCGCTACCTGCTGGAGTCGATCGGGCCGGAACTGCGCCAGTACCTGGTGGCCGGCAACAACGAGGAGCGCCCCTTCACCCGCGACCAGCGGCGCTGGGTCTACGCCTCGAGCAAGCAGGAGAACAACTACTTCGGGTTCGGCACCGACAACGACCTGGAGTACACCGCCGGCTACCCGGTGATCAAGCACCGCACCTTCGGCCGGGCCGTGCCCGCCTCGCACGTGCAGGCCGGCCAGGACGTCGACCTGCCCTGTGCCAAGGTGCTGGGGGCCGCGCGCGGCCGGGCCCTGGCCTTCCGCCCACCCTCGGTCGTCAACATCTCGGCGATGAGCTTCGGCTCCCTGTCGGGGGCGGCGGTGGAGGCGCTGAACCGCGGGGCGGCGCTGGCCGGCTGCCTGCACAACACCGGCGAGGGTGGGATCTCCCGCTACCACCGCAACGGCGGTGAGCTGGTCTACCAGATCGGCACCGCCTACTTCGGCTGCCGGGACGAGCGCGGTCGCTTCGACCTGGAGCGGTTGAAGGACCTGGTCGCGGGCGCGCCGGTGCGCGCCCTGGAGATCAAGCTCAGCCAGGGCGCGAAGCCCGGCCTGGGCGGGGTGCTGCCGGCCGCCAAGGTGTCCGCCGAGATCGCCGCGGCGCGGGGCGTGCCCGAGGGCGTCGACTGCGTGAGCCCCTCCCGGCACGCCGAGTTCTCCGACGCCGACAGCATGCTCGACTGGGTGGAGCTGCTGGCCGCGGAGACCGGGCTGCCCGTCGGCATCAAGTCCGCCGTCGGGGACATGGAATTCTGGGAGGAGCTCACCGGGCTCATGGCGGGCACCGGGCGCGGGGTGGACTTCGTGACGATCGACGGCGGGGAGGGCGGCACCGGAGCCGCGCCGCTGATCTTCACCGACTCCGTATCGCTGCCCTTCCAGCTCGGCTTCGCCCGCGTCCACTCGACGTTCGCGCGCGCCGGCCTGGCCGAGGACGTGGTGTTCGTCGGCGCCGGCAAGCTCGGGTTGCCCGACAACGCGGTGGTCGCGTTCGCCCTGGGCTGCGACATGGTGAACGTCGGCCGCGAGGCGATGCTGGCGATCGGCTGCATCCAGGCGCAGAAGTGCCACACCGACACCTGCCCGACCGGGGTGGCGACGCAGAACTCCTGGCTCGCGCACGGCCTGGACCCGGCACTCAAGTCCACCCGGGCGGCCAACTACATCAGCACGCTGCGCCGCGACCTGCTCAAGGTGGCCGAGGCGTGCGGGGTGGAGCACCCGGGCCTGATCGACACCGGCTCGGTGGAGGTGCTGACCGGGCGGACCGCGTCCCGGTCCCTGCACGAGGTGTACGGCTACGAGGCCGGGTGGGGACTGCCGTCGGCCGCCGACCGGGCCGCCGTGGTCGCGCTCATGACCGGCGAGGAGTCCGGTGGCGGCTCGGCCCCGCCGTCGCCCACGGCCGTGGGATGAGCCGTCCCCGACGGCCGGTCCTGGGGGACCCCCCATGCCGGATCCATGACATCGGGACGGATCCGGGTGGGGCGGTCGCGGCCGGGGAAGGAAGGGGGGCGTGTCCGCACCGATCCCCGGTCGGCCGTCCCCCGAGGAGAAGCCATGAACCGCACGTCCCTCCCCACCCGTCGCTGGCGATCGGGCGTCGCCGCTGTCGCCATCGCCGCCGCCTCGTTCACCATGACCGCCTGCGGTGCCGAGGAAGCCGGCGAGGGCGGGGTCATCGAACAGGAGGAGGGCGGCGAGGGCGAAGGCGGCGAGGAGGAGGAGGAGGGCTACTGAGCAGCGGCCCCCCGCCGGGACAGAGGGCCGCCCGCTCAGCCGCCGTTGCCGCGGAGGAGGTCCTCGAAGGACGTCGTCGGGTCGGCGAACGGATCGGCCGGCGCCGTCGGCGGGCGGCCGGCCACCAGGTCGGCCAGCTCACCGGCGGCGCGCCGGACCCGCGCGTCGAGCGCGGGGCTGCCGGCGTCGCCACCGGCCCAGTCCTCCGACGCCGCGAACACCGCCGTCGGGGCAGCCGTGGCCCGCAGGTAGGCGAACAGCGGGCGCATCGCGTGCTCCAGGGCCAGGGAGTGCCGCGCGGTGCCGGCCGTCGCGCCGAGGAGCACCGGCTTGCCGGTCAGGGCGTCCTTGTCCAGGACGTCGAAGAACGTCTTGAACAGGCCGCTGTAGGACGCGGAGAAGATCGGCGTGACGGCGATCAGCCCGTCCGCGCCCACCACGGTGTCCACCGCTCCGCGCAGCGCCTGGTCCGGAAACCCGGTGAGCAGGTTGTCGGCGAGGTCGCGGGCGTGCTGCCGCAGCTCCACCACCTCGACCGTGGCGGTCACGCCGCGCTCGCGCAGCGCGTCGACCGTCGCCGTCGTCAGCCGGTCGGCCAGCAGCCGGGTGGACGACGGGACGCCCAGCCCCGCGCTCACCACGGCGAGGGTCCGCGTGCTCATCGACCCACCTCCGGTGCAGGAGCGGAACGGCTCCGCCGTGCTCTCAGGCGCCTCATCGGGTCGCCGCCTCCGCCGTCGCGCCGGTGACCTCGTCGCCGCCGGTATGCACCGTCGCGTCCTTGCCGCCGCCGGCCGCGGCCACCCGCGAGGCGTGCGTCGGGGCGTCGGGCACGTGCGCCGGCTTGAGGGCTGCGAACTCCTCGCGCAGGACCGGCACGACCTCCTCGCCCAGGATGTCGAGCTGCTCGAGCACCGTCTTCAGCGGCAGGCCGGCGTGGTCGATGAGGAACAGCTGGCGCTGGTAGTCGCCGGCGTAGTCGCGGAAGCCGAGCGTCCGCTCGATCACCTGCTGCGGGCTGCCGACCGTCAGCGGCGTCTCCCGGCTGAAGTCCTCCAGCGAGGGCCCGTGGCCGTAGACCGGGGCGTTGTCGAAGTACGGGCGGAACTCGCGGACGGCGTCCTGGCTGTTCTTCCGCATGAACACCTGACCGCCGAGACCGACGATGGCCTGGTCGGCGGCGCCGTGGCCGTAGTGCTCGTAGCGGCGGCGGTAGAAGTCCACCATCCGCTGGGTGTGCTCCTTCGGCCAGAAGACGTGGTTGTGAAAGAAGCCGTCGCCGTAGTAGGCGGCCTGCTCGGCGATCTGCGGCGAGCGGATGGAGCCGTGCCAGACGAAGGGCGGCACGCCGTCCAGCGGCCGGGGCGTGGAGGTGAAGCCCTGCAGCGGGGTGCGGTACTTCCCCTGCCAGTCGACGACGTCCTCGGTCCACAGCCGGCGCAGCAGCGCGTAGTTCTCGACCGCGAGCTCGATGCCGTTGCGGATGTCCTGCCCGAACCAGGGGTAGACGGGGCCGGTGTTGCCGCGGCCCATCATCAGGTCGACCCGGCCCTCGGCCAGGTGCTGGAGCATCGCGTAGTCCTCGGCGATCTTCACCGGGTCGTTGGTGGTGATCAGCGTCGTGGCCGTCGAGAGCTGGAGCTTCCGCGTCCTCGCGGCGATCCAGGCGAGGGTCGTGGTGGGGGAGGAGGAGAGGAACGGCGGGTTGTGGTGCTCGCCCAGCGCGAAGACGTCGAGCCCGACCTCCTCGGCCTTCTGCGCGATGGTCAGGACCGCCTTCAGGCGCTCGGCCTCGGTGGGCGTGCGCCCGGTGGTCGGGTCGGTCGTGATGTCGCTGACCGTGAAGATGCCGAACTGCATGTCCGTCTCCGTCGCTAGTTGAGAGTACAACTATCTCACCCCGCCCAACACCACGGGTGCCGGTCCTATGCCCGGCCCTCTCGGGGGTCGGCGCCTGCCGTCGGCAGCGGTCCGTAGCGGATCCTGCACACCGCGCCGTGGCGTGACCGGAGGGTGCGGCACGCCGGGTCACGGACCTGTCACGGCGGCTCACCCGAAGTGCGGGCTCTGGCAGATTCGACGGCACCTACTTCCCAGGGGGGCGCATGCGGATGGTCCGGCGTGTCGAGTTCGAGGACAACCGTGTCGAGGGTGCGGAAACGGCGCCCGGGGCGGTGCCACCCGCCGTCCGACGGCCGGCCGGTGCTCTGGAGGCGCTGCTCGACCACCGCCCCTCCTTCCGCGGATCGGTGCGGGGCTACGACCGGCTGGAGGTCGACAACTACGTCGCCTGGGCCGAGGCGGAGCTGGCGACGGCGCAGCGCGAGCGCGAGCACCTGCTGGACCGGGTGGCCTCCTACGCCGCGGAGCTGGCGATCTCCCGCCGGGTGCTCGCCGAGCAGCCGGCCGCCCGTCCGTCCGTGGCCGACCGCGTGGGAGAGGTGCTGCGCCTGGCGGAGGACCAGGCCGCGCAGGTCCTGGAGGCGGCCGACGCCGAGGCGGCCCGGCTGGTCGCCGAGGCGCGGCTGGAGGCCGACGCCCGGCTGCGCAAGGCGCACGAGATCAAGGAGCTGGCCGTCGAGGTCGCGGACCAGCTCCGGGTCGCCGCCGAGCGCGACCGCGCGGACGCCGCCGACGTGCTGACCCGGGCCCGCGAGCAGGCCTCGGCCGAGGCCGAGGCCGCCCGCGACGCGCTCGCCGCGGAGGTCGCGGACCTCCAACGGCAGCGGAACGAGGCGCGGGCGGCGCTGCGGGAGCTCACCGACCGGCTCGGCGAGGCCCTGCGGGCCGTGGGCGTGCCCGATCCCGACGACTTCGCCCTCGCCGGTGGTGGTGCGGAGCCCGTGCGGGCCTGACGGCGCGTGGCATGTCGCGCGGGCAGGTGACGCGCGTCGGCCGGGCTGATGGGAGTCTGACCGCACCGGTGGAAGGCGCCGGCGGACGGTTCTCGAGGAGGTCAGCGGTGGACGAGGTCAGCGAGGTCGTGCGGATCGACGGTGGGGTCGTCGTCGGGCACGACGGGTCCAAGTGCGCCCAGGAGGCCCTGCTCTGGGCAGGCCGGCTCGCCCGCCGGGCCGACATCGACCTGCACGTGGTCCGCGCCTGGTCCATGACCACCGCGCCGCAGCCCAGCACGTGGGAGCCCGGCTACGTGCCGCCCCTGGCCGACTGGGAGAAGGCGGTCCTCGACGAGCTGACCGCCCACGTCGCGGCCGCCGGGCTGGACCCCGCCGTGCGGGTGCACTGCCACGTGGTCCACCGCTCGCCCGTGCAGGCGATGCTGGGCGCGGCCGAGGGCGCGAACCTGCTCGTCGTCGGGGCGCGCGGCAAGGGGGGCTTCGCCGGCCTGCTGCTCGGCTCGGTCAGCGACCAGCTGGTCCACCACGCGCCGTGCCCGGTGACGGTCATCCGCAGCGGGCACGGCGGCCGCGAGTTCACCGACGCGCAGGGCGAGCCGGTGGTCGCCGCAGGATGACCCCGTCGCGGGGGCTGCGGCGGGGTGCACGCTGCCGCTGACCTGTGGTCCTGTCGCGGTCGGGGCGGGAGGAGCGTCGTGCGGACTTCAGCGGACCACGGTGGGGCCGTCGGCGAGGGGCCGGAGGACGCCCGTCGCGGCTGACCTGGCGCTCGCGGGTCGGACGCGGACGAGCAGCCGGCTGCGGTTCGGCAGCCTCACCGGCGGCACGGTGGCGACCCTGGTCCTGCGACGGGCGGCGTCAGCCGGTCGGCGTGCGTCCGTAGATCGCCGACAGCCATATCCCCAGCAGCACCTCGACGACGTCGCCCTCGGCCACCGACGGGCCGTCGCCGCTGAACGTCGCGTAGAGCACGCGCTCGTTCATCGACGTGAGCGCCACGGCGAGGTCCCGGGACGGGAGGCCGGCGGGAGCCGCGCCACGGGCGCGCTCGGCCTCGACGGCCGCGGCGCACTGCTGCACCCAGCGCTCGAAGACCGACGACCACAGCGCGCGGACCTCCTCGCTGCTGGTCCGCGCCTCGGCCCACGCGACGGTGAGGGCGCGGTGCGCGCGGAAGGTCTCGTAGTACGCGGCGATGGCCCGGTGCCAGCCCTCGCGGGAGGTGGCGGCCGGGGTGCCGAAGACCGCCCGCATCGCCGCCTCGGCCTCGCTGACCACGCGGTCGAGCAGCGAGAGCAGGACGGCGTCCTTGGAGGAGAAGTAGAAGTAGAAGGTCGGCCGCGAGATGCCCGCCCCGCGGGCGAGGTCGTCCACGGAGATGGCGCTCAGCGGCCGTTCGCCCAGGAGCCGCTCGGCGGTCGCGAGGATCGCCAGTTCGCGGTCGTCGCCCGAGGGCCGGGCGGCCCGTCGGCCGCGCCCGGTGCTCGGAAGGTTCCCCCCTGATGCCGGCACGGGGCGAAGGATAACCGCTGCCCGCCCGTATCTCGACACCACGTTGACTCGTTCGACAGTGCGTCGATAGCCTGGGGTGGGCAGCGTCCCTGCGACAACCCGGGCCAGCACGGCCACGGCCGGACGAGCGAAGCGGAGAGTGCGCACATGACGAGCGAGCACCTGGACGTCCTGGTCGTCGGTGCCGGGCTCTCCGGCATCGGGGCGGCCTGCCACCTGGAGACGGAGCGGCCCGGCACGTCCTACGCGGTGCTGGAGTCACGCGGCGCCATGGGCGGGACGTGGGACCTCTTCCGCTATCCGGGCATCCGGTCCGATTCCGACATGTTCACCCTCGGCTACTCCTTCCGGCCCTGGAAGGAGTCCACGTCCATCGCCGACGGCGCCGACATCCGCCGCTACATCGAGGACACGGCCCGCGAGTTCGGCGTCACCGGCAAGATCCGCTACCACCACCGGGTGCTGTCCGCCGACTGGTCCAGCGCGGACAGCCGCTGGACGGTGACCGTCGAGCGCGCCGACACCGGCGAGACGACCACGCTCACCTGCTCCTGGCTGCACACCTGCGCCGGCTACTACCGGTACGACGAAGGCTTCCGTCCGACGTTCGAGGGGGAGGAGCGCTTCGGCGGGCAGCTGATCCACCCCCAGCACTGGCCCGAGGACCTCGACCTCTCGGGCAGGAAGGTCGTCGTCATCGGCAGCGGCGCCACCGCCGTCACCCTGGTGCCCAACCTCGCCGAGCAGGCGGAGAAGGTCACCATGCTGCAGCGCACGCCGAGCTACATCCTGTCCCTGCCGGGGCGCGACCCTCTGGCCACGGTGCTGCGGACGTGGCTGCCGGACCGGATCAGCTATCCGATCGTGCGCTGGAAGAACGTCCTGACCTCCACCGCCCTCTACCAGCTCAGCCGCCGTCGCCCCGCGCTGGTGCGGGCCCTGATCCGCCGGCTGACGGCCAAGCAGCTGCCCGGCTTCGACGTCGACACGCACTTCAACCCGCCCTACGACCCGTGGGACCAGCGGCTGTGCCTGGTCCCCGACGGCGATCTCTTCCGCACCCTGCGCAGGGGCAGGGCCGACATCGTGACCGACCGGATAGCCACCTTCACCGAGACCGGCATCGAGCTGGAGTCGGGGGCCCACCTCGAGGCCGACGTGGTGGTCACCGCGACCGGTCTGAACCTGCTGCCGGCGGGGGGCATGACGCTGTCCCTGGACGGCGAGCAGGTGCAGCTGTCCGAGACCATCTCCTACAAGGGGATGATGCTCTCCGGCGTCCCCAACTTCTCCATGGTGATCGGCTACACCAACGCCTCCTGGACGCTCAAGGCAGACCTGGTCAACCGCTACGTCTGCCGGCTGCTGGACCACCTCGACGCCCACGGGTACGTGACCGCCACCCCGGTCGCCCCGCCCGAGGGCGCCGACGCGCCCTTCCTCGACCTGGCGTCCGGGTACGTGCAGCGCAGCCTCGCCGGGCTGCCCAAGCAGGGCGGGCGCGCGCCGTGGAAGCTGCACCAGAACTACATCCTCGACGTCCGGATGATGAAGCGCGGCTCCCTGGAGGACGAGGGCATGACGTTCCAGGAGCACGCCCCGGCCGCCGCCGCGGCGCAGCAGGCGGTGGCGTGATGCGCGACTACGCCTTCGCCGGCGGGACCGCCGTCGTGACCGGGGCCGCCAGCGGCATCGGCGAGGCGCTGGCCCTCGACCTGGCCCGCCGGGGCAGCCACCTGGTGCTCGTCGACCGGGATGCCGAGCGGCTCGACGGGGTCGCCGGCCGGATCCGGGCCGACCACCCGTCGCTCCGGGTCGCCACGCACGTCGTGGACCTGTCCGACGACGACGCGACGGCGGCCCTGGCCGGGACGCTCGTGGCCGAGCACCCCGAGACGACGCTGCTGGTGAACAACGCCGGCGTGGCTCTCGGCGGGCGATTCGACCAGGTCACCCTGGAGGAGTTCGACTGGGTGATGGCGATCAACTTCCGTGCCGTCGTCCGCCTCACCCACGCCATGGTGCCGGTCCTCAAGAAGCACCGGGGGGCGCACGTCGTCAACGTCTCCAGCGTCTTCGGCATCTTCGCCCCGGCCGGACAGGCGGCCTACTCGGCGAGCAAGTTCGCCGTGCGCGGGTTCAGCGAGTCGCTGCGGCACGAGCTGGCAGAGGACGGCGTCGGCGTCACCGTGGTGCACCCCGGCGGCATCCGGACCCGGATCGCGGAGAGCGCGCGCACCGGCTCCGGTGTCTCGCCGGAGGAGTACGAGGTGGGCCGCAAGCAGTTCGCCAAGCTCCTGCGCATGCCACCGGAGCAGGCCGCGGCGCAGATCGTGACGGCCATCGAGAAGCGCCGCCCGCGGCTGCTCATCGGCTGGAGCGCTACGGTGCCCGACGTCCTGGTCCGGCTGCTGCCCGGCAGCTACTGGAAGCTGATCGCCCGGCGGGCGGCGCCGGCGAAGCCGCCGGCCTCCGCGTAGCCCGGCGCGGTGCCGACGGGCGAAAAGGGATTGCGAGGGGCGGTAGAACGAGGGGGTGACCGCCCCGGTAGCCCGCATCGTCGACCTCGGCCCCGACGACGACCTGTTCCCCGCCTGGTGCCAGGTGTGGGCGGCCGCGCAGCACGACGACCGCCCGGACGACCCCCCTCGCCCCGCGCGGGAGCACGTCGCCCTGGGTCGTGAGCTGGTGGCGCCGGGCGGCTCGCGGGACGGCCTGCACCGCGCCGCCGTGGCCGACGGCGCCGTGGTCGGGGCCCTGCGGGTGCTGCTCCCGCTGAAGGACAACACCTCCGTCGCCTACCTCGACGTCGCGGTGCACCCCGGCCACCGGCGGCGCGGGCTCGGCACCGCACTGCTCGCCGACGGCCGGGCGCACGCCGGGGAGTGCGACCGCACGCTCCTCATCGCCGAGGTCGACGAGGCCTCGCCCGCCTCGCCGGGGCGGGCGTTCGCCGAGCGGCACGGCTGGACCTGCGACCTGGTCGAGACCCGCCGGGACCTCGTGCTGCCGGTGGACGGGCAGCGGCTGGCCGCGCTCGAGGCGGAGGCGGCCAGGACGGGCGGCAGCTACGAGATCGTCACCTGGCGCGACCGGACGCCGGACCCGCTGCTGGAGGACCGCGCGCTCCTGGAGCGGCGCATGACCACCGACGCGCCGCACGGCGACCTGCCGGTCGAGGAGGAGGAGTGGGACGGCGACCGCATCCGCGAGTACGAGCGCTCCCACGTCGCCCGCGGGCGGGCCGTGCTCTCCGCCGGCGCGGTCACCGGCGACGGCCGGCTGGTCGCCTTCACCGACCTGCAGGTGCCGCTGGAGCAGCCCGAGCGCGCCCACCAGGGCGGCACCCTGGTCCTGCGCGAGCACCGGGGCCACCGGCTCGGCGCCCGGGTGAAGGCGGCCGTGCTCCGGGACCTGGCCGTGCGGTTCCCGGAGGTCCGCCGGATCAGCACGTACAACTCCGACAGCAACACACCCATGGTGGCGGTCAACGAGGCCCTCGGCTTCCGGCCCGCCGGGCACCTGTCGGCCTGGTCGCTGCGGATCTGAATCGGGCTCGCGCGCTGCCGCACCGACCGTGCGGTTGACTGCCCGGGTGCCCGCCGACAGCCCCGTCCCGCCCGAATTCGTGCGCGCCCACACCCGCCCGGTCCGCCCGGAGCTGGTGCCGGAGGTGGAGCTGCTGATCGCGGCCGACGTCGTGGCGCTGTGGGAGGCGATGGAGACCGAGCACGGCCGGACCTCGACCGACCCGCCGTTCTGGGCCGCGGCCTGGCCGGGTGGCCAGGCGCTGGCGCGGTACCTGCTGGACCACCCCGAGCTGGTGGCGGGCAGATCGGTGCTCGACCTCGGTGCCGGCAGCGGGCTGGTCGCCGTCGCCGCGGTCCGGGCGGGCGCCGCCTCGGTCCTGGCCAGCGACGTGGACCCGTTCGCGCTCACCGCGATCACGGTCAACGCCGAGCGCAACGGCGCCGGCGGGATCACGCCGGTGGGCGACGTGCTGGGCGGCGAGCCACCGGACGTGGCGGTGGTCGTGGCCGGCGACGTCTGCTACGACCGCGAGATGACCGGCAGGGTGCTGCCGTTCCTCGACGCGGCGCGGGCGCGGGGCGCCGAGGTGCTCATCGGCGACCCGGGACGGATCTACCTGCCGGAGGACCGGTTGACCCCGCTGGCGGTGTACGACGTGCCCGACACCGAAGGCCCGGATGTGCGGCGGACGACGGTCTGGCGGCTCCCTTGACCGCTCAGCCGGGTCAGCGGCCGCCCTCGTCCGGCACGAGCTCGAAGAGCACGACCTGCGGGGGAGCGTTGATCCTGACCGGCACCACGCTGAAACCGACGCCGCAGGTGACGAACATGCGGTTGCCCTCGGCGCCGTACCCAGCCGGCGCCCAGCCGTCGGCGACGAGCGCCTCCTCCTCGGTGAGGCCCATGTAGGACCAGTGCGGGGCGCCCGGCAGCGCCACCTGCCCGCAGTGCGTGTGCCCGGCCACCGCCAGCGGGGCCGTACCGGCCGGGAGGCGCTCGAACGTGGTCGGGTTGTGCATGAGGACGACGCGCGGCGCGTCGTCGGGCACGCCGTCGAACGCGGCGTCCACGTCGACCCGGTCCGGGACCGCCGGCCCGAGGCCCACGACGTGGAGCTGTCCGGCCTCCCGGCCGGCGTCGGGCGACGGCACGGTCACCGCCTCGTTCGCCAGCACCGGCACGCCGGCGTCCTCCAGGGCGGTGGTCAGCTCGTCCTCCGCTCCGACGGCGTAGTCGTGGTTGCCCAGGACGGCGAAGGTGGGGATGCCGGCGTCCAGCAGCGGCTCGATCAGCTCGAGCACCCGGTCGACCTGGGTGCCGACGTCGGGCTCGTGGCTGTAGACGAAGTCGCCGCCCAGCAGGGCGATGTCCGGCCCGGCCTCGACAATGGTCTCGACGGCGCGTTCCACCATGCCCTCGTTGGACCACCACATGCCGATCTGCAGGTCCGAGACCACCGCGATCTCGGTGCCTGCCTGGTCCCGGTCGAGGCCGGGCACGGAGACCTGCATGCGTTCCACGTCGAGGACGAACCGCGGTTCGACCGCGACCCCGTAGACGAGCAGCAGCACGAGCGCCGTACCGAGGGCGACGGCGATCCGGGTGATCCAGCGCTTCACGCGTTCCTCCGTCCAGGGTGTGCCGACCCGCCGACCGCGGCCGGCTCCGCAGAACCGTGCCCGGTAGGCCGGCGGTCGACCCGGGGACGGCGCGCTCGTCAGCGAAACGTCATGAGCGGCGGCGACGGGCGGGAGAGCCCGCGGGATGACGCACCCCACAGATCCCGTCCGGGGGATTGTCACGACTCGGTAACGACGGCTACGGTGGCGAGGTCCGGCCGGTCGTTCTCTCCCCAGCCGGGGAGGTCCGCCGGGCGCCGCCGAGTCGCCTCGCTGCCATCGCGCCGCGGGTGAACCGGGGACCCACCGCAGCACTGGGGTGAATCACGCGCCGGCACGTCCCGGAGCGAGTAGGGCCACCACTTCTGGGCCCGAACCCGTCAGCTAACCCGGTAGGCGGCATGACAGAAGAAACGGAGAGCCGCCGCATGGCGAGCCTGCGGGCCCACCTTGCACGGAACCGCAGCCGGTACGGAGCCTCGCGCGCGCCTTCCCCGCGCTGAGCGCCCGGGCCACCGCCCGACACCCGCTGCCACTCGACCACCTCGCAGCAGTCCGTCGCCGTCGAGCACGGCCGGACCGCTGTGCCTGCACCTGGAGCAGTTCCCTTCCATGAACCTTCGCCCGACCTCGATCGCCCGTGCCGCCCGCCGGAAGCCCGGCCGCCGCGCCGGTGGCCCCGCCCGGCGTCCCGCCCTCCTCCTCGCCGTCGCTGCCGCGGGCGGCCTGATGGTCAACGTCCTCACCGTGAACGAGCCGGCCGCGCAGGCCGAGCCGCAGCTGGAGTCGGTCAGCGTCGCCGAGCAGCTGGGCCTGACCGCCGAGCAGGTCCCGGGGGCCGACAGCGCGGCCACCGCCGTCGACTCCCTGGGGGCGCTGGCTGCCAGCCGCAGCGAGCGCCAGGCCGTCCAGGACGCTGCCGCGCAGGCGCAGGCCGCCGCGGACCAGGCCGAGCTGGACCGCCGCGCCGCCGAGGAGGCCGCGTTCATCGCACCCTTGAGCCCGCGGTCGCCGTAGACGGTGTCGGCGGCGACGCCGGCCTGGCGCAGCTGCCCGACCAGGCGCACCGCCAGCCGT
>NZ_POQT01000026.1 GCF_002938435.1 Blastococcus saxobsidens
CCTGCCGGCCCGGGACCGCACCTGCCGGCACCCCGGCTGCACCGTGCCCGCCGGCTGGGCCGACCTGGACCACGTCATCCCGCACGCCGCCGGCGGGGAGACCTCCTGCGACAACCTCTGCTGCCTGAGCCGCCGACTCACCACCGGCTCAAGACCCACGCACCGGGGTGGGTCCACACCCTCGACGACGACGGCGTGCTCACCGTCCTCACGCCCTCCGGCGTCACCCGCACCAGCCGACCACCCGGCTACCGAGTGCTTCCCGAACCACCCCAACCGCCACCCGGACCCGGCCGAGGATCCGCCGCCCTTTTGAGGTGGACGGCTCAGCGGGGGAGGACCTCGGTGAGCCAGGACATCGCTGCCGCGGCGACGAGGTGGGGGTTCTGCTTGAGCGAGTGGTCGCCCGGCACCGCGTACACCGATGCGCCCGCGTGCTGCGCCAGAGCCGCGGCGACCTGCTCCGGCCGGCCGAAGGCGTCGGTCTCGCCCTGCACCACCAGCAGCGGCACCGCCACGGCCGTCAGCTCCGGCGCGCGGCTCTTCTCCGGCTTGCCCGGCGGGTGCAGCGGGAACGCCAGCGTCAGCACCCCGGCGGCGCCCTGCCCGGCCGCGGTCCGGCAGGCCACCCGGGCGCCGGCGCTCCGGCCGCCCAGCACCAGCCGGCCCGGCAGCCGGTCCAGAGCCCTCAGCCGGTCCAGCACCGCCTGCCAGGCCTCGTCGAGCCGAGGCGGCGCGGGGGCGATGCGCTTGCCCGCCACGCGCCACGGCTGGTCCACCCGGTGCACCAGCCAGCCCGCGTCCGCCGCCTCGCCGGCCAGCGCCGCCAGGTCCGCGGACTCCGCACCACCCCCGGCGCCGTGGCCGAGCACGAGGGTGCCTGCGCGACCGTCGCCCGCGCTGGTCACCCGGGCGGGGCCGTGCGGGGTGTCGACGAGGGTGGGCTCCCCGGTCATCCCGGCAGCGCGAGCAGGGCGTCCACCGCGCCCGCCAGGTCCGCCGCCTGCACGTGGGGGGCGTCGAAGACGGCCGGGTACGTGCGCTCGCTGCGCGGGAACCACGCGCCGGTCAGGCCGGCCCGCTGGGCACCCAGCACGTCCCAGCCGTGCGCCGCCACGAGCGCCATCCGGTCCGGCGCCACGTCGCAGGTCCCCGCGGCCCACAGGTACGCCTCGCGGTTCGGCTTCCAGGCGCGGATCACCTCGCTGGACAGGCTCCGCTCCACCAGCGGTGCGATCCCGCCCCGTTCCAGCCCGGCCTCCGCCACGCCGGGAGAGCCGTGCGACAGCGTCACCACCCGCACGCCGGCCTCCACCAGCCGCCGCAGCGCGGGCTCGACGTCCGGGTGCGGGGACAGCTCCCGGAACGTGTCGGCGACCGATCCCCGCGCCTCTTCCGACAGCTCCGTCTCCTGGGCCAGCGCCGCATCGAAGGCGCCGCGGAACGAGCACCAGGACCCGACGGTGGCGGCCGCGAAACCGGTGAGCAGCGTGCGGGCGAACACGGTGCCCAGCAGCGACCCGGGCTGCCCGGCCTCCACCAGTGCGGCCCGCACCGGGGACAGGTCCAGCAGCGTCTCGTTGACGTCGAAGGCGACGACGTCCGGGCGGCGGCGGGTCACGCCTGGTCGCGGTGATCGGCGGGGAGGTCCGCGCCCGCCGTGGGCGGACGGTCCAGCTTCCCGCTCACCTTGCGGTAGACCAGCCAGCTCACCGCGGCCACCACCGCGGCCACGACGACGTAGTCCAGGTACTTCAGGTTCTGCTCGATGAGGTCACCGGCCGCCACGCCGAGCCCGATGAGCACGCTGTTCCAGATGAGGCTGCCCGCCGCGCTGAACAGCACGAACTGCCAGAAGGGCATGCGCACGACGCCCGCCGGCACCGAGATGAAGCTCCGCACGATCGGGACCATCCGGCCGAAGAACACCGCCGAGCGCCCGTGCCGCTCGAACCAGGCGAACGTCTTGTCGACGTCCTCCGTGCTGACCAGGGGCAGCCGGTCGAGGAAGGCGTGCGAGCGGCGTGGGCCCAGCGCCCGGCCCGCGTAGTAGAAGAAGATCGCGCCCAGGATCGAGCCCAGGGTGGCGAACAGGACCACCGGCACGATCGACAGGCGGCCCTGGTTGATCAGCACCCCGGCCAGACCCAGCACCGCCTCGCTGGGGATCGGCGGGATGACGGTCTCGGCCAGGATGCTCAGGCCCACGCCGACGGCGCCCAGTCTCTCGACCAGATCGAGCAGGAAACCGGTGATCCCACCCTCGTCGGAAGAGGCGGCGGCGAGGAGGTCCATGGCCCCACGGTATCGGCGGCCCGCCGGCGCCGCCGCGACGCCGCGTGGGCACGGCGCTAGCGTCGGCAGGTATGCGCCAGCGTTTCACCGCCCGGGCCGTCGTGATCGGCGACCGCGCGGGAACCGTCGTCCCCGAAGCGGTGGTGGACGTCGCCGACGGCCTCATCACCTGGACCGGCCCGGCCGCCGAGGCGCCGCCGGTGGGAGACGCGCAGGTCACCGACCTGCCCGGCGTCCTGACCCCCGGCCTGGTCAACGCCCACTCGCACGCCGCCATGGTGCTGTTCCGCGGTCAGGGGGAGGGGCTGCCGCTGGACCGCTGGCTGCAGGAGGTGATGTGGCCGCGCGAGGCACGACTCACCCCTGAGGACGTCGAGGTCGCCATGACCGCGGCCTCGGCGGAGATGCTCGCGAACGGCATCACCACCAGCGTCGAGATGTACTTCCACCCCGAGCGGATCGCCGCCGCCGTCGCCATCACCGGTGCCCGTGCGGTCATCGCCACCCCGCTGCTGCCGCTCCCCGGCATGCCGCCCATGGCCGAGCAGCTCGCCGCCGCCGTCGCCCTGGCCCGCACCGCACCGGACGACGGCACCGTCGAGTACGGCATCGGCCCGCACGCGGCCTACACCGTCCCGCTGCCCGTCCTCGCCGACGCCGCCCGGGCCGCCCGCGAGCACGGCCTGCTCCTGCACCTGCACGTCGCGGAGACCGCCACCGAGGGGCAGGACCTGCTGGCTGCGCACGGCCTGTCCGTCCCGGCGCTGCTGGCCGCCTACGACGTGCTCGGCGGCCGGGTGCTCGCGGCGCACTGCGTGCACATGGACGACGCCGACCTCGAGCTCTGGCAGGAGTACGACGTCGCCGTCGCCCACTGCCCGGCCAGCAACGCCAAGCTCGCCAGTGGCGTCGCGCCGCTGCGCCCCATGCTCGACCGGGGCATCCGCGTGGGCCTGGGCACCGACGGCCCGGCGTCCAACGACTCCCTGGACCTCTTCGCCGACCTCCGCCTCGCCGCCGGCCTGGCGCGGTTGCGCGAGCGCTCGGCCACCGCCCTCACCGCGGCGGAGGCGTTCTGGCTGGCCACCGGCGGGGCGGCCGACGCGATCGGCCGGCCCGACCTCGGCCGGCTCGAGGCCGGACGGCGGGCGGACCTGGTGCACATCGACACCCGCGACCTGGTCTTCGAGCCGGTGGGCGACGCCGCCGACGTCCTTGCCCACCTGGTGTGGTCCGGCGCGGGCCGGCACGTGCGCGACGTCTGGGTCGGTGGCCGCCCCGTCGTGCGGGACGGCACCTCGACCACGGTCGACGTCGAGGCCCTCCGGAGCGACGTCGCCGCCCGCGCCGCGCGCCTCGCCGCCGGCTGAGCTCAGCCGGCCGCGGCCTGCAGGGCGTCGTCGGTCCAGGGGTAGAGCCGGTCGGCGAGCACGACGGTCACCCCGGCAGCGGGCAGCGCGCCATCCGGTCGTGGGCGACACTGGCGGCATGCTTCCGGTGCCGGGACGTCTTCGCAGGAGCTTGCGGCGCCTTGCCGACCGCACCCGACCGGTGCACCCGGAGACCGCCCGCGCGCTCGCCGAGCGGTGGGCCGCCCTGCCCGAGCACGTCCGGACCCCTGCCCAGACGCTCGGCCGGCACGCCGTCGGCTGCGAGGGCACCCACGGTGTCTTCCCGAAGTGCAATCTCACCTGCACGCCGTGCTACCACTCGGCCGATGCCAACAAGGTGCGCGTCGACGGCGCGCACACGGTGCGCGAGGTCGGCCGCCAGATGGCCTACCTGCGCGAGCGCCGCGGCCCCTACGCGCACGCCCAGCTCATCGGCGGGGAGGTCAGCCTGCTGGCCCCCGACGACCACGCCGCCGCCCTGCAGGTGATGCGCGACGCCGGGCGGTCACCGATGTCGATGACCCACGGCGACTTCGACCCCGACTACCTCCGCGCACTGGTCACCGGCCCCGACGGAGCCCTGCGCTTCGACCGGGTCAGCTTCGCCGCGCACGTCGACTCCCTCATGCGGGGCCGCCGGGGCGCGGTCCGCCCCCGCAGCGAGGCCGAGCTGAACCCCTTCCGTGCGCGGTTCGTGCAGATGTTCCGCGACCTGCGCGCCGAGACCGGGCTGCGCTTCTACCTGGCCCACAACATGACGGTGACGCCCGCCAACGTCGGGCAGGTGGCCGAGACCGTGCGCGAGGTGGTCGGCATGGGCTACTCGATGATGAGCTTCCAGCCGGCCGCCCACATCGGTGACGAGCGGCGGTGGAAGGAGTCCTACACCGCGGTCGATGCCGACGCCGTGTGGGCCGAGCTGGAGAAGGGCCTGGGCCAGCGGATCGCCCACGAGGGCGTCGAGTTCGGCGATCCGCGTTGCAACCGGCTGGCCTTCGGCTTCCTGGCCGGCGGACGCTGGACGCCGTTCGTCGACCCCGACTCCGCCGCCGACCGTGCCGCCCGCGACCGCTTCTTCGCCCACTGGGGCGGGCTGGCCTTCAGCGCTACCCCGCCGGTGCTCCTGCTGCTCAAGGTCGCCCGCGTCCTGCGGCACCACCCCGGCGACGCTGTGGTGGCCGTCCGCTGGGCCGCCCGGCTGGTGCGCCGGGCCGGCGGAGTGCGCCACCTGGTGCGGGCCGGACGGGCCGGCACGCTGGGGCTGATGACGTTCGAGGTGCACAGCTTCATGGACGCCGCCGACGTGGGGCCCGCGTGGGAGCTGATGCAGCAGGGCGTCGAGGCCGACGACCCGCGGATCAGGGCCACGCAGGAGCGGCTGGCGGCCTGCACCTACTCGATGGCCCACCCGGAGACCGGGCAGCTCGTCCCGGCCTGCGCCCAGCACTCGGTGCTCGATCCGGCCGAGAACGCCGGACTGCGCCGGCTGCTCCCGCTCACGCCGGTCTGACCGCGGCGGTCAGCCGGGCGGTGCGTCGCGCCCTTCCTCCCGCGCCGGCGGCGCGGTGGCCTCGACGGCGGTGAGCTCCTCGAGGATCTCGTAGGTGTGCTCGACGCCGGCCGGCACGACCCACGAGTCGCCGGGTCCGAGGTCGAGCGTGTCGTCGCCGGCCACCAGCCGGGCCCGCCCGGACACGACGTAGCCGACGGTCTCGTACTCGCGTGCGGCCTGCGGCTTGCCACTGCTGGTCGGCTGGCCGGACCACAGCCGCATGGCCACCCGCGAACCGGAGGCCAGGTACCGCTGGCCCATCTCGCCGGTGCTCGCCGCGGTCACCGTGATCTTGTCGACGCCTGTCGTCTGCTCGCTCACGGCAGGGCCCCTACCCCGACCGGTCGCGGCGCATGCCGGAGGCGCCGGCGGGCGGGCGCGCGGGCTCGCCCGCCGCGCCCTCCACCGGCACCACCCAGCGGGCCTCGACCGGCAGGCGCAGCCCTACGGGACGCCCGGTCGGCGCGTCGGAACCGGGCTCGAGCTCCGCCTCCACCGTGGCCTCCCCGCCCGCACCGACGACCTCGACGGTCACCAGCGCGCGCAGCCCCCGGCGTCGCGCGCGCACGACGGTGCCGACGACGTCGGCGGCCGGGTCGGCGGAGCCGGTGACGCGCACCGCCTCGTGCCGCACGACGAGCACCGCCGGGCCGTCCGGCACCTGCTCGGGGAGGTCCAGCGCGCCCAGCGGGGACTCGTGCCGCCCGTCGCGGACCACGCCGCGGACCTCCGTGCGCCCGCCCAGCAGCCGGCTGACCACCAGCGACGCCGGCCGGGCGTACAGCGAGCGCATCTGCCCCTGCTGCCGCAGCCGGCCTGCGTCGAGCACGGCCACGGTGTCGGCGAGGGCGTCGGCCTCGGCGTGGTCGTGGGTGACCAGCAGGATCGTCGGGTCCAGCCGCATGCGCAGATCGGCCAGCAGCTGGTGCATCTCCTCGCGCAGCGCCGCGTCCAGGGCGCTGAACGCCTCGTCCAGCAGCAGGACGCGCGGCTCGGCGGCCAGGGCCCGCGCCAGCGCGACCCGCTGCTCCTGCCCGCCCGACAGCGCCCGCACCGGTCGCCCGCCGTAGCCGCCGAGCTGGACCAGCTCGAGGAAGTCCTCCGCCCGCTGTCGCGCGACCTTCCGCGGTACGCCGCGCACCCGGTCGGCGAAGGCCACGTTGTCCCGGACGGTCAGGTGCGGGAACAGCAGCGGCCGCTGGAAGACCATGGCCATGCCGCGCCGCTCGGGGACCACCCCCGCCAGGTCGACGCCGTCGACCCGGACCGTGCCGGCAGTCGGCTCGTCGAGGCCGGCGGTGAGGCGCAGCACCGTGCTCTTGCCCGAGCCCGAGGGGCCCAGGACGGCGACGCACGAGCCGGCGGGCACGTCGAGGCTGAAGTCGTCCAGCGCGGGCGGCTGCCCGGCGTGGTGCACCCGGGTGAGCCCGGTCAGCTGCAGCGAACCCCCGGTCATCGGCGTCCCCTCCGTCCCAGCAGGGTGACGACCGCCAGCAGGGCCACCGGCGGCAGCACGGAGGTGAGCGAGAGGACCGCCACCTGGGAGTCGTTGCCGGTGGCCGACGCGGCGGAGGCCAGCACCAGCGGCAGCGTCGTGAGCCGGCCGCCCCCGATCAGCAGGGTGACGACGTAGTCGCTCCAGCCGACGAGGAAGGCGAGGAACGCCGCCCCCGCCAGCGCCGGCGCCAGCAGCGGCAGCTGCACCGAGCGCACGGTCCGCCAGCGGGAGGCGCCCAGGAGGCGGGCCTCCTCCTCGAAGCCGCGGTCGTGCGCCGCGTAGGCGGCCCGCATGGTGATCGTCGTGTAGGGCAGCGCCGCCACGACCAGCAGGACGACGACGCCGAGCACGGCGGGCACGCGCAGCCGCAGCAGCAGCACGTCCAGCCCCAGCGCGACGGCGAAGGGCGGCAGGACCAGCGGCGACATCAGGACCGCCAGCACCGCGGTGGACCCGGGCACCTGGCGCGAGGCGAGTGCCCGGCCGGCCATGGCCCCGAGGGGGGTGGCCAGCACTGCGACGACGGCCCCGAGCAGCGTCGAGCGCAGGAGCGCCGCCCCGGCGCCCGAGGCGGCGGCCTCGGTCAGCCCCCGCACCCCCCATTCCTGCGGGAGCAGCGCCGGGAAGCTCCAGCGGTCGGCGAAGGCCCAGAGCAGCAGCGGGACGACGGGCAGCACCAGCCACAGCCCGAGCAGCCCGCGTCCCACGCGGGAGGCGGCCGGCACCGCGGGCGCGGCGCTCACCGCTCGGCCGCCAGCCCGCGCAGCGCCCGCAGCGCGAGCAGGACGACGACCAGCGCGAGCAGCGCCGTCGTCACGGCGACCGCGGCCGCCTGCGGGCGGGCGGTGAGGTCGATGGAGGTGAACAGCCGGAAGGCGAGGACTGCCAGCGGTTCGGGATGGGCGCGGCCGAGCAGCGCGGCAACCTCGTAGGAGCCCAGCACGTAGACGAAGCTGATCGCCGCGGTGGCACCGAGCGCGGGCGCGGCCAACGGCAGCGTGACGTACCGCAGCCGGGCCCAGCGGCCGGCGCCGAGCAGCGCGGCGGTCTCGCCGTAGGACGCCGCCCGCGAGGACAGCACGCCGGCCACCACCAGCGCGATGAAGGCCGACTCCTTCCACGCGTACTCCGCCACCACGGCGAGCCACAGCCGTCCGCCGACCAGCGGCGGCCACGAGGAGGGGTCGACCCCGAGCAGCCGGGACAGGAAGCCGGCGTCGGCCAGCAGCAGGCCCATCGCCGCCGCGCCGACCAGGTGGGGGATGGGGATGGTGAGCGCGGCGAGCGTGCCGAGGAGGCGGCTGCGCCGGACGGCGGCGGTGACGGCCAGTGCAAGGCACAGCCCCACGAGCGTCGCGACGGCGGTGGCCGCCGCGGCGATCCCCAGCGAGACGCGCAGCGAGGTGCCCAGGTCGGTGGCGACGGCCCGGTAGGCGTCGAGGGAGAACGCCGGTTCCCCCACCAGCGGGGCCAGCCCGACGCTCAGCAGCAGGGCCGAGGTGAGCCCGGCGCCCACGACCGCCACGACCGGCACCACGGCGGGCAGCACCAGCAGGAGGGCGCGGGTGCGCGGCCGGGCCCGGCGCCGGGGGGCCTCGGGCGGCGCCGGGCGCTTCGTCGTCGTCACCGCGGGGCGCGTCAGCCGGCGGCGATCTGCCGGCGCCAGCCCTCGTCCAGCGCGGTCACCCATCCGGCGTCGACCTCGGGGTCGGCGCCGTCGCTGAGCTCCTCGTAGGGGGGCACGACCTCCGACTGCGGCAACCCGGCGAATCGTTCCCGGAACTCGCCGGGGAGGCGCTGCGGATCGAGGACGGTGTACTGGCCCCACACCTCCGGCCTGGCCTTCTGGAACTGCTGCTCGGGCGAGAGGGCCAGGTCGGCCACCACCATCGCACCGGCCTGGCTGCCCGAGGTGGCGGGGACGGCCAGGAAGGACGCGTTGCCGATCGTGCCGTCCTCGACCAGCAGCACCCGGGTGGTCGCCGGGAACGTGCCCTCGGCCACCAGGTCGGGCAGCGTGGCCGGGCCGTAGGTCATGGTGAAGTCCACCTGGCCGTCGGCGTAGAGCTGGTCCAGCTCGCCCAGCTCCTGGGGATAGCTCGAGCCCTCCCGCCACAGGGCCGGCTCGAGCTCCGCCAGCCGGTCGAACAGCTCCGGGGCGAGCTCGTCGTACGCCTCCGCCGAGAACTCCAGCGGCACCTCCCCGACCCCACCGGACACCGCGTACAGCACCTGCCGCACGAAGACCGAGCCGGTGAAGTCCGGGGGCGCCGGATAGGTGAACCGGCCCGGGTGCTCCTCGATCCAGGCCAGCAGCTCCTCGACGCTGCCCGGCGGGTCCTCGACCCGCGCCTCGTCGTAGACCAGCGCGAACTGCGCCTTGTGCCACGGCGCCTCGCAGCCGGCCACGTCGAGGCCGAAGTCCGTGCTCACCAGCGGATCGTCGGGGTCCACGTACTCCATGCTGGGCAGCATCGACGTCCAGCCGCACAGCCACGCCCCGGCTTGCTGCCCGGTCGCGAAGTTCTCCCCGTTGAGCCAGACCAGGTCCACCTCGCCGTCGGTCACGTCGGCCTGGCGCTCGGACAGCACCCGGTTGACCGCGTCACCGGTGTCGGCGATCGGCACCCGCTCGAGGGTGACGCCGAGCTCGGCGGCCGCGGGGGCCAGCACGTCGTCGACGTAGGCGTTGCCCTTGTCGTCGCCGCCGTACATCCACAGCCGCACCGTCTGCCCCTCGGCCTCGGCGAGGACGTCCTCCCAGTCGCGCGCCGTCGCGGTCGTCGGCTCGCTCGCGGGCGCGGAGCAGCCGGTGAGCGCGAGCAGGCCCGCCACCAGCGCCGTTCCCCGCGCTCGCCGGTCGGCGTGGCGCCGTGCGGACATGGACGTCTCCCGGGGCTCGGTCGCGGGCGCCGGCCGGTGCCCGCAGTCTGTTCGGCGCCGACCGCGGATGCGGATGCGGATGCTGCGGCGCGTGCGAAAGGATCGTGCCCCAGCAGATGGCGCGCCGCCACGGCGGCCGACCCGGGAGGTGCCAGTGCTGGACGCGACCGCCCGGCGGATCCTCGACGTGCCGCTGGCCCGCGCGGCCGCGGCCCTGGACCGGCCGTGGGTGAGCCCGGACCGGCTGACCGCGGCCGGGCTGGTGCTGGGCCTGGGCTCCGCGGTGGCCGCCGGCCTCCAGGCGTGGACGACCGCGCTGCTGCTGTGGCTGGTCTCCCGGCTGGCCGACGGGCTCGACGGCCCGCTGGCCCGGCGCCGGCGCGCGGCCGGGGCGGCTGCCGATGCCGGCAGCGGCGGGTTCTTCGACATCACCGCCGACTTCTGCGTCTACGGCAGCACGGTGCTGGGCGTGGCCATCGGGGCCACTCGCGGGTTCGACGCCCCGTGGGAGCCCTTCGCCGTCGTCCTGCTGGCCTACTACGTCAACGGGACGGCGTTCCTGGCGTTCTCCTCGATCGCCGAGCGCGCCGGCCGGCAGCTGGACGACGGCCGGTCGCTGTCGTTCCTCGGCGGGCTGGCCGAGGGCACCGAGACGATCGCGGTGCACGCGCTGTGGCTGCTGCTGCCCGCCGTGGCCTGGCAGGTCGCGTGGGTCTGGGCGGTCGTGGTGGCGATCAGCGCCGCGCACCGGATGCGGGTCGGCTACCGCTCGCTGCGCTGAGCGTCCCGCAGGCGCCCGCGCACCCACACCGCCGCCCGCAGCGCGCCGCGGACCAGGGGACCCGCCAGCCGGGCGCGGACGTCGTCCAGCGCGGCGTCCACCAGGGCGTCGTTGTAGGTGGGATAGGCGTGGGAGGTGCCGGCGAGGTCGGCCGTGGTGAGCCCCTTGCGGATCGCCAGGGTCAGCTCGCCGAGCGTCTCCCCGGCCCGGGGGCCGACGACGACGCCGCCGACCAGCCGGTGCCGGCGGTCGACCACGAGCGAGGTGAACCCGTCCGTCGCCCCTTCGGCGACGGCGCGGTCGACCGTGCCGTGCTCGACCCGGCGGACGGTCAGGCCGCGCTCGCGCGCGTCGGCCGGGGAGATCCCCACGGAGGCCACCTCGGGGGAGGTGTAGGTGACGCGGGGGACCACCGGGTCCACGGCGCGGCGCAGTCCGAGGACGGCGTTGCTGGCCGCGATGCTGCCGTGCATCCCGGACCGGTGGGTGAAGAACGGCCCGCCGGTGACGTCACCGGCGGCCCACACCCGGGGATTGCTGGTGCGCAGCGTGCCGTCGACGGCCACGGCGCCCCGCTCGTCCAGCTCCACGCCCGCGAGCTCGAGCCCGACGTCGTCGGTGCGCGGCCGCCGGCCGACGGCGACCAGCAGCCGGTCGAAGGCGACGGAACCGCCGTCGTCCAGGTGCAGCAGGCCGGGCTCGACGCGCGTCCCCTCGGCCCCCAGGCGCAGCCGCACGCCGTCCCGGCGCAGGGCGGCGGCCACCAGGGCGGCGGCGTCGGCGTCCTCCGGGCCGAGCACCCGGTCCGCCCCGTCGACGACGGTCACCTCCGAGCCCAGGCGGGCGTAGGCCTGGCCCAGCTCGCAGCCGATCGGGCCGCCGCCGAGCACGACCAGCCGGCCGGGCAGCTCGGCCAGGTCCCAGACCGTCTCGCTGGTGAGGACCTCGACGGCGTCGATCCCGTCGATCGGCGGCACCAGCGGAGCCGCGCCGGTGGCCAGCAGGGCCGCGCGGAAGCGGACCGGCCGGCCGTCGACGAGCGCGGTGTCGGGGCCGGTGAGCACCGCGGCGCCGAGGACGACCTCGACGCCCGCCTCGGCCAGGGACGCGGGGGAGTCCTGCGGCTGGATCGTGGCGATCGCGCGCTGCACGTGCGCGCGCACCCGGGCGAAGTCGACGGTCACCTCGCCGGTGCCGATGCCCAGGGCGCCGGCCCCGCGCGCGTCGGCGGCGGCGGTCGCGGCCGCGAGGACCGCCTTGGAGGGCACGCAACCAGTCCACAGGCAGTCACCGCCGGTGCGGTCCCGTTCGACGAGCACCGTGCGGGCGCCCAGGGCCGCGGCGGTGTGCGCCGCGACGAGCCCTGCGGTGCCACCTCCGATGACCAGGAGGTCGACGGGATCGGTGCGCAGACGGGTCACGCCCGCCACGCTAGGTGCGCCGGGGAGGATGGGCCCGGTGAGCAGGCAAGCGGGAGTTCTCGACGTCCTCGTGGTCGGGGCCGGGCAGGCGGGCCTGGGCACCGCCCACCACCTGTCCCGGGCGGGTGTCCGCGACGTCCTGGTGGTGGAGGCCGACGAGACGATCGGCCAGGTCTGGCGCGACCGGTGGGAGAGCCTGCGGCTGTTCACCCCGCGCCGGTTCAGCTCGCTGCCGGGCCTGCCCTTCCCCGAGGGGCCGGGCGCGACGCCGTCGCGGCTGGAGATGGCCGACTACCTGGCCGGGTATGCGGCGCGGTGCGGGGTCGAGGTGCGGGCGTCCGCACCGGTGCGCCGGCTCTCGGTCGACCCGGCGGGCTTCGCGGCCGAGATCCCGGGCGGCGTCGTGCGGGCCCGGCACGTCGTGCTGGCCACCGGTGCCTACCGCAGTCCCCGCGTGCCCGCCGCGGCGCGCGACCTGGACGGGTCGGTCCACCAGCTGCACTCGTCGTCCTACCGGGTACCCGCCGACCTGCCCGACGGGCCGGTGCTCGTGGTGGGCGGCGGCAACTCGGCCGCCCAGCTGGCGCTCGAGCTCGCGGAGCACCAGGAGGTGACCGTGGCCGCCCCGGTCGTCCCGCGCTTCCTGCCCGAGCGGGTGCTCGGCGTGAGCATCTACTGGTGGCTGCTGCTCAGCGGGGTGCTGAACGCCGGCGCGACGACGCCGGTGGGCCGGTTCCTGCACGAGCGGCACGAGGCGGTGCTGGGCCGGCAGCTCCGCCGGGCGATCCGGTCCGGCGCCGTGCGGCTGATCGCCTCGCCGGTGGTCGCCGCCGACGGTCCGCGGGTGCGGCTGGCCGACGGCACGGCCCTCCGGCCGCGGACGGTGCTCTGGTGCACCGGTTTCGCCCCCGACACCGGGTGGATCGACGTGCCCGGTGCGCTGGTCGACGACGGCGCTCCGCGGCACGAGCGGGGCGCCTCGCCGGTGGCCGGGCTGCACTGGATGGGCCTGCCGTGGCAGACGCGCGTCAACAGCGCGCTCATCGACGGCGTGGACCGGGACGCCCGGCGGACCGCCCGCCGCATTTCCGCCGCGCTCCGCGCGGACGCCGCCGTCAGGCGCGCAGGCTGATCGTCTCGCCGCGGTGCGCGGGGCGCACGGTGCCGGGCAGCCGGCGCCGCGCCACCTCGGCGACGAAGTCGCCCAGCGGCGAGGCGAACCGGGCGTAGTCGTCGTAGTGCACCGGCACCGTCACCGGCGGCTTCAGCAGCTCGACGAGGTCGGCGCCCTGCCGGCCGTCCATCGTGACCGTCAGCCCGAGCGCCTTCGTGCCGCCCAGGTGCGGGATGACGACGTCGAGCGGCCCGCACCGCTCCAGCACCTCGCCGAGGAACGGCCGGAACAGCGTGTCGCCGCTGATGTAGCCGCGCCAGCTCACCTCGCCGTCGCGGACGAGCTCCAGCACGCTGCCCATCACCTGCGGGAGCACCCGCGCCAGCGGGCCGGGCCCGTGCACGCCGGGCACCGAGGTGACCCGCAGCGTCTCGGGGCCGCGGGTGAACACGTGCGTGTCCCAGGCGCGCAGCTCGGCGGTGCCCGTGAACCCCCGGTCGGACAGGCACGTCGCCGCCTCCGGCGTCGTGACGACCGGCGTCTCCTTGGGCAGGGTGCGCGTGGCGACGCGGTCCCAGTGGTCGCCGTGCATGTGCGACAGCAGGATGCCGTCGAGCTCCGGCAGCTGCGTGGGCATCAGCGCCGGGTCGGTCAGCCGCCGGCTGCGCAGCCCGTACCCCAGGTGCGCCCGCTGCCCGCGGTGCAGGAAGTTCGGGTCGGTGAGCAGCGTGAAGCCGCCGATCCGCAGCAGCATCGTCGCGGTGCCGCCGAAGGTCATGGTCACGTCGTCCTCGGGGTGGGCCATGTGCACGCGGTTACCCGGGGCGTACCGCCTCACCCCTGCCCCGACGCTGGTAGACAAGGTCCGTGCCAGCACCCCGCGCCATCGACGAGGCGTTCCTCGCGCTGCCGCTGTCCGCGCTCACCGACGCCGCCCTCACCCGCGCGGTCGACCTCGGCTGCGAGCACGCCGACCTCCGCGTGGAGCGGATCCGCACCCAGGCGATCAGCCTGCGCGACGCCCGCCCCGAGGCGTTCACGCACGGCGAGGACCTCGGCCTCGCCGTCCGCGTGGTCCACGAGGGCACGTGGGGGTTCGCCGCCGGCGTCGTCCTCACCGCTGCGGAGGCCGTGCGGCTGGCGGAGGAGGCGGTCGCCGTCGCCCGGGTGGCGGCCGCGCTCAACCGCGACCGGGTGGAACTCGCCCCCGAGCCGGTGTACGCCGACGTCGAGTACGTCTCGGCCTACGACGTCGACCCGTTCACCGTCCAGGACGCCGACAAGACCGCCCTGCTCGCCGACTACTCCGAGCGGCTGATGGCCGCCGACGGCGTCGAGCACGTGCAGGCCAGCTGCCTGGTGGTGAAGGAGCAGAAGTACTACGCCGACACCGCCGGCACCCGCACCCGCCAGCAGCGCGTCCGGCTGCACCCGGAGGTCACCGCGCTGACCGTCGACCGCGCCACCGGCTCGTTCGAGAGCATGCGCACCCTCGCCCCGCCGGCCGGCCGCGGCTGGGAGTACCTCACCGGCACCGGCTGGAACTGGTCCGCCGAGCTGGCCGAGCTCCCCGAGCTGCTGCGCGAGAAGACCAAGGCGCCCTCGGTGCAGGCCGGCCGCTACGACCTCGTCGTCGACCCGTCCAACCTCTGGCTGACCATCCACGAGTCCATCGGCCACGCCACCGAGCTGGACCGGGCCCTCGGCTACGAGGCCGCCTACGCCGGCACCTCGTTCGCCACCCCGGACAAGCTCGGCACCCTGCAGTACGGCTCGCCGCTGCTGAACGTCACCGGCGACCGGACCGCGCTGCACGGCCTGTCCACCATCGGCTGGGACGACGAGGGCGTCGCCGGGCAGCAGTGGGACATCGTGGAGGACGGCGTCCTCGTGGGCTACCAGGTCGACCGCAACATGGCCCGGCTGCAGGGCATGGATCGCTCCAACGGCTGCGCCTACGCCGACTCGCCCGGGCACGTGCCCGTGCAGCGGATGGCCAACGTGTCGCTGCAGCCGGCGCCCGACGGGCCGAGCACGCAGGCGATCATCGGCGGGGTCGAACGCGGCATCTACGTCGTCGGCGACAAGAGCTGGTCGATCGACATGCAGCGCTACAACTTCCAGTTCACCGGCCAGCGCTTCTACCGGATCGAGAACGGCCGGCTGGCGGGGCAGCTGCGGGACGTCGCCTACCAGGCCACGACCACGGACTTCTGGGGCTCGATGCGCGTCGTCGGCGGCCCGCAGACCTACGTCCTGGGCGGCGCCTTCAACTGCGGCAAGGCGCAACCGGGGCAGACGGCGGCGGTCAGCCACGGCTGCCCGACCGCGCTCTTCGAGGACGTGAACATCCTGAACACCGTCGAGGAGGCCGGGCGATGAGCCAGCACCGCGCTCAGGACCTGGTCGAGCAGGCGCTGGCCGCCTCCACGGCCGACGGGCAGGTCACCTTCGTGGTCGAGGGCTCCGAGGCGAACCTGCGGTGGGCCGCCAACAGCCTCACCACCAACGGCGCCATGCGCTCCCGCCAGGTCGTCGTCGTCTCCTTCGTCGACGGCGGCGCCGGCATGGCCGCGGGCACGGTGACCCGCTCGGGCACCCCGGACATCGCCGACCTCGTCGCGGCCAGCGAGCAGGCCGCCCGCGACGCCGGCCCGGCCGAGGACGCGATGCCGCTGGTCAGCGACACCCCGCCGGGCTCGGCGGACTGGGACGCCGATCCCGCGGAGACCTCCATCGGCGTCTTCGCCGACTTCGCCCCCGCCCTGGGCCAGGCGTTCGGCGAGGCCGCGGACCGTGGCGAGCTGCTCTTCGGGTTCGCCGAGCACCAGATGGCGACCACCTACCTGGGCAGCTCCACCGGCCTGCGGCTGCGCCACGACCAGCCCACCGGCCGGGTCGAGCTCAACGGCAAGAGCTCGGACTTCGGCCGTTCCGTGTGGGCCGGCACCGGCACGCGGGACTTCGCCGACGTCTCGGTGGCCGACCTCGCCGCCGACGTCGAGCGGAAGATGGCCTGGTCGCAGCGGCGGATCGAGCTGCCCGCGGGGCGGTACGAGACGCTGCTGCCGCCGTCGGCCGTCAGCGACCTGATGATCTACCTCTACTGGACGATGGAGGCCCGGGACGCCGACGAGGGTCGCAACGTCTTCGCCCGGCCCGGCGGCGGCAACCGCATCGGGGACCGGATCGCCGGGCTGCCGCTGACGCTGCGCAGCGACCCGCAGTACCCGGGCCTGGAGGCCGCGCCGTTCCAGGTGGTCGGCGCCTCCTCGGGCGCGGCGTCGGTGTTCGACAACGGCATGGCCACGCCGGCGGTGGACTGGTTGCGGGACGGCGTCCTCGCCAACCTCGTCCGGCCGCGCGCGTGGGCCCTGAAGACGACGGCGCCGGCCACCGCCGCCGTCGACAACCTGGTGCTGGAGGACCCGACGGCGACGGCCACCCAGGAGGAGATGCTGGCCGCGACCGACCGCGGCCTGCTGCTGACGACGCTCTGGTACATCCGCGAGGTGGACCCGCAGACGCTGCTGCTGACGGGCTTGACCCGCGACGGCGTCTTCCTGGTGGAGAACGGCGAGGTGACCGGCGCGGTGAACAACTTCCGTTTCAACGAGTCGCCGGTCGACCTGCTGGGCCGCGCCGTGCAGGCCGGCCGGACGGAGCGGACGCTGCCCCGGGAGTGGAACGACTGGTTCACACGGACGGCGATGCCGACGCTGCGAGTGCCGGACTTCAACATGAGCAGCATCAGCCCCGCGAGCTGAGGCTCGGCGCGCCGCCAGTTCGATAACAATTGCGCCAAGTGGATCTCTGCACCCTGGCGGAAAGTGACGGCGACGAGCCGTGGTCACCGGCTTACTCTCGGTGGTGGAACACGAGCGAACAATTTGCTTCACCCGAGAGTCGGTTCTGCCGAAACCTCTCGTAGCTCGGAAAGTTCCGCACACCGCACGCAGGTCCCTCTTCCCGGGGGCCGTCGAGGGGAGGACTCCGTGAGCAGGAGTCGCAAGCCGTCCGTCTTCCAGGTGGGCAAGGTCCGCGACGACGGGCACACCGTCGTCATCTCCGGCTGGGGCCTCGGCCTCTGCGCCGCTGCCTGCGCCTGCCACCGCCACCCGTCCGCCGGGCACCTCGCCATCGCCGAGGACCAGGCCGGTGGCTCCATCGGTCTGGTCAGCTTCCGCGAGGACGGCTGCGACTGCTGCGAGCCGTGGACGTCCGAGGAGCTCTCGGCGATCCTGCGGGACTTCCAGGCCCTCTCCGGCCTGGCGGCCCAGGAGCCGCTCGCCGGCTGACGACGACCCCGGCTCCGTCCCCGCGGGTGCGGGGGCGGAGCCGCTGGGCAGGGACGTCCCCATGGTGGGATCCGCTGCCCCGCGAGGCGCACTGGCCGTGACGGGCCGCCCGTCCGCAACCACCTCGTGCACCGGGGCACCGGCGCCGCCGTCGGTGCCCTTCGTGGCGTCTGGGCCGCGACCGGCCTGCGGCTGCCGGGCCTCGGTCTGGCACGCCCCCGTCCGGCCGGCCACCCACCAGACTCAGGAGTTCGCCACCGGCGTCGGCGCGCCCCCGTGGACGTGGTCCCGGCGTGACCAGGTCGTCGACGTCGCCCACAAGGCCGTCTACTCGCTCGTCACCGGCGCCGTCGCCGATCGGGCTGGTGCCGTCGGCCCTCGACCGGGACGCCACCGGCACCGCTCGAGGGCCGCGTCGCTGATCCGGCACCCCCGCGTGACGGGTGCTGCCGCCCGGGGCGCGTGTGACCAGCGGGGCGGGCTCGCGGCCCCCGCCCGCGCGCCGCCCGCTACATGTCGACACCGGCTCCCTACCGTCCGTGCTGACGCGCATGGTTGAAGTCCCTTCCCCGGGCTCGGCGCGGGTGATCGGAGGCCACGGTGCAGTCGCAGCGCACAACCACCCGTCGCCGCTCGCGCGCCGTCCTCGCGGCCGCCGCCGCCGTGATGGCAGTCGCGACGGCCGTCCTGGGTTCGACGACGGCGACCGCCAACCCCGGCTCCGCCGCCGAGGCCGCGACGCTGATGGCCGAGGCCGCCCAGCAGCTGACCCTGGTGGAGGCGCAGGTCCACGAGGCCGAGGAGATCGTCGCCGCCCAGCAGGAGGCCGCCGCGACGGCCGCCGCGCAGGCGCAGGCCGCCCGCGACGCGCTCGCGGTCCACGAGCCGCAGATCCGGGCGATCGCGCAGAGCAGCTTCACCGAGAAGACCCAGTCCCGGGTGGCCGCGTTCCTCACCAGCGAGTCCGCCGACGAGCTCGTCCAGCAGATGACGACGCTGGACATGATCGCCGCGCACACCAACACGGTCATCAGCGACGCCGCCGCCGCTCGGGTCGTCGCGGAGCAGGCGCAGCAGGCCGCCGACCAGGCCGCCGCCACCGCCCGGGCCGGGCTCGACCAGCTCAAGGCCCAGGAGGCCGAGGTCGAGCGCCGGGCGGCCCAGTACCAGTCGGACTACGCCCGGCTCAGCGCGGCCGAGCAGGACCGCGTCTCGACGCTCGTCGCCGGCCCCAAGCTGCAGGCGCCCTCGGTCGCGGAGCTGCCCATCGCCCCCGGCAGCGCCGCGGCCACCGCGATCGAGGTCGCGCTCTCCAAGGTCGGCTCGCCCTACCGCAGGGGGGCCACGGGTCCCGATGCCTTCGACTGCTCCGGGCTCACGTCCTACGCCTACGCCGCCGCGGGCATCACGCTGCCGCGCACCAGCTCCGGCCAGTCCAAGATCGGCCCGCCGCTCTCCCGCGGGGAGCTGCAGCCCGGCGACCTGGTCTTCTACTACGAACCGATCAGCCACGTGGCGCTCTACATCGGCAACGGGATGATCGTGCACGCCCGCACCTACGGGACCCCGCTGTCGGTCACGACCGTCGATCAGGGTGGCTTCCGGTTCGGGGTCCGCCCGACCGGCTGACCCCCGCCGAGCGCCTGCACCGCCGCGGCGATCCGCTTCGCCCGGGTGGCCGGGGTCGTCGCGGTGTGCACCCGCCACAGCACCGAGTACCGCTCCCCGCTGCTCAGCCCGTCGAACACCGCCCGCGCCGCGGGCACGGCGTCCAGTGCCGCCGCGAGGTCGTCGGGCACCGTGACGGTGGCCGGACCGGGGTAGGCGCGTTCCCAGCGGCCGTCGGCCTTCGCCGCCTCCACCGCGGCCAGGCCGGCCGGGCGCATCCTGCCCTGCTCGATCAGCCGGGCGACCGTCTCGACGTTCCTGCGCGACCACACGCTGCGCGGTCGCCGCGGGGTGATCCGCTGCACGTACCAGGCGTCGTCCAGCCGGTTGGCCCGGCCGTCGATCCAGCCGAAGCACAGCAGGACCTCCACCATCCCGGCCCAGTCGACCGACGGGATGCCGGAGCCCTTCTTCGCGATCTTGACGTAGAGCCCGGGGGCGGTCGCGTGGTGCTCCTCCAGCCATGCCTCCAGTGCCGCCTGGTCGGCGAAGGGCAGCACGGGCAGATCGGTCGGTTCGGGCACGTCGCCATGGTGGTACCGGGGGGTGACAGAAGCGCCGTCGGCAGCCGGCGTCCGCCCCCTCGCGACACGCCCCGGTCGGGCCCGCCGTAGGTTCGGCGTTCTGCAGGCGAACCACAGCAGGAGGAGATCGGCGTGAACGGCGAGGTCCCGGCGAGCGTCCAGGCCATCTACGACGAGGTGCTGCACCGCAACGCCGGTGAGACGGAGTTCCACCAGGCCGTCCGCGAGGTGCTGGAGTCGCTGGCGGTCGTGCTCGACCGGCACAGCGAGTACACCGAGATGAAGACCGTCCAGCGCATCTGCGAGCCGGAGCGGCAGATCATCTTCCGCGTGCCGTGGCAGGACGACCGCGGCGAGGTGCAGATCAACCGCGGCTTCCGCGTGGAGTTCAACTCCGCGCTGGGCCCCTACAAGGGCGGCCTGCGGTTCCACCCGTCGGTGAACCTGGGCATCGTCAAGTTCCTCGGCTTCGAGCAGATCTTCAAGAACGCGCTCACCGGCATGCCCATCGGCGGCGGCAAGGGCGGCTCCGACTTCGACCCCAAGGGCCGCTCGGACGCCGAGATCATGCGCTTCTGCCAGTCCTTCATGACCGAGCTGTACCGCCACCTGGGCGAGTACACCGACGTCCCGGCCGGTGACATCGGCGTGGGCGCGCGCGAGATCGGTTTCCTGTTCGGGCAGTACAAGCGGATCACCAACCGCTACGAGTCCGGCGTCCTCACCGGCAAGGGCCTGGGCTGGGGCGGGGCGCTCGTGCGCACCGAGGCCACCGGCTACGGCGCGGCCTTCTTCGCCGAGGCGATGATGAAGGTCCGGGGCGAGTCGTTCGACGGCAGGCGCGTCGTGGTGAGCGGCTCCGGGAACGTCGCCGTCTACGGCATCGAGAAGGTGCACCAGCTCGGCGGGACCGCCGTCGCCTGCTCGGACTCCACCGGCTACGTGGTCGACGAGCAGGGCATCGACCTCGAGCTGCTCAAGCAGGTCAAGGAGATCGAGCGGGGCCGCATCGCCGACTACGCCGAGCGCCGCGGGTCCGCCGGCTTCGTCGCCGGCGGCAGCATCTGGGACGTGCCCTGCGACGTCGCGATGCCCAGCGCCACGCAGAACGAACTGGACGGCGACGCCGCCGCCGTCCTCGTCCGCAACGGCTGCCGCTACGTGGTGGAGGGCGCCAACATGCCGGCCACGCCGGAGGCGGTCGACGTCTTCCGCGAGGCCGGGGTCGGCTTCGCCCCCGGCAAGGCGGCCAACGCCGGCGGCGTGGCGACCTCGGCGCTGGAGATGCAGCAGAACGCCTCGCGCGACCGCTGGACCTTCGAGCACAGCGAGGCGCGGTTGGCCGAGATCATGCGCGACATCCACGCCCGGTGCCACGAGACGGCCGAGGAGTACGGCGCTCCCGGCGACCTCGTGCTCGGCGCCAACGTGGCAGGGTTCCTGCAGGTGGCCGAGGCAGTGCACGCCCACGGCCTGATCTGAGGGGATCTGCGTGACGGACAACTACATCGGGGCCCTGGAGTTCGGCTCACCCCAGATCGACGACGAGGCCTTCGTCGCGCCCACGGCGGTCGTGGTCGGGGCGGTCACGATGGGGCCGCGGTCGAGCATCTGGTACGGCGCGGTGGCCCGTGCCGACGCCGAGGTGATCGAGATCGGCGCCGACTCCAACATCCAGGACGGCTGCACGCTGCACTCCGACCCCGGCTTCCCGCTGGTCGTGGGCGAGCGCGTCTCCGTCGGGCACCGGGTCGTGCTGCACGGCGCGCGCATCGACGACGACGTGCTGGTCGGCATGGGCAGCATCGTCATGAACGGCGCCCACATCGGGTCGGGCTCGATCGTGGCCGCCGGCGCCGTCGTCACCCAGGGCAAGGTGTTCCCGCCCCGTTCGCTCATCGCCGGCGTCCCGGCCAAGGTGCTGCGCGAGGCCACCGACGACGACCAGCTGCACATCCAGGGCAACGCGATCAGCTACACCGACCGGCTGGCCTCCGCGCGGCAGGTGCGCCGGCTCTGATCAGCCGGCCAGCCACTCCCGCAGGCCGGTGAGCAGCCGGTCGACGTCGTCGTCGTCGCTGTAGGGCGCCAGGCCCACCCGCAGGCCGCCGGTGTCGCCGAGCCCTAGCCACCGGCTGGCCTCGATCGCGTAGAACGAGCCGGCCGGCGCGTTGACGCCCCGGCCGGCGAGGAACCGGTAGGCGTCGGCGGCGTCCCGCCCGTCGACGGTGAGCAGCAGCGTCGGGGTGCGCTCGGCCGCGCGCGACCACAGCCGGACGCCGGGCAGCGCGACCAGCCCGGCCTCCAGGCGCTCGCGGAGCCGGTCCTCGTGCTCCTCGACCGCGGTCATGGCGGCGACGAGCCGCTCCCGGCGGGTGCTGCCGTCACCGAGCGCGGCGAGGAAGTCCACCGCGGCAGTCGTCCCGGCGAGCAGCTCGTAGGGCAGCGTGCCCAGCTCGAACCGCTCCGGCACGGCGTCCGAGGACGGCAGCAGCTTGCCCGGCCGCAGGGTCGCCAGCAGCGCGGGGTCGGCGGCCAGGACGCCGCAGTGCGGGCCGAGGAACTTGTACGGCGAGCAGAGGTACACGTCGGCGCCGAGGGCGGCGACGTCCACCGGGGCGTGCGCGGTCAGGTGCACCCCGTCGACGACGAGCAGGGCGCCCACCGCGTGCACCCGCCCGGCGATCGCCGGCAGCGGCGGGCGGGTGCCGATCAGGTTGGACGCGCCGGTCACCGCCACCAGGCGGGTGCGGTCGGAGAGCACCGAGGCGACGTCGTCGGCGGTCAGCTCGCCGGTGGCCGGGTCGAAGGCCGCCCACCGCACGGTCGCCCCGGCCGCCTCGGCGGCGAGCACCCAGGGCCGGATGTTGGCGTCGTGGTCCAGCCGGGTGACGACGACCTCGTCGCCGGGGCCCCAGCCGGCCGACATCGTGCGGGCCAGGTCGAAGGTGAGCGCGGTGGCGCTGCGGCCGAACACGACGCCCTCGGCGTCGACGGCCAGCAGGTCTGCCATCGCGGCCCGCGCGGCCAGCACGGTGGCGTCGGCGAACCGTTCGGCCCCGGTGACCGAGCCGCGGTTGCTGATCGGCGCGGTCAGGGTCGCGGCCACCGCCCGGCCCACCGCCTGGGGAACCTGGGTCCCGCCGGGGCCGTCGAAGTGCGCCGTGCCGGCGGCCAGCGACGGGAAGCAGGTGCGCAGCGCGGCGACATCGAGGCCCATGTCCGCCGACGCTATCCGCGGCCTGCCAGCTCGGCTATCGCGGTCCGGATCTCCACCACGGTCAGGGCCAGCGTCGCGTCGCCGACCGGCAGCTCCACCCGGACGACGGCGGGGTCGCCGGTGGGCACGGCCTGCGGCCAGGTCCACAGGCCCTCGTCGGCGGCCAGCGCCCGGGCGGCCGCCGTGAAGGCGTCCGGGGTGGTGCGCAGCAGCAGGTGCAGCATCGGCGTCTGCGGGGGATCGGGGACGACGGCGACGCCGGGCAGGTCCCGCACCGCGTCGGCGATCTCCCGGGCGCGCTGCAGGTAGGCCGGCATCAGCGGCAGCCGGCGGCGCAGCGAGGTCAGCGCCGAGGCAGCCCCCGGCCACATCCCGAACAGCGTGCCGCCCAGCCGGCGGCGCCACTCCCGGACCTCGCCGACGACGTCGTCCGGTCCGGCCAGGCAGCACCCGGCCAGGGCGCCGATGCCCTTGTAGAAGCTGACGTAGGCGGTGTCGAACAGCCCGGCGATCTCGGCCGGCGTGCGGTCGTACCCGGCGGAGGCCTCCCACAGCCGGGCGCCGTCCAGGTGCGCCGCCGCGCCGCGCTCGCGCGCCCAGGCCACCTGCTCGACGAGGTCCGCCCACGGCGGGAGCTGCCCGCCGAGGTCGCGCTGCGGCAGCTCCACCAGCAACGCCGCCGGCTGCTCGGCCACGGCGTCGAGGCCGGCCCGCAGCAGCAGCCCGTGCCGGTCGCCCACCGGGCGCAGCACCATGCCGTGCAGCCGCTCGAACGCCTGCTCCTCGTGCCGGATCAGGTGGCTCTCCGGGTGGCAGACCACCGTGCGCCGGCCGCGCCGGTCGGCGTGCACCCGCAGCGCCGCCTGCTGCGCCATGACCCCGCTCGGCAGGTACGCCGCCGCGGGCAAGCCGAGCAGCCCGGCGACCTCGGTCTCCAGCTCGGTCACGACGCCGCCGTCGCCGTACCGGTCGGGTGCGGCGTCGGCCGGGATGGTGGCCAGCAGCTGGTCGGCCCGCCACTCGCCGTGCCCGGTCAGCGAGCGGTCGCAGGCGGCGCGCAGGGCGGTCAGGTCGTCGTCCACGCCGGTCAGTCTGCGGGAGGCGGTCAGCGCTCGGCGGCTCGCCGCCGGATCAGCCGTCGAGCAGCTCGCGCATCAGGGACCCGACGGCGTCGGACTCGAGCAGGAAGCCGTCATGGCCGTAGGGGGAGGGGATCAGGCGCAGCGGCACGCCGAGCGCGTCGGCCACCCGCTGCTGCTGCTCGGGCGGGTACAGCCGGTCGGTGTCCACGCCGGCCACCAGCGCCCGGGCGGTCACCCCGGCCAGCGCGGCCTCCACGCCGCCCCGGCCGCGGCCGACGTCCCAGCTGTTCATCGCCTCGGTCAGCACCACGTAGCTGCCGGCGTCGAACCGGCCGGTGAGCTTGTCGGCGTGGTGGTCGAGGTAGGAGGCGACGGCGTACCGGTCGTCGTCCTGCACGGTGCTGCCGAACCGGGCCTCCAGCTCCAGGCCGCTGCGGTAGGTGAGGTGGGCGATCCGCCGGGCGATGCCCAGGCCGTCGGCCGGCGGGTCGTCGAGCGGGTAGTCCCCGTTCCGCCAGCGGGGATCGGCCCGGACGGCGGCCTGCTGGGTGGTCTGGGTGCCGATCTGGTCGGCGGAGGCGACGGCGGCCGCCGCCAGGAAGAACAGCGCACCCACCCGGTCGGGCTCGGCGACCGCCCACTCCAGCGCCCGCATGCCGCCCATGGAGCCGCCCGCCACGGCGGCCCAGCGGGTGATGCCGAGCGCGTCGGCCAGCGCGGCCTCGACGCGGACCTGGTCCCCGACCGTCACCTCCGGGAAGCGGGCCCCCCACCGGCCGCCGTCCGGGGTGGCCGACGACGGTCCCGTCGTGCCCTGACAGCCGCCGAGCACGTTGGCGCAGACGACGAACCACCGGTCGGTGTCCAGCGCGGCGCCCGGGCCGACCAGGCCGCTCCACCAGCCGGCGGTCGGGTGGCCGGGGCCGGCCGCGCCCACCACGTGGCTGTCCCCGGTGAGCGCGTGCTCGACCAGCACGGCGTTCCCGGCGTCCGGGGCGAGCGTGCCCCACGTCTCGTAGGCGACGCGGACCCCGGGCAGCCGGCCGCCGCGCTCGAGGGCGAAGGTGCCGGGCAGGTCGAGGAAGAGCCGGTCGCCGACCGGATCGCCCTCGACCCACCCGGGCACGTCAGGCGGACTTCGCCGCGCGGAAGCCGGCCTCGAGGTCGGCCAGGATGTCCTCGATGCCCTCCAGGCCGACGGCCAGCCGCACCAGGCCCGGCGTGACACCGGTGGTGAGCTGCTCCTCGGGCGTCAGCTGCGAGTGCGTCGTCGAGGCCGGGTGGATCACCAGGCTGCGCACGTCACCGATGTTGGCCACGTGGCTGTGCAGCTCCAGCGCCTCCACGAACTTCTGGCCGGCCTCCCGGCCGCCGTGCAGCTCGAAGGTCAGCACCGCGCCGGCGCCCTGGGGGGCGTACTTCTGCTGGGCGGCGTGCCACGGGGAGGACTCCAGCGCCGGGTAGTTCACCCGGTCCACCTCGTCGTGGGCCTGCAGGAACTCCGCCACGCGCGTGGCGTTCTGGACGTGCCGCTCCATGCGCAGCGACAGCGTCTCGATGCCCTGGACCACGAGGAACGCGTTGAACGGCGAGATCGCCGGACCGAGGTCGCGCAGCAGCTGCACCCGGGCCTTCAGCGCGAAGGCCGGCGCACCCAGGTCGGCGTAGACGACCCCGTGGTACGTCGGGTCGGCCGTGGTGAACATCGGGTGCCGGCCGCCGGTCCAGTCGAACCGCCCCCCGTCGACGATGATCCCGGCGATGGCCGTGCCGTGGCCGCCCAGGTACTTGGTGGCGGAGTGGACGACGACGTCGGCGCCGAACTCGAACGGCCGGATGAGGAACGGCGTGGCGACGGTGTTGTCCACGATCAGCGGGACGCCGTTGCGGTGCGCGACCCCGGCGACGGCCTCGATGTCGAGGATGTCGCCCTTGGGGTTGCCGATCGTCTCGCCGAAGAACGCCCGGGTGTTCTCCTGCACCAGCGCCTGCCAGGCCTCCGGGTCGTCCGGGTCCTCCACGAAGGAGACCGTGATGCCCATCTTCGGCAGCGAGTGGTGCAGCAGGTTGTAGGTGCCGCCGTACAGCGAGGCCGACGCCACGATGTGGTCGCCGGCCTCGGCGAGGTTGAGGATCGCCAGCGTCGTCGCGGACTGGCCGCTGGACACTGCGAGCGCGGCGACCCCGCCCTCCAGGGAGGTCACGCGCTGCTCCAGCGCGTCCTGCGTCGGGTTCATGATCCGCGTGTAGATGTTGCCCATCTCGGCCAGCGCGAACAGGTCCGCGGCGTGCTGGCTGTCGCGGAACTGGTAGGCGGTGGTGGCGTAGATGGGCAGCGCCCGGGCGCCGGTCGTCGGGTCGGGGCTCGTGCCGGCGTGGATCTGCCGGGTCTCGAAGCTCCAGGCCTGGGGGTCGGTCATGCGCCGTCTCCTCGTCGCTCGCGGGAGATCCCGCGGCGCGCGGGAACTCCGTCCTTGCCGGGCGGCGGGCGCCGTCCAGCCGGCTCTTCCCCTGGAGCACCTCAGACGGAGTTGAGGTTGCCGGGCAGCCAGCCAGGTGCTTTGCACTGCCTCTCGTGAGCCACTGCGAATCGTAGGCGACGGATGTCCCACGTGAAACATCCGTCCCACGGCCCGGGACGCCGCGGGCTCAGCCGGGAGGGGAGCCCGGCGCCGTCTCGTCCGTCGGCTCGTCCACCGGTGGCGACGGCGTCGTGCCCGTCGTCGGCTCGGGCGTGCCCGTGGGCGTGGTCGACCCGGTGCCGGTGGGCGGCGTCGTGGTCGGCTCGCTCGACGTCGTCCGCGGAGCCGTGGTGGTGGGCTCCGCGGGCTCCGTGGGCGCCGGGTCGGTCTCCTCGGGGAGGCCGGGGACCACGGGGGCCTCCACGTTGCCGGGGTCGCTGGGCGGCCGCTCGCTGCCGTCCGTGGGTGGGCGGACGTTGAGCCAGAGCGCGAAGATCGCGACGAACAGGACGCCCAGGACGACGGTCGAGGTGCGGGCGCGGCCCAGGTGCCTGGGCACGTTGGACCACCAGCGGTGGGCGGGGGAGACGTCGGGGGTGCCGTCCGTCCCGGCGGGGGCGGTGCTCACGGTGGGGGCGGCCGGCGTCGTCGGCGTCCGGTCCTGGTCCGGCGCGCTCATCGCACCGGCTCCTGCTCGGTCGCGCCGCCGTCGGCCGCGGGCTCGTGGATGCTCGACGGCTGCGGCACCTGCATCCCCTGGCTCCGGAACGCCTGCACGACCCGGGCGCGGATGTCGCGGCCGACCTCGAACTGCTTGCCCGGCAGCGTGCGGGCGACGACCCGCACGTTGACCTCGTCCAGGCCGAGCGTCTCCACGCCCATGACGGTGGGGGTGTCGAGCAGCAGCGGGCGCATGGCCGGGTCGCGGAACGCCTGCCGGCCCACCTCGCGGAGGATCTCGTTGGCCCGGTTCACGTCCACGCTGGTCGGCACCGGGACGTCGACGACGGCTCGCGCCCAGTCGCGGGACAGGTTGACGACCTTGACGATCTGCCCGTTCGGCACCGTCACCACCTCGCCGTCGGGCGAGCGGACCCGCGTCACCCGCAGCGTGACGTCCTCCACCGTGCCGGCCGCGGGGTCGCCACCGCCGACCACCTGGATGGAGACGACGTCACCGAAGCCGTACTGCCGCTCGGTGATGATGAAGAAGCCGGCCAGCACGTCGCCGACGATGCGCTGGGCGCCGAAGCCCAGGCCCACGCCGAGCACGGTGGCCGGCGCGACCAGGCCGGTGATCGGGACCCCGATCCGGTCGAGGACGAAGAACACCGCGATCGAGTAGATGAGGACGATCGCCGCCCAGGTGAGGACCTGGGTGAGCGAGTGCCGGTGCTTGGCGGCCTCCGAGCGGACCAGCGCGTCGCCGCCGGTGGCGTTGCGGTCGATCCGGTCGGTGATCCGGGTGCCGGCCCACGAGACGAAGCGCGCCAGCAGCACGGACCCGACGATGATCAGCACCACCTCGAGACCCCGGCCGGCCAGCCAGTCCAGCACGTCTCTCAATGCGGCCACGGGCGAAGCACTCCGATCGTCGGGGGAAGAGTCGACCCCCACCCTCCCCGAAGCCCGCCGTCCGGTGCCAGTGGGACCCGCGGGTTCCGGGCGAGATGGGTCACGCCTGTGCGCGCGGCTCCACGAACAGCGACTGGCTGGACCGCCCGATCGGCCCGGCCTCGTCGAACAGCACCGCGAAGCACTGGGCTGCGCCGGTCCCGCCCAGCACCGTCCGGGCCGCCATCCCCAGCCACTCGCCGCGGGGCGGGCGGTGCAGGGCCACGCCGAGGTCGACGTTGGCGAACGTCGCGGTGTTCCAGTCCAGCGCGGCGGAGATGCCGCTGGCCGCGTCGGTCATCACCAGCAGGTGCTGCAGCGGGGTCATCGGCTCGCCGGCCACGAGCTCCGAGCGGGTGCGCGTCCAGGCGGTGGCCGGGCCGGGCGCGTTGAAGCTGCCCTCGGCGAAGCGCCACTCCAGCGCGCGGTGGTAGGCGACGTCGGTGGTGAAGAAGGCCGGCACCTCGGGGCGGCTGCCCGCCGGTTCCAGCGGGGCGGGGTGCGGCTCGGCGTCCCGGGCGACGGCGGCCGCGGGGTCGTCGGCGCGGGTGCGCATCCGCCAGGCCGACAGCCGCATGAGCGGTCGCTCCCCGACCTCCAGCACGGTCTCCACCAGTTCCACCCGCCGGCCGGGGCGGACGACGGAGCCGCGCACCCGCACCGGCCCGACCGGGACCGGCCCGCAGATGTCGTAGGCCAGTCGGACCGTCTGCCCGCCCTCGATGCCACTGACCCGCTCGGCCTCGCGCAGCAGCAGCGCCGCCGGGGGGCCGGCGTGCTGGAGGGTGACGTCCCACGGGCCGATGGTCAGCGGGGTGGCAGTGAACCCGCCGTCGTCGCCGGGCAGGTAGAGGGCGGTGGGCAACTCCATGCCCGCAGTCTGACGAGGTGGCTCAGTTCCCGGCCCGCCGGGTCTCCCGCACCGCGTACGCCGTCCAGCCGGCGGCGGCGACCGCCACCAGCGTCCAGATCCAGCGCTGCGCGGCCGTGGTGGACAGCAGCAGGAGCACCGACACCACGAACGTCGAGCCGGCCACGGGTGCGGAGCGGGCCAGCGTGCCCGCCGTGCCGGGCCCGGGGACGGCGACGAAGACGACGAGGGCAGCGACCAGCAGGAAGGCGCACAGCGCGGCGAGGAACCCGGCGGTCACGCCGTACCGGTCGGGCAGGCCGACGGCACCCAGGCCGCCGAGGACGGCGCCCATGGCGAGGACCAGCAGCGTGCGGCGGCGACGGTCGGACCACGGCGGTCGATCCCTCATGCGCATCCTTTCGCGGTGCGGCCCGTCCCTCCGTTGTAACTCGTTCGGCTACATAGATCCATGAGGTCGAGGCGCAGGCGCCCTCGGAGAGGCGTAAGCGCACGATTGCGGGCGC
The DNA here is from genome assembly GCF_002938435.1 of Blastococcus saxobsidens. Taxonomy (GTDB): domain Bacteria; phylum Actinomycetota; class Actinomycetes; order Mycobacteriales; family Geodermatophilaceae; genus Blastococcus; species Blastococcus saxobsidens. Next base: position 29,181 of record NZ_POQT01000026.1, read on the forward strand.
AGTGCCAGGCGCTGGCATCCCTCTTGTTCTCTTCTCTCACGAAGATCGACTAGGCGCCATGGCCTCGCGGCCCGACCTAGTAGGCCGTACAGTCGCCGACCGAAAGATCGACTTCGATCCGACGACGGCCGCCGCACCGACAGCTGATGACGGTGCGGACTGTGAGGACGTGAGATGAGTCCACGCCTGCAATTCATGGTGTTCCTTGCCGGCTCGGTCGCCGCGGGAATCTTCGGGGTCGTCTGGGGCCTGCAGGCCGGGGGATGGCGAGGCACGGCTGTCGTCCTCATGGCCGTGGGTCTATTCGTGCTCCTTGCCGTATTGCTCCTGGTCATGGCCCGGAAGGAGGGCTTCAAGAACCTGGGTGGTCCTGGGCCGGGGTCGTGAGAAGTGTCTGAGTGGGGGGTGGCGTGCTCGTAGCGGCGCACCGCCCGGCCGGAGATCGGAGTCATCCAGATGGCGGCGGCCCCAACTCCCGACATCTGTGGGTCGACCCGTCCATGTGGTCCTGCGCCGTCGTGTCGCTGTGGCCGGAGGGAACCGGCCGGTAGGCGGCTAGGTGACGGTTGCCCGCTACAGTGCCGCCGTGAGGTTCGCCGCTCGCCCCGGAATCGGATACGCGCTGACGCTGGCGGCCGCCGGGTTCTTCGCGATCAACGGCACCGTCTCCACGCTGGCGCTGGAGGCAGGCATCTCCGCGCCGCGGCTGACCGCGCTGCGCTGCACCGGTGCCGCCGTGGGCCTGCTCGCCGTCCTGCTGGTGGTGTCGCCGGGGCGGCTGCGGGTGAGCCGGCGGGAGGTGCCGCTGCTCGCGGTCCTCGGCGTCATCGGCATCGCCATGACCCAGTACCTGTTCTACGTGGCGATCAGCCGGCTGCCGGTGGGCATCGCGCTGGTGTTCGAGTTCACCGGGACGGTGCTCATCGCGCTGTACGTCTGGCTGGTCCGCCGCGAGCAGGTGCGCAGCCGGGTGTGGCTGGCGCTGGTGCTGTCGCTGTCGGGCCTGGCGCTGGTCACCGAGATCTGGACCGGTGGCGGATCGCTGGACGCGGTGGGCGTGGCGGCCGGGCTCGGGGCCGCCGTCGCCCTGGCGACCTACTACCTGATCGGCGAGCGGGGCACGGTCACCCGCGACCCGGTGACGCTCACCTGCTGGGCGTTCGTCGCCGCGGCGGTGTTCTGGGCCGTGGCCGCGCCGTGGTGGCAGTTCGACGCCGAGGTGCTGGGCCGCCGCGTGCCGATCTCGATCGGCGCGCTGGAGCTGCCGCTGTGGGTGCTGGTCGCCTGGATCGCGGTGATGGGCGCGATCATGCCGTTCTGGTTGTCCATCGCGGCGCTGCGCCACCTGTCGCCCACGGCGGCCGGGCTGGTGGCCACGGCCGAGCCCGTGCTGGCCTCGATCGTGGCCTGGTTGTGGGTGGAGCAGGTGCTCGGCGGCTGGCAGATCCTCGGCGGCGCCGTCGTCCTCACCGGCATCCTGCTCGCCCAGACCGCCCGCACGGCACCGTCGTCGCCCGTGCCCGAGACCCCCGCTCCGCTCGCGACGTGAGCGGGGGTCCCCGGCCGGGGTCCTCCTTCAGGCGGTGACGTCCTCCGCCTGCTCGAGGTAGCCGGCCAGCTCCTCCATGTAGGCGGCCTGGGAGACGTAGTCCGGGCCGATGTACTTCCACGGGTGCAGTTGCCCGGCCCGGACGGCGGGGAGCGCGGCGGCGGTCGGCTGCGCAGCGATCTCCTCGGGCGTCATGCTGAACCGCAGCGAGTAGAGCAGCACGTCGCTCGGGAAGCCGGGCACCTCTTCCCAGCCCACGGGCTGCCAGAAGTAGTCCTCGCCGCCGGGGTCGACGAAGGTCACGCCCAGGTCGGCGTACATCTTCAGCTGCGGGTCGTCCTGCGCCTTGGCCATCCACCAGCCGTCGGCCTGGGTGGCGAACACCGGCAGCACGCTGACGCCGCTCGACGCGGCCTCGGCGAGCGTCTCGGAGGCGGCCTCGAAGTCGGCGCGCGCCTCGGCGACCTCGCCGCCGTCGGTGTCCACGCCCAGCGCCTCGGCCAGCTCCAGGACCCGCTCGATCACGTCGGCGGCCGAGCCGGTGTAGGCGATGCGGATGATCGGCGCGATCTCGGCGACCTGCGCCTCGTGGTCGAGGTCGTCGAAGCCGTACCCCTCCTTGCCCTCGGGGATCTCGCCGGAGGAGTCGTCGGGGTAGATCGTCGCCACGATGACGTCGGGGTCCGCGGCGGCCAGCGCCTCCAGGTCGATCTCGCCGTAGGCCGAGCCGACGATCGCGACGTCGCCGAGGTCGCGGCCCTCGAAGGCGACGTCGTCCTCGGCCGACGTCTGGCCGAACGTGGCGACCGGCTCGATGCCGTAGTTCCACAGGGACGCGGTGAGGTCGTTGAGGCCGGCGATCCGCTCGGGCGCCTCGTCGAGCCTGACGGTCCGGCCCGTGTCGTCGGTGAACTCCCAGCCGCCCTCGGCGGCGGGCTCCGTGCCGGCGGCGGCGCCGCAGGCGGTCAGGCCGGCGGTCAGGCCCAGGGCGAGCAGGCCGCGGCGAAGACGGCGAGACGTGCGGTGCAACGGAACTCCCTCGGTGCGGGGATGCATGATCATCCCGATCACGAGGAAGGTTAGCCTGACCTAACCTGGTGCCGGCAGAGGGTCAGCGCAGCCGGCGCACCGGGACGACCATGGGCGTGCCGGCCACCGGGTCGGGCAGCACCCGCGCCTCCAGGTCGAAGACGTCCGCGAGCAGCTGCTCGGTGAGCACCTCCTCCGGTGTCCCGGACGCCACCAGGGCGCCGTCCTTCATGGCCACCAGACGCTTGGCGTACCGCGCCGCCAGGTTCAGGTCGTGCAGCACCACGACGACGGTGCGGCCGCGTTCGGCGTGCAGCCGGCCGACCAGCTCCAGGACGTCGATCTGGTGCGACAGGTCCAGGTAGGTCGTGGGCTCGTCGAGCAGCAGCAGGTCGGTGCCCTGGGCCAGCGCCATGGAGATCCAAGCCCGCTGTCGCTGCCCGCCGGAGAGCGCGTCGACCGGCCGCTCGGCGAGGTCAGCCATGTCGGTCCAGCTCAGGGCCTCGGTGACCACCGCCTCGTCGTCCCGGGACCACTGGCGCAGCCAGCTCTGGTGCGGGTGCCGCCCCCGGGCCACCAGGTCGCCCACGGTCAGCCCCTCCGGGGCCACCGGGGCCTGCGGCAGCAGCCCCAGCACCTTGGCCACCTCGCGGGTGGGGGTGCGGGCGATCGAGCGGCCGTCGAGCAGCACCTGGCCGGCGGCCGGGCGCAGCAGCCGGCCGAGCGCGCGCAGCAGCGTGGACTTGCCGCAGCCGTTCGGGCCGACGATCGCGGTGAACGAGCCCTCGGTGAGCTCCAGGTCGAGGTCGTCGACCACCACGCGGTCGTCGTAGGCCAGCCGCACGTGCTCGGCGGCCAGCCGCACCGGCGCCGTCGGGGCGGGGTCGCCGGTGCGCTGCAGCTCGGGGTGGATGTCGATCGTCCTCAGGTGAACCGCCGCCTTCCGCGGACCAGGAGCCAGAGCAGGTAGGGCGCGCCGATGGCGGCGGTGAGGATGCCGACCGGCAGCGCCTCGGGGAGCACGGTGCGGGTGACCAGGTCGGCACCCACGACGAGCAGCGCGCCGAGCAGCCCGGAGGCCAGCAGCGGCGGACGGGCGCCCCCGGTGAGCCGCACCGCGATCTGCGGGACGATCAGCGAGACGAAGGCGATCGGCCCGGCGGCGGAGACGGCGAACGCGACCAGCCCCACGGCGAGCAGCACGACGGCGGTCTGCGTGGGCGCCAGCCGTACGCCCAGCCCGCGCGCGGTGTCGTCGCCGAACTGCAGCACGGCCAGCAGCCGGCTCGTGGCCAGCGCGGCCGGCAGCAGCACCACCAGGGCCAGGGCCAGCGGCAGCGCGTCGTCCCAGGTCCGGGCGTTGAGCGAGCCGGTGATCCACACGTAGGCCGACGCCGCGTCGTAGATCTCGGCGTTGGTGAGCAGCCAGTCGGTGAGCGCGGTGCCCATCGCCCACAGCGCGATGCCGACCAGCACCAGCCGGTACCCGTCGATGCCCGCGCGCCAGGTGAGCAGGAACAGCAGGAACCCGGTGGTCAGCGCCCCGAGCAGCGCGGCCAGCGGGATGCCGAGCCCGCCCAGGACCGCCCCCGCCGACGTGCCCCCGGACAGCACGATCGCCGCCACGGCCCCGGCCGAGGCGCCGGTCGTGATGCCGAGGGTGTCGGGGGAGGCGAGCGGGTTGCGGGCGAAGGTCTGGAACAGCGCGCCGGCCATGCCCAGCGCCAGACCCACCAGCACCCCGACGACGACCCGCGGGGCGCGCAGCTCGAGGACGATGAACTCCTGCGGACCCTCGCCCAGCCCGGCCAGCGTGCGCAGCACGTCGACGACGCCGATGGGGAAGTCGCCGCGGCCCATGCTGACCGCCGACACCAGCACCAGCGCGATGAGCGCCACGAGCGGGACGGCGAGGTCGCGCCAGCGGACCACCCCGGAGACGCGCCCGAGCCGCACGACCCGCCCGCTGCGGACCGGCGGTGCCTGTGCCTCCGGTGCGTGGACCGGCGCCGCGACGCTCACAGCCCGGCCGCCTTGCGCCGGCGCACCAGCGCGATGAAGAACGGCGCGCCGATCAGCGCGAGCACGATGCCCACCTGCAGCTCCGCGGGCCGGGCGACGATCCGGCCGATCACGTCGGCGGCCAGCAGCAGCGCCGCGCCGAGCAGGGCCGAGCCGGGCAGCAGCCAGCGGTGGTCAGGGCCGGTCAGCGCCCGCACCACGTGCGGCACGACCAGGCCGACGAAGGCGATCGGGCCGCAGGCCGCGGTGGCCGCGCCGGCGAGCAGGGTGATCGCGGCCAGCCCGACCGCCCGGGCGAGCCAGATGCGCTGACCGAGGCCGCGGGCGACGTCCTCACCGAGGCCGAGCAGGTTGAGCGCCGGCGCGTTGACCAGCGCCAGCACCACGCCGACGGCGATGAACGGGGCGACCTGCCAGGCGACGTCGGCGCCGCGACCGGCGAGCGAGCCGACGACCCAGAACCGGAAGCTGTCCAGGGTCTGCTGGTCGCTGACCAGGATCGCCCGGACGAGGGCGTACATCAGCGCGGACAGCGCCGCGCCGGCCAGCGCCAGCGTCAGCGGGGTGGCGCCGCCGCGGCCGGCCGAGCCGATGGCGTAGACGAGCACGGTGCCGGCCAGCGCGCCGGCGAAGGCGAACCAGACGTAGCCGGCCGGGCTGGTCAGCCCCAGCAGCGAGATGGCCAGGACGACGGCCAGGCTGGCGCCCGCGGTGACGCCGAGCAGCCCCGGATCGCCGAGCGGGTTGCGGGTGTGGCCCTGCATGAGCGCCCCGGCCAGGCCGAGCGCCAGACCGACCATCAGGCCGAGCGCGGTGCGCGGCACCCGCAGCTGCCGGACGACGACGGCGTCGTCGGTGGTCAGCGCGGAGTCGAGGAGCGAGCCCCAGACGTCGCCGAGCCCGATGGACCGCGTGCCGACGGCGATGCTCGCCAGCGCGGCGGCTCCCACCAGCGCGAGCAGCAGCAGGAGCGTGCCCAGCCGCCGGGCGCGCAGCGGGCGCGCCGGCGTGCGCGCCGCGTCCCGGGCCGGGACGTCGACCGTGGTGGCCACGAGCAGCTCCCGGGACGGCGGTTGATCAGATAAGGCTTACCTTATCTCGCCGCGGCGGAGGTGCCCACCGGCGCCGTCACTTCTTCTGCCGCCGGCTGCCGCCGTGCCAGTCCTCCTCGACGCTGCCCTCGTCGGGTCGCCAGCCGAACCCGACCAGCTGCGGCCGCTCGCGGAGGCTGCGCTTGAGCTCGGCGAAGCCCGGGAACGAGGCCAGCCCGATGACGTGGTCCCACAGCGCGACGGCCTCCTCCTCGGCGGGCAGCCGGCTGATGACCGGGCCGAAGAACGCCACCCCCTCCGGCGGCTGGAACTGCAGGATCGGCGTGCCCACGTCCTTGCCGGTCAGCGACAGCGCCTCGTCGGTCTCCGCCTGGATCTGCGCGTCCCACGAGTCGTCGTCCAGGGCCGCGGCCAGGTCGATGGGCAGGCCGAGCCCGGCGAGGACCGGCTCGGCGAAATCGCGGGTGCCGCGGCGGCTCTCGTCGCCCGGCGCGTTCGGCGTCTCGAACACCTGCCCGCCGAGCGCCTCGTACAGCCGGGCGACGGCGTCCGGACCGTGCTCGGCGCGGGTGCGGGCGGCCAGGCGCAGCAGCCGGAGCCCCGAGGTGTGCCCGGCCTCGTACTCGGGCGGGAAGTGCGAGGCGTAGTCGACGTGCGCGTTGAGCAGCCGCAGCGAGATGAACCGCCACTCCACCGCGTACTCCCGCTGCGCGGCCACCATCCGGACCCACTTGCTGGTCATCCAGGCGAACGGGCACACGGGGTCGAACCAGAAGCGGAGATCGGCGTCGCTCATGGCCCGACGGTAGGGGGCGCGCCGGGTCCGCGCCGGACGACGTCAGGCGGGCAGGACCGACTCGATCGCGGCGCGGACCTCGGGCGCGTCGGGAAGGGTTCTCGGCCGGAATCGCGCGACGACCTGGCCGTGCCCGGAGACGACCCACTTCTCGAAGTTCCACGCGACCGGACCGGCCTCGCCGTCGACGTCGGGGGTGGTCGTCAGCTGCTGGAACAGCGGGTGCGCCCCCTCGCCGTTGACCTCGAGCTTCTCCGTCATCGGGAAGGTGACGCCGTAGGTGGCCGAGCAGAACTGCTCGATCTCCTCGGCGCTGCCGGGCTCCTGGCCCATGAACTGGTTGCACGGGACGCCGACGACGGCGAAGCCCCGCCCGGCGTACTCCTCGTGCAGCGCCTCCAGCGCGGTGTACTGCGGGGTCAGCCCGCAGCGGCTGGCCACGTTCACCACCAGCGCCGGGCCGCCCCGGGTCAGCTCCCGCAGGGTCGTGGGCTCGCCCTGCAGCGTGGTCACGGGCACGTCGAGGAGGTCGCTCATGGCCGCGGCAGCACCGCGGCGCCCGGCCCTATTCCAGGCTGCTGGCGTCGTCGGGCACGTCGACGGCGTGCCGCCGCAGCGCCTCCATCGGCACGATCTCCAGCGCGCGGGCGTTGGTCGCGGCCAGCACCACGCCCGACGCGGCGCCGGCCTGGTAGGCCTGCAGCCAGCGGACGGCGACGACGCACCAGCGGTCGCCCGGCTTGAGGCCCGGGAAGCCGTACTCCGGGCGCGGGGTGCTCAGGTCGTTGCCCAGCTCGCGCTGCATGGCCAGGAACTCGGTGGAGACGACGGCGCACACGGTGTGCCGGCCCAGGTCGTCGGGCCCGGTGGTGCAGTGCCCGTCGCGGTAGAAGCCGGTGACCGGGTCGGTGCCGCAGGGCTCCAGCGGGCCACCGAGGACGTTGCGCTCGTCGTCGGGATCGGGCAGCACGGTCGCTCCTGGGGGCCGGGACGGTCGGCGCCGTGGCCGGCGCGCGCCCAGGATGGCATCGTGCGGCCGTGACCGCCGCACCGTCGTCCCCCGAGGTCCTCTGGCAGCCCACCCCGGACTCGATCCGGGGCACGCAGATGGCCGCCTTCGCCGCCTTCGTGGCCGGGCGCCGCGGTCTCTCCTTCGGCGACCCGGTCGACTACGACGCCCTCTGGCGCTGGTCGGTCGAGCACCTCGACCAGTTCTGGGGCGACCTCGCGCGCTGGACGGGCGTGCTCGACGTCGCCGACGACCAGGTGCTCCCCTCGCGGGGAATGCCCGGCGCCGTCTGGTTCCCCGGGGGATGCGTGAACTACGCCGAGCAGGTGTTCCGGGCCGCCGCCGGTGGCCGGCCGGCGCTGATCGCCGTCGCCGAGGACGCCGGGCCGCGCGAGGTCAGCTGGGCGGCGCTGCGCGGGCAGGTGGGCGCGTTCGCCGCCACGCTGCGCCGGCTCGGCGTCCGCCCCGGCGACCGGGTGGCCGGCTACCTGCCGAACGTGCCCGAGACGGTCGTGGCCTTTCTCGGCGCCGCCTCGATCGGGGCGGTGTGGTCCTCCTGCGCGCCGGACTTCGGCACCCGCGCGGTGCTCGACCGGTTCGCGCAGATCGAGCCCACCGTGCTGGTCGCCGTCGACGGCTACCGGTGGGGCGGCCGTGAGCACGACCGGCGGGACGTCGTCGCCGAGCTGCGCGCCGGGCTGCCGACCGTCCGGACGACGGTCGCCGTCCCCCGGCTGTTCCCCGGCGAGGTCCCCGAGGGCGCCCTGGCGTGGGCCGACGCCGTGGCCGACGAGCAGGACCCGGTGTTCGAGGCGACGCCGTTCGACGCCCCGCTGTGGATCGTCTACAGCTCGGGCACCACCGGGCTGCCCAAGGGGATCGTGCACGGGCACGGCGGGGTGGTGCTCGAGCAACGCAAGTCCGGCACCTTGCACAGCGACCTGGGTCCCGGTGACCGCTTCTACTGGTACACCTCGACGGCCTGGATGATGTGGAACGTCGTGGTGTCCTCGCTCCTCAGCGGCGCGACCGCGGTGCTGCACGACGGCGCCCCGGCCCACCCGACGGTCGACGCGCAGTTCGCCCTCGCCGAGCGGGTGCGGTTCACCCACCTGGGCACGAGTCCCGGCTACCTCGCGGCCTGCCAGAAGGCCGGCGTCCGCCCCGGCGAGGACCACGACCTCTCCTCCGTCCGGGTGCTGTCCAGCACCGGGTCGCCGCTGCCGGCGGCGTCCTACGAGTGGGTCTACGACGCCGTGGGCGCCGACCTGCAGCTCACGTCGGCGTCCGGCGGCACCGACGTCGCGACCGGGTTCATCGGCAGCGCGCCGCTGCTCCCGGTGACGGCCGGCGAGCTGCAGCGGCCGATGCTCGGCGTCGCGGTGGCCTCCTGGAACGAGGAGGGGCAGCCGGTGGTCGGCGAGCTCGGCGAGCTGGTGGTCACCGAGCCGATGCCCTCGATGCCGCTGCACTTCTGGAACGATCCGGACGGCGCCCGCTACCGCGCCGCGTACTTCGAGCCGTGGCCCGGCGTCTGGCGGCACGGCGACTGGCTGGAGATCACCGAGCGCGGCACCTGCGTGATCACCGGCCGGTCGGACTCGACGCTCAACCGCGGCGGCGTGCGCATGGGCACCGCCGACATCTACGCCGCCGTCGAGGCGTTCCCGGAGGTGCTCGACTGCGTCGTCCTCGGCGTGGAGCTGCCCGAGGGCGGCTACTGGATGCCGCTGTTCGTGCAGCTGGCAGCGGGGGAGGAGCTCACCGCCGAGCTGGTCGACCGGCTCAGGACGGCGATCCGGACCCAGGCCAGCCCGCGGCACGTGCCCGACGAGGTCATCGCCGTACCCGGCGTGCCGCACACCCGCACCGGCAAGCGGCTGGAGGTGCCGCTCAAGCGGCTGTTCCAGGGCGTCGACCCGGCGAAGGCCGTCAACACCGGCACCGTCGACGACGCCTCGCTGGTCGAGCACTACATCGGCCTGGCGAGGGCGCGGCTCAGCTCCTGAACGGTCCGCGCAGCGCGGCCCAGTGCAGGAGCATCACGGTCTTCGCGTCGGCGATCCGGCCGTCGTCGACCATGTCCAGGGCCTCGTCGAAGGGCAGCTCGACGACCTCGATGTCCTCGCCCTCCTCGGCCAGCCCGCCGCCGGCGCCGGTGCGGTCGGCCGGCCGGTACGGGGCGGCGTAGAAGTGCAGCCGCTCGGTGACCGAGCCGGGGCTCATGAACACGTCGTACACGTGCTGGACCTCCCCGAGCGTGACCCCGAGCTCCTCCTCGGCCTCCCGCCGGATGGCGACCTCCGGGGCGTCGTCGTCCAGCAGCCCGGCGGCGGCCTCCAGCAGCAGCCCGTCCGGGTGCCCGTTGACGTAGACCGGGTAGCGGAACTGCCGGGTGAGCAGCACCGTGCGCCGTTCCGGGTCGTAGGGCAGCAGCGTCGCGCCGTTGCCCCGGTCGTAGGTCTCGCGCTGCTCGGTCACCCACTCGCCGTCGCTGCGGCGCCGGTCCAGGGTGGTCCGCCGCAGCACGTGCCAGCCGCTGGCCAGGAGCTCGACGTCCCTGACGACGACGTCGGGGTTGCCGGTCAGGTCGCGCCCGACCTGGTCCAGGCCGGTGCGGCCGCGGGAGTCGGGAACGTCGATGCCAGGCACGCTCACGGGGACATCTTGGCCGGTGAGGCTCGTCACCTGCGCGGATGATCGCGTCGTGCGCCGGGCAGTGACCACCGCCGAGGTGTACGTGCTCATCCGCCCGACCGAGGAGGCCGACGACGATGACGTCGAGCGCCAGCCCCGCCAGCGAGACCGCCGCCGAGATCTGGGAGCCGCAGCCGCCGGCGCTGCTGCCGCCGTGGCACACCCCGGAGCGCGAGGCGCTGATGGGGCAGGCGCGCCGGTTCGCGATGGACGAGGTGCTCCCGGTCGCCGGCGAGCTCGACCCGCAGAAGGGCGAGATCCCGGCCTCGCTCCTCTCCGGCATGGCCGAGCGAGGCTGGTTCGGCATCACCGTGCCGGCCGAGCAGGGCGGCCTGGGCCTCGGCGTCTTCGAGTACTGCATGGTCAGCGAGGAGCTGGCGCGTGCCTGGATGTCGACGGCCAGCATCCTGGCCCGCTCCCAGGGCCTCGGGACGGCGGTCCTCGACGCCGACCGCCGGCACGACCTGATGGCCCGCAGTGCCCGTGGCGACTGGATCGGTGCGATCGCCCTGTCCGAGCCCGACGCCGGGTCCGACCTCGCGGGCGTCACCACCCGAGCGGTCCTGGACGGCGACGAGTGGGTCGTCACCGGGCGCAAGCGCTGGTGCGGCAACGCCAAGGCCGCCGACTTCATCCAGGTGCTGGTGCGCGAGCGGGAGCCGGCCGACGGGGAGTCCCGCTCCGCCGGCCTGCTCAACCTGCTGCTGGAGAAGAAGCGCGGCGAGTTCCCCGAGGGCCTCACCGGCTCCCCGATCGACAAGATCGGCTACCACGGTTTCCTCACCTGGGACCTGACCTTCGACGGCGTCCGGATCCCTGCGGACAACGTGATCGACCAGGCCAGGGCCGCGCAGGAGGACAGCGCCGCGGAGGGCGACGCCGCCGAGCAGGCCGGGTTCGCCGAGGCGCAGAAGTTCCTGAACACCGCCCGCGTGCACACCGCCGCGCGTGCGGTGGGCCTGGCCCGCGCCGCGCTGGAGGACTCGATCCGCTACCTGCAGGAGCGCGAGCAGTTCGGCCACCCGATCGCCGACTTCCAGGCGCTGCGCTTCAACGTCGCCGAGATGGCCTCGCAGATCGAGCAGTCCCGCGCCTTCTACCGGCAGGTCGCCCACCTGCTCGACCTCGGGCTGCCGGTGGCCAAGGAGGCCTCGATGGTGAAGCTCGAGGCCACCGAGATGTCGATCCGCGTCACCAACCAGGCCATGCAGCTGCACGGCGGCAACGGCTACACGACCGAGCGGCAGGTGGAGCGGCACTGGCGCGACGCCCGCCTGACGACGATCTTCGAGGGCACCAGCGAGATCCAGAAGCGGATCATCAGCGACCGCCTGCTGCCCCGCTCGCCCCTCAGCTGAGCCGTTGCGCGCTGATCGACGTCTCGCCCCCCGCTGAGACGTCGTTCAGCGCGCACTCACGCCGGCCGGGCGGACCAGATCGCGAGCCCACCGCTGGGCAGGCACACGATCAGCTCGCCGTCCGGCCCGTCCAGCTGCCACGCCTCGTAGTCACCCTCGGGTACGCACCGGATCGTGGTTCCGGCCGCGTGAGCTGAGGGTTCCGTCCTCGCCGATGCCGACGGCGTCCAGGTCGGCGACCAGCAGCGGCATGTGCGCGGCCACGCAGGCGATGCTCGTCGGCTCGGCCGGGACCGTGTCGCCGACGCTCGTGGCGGCGCCGAGGCGCACCTCCCACGACGTGCTGGACCTGAGCACCAGCCCGCCCGCTTGGACGCCGAGCTCGTCGAGGTAGCCGCCCGCCATCGAGCGGATCATCCCGTTGGTGTTCGCGACGTCGTCCCCCCGGGCCACGCCGCAGCGTAGCCGCCGCGACTGTGCGCAGATCGTGGTGATGGAGCCGCGGTCACCACGATCTGCGCACGAGGGTCACGCCCCGCCCTGGCGGGTAGGGGCCAGCGGTGACGATGACCGCGGACCGCGCAGGATCCGGCCCTCCGCTCGTCCTCGTGCACGGTCTGGGCGGGTCGTGGCGCACCTGGCAGCCCGTGCTCGCCGGCCTGAGCGCGCACCGCACCGTCGTCGCCGTCGACCTGCCGGGGTTCGCCGGCGGCAGCCCACCGCTGCCCGATCCCTCCATGGGCACCCTCACCGACGCCCTCGAGCAATGGCTGCGTGCCGAAGGGCTGGCCGACGCGTCGCTGGTCGGGAGCTCGCTCGGCGCCCGCATGGTGCTCGAGCTCAGCCGGCGGGGGACGGGTGCGGACAACGTCGCCCTCGACCCCGGCGGGTTCTGGACCGACCGGGAGGCGGCGGTCTTCCGCGCCAGCATCGCGGCGTCGGTCGCACTCCTCCGCCGGATCCGGCCCGTCCTGCCCGCGTTGCTGGGCAACCCGGCCGGCCGGACGGCGCTGCTGGCGCAGTTCTCCGCACGCCCCTGGGCCCTGGACGCCGACGTGGTCCGCACCGAGCTCGAGGGCTACCTCGACTCGCCGTCCTTCGGCGCGGTGCTCGACGACCTGGCCCGCGGCCCGAAGCAGCAGGGGGCGCCGGCCGGCACGCTGCCGGGCCGCCTGACCATCGGCTGGGGCCGCCGGGACCGGGTCACCCTGGCCCGCCAGGCGGCCCGGGCCGCCGCGGCGTTCCCCGACGCGGAGCTGCACTGGTTCGCGAGGTCCGGGCACTTCCCGCTGTGGGACGAGCCCGAGGAGACCGTCCGGCTGGTGCTGGAACGCACGTCGGGCTGAGTCGCCCGCCGTGAGCGGCATGCCCACCCGTCGGGCCTCGACCCGGTCGAGGGTCAACAGTGCCCGATGGCGTGGTGCAGGTGGGGTCCGCGGGGTGGTGAGGGGAGAGCGGCGTCGGACCGTCGTGGCGTCGTCGGCCGCCGTGCACCCGCCGGACACCTCGGCTGCTGATCCTGGGCGCGTCCAGGACCCGCCATGGGCCCTCCGGCACGAGGGAAGACCCGCCGTGACCCCTGCGCGACCGCTCTCCCCACCCGGCCTCGGCAGGCGCGCGACGCCGGAGGGCCTGCGGGTCGTCGTCGTCGCCGAGACCTTCCGCCCGGCGGTCAACGGCGTGGCCGGCTCCGTGCTGCGCGCCGTCGACCACCTCGCCGTCCGCGGGCACGACCCGGTCGTCCTCGCGCCCAGCGGCCAGTCCTACGAGTCGGCCTGCGGGGCGCGGATCCCGGTCGTGACGGTGCCCTCGATGCGGCTGCCGGTGTACCGGCACCTGCCGTTGGCCCGCCCGGGCGTCGACGTCACGCGGGCGCTCGCCGACCTCGCACCCGACGTCGTCCACCTGGCCTCGCCGGCGGTGCTCGGAGCGGCGGCCGGCCGGGCGGCGCGGACGCTCGGCATCCCCTCGGTGGCCGTGTTCCAGACCGACCTCGCCGCCTTCGCGCGGCGCTACCGCGTGCCCGGCGGGACGGCCGCTGCCTGGCGGGCCCTGCGTGCGGTGCACGCGAGCGCCGACCTCACGCTGGCGCCGTCCTCGTCGGCCGCCGCGCTGCTGCGACGGCACGGCATCGGGCCGGTGGCGCTGTGGGCCCGCGGCGTCGACCTGGTCCAGTTCGCACCGGGACGGCGGGACGCGTGGCTGCGCGGCCAGCTCGCCCCGAACGGCGAGCTGCTGGTCGGGGTGGTGGCGCGGCTGGCCGTGGAGAAGCGGCTCGAGCTGCTGGCCGGGGTGAGCCGGCTGCCCGGCGTCCGACTGGTCGTCGTGGGCGACGGCCCCTGTCGCGGGCGGCTGGCCCAGGCGCTCCCCGAGGCGGTCTTCCTCGGCCAGCGCACCGGGGACGGGTTGGCCCGGATCGTCGCCTCGTTGGACCTCTTCGTGCACCCGGGGCCCGACGAGACGTTCTGCCAGGCGGTGCAGGAGGCGCTCGCCGCCGGCGTGCCCGCGGTTGTGGCGGCGTCGGGCGGGCCGCTGGACCTCGTGCGGCACGGCGAGAACGGCTGGCTGTGGGCGGGGCAGGACCCCGAGCTCCTCGCCGCGGTGGTCGCCGGGCTCCGGGACGACCGGCTGGCGCTGCGGGCCGCGGCGGCCCGCACCCGCTCGTCGGTCGAGCACCGCACCTGGGCCCGCGTCGGCGACCAGCTGATCAGCCACTACGGCGGCGTGCTCGCGCGCACCCCGCAGGTGGCCCCGCTGCGCAGCGCCTGAGCGGGGCGGTCCCGACCCTCAGCCCGCGCGGATCGCCTCGTCGGCGTGCGCGATGTGCGCCAGCTCCCGCCAGATGAGGACCAGGATGATCGCCGACCCCACGAAGGCGAACCAGAACGGGCCGGTGATGCCCCAGATCCTCGCGATGGCCCCGCCCAGCGCCTGGCCGACGACGATCCCGCCGAAGAGGCCGATCATGTAGAGGCTGCCCACGCGTCCTTGCAGCTCGGCCGGCACCGCCCGCATCCGGACCGTGCGCGACGTCGTCCCCCACACGAAGATGTGCGCCCCGAAGACGAACATGATCAGCAGGGCGACCCAGCCGGTCGTGGCCAGTGCCAGGCCCAGGTGGGTGAAGGTCTCGACCAGCAGGCCGGCACGCATGATCGAGCCCAGGCTGGCGTGCCGCTCCAGCCAGTCGTAGGCCGGGGAGGCGACCAGCCCGCCGACCGCCCCGGCCGTCGTGAGCAGGCCGAAGCCCACCGGGCCCATGTCGAGCCGCTCGGTCGCGTAGAGCACCAGCACCGACCAGGCCGCGCCGTAGGTGACGTTGAACGTGACGATCGTGAGCGTCAGGGTCCGCACCGCGCGGTTGCCCCAGGTCCAGCGGAACCCCTCGGCGATGTCGCGGCGCACGTGCCGGGGGCCCTGCGGGGCGGGCAGCCGGGGCACCGCCATCCGTGCGACCAGCAGTGCGCCGAGCAGCAGGCACACCACCTGGACGACGAACGGCCAGGCCAGGCCGGCGGCGAAGAGGGCAGCGCCAAGCGCGGGGCCCACCAGCTCGTTCATCGTGATCCGCGCGGTGGTCAGCCGGGCATTGCCGATGCCGAGGTCGGCCTTGGCCACGACCATCGGCAGCAGCGTGCCGGTGGTGGTGTCGACGAAGACCTCGGCGGTGCCCAGGAGGAACATCGCGGCGAGCACCACCGGCACGTTCACCGCGTCGGTGACCAGCGCGGCGACGAGGACGACCAGGACGACGGCGCGCAGCAGATCCCCGACGATCACCACCCGGCGGCGGTCCAGCCGGTCGGCGAGGACGCCGGCGTGCAGCCCGAGGAGCAGCCACGGCAGCCGCTGCAGCAGACCGGCCAGCGCGACGAGCAGCGGGTCGGAGGTCTGCGCGGCGACCAGCAGCGGGCCCGCCGCCAGCGCGATCCCGTCGCCGAGGTTGCCCACCCAGGCGGAGCCGACCAGCCAGCGGAACGGCGTGCCCATGCGGACCGGGAGCACTGCATCGACGACCCGGCCCACGAGGAGGAGACGGTAGGCGATGTCCGGACCGGCGGGAACGCCCGTGTCAGGCAAGTCGCCGGGCGCGGGCCTCCCGGGGCCGGGCTCGACCGGGCCGCGGGTCAGGCATCGTCCGCCGGACGGACAGCGGTCAGCGACCGGCGGACGTTGTCCACGATGTTCCCGGCCTCGAACAGGTCGTCGTCGGAGGTCGCCCGGGCGCGGCGCAGCTCGGCGGTGAACTCCGCCACGGCGGCGTCGGCGGCGCGCATGGCCCCGATGTCGGCGGCCGCGCCGTCGACCGAGCGGAGGACGTCCGCCAAGGCCGCGAGGGTGCGGGCCGCCGCCGGGCGCAGGTGCGGTCCCAGGGCCACCCGCTCGTTCTCCGCGATCTCGGTCTCGGCGATGACCAGGGTGAGGTCCTCGACGAGCAGGGTGAGGCGCTCGAGCGCGCGGGCCTGCCGGTACAGCCGGTCGGCGGCGTCCCGGTAGCGCCCGGCGCGCCGGTTCCCGCGGCGGGCGTCGTCGGTCTGCCGGACGGCCGCGCGCATCTGGGCCAGCAGCGGGTCGATCGTGCGGATCCGCCCGCGCCACTCGTCCTGCGTCGGCGGGTGCTCCTGCCGCAGCCCGTCCACCACGTCGTCGAGCTGCCCGGCGAGGGTGTCGCGCAGCGTGCCGAGGGACTGCTCCGCGGGCGCCAGGGGCAGGGGTGGGAACGCGGCGTTCACCAGGATGCCGACGACGGCCCCGCCGAAGGTCAGCCCGGCGAAGCCGAGGACGTACCCGGCCGGGTTCTGGGCGCCGAGGATCAGCACGAACAGAGCCGCCGTCGGCAGCCAGCTGCTGGAGCTGCCGAGCCGGGTCCACCCGGCGAGCAGGACGCCGGCGGCGACCACCACGGCCAGGGTCAGCAGCTCGGGACCGAGGACGGCGTCGCCCACGAGCGCGACCGCCGCGCCCAGGACGATGGCGGTCACCGTCTGCAGCGACTCCCGGACCGAGCCCGCCAGCGTGGCGGCGGTCGTGGCGATGACCGCCCCGAGCGGCGCGTAGTAGGGGTAGTCGTCGAGCGGTCCGGGCACCAGGTGCGCCAGCCACCAGGCCGCCGTAGCGGCGATCGCCGCCCGGACGGCCAGGCCGATCCGCGGCTGGCGGGCCCAGATCCGCGGCGCCGACGCCCAGCCGCGGAGGCGGCGCTCGGCGCCGGCCGTGCGCTGCTGCATCGTCGTCCCACCCGTCCCCGGTCGCTCGTCGGCCCGGTCCGGCATTGCACCACGGCGAACCGCCGACCCCGTCGCGGGAGGTGCGCCCGGCGGGCCAGGTGCGCGTCGCTCCCTGCGGCGGGTTCACCAGGTGGGTGGGGTGAGGCCGTAGCGCCGGAGGACGTCGGCCTGCCACTCGGGCTCGCCGAACTCCAGGCCGTAGGAGGCGGCGACGGCGACGAAGGCGGCCGGGTCGGTCGTGCCCGCCTCGGCGAGGTCGGCGACGTCGCGGAAGAACAGCTCGAACCCCGCGGGGCTGATGATCTCGATCATGCGCGCCGGCGTCGACCCGGCGTTCCACATGGCGTGCATCTCGCCGCGTGGCTTGGTGATGTAGCCGCCGGGCCCGAGCACCGCCTCCCGGTCGCCGGACCGGAAGCCGATCTCGCCCTCGACGACGATCGAGTACTCGTCCTCGCGGGTGTGCAGGTGCGCCGACACGTAGGCGCCCACCGCGAACGGGTGCTCGACCACCGCCACCGAGCCCCCGGTGTCCGCGCCCCACAGCTTGAAGGCGACGCCGACGCCGTCCCCCAGGTCGGCCGTGCGGCCCTCGCCCGGCCGCACGACGGTCAGCGGCGGTGCGCCGTCGTCCATGGTCGCTCCCGGGGCTCGGATCGCGCTCATCGTGGAGCCGGGGACCCGCCCGTGTCGAGGGGCCGGGTCACGGCAGGCGCAGGACGCGGGCCTCCCACGGGCGCAGCTCGGCGGGGTCGTCGTCGGCCATGTTGCCGAGCACCAGCTCGGCGGCCGGTGCCTCGGGCAGCAGCTCGGCCAGCCGGTACGGCGTCCGCGACAGGTTGCAGACGACGAGCAGCTCCGCCCCCTCCAGCGAGCGGGTGAACGCGTACACCTCGTCGTGGTCGGGCAGCAGCATGGTGAAGTCGCCCAGCGCCACGACGTCGTCGCTGTGCCGGAGCGCGATCAGCCGCCGGTAGTGGGCCAGCACCGAGCCGGCGTCGTCCCGCTGCGCCGCCGCATTCCACTCGACGGAGTCGGGGTTCACCGGCAGCCACGGCGTCCCGCTGGTGAACCCCGCGTTCGCGGAGGCGTCCCACTGCACCGGCGTGCGGGCGTTGTCCCGGCTCATGGTGCGCAGCGCCGCCAGCACGTGCGCCGGGTCCTCACCGGCCGACACCGCCTGCACGTGGTGGTTGAGCGACTCGACGTCGGCGAAGTCCTCCAGCGAGGTGAACGGGAAGTTGGCCATCCCGATCTCCTCGCCCTGGTAGACGTACGGCGTCCCGCGGTGCAGGTGCAGCAGCGTGGCCAGGCAGGTGGCGGAGTGGCGCCGGAACCCGGGGGAGTCGTCGCCGAAGCGGGAGACGGCGCGCGGCTGGTCGTGGTTGTCCCAGTAGAGGGAGTTCCACCCGGCGTCGGCCAGCCCCGCCTGCCAGCGGCCGAAGGATGCCTTGAGGTCGCGCATCCGCAGCGGTCGGACGTCCCACTTCGACATCCCGTGGTCCAGGCCGACGTGCTCGAACTGGAAGACCATGTCCACCTCGGCGCGCGCCGGATCGGTGAACAGCCGGGCCTCCTCGACCGTGACGCCGGGCATCTCGCCGACAGTGAGGAACGTTCCGTCCCGACCGGCGAACACCTCGCGGTGCATCTCGGCCAGGAACTCGTGGATCCGCGGCCCGCACAGGTAGGAGGCCGAGCCGTCACCCAGCGACGACCCGGGCAGCGGCGGGCCGTCGTGCAGGTGGCCGTCCGCGGCGACGTCCTTGCTGATCATGTTGATGACGTCCATGCGGAAGCCGTCGACCCCGCGGTCGAGCCACCACCGCATCATCGCGTGGATCGCGTGCCGGACCTGCCGGTTCTCCCAGTTCAGGTCGGGCTGCCGGCGGTCGAACAGGTGCAGGTAGTACTCGCCCGAGGCCTCGTCGAGCTCCCAGACCGGCCCGGAGAAGAACGACTGCCAGTTGGTCGGCTCGGCCCCCGGGGCGCCGGCCGCCATGCCGCCGCGCGGCGGGCGCCACCAGTACCAGTCGCGCTTGGGGGAGTCCTTCGACGAGCGGGACTCCAGGAACCACGGGTGCTGGTCGCTGGTGTGGTTGACCACCAGGTCCATCAGCAGCTTCATCCCGCGCTCGTGCAGGGCGGCGATCAGCTCGTCGAGCTGCTCCAGCGTGCCGAACAGTGGGTCGATGCCCTGGTAGTCGCTGATGTCGTAGCCGTTGTCGGCCTGCGGCGAGGGATAGACCGGGGACAGCCACAGGACGTCGACGCCGAGGTCGGCCAGGTGGTCGATCCGCTGCAGCACCCCGCCGAGGTCGCCGATGCCGTCGCCGTCGGAGTCCTGGAACGAGCGCGGGTAGACCTGGTAGACGACGGCGCGGGTCCACCACGCGGGCTGGTCAGCGGCCATGGGCCCAGCCCAGCACGCGGCGGGGCGGCCCGCACGGTCAAGCCGGCGGGAGCCGGCGAGCGCGACCGCTCCCCGGCACCCGTCGCGATGCGCTGCTTGGATGGGGGACGACGGCGCCGGGACCGACCCGGCGCGGGGAAGGAGAACCGTGCCCGAGCTGACCCGACCCGAGGTCGAGCCGCCGACCGGGCCCGCCCCCGACGACCTGGTGATCGAGGACCTCGTCGTCGGCGAGGGCCAGGAGGCCGAGGCCGGCGACCTGGTGAGCGCGCACTACGTGGGCGTCACGCACGACGGCGGCGAGCAGTTCGACGCCTCCTGGGACCGCGGCGACCCGCTGGAGTTCCGCGTGGGCGTCGGCATGGTCATCCAGGGCTGGGACGAGGGCATCGTCGGCATGAAGGTCGGCGGCCGCCGCCGGCTCACCATCCCGGCGCACAAGGCCTACGGCGAGCGCGGCGCCGGCGGCGTCATCAAGCCCGGCGCCACCCTCGTCTTCGTGGTGGACCTCGTCGGCATCCGCTGACCCGGAATCGTCGAGCAGGCACACGACGTTGGGCCGGGCATGCAGGTAGAGGTCTGGTCCGACGTCGTGTGCCCGTGGTGCTACATCGGGAAGCGCCGCCTGGAGGCCGCGCTGGAGAAGTTCCCGCACCGCGACCAGGTCGAGGTCGTCTGGCGTTCCTTCCAGCTCGACCCCACCGCTCCCGAGGGGGAGGTGCACCCGACGCTGCCCGCGCTGGCCGCCAAGTACGGCACCAGCGTCGAGCAGATGCGGCAGAACATGGCCCAGGTCGAGCAGGTGGCCGCCGGCGAGGGCCTGCAGTACCACCTGACGGACGCCGTCAGCGGCAACACCCTGCTGGCCCACGAGCTGCTGCACCTGGCCGCCGAGCACGGCAGGCGCAACGAGCTCAAGGAGCTCCTGCTGCACGCCTACTTCGAGAAGGGCCGGTCGGTCTTCGACGTCGACTCCCTCGTCCCGCTCGCCGTCCAGGTGGGCCTCGACGAGGCCGAGGTGCGCGAGGCGCTGGGGGACCGGCGCCACCTGGCCGCCGTGCAGCAGGACAGCGCCACCGCGCAGTCGCTGGGCGCCACCGGCGTCCCGTTCTTCGTGGTCGACCGCACGTACGGCGCCGCCGGCGCCCAGCCCGCCGAGCTGCTGCTCCAGATGCTGGAGCGGGCCTGGGCCGACGCGAACCCGCTGATCACGGTCCCGGCCGCCGAGGGCTGCACGGAAGACGGCTGCGCGGTCAGCTGAGCCCGCGATTGCGCGCCGAGGGACGTCTCGGGGGCCTCCGAGACGTCCTCCGGTGCGCATGGGCGCGACGGCGGTTCAGTCCAGCAGGTCGGGCACTTTCCGCAGCGCCTGCTCGGCGTCCTGGGTGAGGGTCCGGACGACGTCGGTGGCCGAGCGCTCCTCGGTCACCAGGCCGACCGACTCCCCGGCGTAGAGCGGCGCATGCTCCAGGTCGTCGCTCTTCCGCGCCTCGACCACCCGTCGGGACGCGTCGTCGTCGTGCTCCAGCGCGTCCTCGCGGCCGTGCCAGGCGCGGCTGAACTCGTTGACCAGCGCCCGCCCGGGCCAGCGGGCGGGCCAGGCCAGGCGCTGCGCCACGTCGAAGGCGCGGGTCAGCACCGTCTCCTCCCCCGCGGCAGCACGCACGCGGGCCCGCGCGGCGGGGGAGTTCAGGCCTTCCGGGCAGGCCAGCAGCGGCGTCCCGATCCAGACGCCGGCGGCCCCGGCCGCGAGGACGGCGGCCATCCCGCGCCCGGTGGCGATCCCGCCGGCGGCCACCACCGGCAGGTCGGTGAGCGTCAGGACCTCCTGCAGCAGCGGCAGGGTGGCGCGGTGGCCCGTGTGCCCGCCGGCCTCGCTGCCCTGGGCGACGACGAGGTCGACGCCGGCGGCCACGGCCCGCTGCACGTCGGCCACGGTGTTGACCTGCGTGGCCACCGCGATACCGGCGTCGTGCAGCGGCGCCACGTACGGGCCGGGATCACCGAAGGAGACCGACACCAGCGTGGGCCGGGCGGCGATCGTCGCCTCCAGCAGGTCCGGGCGGTCGTCGAGCACCCAGGCCATCAGCCCCACGCCGAACGGCAGGCCGGCCGGTATCGCGCACTGCTCGGCGACGAAACCGGCGGAGTGGTTCCCCGCGACGCCGATCATCCCGAGGCCGCCCCCACGGGAGACGGCGGCGGCCAGCGCACCACCGGAGACGCCGGCCATCGGCGCACCGATGACCGGCGTCCCCAGGGAGAGGAGACGGGTCAGCGCAGTCCTGATCACGCCGCCATCCTGGTCCGGGCGTCACTTGGCCGCAGGGCCGCCCTGCTCTGTGCCCTGCAGGCGGCCGAGGAACTCGTGGCACCTCGCGGCGCGCTTGGAGTCCTGCTTCATCACCTTGCGGAAGAACTCGGCGACGTCGTCCAGACCGGCGTTCTCGGCGTCCCGGACGTACTGGCCGTAGTCGTGCCCGGCCTTGAGCGAGTGGTATTGGACGGAGATCAGGTCGTAGTAGACGTCCTCGAAGCCGGTCTCACCGGTGGCCATCGGTCCTCCTCGGGATGCAACGGGTGTGGTGGCGGCCACATACCCGCCAGGACCGGTCCGTCACACCGTCAGGTGGACGGGTCGTCGGAAAGCGCCCCGCCGGTGACGTCACCGCCGCCCGCCTCGTCGGCGAGCGTCTCGCTGGTCGCCAGCTCCTCCTCGCCGGTGGCCGCCGGGTCGTCGGCGGTGGACGCCAGGTCGTCGCCCTGGCCGTAGGCGCCGGGATCGGCCTGCGTGGTGCGGGGGTCGTTGAGCGGGTCCGGGGTGTCGGGATCGGTGACGGTCATGCACGGGGTCCTATCCCGGCGTCCCGGAGGCGAACCCCTGGCCCGATGCGCAGCCGATGTGCTGCGCATCCACCCGTGGAGGCACTCCAGGCGCTCGCCGATCCGACGCGGCGCGAGCTGATCGGCCTGCCGGCGGCGCTCGGAGAGGTGACCCGCGACCATCCCGGCCCACGCCTGGGCGCCGAGCAGGTGGTACGGAGCGCTGATCGCCGTACCGAACCACCACGAGTCGCGGGCGACGTGGTCCGGCCTGCCCGTCATGAACGGCACGTCGTGGTGCAGCCGCCGACGGAGGGCGCCCACCTGGCCGGCGAGACCGGCGGCGAGCTGGATCGACGAGGCGCCCGGGAGCGCCGAGGAGTACGCCATGCGGGGAGACCGTAGGGCCGATCGCCGCGGGCGCGGGAGGCTTCCCGGGCCGGTCGACCGTCGCCTGCCGCAGGCCCGGGGGAGCGGGTGGCTCGCCGTCCACCAGGGTCTTCGGACCCGCGGACCAGACGTCCTAGACGTAACATGTCTCACGGTTGCATCGGCGTGAACCGCCGGTAGCCTCACGTGATCCGACGTTGCGCCAGCACCGACGCCGGGTTCACCGCACCAGCGCCGGTGCCAGAGTCGCCCGGCTACCCAGAGGATGGAGAAGCCGTGACTTCAGTGGCCACCCCCGGTCTCGACGACGCCCCCACCGCGCACGCCCGGCTCCTCGCCTGGGTGCGTGAGATGGCGGAGCTGACCACCCCGGATCAGGTGGTGTGGGTCGACGGCTCCGACGAGGAGTGGGAACGGCTCACCCAGAAGCTGGTCGACGCCGGCACCTTCACCCGCCTGGCCAAGAAGCCCAACTCGTTCTGGGCCGCCTCCGACCCCAGGGACGTCGCCCGGGTCGAGGACCGCACCTACATCTGCTCGGTCGACGAGGCCGACGCCGGGCCCACCAACAACTGGATGGCCCCCGACGAGATGAAGGCGGTCATGACCGGGCTCTACCGGGGCTCGATGCGTGGCCGCACGATGTACGTCATCCCGTTCTGCATGGGCCCCGTCGAGGCCGAGAACCCGATGTTCGGTGTCGAGCTCACCGACTCGGAGTACGTCGTGGTCTCCATGCGCGTCATGGCGCGCATCGGCCAGTACGTCCTGGACGCCATGGGCACCGACCGGCCGTTCGTGCCGGCCATGCACTCCCTGGGCGCCCCGCTCGAGGACGGCCAGCAGGACGTGCCGTGGCCGTGCAGTGACACCAAGTACATCGTCCAGTTCCCCGAGGAGCGGGCCATCTGGTCCTACGGCTCCGGCTACGGCGGCAACGCGCTGCTGGGCAAGAAGTGCTACTCGCTCCGGATCGCCTCGGTCATGGCCCGCGACGAGGGCTGGCTGGCCGAGCACATGCTGATCCTCAAGCTGACCAGCCCGCAGCAGAAGACCTACTACATCGCCGCCGCCTTCCCCAGCGCCTGCGGCAAGACCAACCTGGCGATGCTCGAGCCGACCATCCCGGGCTGGAAGGTCGAGACCCTGGGCGACGACATCGCCTGGATGCGCTTCGGCGAGGACGGTCGCCTCTACGCCCTCAACCCCGAGTTCGGTCTCTTCGGCGTCGCGCCGGGCACCGGCTGGGACACCAACCCCAACGCGATGCGCACCATCGACCAGGGCAACTCGGTGTTCACCAACGTCGGGCTCACCGACGACGGCGACATCTGGTGGGAGGGCATGACCGAGGAGCCGCCGGCCCACCTCATCGACTGGAAGGGCCGCGACTGGACGCCGGACAGCGACGAGCCCTCCAGCCACGCCAACAGCCGCTTCTGCACCCCGATCACGCAGTGCCCGATCCTGGCGCCGGAGTACGAGGACCCGAAGGGCGTGCCGATCTCGGCGATCCTCTTCGGCGGCCGCCGCAAGACCACCATCCCGCTGGTCAGCGAGGCCCGGGACTGGAACCACGGCGTCTTCCTGGGCGCGACCCTGTCGTCGGAGACGACCGCCGCCGCCACCGGTGCCGTCGGCGTCGTCCGCCGCGACCCGTTCGCCATGCTGCCGTTCATCGGCTACAACGCCGGCGACTACCTCGGCCACTGGGTCGAGACCGGCAAGCAGCACGACGCCAGCAAGCTGCCGCGGATCTTCTACGTGAACTGGTTCCGCCGCGACTCCGACGGCGGCTTCCTCTGGCCGGGCTTCGGCGAGAACAGCCGCGTGCTCAAGTGGGTCGTCGAGCGCCTCGAGGGGACGGCGGCCGCCGTCGAGACCCCCGTCGGTCACGTGCCCACCGTCGACTCGCTCGACGTCTCCGGGCTGGACATGACGCCCGAGCAGGTCGAGCAGGCCCTCGCCGTCAAGCCCGAGGAGTGGCGCGAGGAGATCCCGCAGATCACCGAGTGGTTCGAGAAGTTCGGCGACAAGCTGCCCAGCACCATGTGGGACGAGCTGGAGATCCTGAAGAGCCGCCTCGCCTGAGGCGTCGAGCGGGGGGCCCGGACCGCGGCCGGTCGGGGCTCTCCGCCGTCCGTGCCCGCCCCGCCGCCACGATCAGGGACCCTGATCACGGGGTGTCCTCCCTCACGGTGGGCGATGAGGGAGGACGCTCCACGATCAGGGGCCCTGATCATCGCCGGGAGTCGGGCGGCGCCACGGGTCGCCGTCGCGGCGCGCGCGGCCACCGTCGGTTAGCGTGGCTGGGCCCCATCCCGTTCTGCGGAGGCGTCCTCCCTCGTGCCCAATCCCTACCTGCAGGTGCTGCGGACCCCGCACGCCCTGCCGATGGTGCTCGCCGCCTTCATCGGCCGGCTGCCGCTGTCGATGGTCGGGCTCGGCTCGGTCCTGCTGGTCGCGTCCGAGACCGGCTCCTACGGCCTCGGTGGTGCAGTGGCCGCCGTGGGCGCCGTGACGACGGCCATCTCCGGGCCGCTGCTGGGCCGGTGGGCCGACACCCACGGCCAGCGCCGGGTCCTGCTGCCGGTGCTGGTGGTCTTCGTCCTCGCCGGGCTGGTCTTCCTCTTCTCCGTGCGCGAGGCGTGGCCGCTGGGGATCGTCTTCGTCTCCGCCGGTCTGGCGGGGGCCTGCATCCCCCCGGTCTCCTCGATGATCCGGGTCCGCTGGACCCACCTCCTGCGCGGCAGCCACCGGTTGCACACGGCGCTGTCGATGGAGTCGGTCGTCGACGAGTTCGTCTTCATCGTCGGCCCGGTCCTGGTCACGTTCCTGTCCACCACGGGGCACGCCACGTCCGGCGTCGTCACGGCGTTCACCCTCGCCACCGTGGGCAGCCTGCTGTTCGCCGCCCAGCGCCGCACCGAACCGGAGCCGCACGGGCACGCCAGCCGGCAGGGTCCGTCGGCGATCCGCACCCCGGGACTGCGGGTGCTGTTCGTCGTCGGGGCGGCGGTGGGCGCCATCCTCGGCACGCTGGAGATCGCGCTGGTCGCCTTCGCCGACGAGCAGGACGCGATGCCGCTGTCCGGCGTGCTCATCGCCGGCCTGGCGGTGGGGTCGATGGCCAGCGGTATCGGCTGGGGCGCCGTCCACTGGCGGGTGCCGCTGCGGCGGCGGCTGGCGGTCGCTCTCGTGGTGCTCACCGTGCTCACCGTGCCGCTGATGCTCGTCGGCGACGTCTGGCTGATGGTGCCGTTCGTGATCGTCGCCGGGATCGCCGTCTCGCCGTCGCTCATCAGCTCGTTCACCCTCGCCGAGCTGCTCGTCCCCCGGGCCGCGGTCACCGAGGCCTTCACCTGGATCGGCACGGCCCTGGGGCTGGGTGTCGCCCTCGGCGCCTCGGTGGCCGGCAAGCTGGTGGACGTCCACGGCGCCAACACCGCCTTCGTGGTGGCCGTCGTGGCCGCCGGGATCGCCGCGATCGTCGTCGCCACCTTCCAGCGGCTGCTGCACGTGCCGGCGGAGCACGCCACCGAGCCGGCGCTCGCCGGCTGAGCGGGCGATGACCCGCCCCCGGCCCGCCGCGGGTGGTGGCCGGCAGCTCGGGGTGGCCCCCGAGCGGCTGGGGCGCTGGCTGGACGGCGTCGCGACCCGGCACGGCGCCTTCACCGAGGTGCAGCCGGCCGACGACGGGTTGCGCATCGTCTGCGCGGACAGCACCACCGTCGTCCTGCGGGCCCCGTTCGGCTGGACGCCGGAGACACCGCTGCTGGCCTCCTTCACCGCCGCCGCCGCGGGCCGCGCCCGGCGCGCCGCTGTGCTGCTGGTCCGCCGCGGCCGCTGGGCGGTCGGTGTCTTCGACGGCAACCAGCTGGTGGTGTCCAAGGTGGACGCCCGGCAGGTCCAGGGCCGGACGGCGGCCGGCGGGTGGTCGCAGCAGCGGTTCGCCCGCCGGCGCGCGAACCAGACCGACGCCGTCGTGGAGCACGCGGTGGAGACGGCCGTACGGGTGCTGCTGCCGCACGCCGACGGGCTGGCGGCACTCTTCCCGGGTGGGGACGCGGGGCTGGTCGACGAGGTCCTGGCCGACCCGCGGCTACGCCCGCTGGCCGCGGTCCGCCGAGGCGGCGCGCTCGACGTCGGCGAGCCGACCAAGGCGGTGCTCCTGGAGACGCCGAAGCAGTTCCGCGCCGTCGCCGTCCACATCGTGGAGCCGCAGGACCGTTCCTGACCGGCGGGGTCAGCCGGCGGCGGCCACCGGCGGGGACCTCACCTCGGCGACGATCGGGAAGCGGCTGCCGATCCCCAGCCGGGCGAGGTCGTCGGGACCGCCGTCCCCGGCGGCCGCCGGGTCCAGCCCGACGCCGATGCCGTCGCCCGCGGGAAGCGGCCAGGCGCTGTGGACGACCCCCGGATGCCCCCGCACCAGCCGGCCCGCCTCGTCGACGAGCTCCGCGGTCCTGAACCGTGTCTCCTCGATCCGGGCCTCGAAGCCCGAGCCGCCGGAGGCCTCCGCGAGCGCGACCAGCTCGGCCGGTGGCGCCCCGTACCAGCGCAGGACCACCGCCGACCGGTCCAGGGTGATCTCGGCCTGGCCCAGGTCCGGGTGCGCGCCCCAGCGCGTGTGGACCTCGTCGAGCAGTCGGTGCATCTCCTCGGTCACCGGCGGCAGGGACAGCATCTCCTCGGGGGACGCCCGGGTCGGTGGCTCGGGGACGGGCACCATCTCCGCCGGGGGCGGGGCGAGGACCACCGGTGGTCCCTGCTCCGGCCGTGGCTCCTCCGCGGCACCGGCCCCCGCGCATGCCGTCAGCAGGCAGCCGAGCACGACCAGCCACGCGCCGCGTACGGACCGGTTGGTTCCCATACGTGCAGGCTGGCCTGCGGCCCGTCGGCGGTGCAAGGGGGCGGGCGGTCAGGGGGTGAGGACCAGCCGGTCGGGGTCGCCGGCCAGCATCGAGTTCGGCATGCGCTGTTCCTACCGGGCGGGCTCGTCCCGCACATCCGGCGGCCGGGAGAGCACGTCGTCCAGGGCGCGGGTGGCCAGCCATCCGGTGATCACGACGAGGTGCAGCAGGAACAGCCACAGGCCCAGGGCGACCACCCCACCGACCACGTCGAGCCCACCGAACGGGGCGCCGAGATCCAGCGGCAGCGACAGGAAGAGCACGAACCCCTGCAGGAACCCGGACAGGCAGGCGGCGGTGAACAGCGCGCCCACCGCGAGCGCGCGGCGGCCGACCCGGCCGCCGGCGACCACCCGGAACCCCCAGGCGAGCGGCAGGGTCAGCGCGGCCAGGACCGAGTAGAAGCCGACCGCCACCTGGCCGGCCCCCGCAGCCGCCCCGCCGCGCTCGGCGAGGCCGGCCATGGCTGCGGCGGCCAGGAGCAGGGGGTAGAGCAGGACCGGGGTGACCAGGATCAGCGGCAGGGCGGCCAGCCGTCCGCGCCAGCCCGTCATCCCCTCGTGGCGGGGGCTGAACCGCAGCAGGGCACGCCGCAGGCCCTCGCCGTAGAAGGACATCGGCACCAGGGCCAGGACGGCGCCCAGGGGGTCGAGCCCCACACCGGCCTCCACCAGCCGTGAGACGGCCGCGGGTGCCCCCAGCTCCCCGGGGAGGAGGTCGGCCAGCCGGTCGCCGAGTTCGCGCACGCGATCGGCGGACGTCAGCCACGAAGTGAGCCCGAAGGCGAGCACCATCAGGGGCACGATCGCGATGCCGGCGTAGAAGGTGAGCCCGGCGGAGATGAGCGCGATGTCGCGGCCGGACAGGCCGGACCGGACGCCGGAGACGACGGCGGAGAGCGTGGCCCGCGGCCCGAGGCGGCCACGGCTCACGGCGGGGAGGTTACTGGACGTCGTCGTTGGCGCCGGTCTCCTCGCAGCTCGCGTCGTGCGGGTTGCTGGCCTGGTCGGAGGTCGAGTCGCAGTTGGTCTCGCCGCGCTCGAGGTCGGAGTTGTCGCCGCAGGCGACCAGCGACCCCGTGAGGGCGAGCAGGAGCAGGGGCTTGCGAAGGTCCATGCACCGGTAGTGGTCCCGCCGCGGGGCGGCGAAACCGGCGCGCGAGGGCTCCTGCCACCGGAGGTGACGCAGAGCGCACGACGAATTACACGAATGTCGTCCGGGGCATTGTCACGAGCGGGTCACGGCCCCTACGGTGTGTGCATCCGCGAGTTCTGTCAGTCACTTCCCGGCTGACAGCCACCGGACGTCAGGAGTGGGTCCGCCGCTACCGCCGCGAACCTCTCCCGGCCACACAGCACGGCGTCCCGGTGAGACGGACCTGTCCGTCCTCACCGGCCGGCTCCTGCCCGAACGAGATCGGAGAGCCGCCGCACCATGGCGACCCCCCTGCGCACGTCCGGCCGCCGCGCCACCCTGCGGCGGGCCGGGGTGGCCCTCGTGGGTGCCCTCGGCATCCTGCTGAGCACGAGCCCCGCCGCCGCCGAGCCCGGCGCACCGACCACGTTGGCCGATGCCGCGCGGCAGGTCGCCGACCGCGGCCACCAGCTCGAGGTCCTCACCGAGGAGTTCAATGCGGCCCGCGACACGCTGGACGCCCAGCGGGCCACGGCGGCGGCGGCCGCCGCCGAGCTGGAGAAGGCCACCGCCGCCCTCGCCGCGGCGCAGCAGTCGGTTCGCAGCGTCGCCCGCGCGGCCTACACCGGCGAGACCCTCGGCTCCTTCCAGGCCATGATGATCAGCGACTCCGCCGACGAGTTCGTCGGTCGCGTCGCCACGCTGCGGACCATCGCCGGCCACCACAGCGGCATCCTCGCCCGCGCCGCCGAGGCCAACGTGGCCGCGGCCCAGGCGCAGGCCGCCGCGCAGCAGTCGGCTACCGGCGCGCAGGCCGCCTACGACGCGGTCGCCGGGCAGCACGCCCAGCTCACCCAGCAGATCGCCGACTACAAGGCGCAGTTCGCCCGGCTGAGCGCGCAGGACCAGCGGGCGGTCGTGACCGGCAGCCACTCCGAGGGCGAGGCCGGTGCCGACCGGGCCCCCGAGACCATGGCCAGCCGGACCGAGCGCGAGGCACCGTCGGCCCCCGTGGTCGCCGACAGCCGGGCCGCGCAGATCGCCGTGGACGCCGCGCTCGCCCAGCGCGGCAAGCCCTACCTGTGGGGCGGCGACGGCCCCGGCTCGTTCGACTGCTCGGGCCTCACCCGGTTCGCCTTCCATGCCGCCGGCATCACCCTGCCGCGGGCCAGCCGGATGCAGGCGCAGGTGGGCCAGTCGGTCTCCCGTGACCAGCTGCGGCCCGGGGACCTGGTGTTCTTCTACCGGCCGATCAGCCACGTGGGCATCTACATCGGCGACGGCAAGATGGTGCACGCCCCGACCTCGGGTGACGTCGTGAAGATCTCGAACGTGGACTCCCTCGGCGGCTTCAGCGGCGCCCGGCGCGTCGCCGGCTGAGGAAGGACCCCGTCCACCTCACCGCTCGCAGGCTCGCGGCGAGCCTCTGGACGGGGCCGGTGCACCTGCTGGAGCAGGCCCCAGACGAAGACGGCCCGCTCCCCGCCGGGGAGGCGCACCTCCCAGCGGGGAACGACGCCCGGGTCCACGGCCACGGCGCCGGGTAGCCCGACGACGTCGTCGAGCACGTGCTCCCAGACCAGCAGCCGGCCGGGTGACGCCGCGGGGACGCCCGATCCCGGTGCGCGGGCCAGGTGCTCGTGCAGCACCGAGCCGCCGGGGCCGCTGAGCACCTCCCAGAACAGGTGCGGCCACAGGGGTAGCGGCCATCGGCGCACCCCTGCCACCCCCGCCGTGCCGGGTGAGCAGTGCCACCCCCGCGCGGGCGCCGGCGTCAGGGACCATGGGGCCGTGAAGCCGCACGCCGTCGCCCTGCTCTTCCGTGCCGTCGCCCTCGCCGAGGCGGGCTCCTGGCTCCTCCTGCTCGGCGGCATGTTCGTGAAGTACGTGGGCGACTCCGAGCGCGGGGTGCAGATGTTCGGCCCGGTGCACGGCGGGGTGTTCGTCCTGTACCTCGTGGGCACCGCGGTGGCCTGGCGGGTGCTCCGCTGGGACCTGCGGACGACGTTCCTCGCGCTCGTGGCCTCCGTGCCGCCGCTGGCCACGATCTGGTTCGACCGCTGGGCCACCCGCACCGGCGCGCTGCCGGTCCCGGAGCCGACGCCCGCGTCCTGAGCCGCCGGCCGCCGGATACGGTCGGCGTCGTGCCCGAGCCCGTGCTGCCCTCGACCGCCCGCCTCCTGCTCGCCCGCACCGCACGCGTCCAGCGCGACGGCCGGGCGCCCGGCCTCGTCGCCGGCGTGGTGCGCGACGGCGGGCTGGCCTGGTCGGCCGGCCGCGGCGAGGTGGCCGAGCCGCACACCGACGTCCAGTACCGGCTGGGGTCGATCAGCAAGACGGTGACCGCGGTCGTGGTCATGCGGCTGCGCGACGAGGGCCGGCTCGGGCTGGACGACCCGCTGGAGCGGCACATCCCCGGCACCCCGTTCGGGGAGCGCACCATCGGTCAGCTGCTCTCCCACCTGGCCGGCGCCTCGGCCGAGAGCCCCGGCGGTTGGTGGGAGCGCACCCCGGGTGGCTCGCTGGACGAGCTCGGCCTCGGCGGGACCGACGTCGTGCTCGGTGCGGCCCGGCGGTTCCACTACTCGAACCTGGGGTTCGGCCTGCTCGGCGAGCTCGTCGCCCGGCTGCGGGGAACCTCCTGGGAGGACGCCGTCGCCGGGGAGGTGCTCGTGCCGCTGGGCATGACCCGCACGACCCCCCGCCCGGTGGCTCCGGCGGCCGAGGGCTGGGCGGTGCACCCGTGGGCCGACGTCGTGCTGCCCGAGCCCGAGCACCACGCGGGCGTGATGGCCGCCGCCGGGCAGCTGTGGGCGACGCTGGCCGACCTGGGCCGCTTCGCCGCGTTCCTGCTCGGCGACACCGGAGGCGTCCTCGACCCGGCGACGCTGGAGGAGATGACGGTCCCCGCGGGCGTGGACTCCTCCGCCCCCGGCTGGTCGGCGTACGGGCTCGGGCTCCAGGTCGTCCGGGTCGACGGGCGGACGCTGGTCGGGCACGGGGGCTCGATGCCCGGCTTCCTGGCAGGTGTCTTCGTCGACCGCGAGGAGCAGACCGGCGCGGTGTCCCTGGCCAACGCCACCAGCGGCGTCGACCCGTTGGTGTTCGGGCTGCTGGCCGACCTCCGGGGTACGGAGCCGCGGATCGTCGACGCCTGGCGGCCGGCGCCGTCACCGGTGCCGCTGGAGCGGCTGGGCGTCTGGTTCTGGGGGCCCTCGCCGTACCTGCTGCGGGCGGTGGACGGCGGCCTGCTGCACATCGGCCCCCTGCCCGGCCGCAGTGGCCGGGCCAGCCGGTTCACCCCGCGCCAGGACGGCACGTGGACCGGGCTGGACGGCTACTTCGCCGGCGAGACGCTGCGCATCGCCTCCGACCACCTGGACCTGGACACCTTCGTCTTCACACGGACGCCCTACGACCCGGCCGCCCCGGTGCCGGGCGGGGTGGACGAGCGCGGCTGGCGGTAGCCCGACCCAGGCATGGGAAGCGATACACCCGTTTCGGCGGCCAGAACAGGTGTTTCGCTTCCCATGCCTGGTCACGGGCGGTCACGGGCGGTCACGGGCGGTCACGGGCGGTCGAAGGCGTCGATGACGTTCTTGACGACCACCCCGTAGACCAGGTGCGGGACGAGGTCGCTCACCCAGTCCTTTGCCGTCCACGTGCGGGGATCGGTGACGCCGAGCGCCGCCATCGGCCCGTTGGCGGCCACCATCACGCCGACCGTGGTCAGCGCGACGCCGACCGGCTTGGCCGACAGCGCGCCCGACGCCCGGGCCAGCCCGCCGAGCACTCCGACGCCGACGCCGGCCACCAGGCCGATCAACGGGCCCAGCCCCTGCACCCGGTTCTGCCGCGCCTCGTCGTCGCCCGGGATCGGCACGTGCGCCTTGTCGGCCAGCTTCTCGACCGTGTCCTCCGGGGTGGAGCTGCTGCCGCGCCCGCGGACGGCCATGTCCAGGTAGGTGACGGCGTTGAGCGCCGTGCTGCCGGCCGCGCCGGCGGCGGCGCCGCGCAGCGCCCAGCCCAGCGTGCTGATGCCGCGCTTGCCCTTGCCGACCACGCCGAGGGGAGTCCGCTTCGCCATGGGGCCGGGTCTACCCCTCGGGAGCCGCGCGCACACAGTCTCGGTGGCGGCGACCGCCCGTGCCGTCCACGCTGGGCCGGTGGACGACGTCGGCGCACGGCTGGAGCGGGTGATCGGCGAGCTGCTCGACCAGCGCCGCGCCGATGCTTCCATCTGCCCCTCGGAGGCGGCGCGGGTGGTGGACCCGGAGGCCTGGCGGGACCTGATGCCCGCCGCCCGGGCCGCGGCGGGCCGGCTGGCGCGGGCCGGCGAGGTGGAGGTGACCCAGGGCGGCGCGGTCGTGGACGTCGCCGGGGCCCGCGGGCCGGTTCGGGTGCGCCGCCCCCGCTGACGACCCGCCCGGGTCAGGAGCCCGGCACGGGGCGGCGGAGGTACTCGGCGAGCAGGTGCGCGACCCGGTCGACCGTGTCCCGGTGCTGCACCTCGTAGCCGTGCGTGCTCAGCGTGGGCAGCGAGATGAGGGCGGCCCGCGCCGCCTGCCCGGAGCTCGATGCCTGCGAGCCGTCGGAGTCGAACGACTCGAAGACGGCGGCCTGCGGTTCCAGCCCCAGCTCGCGCCCCAGCGAGACCAGGTGGTCGGCGACGGCCTTGTCGTAGACGGCCGAGTCGTCGGCGTAGACGACGACCGGGCCGCCGTCGACCTCCACGGCGTACTCCGGCTCGGCGGGGCCGATGTCCAGCGCCAGGGTGATGTCACCCGGCAGCGTGCGGCTGGCGTACGTGGCGCCGATGCCGCCCATCTCCTCGCCGGTCGTGCACACCAGGTGGACGTCGGCGGGCGGTCGCCGGTCGCAGTCACGCAACCGGCGGGCGGCGCCGATCAGCGCGGCGAGCGCCGTCCGGTCGTCCAGGAAGTAGCTCCCGACGAACTCGCCGACGTCGACGAGCGTGCGCCGGTTGCGGTGCACGCAGACGCGGGTGCCGGCGTGCACACCCGCGGCGGCCAGGTCCTCGGGGGAGCGGCCGGTGAAGGCGTACACGTCGCTCCACTGCATCGCGCGGTCGCCGCCGTCGGGCTTGGTCTGCCAGACCTGCGTCGTCTCCGGTGTCGTGTGCTCCGAGCCGAGCAGCAGGACGGCGTCGAAGCGTTCGGCGTCCCCGAGGACGGTCAGCGGGCCGAGGCCGAAGTTGGCCGGGTACATCGTGCCCAGCTGCGACAGGCGCAGCGAGCCGTCCGCCGCCACCCGCTTGACGATCATCGAGAGCTCGTCGAGATGGGCCACGACCCGGACGACGGGTGCGCCCGGCATGCCGTCGCCGCGGACCAGCCCGACCAGGTTGCCCGCAGCGTCCACCGACAGCTCGTCGACCAGGGGCTCCAGTTCCCGGCGGCAGATCTCGCGGACGTCGTCCTCCTGCCCGCCGGGGCCGTAGGCGTAGAGCAGCTCCTGCAGCAGGGCATGGTCTGCGGGGGACACGGGTCTCCTCGGAGGCGACGGCAGGGACCGGCGCCCCCTACCCGTGCGGCCGGGCGCGGCTAACCGCGGAAGGGCCGGCGCATCAGTCGACCGGCTCGCCCCTGAACGTGCCGTCCAGCCGCCCGTCGGCAGCCAGCTCGAGCTCGGCGAACGGCAGGGTCACGCTCATGCTCTCGTCGCCGTAGCCGCCGTCGGCCACCTCGACCGTGCCGTCGACCGGCACGTCGGGCGTCCAGGTGCAGCCGTCGAGCACGATCTCCACCGTGCCGCCCATGTTCACCGAGTACTCGGCGACCCCGCCCTCCGGGCAGCCCAGCTCCAGGCGACTGCTGCCCGGCCAGGCCTCGAAGGTCGGGCCGAGCAGTTCGGTGAGCAGCAGGTCGACGGTGGCCCAGGGGTCGTCGTAGCCCTCGGCGTCCTCGGGCGGCAGCGGGGTGTACGGCAGCGCGGGCATCGCCGCGCAGCTCGTGACCGGGCGGGCGGGGAGCCGGCCGGACTGCAGCAGCCGGAGCACCGCGCCGTCCACGCAGGGCTCGCCCCAGCCGAAGACGACGTGCGGTCCGCCGGTCAGCACCACCAGCGCGGCGTCGCCGTCGCGCTCCTGCACGCGCAGGGCGTTCCCCGCCGGCGTGTTCGGGTCGGTGTCGGCGGTCAGCAGCAGCACCGGGTACGGCGGGTCGACCGGAGCGGGCGGCGGGGGGACCGGCTCGCCGCCCTGCGGCCAGAACAGGCACGGCAGGTCGGCGTAGTAGATGTCGTCGAGCCGGATGCCCGCCACGCCCGCCTCGGCGGCGCCGTCGAGCCAGGCGTCCAGCTCCTCCCGGGGCGAGCGGCCCTCGCGGAGGAACGGGAAGTCCGTGCACTCCACCGCCAGGAACAGCGCGGAGGAGAAGGAGGGATCCGGCAGGACCTCGCCGGTGTTGGGGTCGGCCCCGACACCGGCGGCCGCCAGCCGGGCCAGCGGCAGCTCGTCGCCCTCGACGGCGGCGTTCAGGGCGCGCTGCAGCTGCAGGCGGGTGTGCGGCAGGCTCAGCGACGTCGACGCCGCCGTCTCCAGCTCCTCGAGGGTCAGCTCGCGCTCCTCGGTCCCGCCGCCGGGCAGCGGGTAGTCGTAGGCGCGGGGCTCCTCGGCCAGCTCGGCGGCGAGCGCGTCGTAGGCCGCGGCCGAGGGGCCGGGTGCGTCGGCGGCGCAGCTGCGGTCGTCGTCGCACTGCGCCAGCCCGAGGGCCAGGACGTCGCTGTAGGCACGCGCGCTCTCGGCCGCGAAGGCGTGGATCGGCGTCTGCGGGTCGACGACGCCGTCGAGGACCAGGCTCTGCACCCGGTCCGGGTGGGCGGCGGCGTAGGCCTGCTGGAACTGGGTGCCGTAGCTCTCCCCGTAGAGGGCCAGCTGCTCCGCGCCGTACCACTGGCGGAACACCTCGAGGTCCTCGACGGCCTGCCGGGTGCTGAACAGCGGCGCCTCGGCGGGGGAGAAGCCCGCCTCCTCGAAGCACTCCTCGCCGAAGCGCTCCGCGGCGCGGGCGTAGCGGTCCCGCTCGTCGGCGTCGGCGGCGGAGTCGATGACGACGTCGAAGTCCCACAGCGCGTCGTCGCAGGTGAAGGGCTGGGACCGGCCGATGCCGCGCTGGTCGAAGAAGACCAGGTCGTAGGAGTCGGTGATGGCCGGGTCCAGCGTCTGGACGCGTGCGTCGGCGAGGAGGATGCCGCTGG
Organism: Blastococcus saxobsidens; assembly: GCF_002938435.1. Taxonomy (GTDB): domain Bacteria; phylum Actinomycetota; class Actinomycetes; order Mycobacteriales; family Geodermatophilaceae; genus Blastococcus; species Blastococcus saxobsidens. Next base: position 64,812 of record NZ_POQT01000026.1, read on the forward strand.
ACCCCGGTCCGCCGGTCGCCGTCACCAGCACACCCCGGGGCTCGTCGTCCGCCGGGCGGACGGCGAACGTCACCTCCCACTCGCGGGAGGCCGGGGCGAAGTGGTCCGAGGGCACGGTGAGCGTGACGCACTCGAACTCGGCCGTGCACTCCTCCCGGGACACCAGCCGGCCGCCGGCGCTCGTGAAGGGCTCGATGGTCCCGTCGACGAGCTCGGGGCTGCAGCCGGCGAGGAGGACGGGGCCGGCGAGGAGGGCGACGAGCAGCGACGCCGCTCGGCGTGTCCGGGATGTGGGCACGGCGCACCCTAGGACGGTGCGTCGTCGAGCCCGGGTTCCGGGTCCGTGACGCGCCGCGGTCAGCCGGTGGCCGAGGGGTCGGCGATGCGCTGCAGCAGCGGGGTGACCCGGCGGTCGACGAACCGGCGCATGGCCAGCGCGGTGTCCACCCGCTGCACCCCGGGGATGGCGAGGACGGCCTCGGTGACCCGCCACAGGTGGTCGGCGTCGATGGCCACGACGTGCACCAGCAGGTCCGTGGCGCCGGACAGCCCGGTCACCTCCACCACCTCCGGCAGGCCCGCCAGCGCGTCGCTCACCTCCGCCAGTCCGCGCTGCGCCACCTGCACGGACATGTAGGCGCCGAGCCGGTAGCCCAGCGCCTCCGGCCGCACGCGCTGGTCCAGCGGGGCGAGGACGCCGTTGGTCTCCAGGCGCGCCAGCCGGGTCTGGACGGTGTTCCGCGCCAGGCCGAGCCGCTGCGACAGCGCCATCACACTCGCCCGGGGGTCCTCGGTCAGGGCGAGCAGCAGCCGGGCATCGGTGGCGTCGACCTCGGCCATGCTGCGCATCCTGGCATCTCCTTGCGGTCGCCGGCTAGCGATCTGCCCAACTCGTCGACCGGCGCCTGCGCAGAACGTCGTCGCCGGGGGCTGTTGCGGAGGCGGCAGGCCATGTCAGGATGTGTGTGAGGACCGCCACACCCGGCGGACGTCCAGCACCACCGAGCCCGGCGACCCCGGGCGCCGGTGGCCGAGGCGAGGAGCGCGACCATGACTGCGAAGACCTCGATCACCGAGGTGGTCGACCCCGTACCCGGCGCCGACGCGCCCCACCTGCCCCCCGGCCGGGGCCAGGACCTCGTCCAGCTGCTGACGCCGGAAGGCGACCGGGTCGAGCACCCCGACTACTCCCTCGACATCGGCGACGAGGAGCTGCGCGGGCTGTACCGCGACATGGCCCTCGTCCGCCGCTGGGACGTCGAGGCCACGGCTCTGCAGCGCCAGGGCGAGCTGGGCATCTGGGCCTCGCTGCTGGGCCAGGAGGCCGCGCAGATCGGCGCCGGCCGGGCCATGGCGGCCGACGACATGGCCTTCCCCACCTACCGCGAACACGGCGTGGCCTGGGCCCGCGGGGTGGACCCGCTGCACGTCATCAGCCTCTTCCGCGGCGTGGACAACGGCGGCTGGGACCCCGTGGCCACCCGGTTCAACCTCTACACCGTCGTCATCGGCGCCCAGTGCCTGCACGGCACCGGCTACGCCATGGGCGTCCAGCGCGACGGCGCCGAGCAGGCCGTGCTGGCCTTCCTGGGCGACGGCGCCACCAGCCAGGGCGAGGTCAACGAGGCGATGATCTGGGCCGCCAGCTTCTCGGCCCCCGTCGTCTTCTTCTGCCAGAACAACCAGTACGCGATCAGCGTGCCGCTGGAGCGGCAGTCCCGGGTGCCGCTCTACCAGCGCGCCGCCGGCTTCGGCTTCCCCGGCGTGCGGGTCGACGGCAACGACGTCCTCGCCGTCCTCGCCGTGACCCGCGCCGCGCTGGCCGCGGCCCGCGAGGGGCAGGGCCCCACCTTCATCGAGGCGTTCACCTACCGGATGGGTGCGCACACCACCTCCGACGACCCGTCGCGCTACCGGCTGGCCAGCGAGCTGGAGGAGTGGAAGCTGCGCGACCCGATCGCCCGCCTCAAGGCCCACCTCTCCCGCAGCGGGGCGGCCGACGCCGCCTTCTTCGACGCGGTCGAGGCCGAGGCCGACGAGCTCGCCGTCCGGATCCGCCGCGGCACCGTCGAGATGCCCGATCCGGCCCCGACGTCGATGTTCGACCACGTCTACGCGGAGCAGACGCCCCCTCTGGCCGCACAGCGCGCGGAGTTCGTGGACTACCACGCGAGCTTCGAGGGGAGCCGGGCATGACCACCGAGGTGCTCACCATCGGCAAGGCGCTCAACCTCGGCCTGCGCAAGGCCATGGAGGACGACGCGAAGGTCGTGCTCATGGGCGAGGACATCGGCAAGCTGGGTGGGGTCTTCCGGATCACCGACGGCCTGCAGAAGGACTTCGGCGAGGCCCGCGTCGTCGACACCCCGCTGGCCGAGGCCGGCATCCTGGGCACCGCCGTCGGCCTGGCCATGCGCGGCTACCGCCCGGTCTGCGAGATCCAGTTCGACGGCTTCGTCTTCCCGGCCTACAACCAGATCGTCACCCAGGTCGCCAAGATGCACGCGCGGTCCCGGGGCATGCTCTCGATGCCGATCGTCATCCGCATCCCGTTCGGCGGGGGGATCGGCGCCGTCGAGCACCACAGCGAGAGCCCCGAGGCCTACTTCGCCCACACCGCCGGGCTCAAGGTCGTCGCGGTGAGCAACCCCGTCGACGCCTACTGGGGGATCCAGCAGGCCATCGCCGCCCCCGATCCGATCGTCTTCCTGGAGCCCAAGCGGCGGTACTGGGAGAAGGCGGAGGTCGACCTGGACGCCACGCCCGACCCGCTGTTCGCCTCCCGCGTCGTCCGCGGCGGCGACGACGTCACCGTGCTGGCCTACGGCCCGATGGTGAAGACGGCGCTGCAGGCCGCCGAGGCCGCCGCCGAGGAGGGGCGGTCGCTGGAGGTCGTGGACCTGCGCACCGTCTCCCCGCTGGACCTGGACCCGGTGTTCGCGTCGGTGCGCCGCACCGGCCGCTGCGTGGTGGTGCACGAGGCACCCACGAGCCTCGGCCTGGGTGCGGAGATCGCCGCCCGGATCACCGAGACCTGCTTCCACTCGCTGGAGGCGCCGGTGCTGCGGGTGGGTGGCTACGACACCCCCTACCCGCCGTCGAAGCTCGAGGAGGACTACCTCCCCGACCTCGACCGGGTGCTGGACGCCGTCGACCGTTCCCTGGAGTTCTGACCGATGACCAGCACCACGTCAGCACTGCGCCAGTTCAAGCTCCCCGACGTCGGCGAGGGCCTCACCGAGGGGGAGATCCTGCAGTGGCTGGTCGCCGTCGGCGACACGGTCGCGGTGAACCAGCCCCTGTGCGAGGTGGAGACGGCCAAGGCGGCCGTCGAGCTGCCCTCGCCGTTCGCCGGCACCGTCGTGGAGCTGCTCTTCGAGGCCGGCACCATGGTCGACGTCGGCACGCCGATCATCACCATCGACACCGGTGAGGCGGGCGGTGCCGCGCCCGGCGTGGACGGGACGCCCGACGCCGCGGCCGCCGACGACGAGCCGGCCGCGGGCCTGATCGGCGGCGCGGCGCCCGGCGGGCGGACCGCCGTCCTGGTCGGCTACGGGCCCCGGACCACCGAGGCGCGACGGCGCCCCCGCCGC
>NZ_POQT01000027.1 GCF_002938435.1 Blastococcus saxobsidens
TGTCCAAGAAAGACATCATCCGCTGCCTCAAGCGCATGATCGCCCGCGAGCTCTACTACGTCCTCCGCCCAACCCAACCCGCCGAAAACCTCGCATCAGCAGCTTGACCATCCATAGGAGCATCCTGATCAACAGGTGCCCCGTCCGGTCGCCGGAACGGGGCGAGCGGGAGCCGGGCCCACGGCCGACCGATAGGGTCTGGGCGAACGAGGCCGCGCGCCGCGTGCGGCTGGGTGTTCGTGACGGTTCCTATGGGAGGTCTGCAGTGACGGTCCGGGTAGGCATCAACGGCTTCGGCCGGATCGGCCGCAACTTCTGGCGTGCCGCCGCCGCCAGCGGTCAGGACATCGAGATCGTGGCGGTCAACGACCTGACCAGCAACGAGGCGCTGGCCCACCTGCTGAAGTACGACAGCATCCTCGGCCGGCTGCCGCAGGACGTCGTGGCCGACGGCGACGGCATCACCATCGGCGGCACCAAGATGAAGGTGCTGTCGGAGCGCGACCCGGCCAACCTGCCGTGGGCCGACCTGGGCGTCGACGTCGTCGTCGAGTCGACCGGGTTCTTCACCAAGGCCGCCGACGCCCGCAAGCACGTCGACGCCGGTGGGGCCAAGAAGGTCATCATCTCCGCGCCCGCCACCGACGACGACATCACGATCGTCATGGGCGTCAACGACGAGCTGTACGACGGTTCGCAGACGGTCATCAGCAACGCGTCCTGCACCACCAACTGCCTGGCGCCGCTGGCGAAGGTCCTCAACGACGCGTTCGGCATCGAGCGCGGCCTGATGACGACCATCCACGCCTACACCGCCGACCAGAACCTGCAGGACGGCCCGCACAAGGACCTCCGCCGGGCCCGCGGCGCGGCGCTGAACATGGTGCCGACCTCCACCGGCGCGGCCAAGGCCATCGGCCTGGTCCTGCCCGAGCTCAAGGGCAAGCTCGACGGCTACGCCATCCGCGTCCCCGTCCCGACCGGCTCGGCCACCGACCTCACCGTGCAGCTCAAGCGCGAGGCGACCGCCGACGAGATCGACGCCGCCTACCGGGAGGCCGCCGCCGGCCCGCTGGGCAAGTACCTCACCTACACCTCGGACGAGATCGTCTCCTCCGACATCGTCACCGACCCGTCGTCGTGCATCTACGACGCCAAGCTGACCAAGGTGTTCGGCCCGATGGCGAAGGTCCTCGGCTGGTACGACAACGAGTGGGGCTACTCCAACCGCCTCGTCGACCTCACCTCCCTGGTGGGTTCGAAGCTCTGATGCGCTCCGTCGACGACCTCCTCGCCGAGGGCGTCTCCGGTCGGCGCGTGCTCCTGCGCGCCGACCTGAACGTCCCGCTGGACAAGCAGACCGGCGCGATCACCGACGACGGCCGCATCCGCGCCAGCCTGCCCACGCTGGCGGCCCTGCGCGAGGCCGGTGCCCGGGTGGTCGTGGCGGCCCACCTCGGCCGGCCCAAGGGCACGCCGGACCCGCAGTTCTCCCTCGCGCCGGTCGCCGCGCGGCTGGGCGAGCTGCTGGGCACGAATGTGCCGCTGGCCGCCGACGTCGCCGGCGACGACGCCCGCGCGAAGGCCGAGGCCCTCGGGGACGGTGACGTCCTCCTGCTGGAGAACGTCCGCTTCGAGGCGGCCGAGACGTCGAAGGACGACGCCGAGCGGGGCGAGCTGGCCGACCGGTTCGCCGCCCTGGCCGACGTCTACGTCGACGACGCGTTCGGCGCCGTGCACCGCAAGCACGCCTCGGTGTTCGACGTCGCCCAGCGGGTGCCGCGCTACGCCGGTCGCCTGGTGGCCCGCGAGCTCGAGGTGCTCACCCGGCTGACCACCGACCCCGAGCGGCCCTACGTGGTCGTGCTCGGCGGCTCCAAGGTCAGCGACAAGCTGGCGGTCATCGAGGCGCTGCTGCCCAAGGTCGACCGGCTGCTGGTCGGCGGCGGCATGTGCTTCACCTTCCTCGCCGCCCAGGGCCACGGCGTCGGGTCCTCGCTGCTCGAGGCCGACCAGGTCGAGACCTGCCGCCGGCTGCTGGCCGAGGCCGACGGGCGCATCGTGCTGCCCGTCGACGTCGTCTGCTCGCCGGCGTTCAGCGCCGACGCCGGGTCGACCACGGTCGTCGTCGAGGAGATCCCCGAGGACCAGATGGGGCTGGACGTCGGACCGCGCACCGTCGAGCTCTTCGCGGGCGAGCTGTCCGGCGCCCGCACGGTCTTCTGGAACGGCCCGATGGGCGTGTTCGAGATGGCCCCGTTCCAGGCGGGCACCCGTGGCGTCGCCCAGGCGGTCGCCGGGGTCGCCGGGCTGTCGGTCGTCGGCGGCGGCGACTCCGCCGCCGCGGTCCGGGTGCTCGGCCTCGACGAGGAGTCCTACGGGCACATCAGCACCGGCGGCGGCGCGTCGCTGGAGTACCTCGAGGGTCGGGAGCTCCCGGGCCTCGCGGTGCTCGCGGACTGAACGGGGAGATCATGGCCACCGCCACCCGCCGGCCGCTCATCGCCGGCAACTGGAAGATGAACATGAACCACCTGGAGGCCATCGGGCTGGTCCAGAAGGTGGTGTTCAGCCTCAAGGACGAGGAGATGGAGGCGGCCGAGGTCGTCGTCCTCCCTCCGTTCACCGCGCTGCGCAGCGTCCAGACCCTGGTCGCCGGCGACAAGCTGGCCATCGGCTACGGAGCGCAGGACCTCTCCACGCAGGACTCCGGTGCCTACACCGGAGAGGTCAGCGGCAGCATGCTGGCCGCGCTCGGTTGCACTTACGTCACGGTCGGCCACTCCGAGCGGCGCGCGCTGCACGGTGAGGACGACGCCGTCGTGGCCACCAAGGTGACGGCCGCGCTACGGCACGGGCTGGTCCCGATCCTGTGCGTGGGGGAGGGGCTGGACGTCCGCAGGGCCGGCACCCACGTCGCGCACTGCACCGACCAGCTCGACGCCGCGCTCGAGGGGCTGACCGCCGAGCAGGTGGCCGGCCTTGTCGTCGCGTACGAGCCGGTGTGGGCCATCGGCACGGGCGAGGTCGCCACCCCGGAGGACGCCCAGGAGGTGTGCGGCGCACTCCGAGCGCGGCTCGCCGGGCGGTTCGGCCCGGAGACGGCCGACAGCGTCCGTATCCTCTACGGCGGGTCGGTGAAGGCTGCGAGCACGGCCGGCATCCTGGCCGGGGCGGACATCGACGGCGCGCTCGTCGGCGGTGCCAGCCTGGACGCCGACGAGTTCGCGCAGATCTGTCGGATCGCCGCCGGCGGCAGCTGAACCCTGCTGCCCGCCGTCGGCCGGGCACGGGTGGGGGCGGGCAGCAGGTGGTGCAGCAGAGGCTGGAACGGCCGGCCGACCGGCTGCCGGCATGGGCGCAGGGCTGGTCGCGCCGCCGGATCCTCGGATCGGCCGCGGTCCTGCTGCTCGTGGCCGTGCTCGCGGTCAGCTGCCTGGGCGGTGCCGGGGGCCGGGCCGACGTCCCGGTCCTGGCCGACGGCGCCGACGCGGGCGTCGAGGGCGTCCGGTCGCCGTCGGACGTCAGCGGCGGCACGCTGCGGCTGGTCGCCCCGCCGATCGACAGCCTGGACCCCCAGCGGTCCTACCTGCCGGGTGTCTGGAACCTGATGCGGCTCTACACCCGCACGCTGGTCACCTACTCCAGCGAGCCCGGCGCGACCGGCGAGCTCGTCCCCGATCTGGCCACCGACCTCGGCACGGTGTCGGAGGACGGCCTGACCTGGACGTTCACCCTCCGCGAGGGCGTCCGCTTCGAGACCGGGCAGCCGATCACCAGCCGCGACGTCAAGTACGGCATCGCCCGGTCCTTCGCCTCCGACGTCATCGTCGGCGGTCCGACGTACGTCGTCGACCTGCTGGACGACCCGGGCAACCCCTACCCCGGGCCGTACTCCAAGGAAGAGGACGACCCCGACCTGACCGCGGTGGAGACGCCGGACGACCGCACCATCGTCTTCCGGCTGCGCGCGCCGCAGCCGGATTTCCCGTACGTGATGGCGCTGCCGTCGAGCAGCCCGGTCCCGGCCGACGCCGACACCCGCGGCGAGTACGGGCGCGACCCGGTGTCCTCCGGTCCGTACGCGGTCACCTCGGTCGATCCGGAGACCGGCATCCGGCTCGACCGCAATCCGCAGTGGGACCCGGCCACCGACGGCGTGCGCACCGCGCTGCCCGACACGGTGGTCGTCCGCACCGGCCTGTCCGGCCTCGAGCGCGACCAGGCGCTCCTGGCCGGCTCCGCCGACATCGACATCTCCGGGACGGGCGTCCAGACGGCGACGACCGCGCGGATGCCGGACCAGGAGGAGCTCCTGGCGCGGGTGGACGACGTGACCACCGGCGCGGTGCGCATCCTCGCCCTGCCCACCGACGTCGCGCCGATGGACGACCCCGGCTGCCGGGCCGCGGTCGCGGCGGCGGTGGACCGGCGCGCCGTCCAGACGGCGCTGGGCGGAGCGGTCGACGTGGTGCGCAGCTCGCAGCTGTGGCCGCGTGATCTGGCGGGGGGGCCGGAGCAGCGAGACGCCGGCCCAGACCTGGACCGGGCCCGTGCGGCGCTGGAGGAGTGCGGGCGGCCGGACGGCTTCAGCACGGTGCTGGCGGTGGTCGACTCGCGCAGCAGCCTGGAGGCGGCCGGGGTCCTCGCCGCCCAGCTCGGCGAGGTGGGCATCGACGTGGAGGTCCGGCCGCTGGACCCGGTCACCTTCTACGCCACCGAGGTGGGCAACCCCGACGTCGTGCGGCAGAACGGCTACGGCCTGGTGCTGGCCACCCGGACCGCGGACCTGCCGACCCCGGGATCGTTCCTGGTGCCGCTGGTCGACGGGCGCAGCGTGCGCACGGTGGGCAATTCCAACTACGCGCGGCTGGACGACCCGGCGATCAACACGCTGGTCGACGAGGCGCGGGCCCAGGGCGGCGACAGCTGGCGGGCGGTCGCCGAGGCGGCGGTGGAGACGTCGGCCTACGTGCCGCTGGCCGAGACGCGCATCCAGCTGCTGGCGGGGCAGCGGCTGCGCAACGGCCTCGTCATGCGCCCCTACGCCGGGTACGACGTCGCGACGGCGGGCGTCCGCTGACCCGCTCCCGGCCCGACCTCGGCGGTCCCGAGGACGGCGTCGGCTAGGCTCGTGCCGAGAGCTGGCGTCCGTCGCCGGTCGTCGAGACTTCCGGAGAGGTCAATGGAGCTGGTCCTCAACGTGCTGCTGGTCGTCACCAGCCTGCTCCTCATCGTGCTCATCCTGCTGCACCGCGGCAAGGGTGGCGGTCTGTCGTCGATGTTCGGTGGCGCTGCCTCCGCCTCGCTGTCGGGCTCGTCGGTCGTGGAGAAGAACCTGAACCGGCTGACCGTGCTCACCGCCGCCATCTGGGCCGTGTGCATCGTCGGGCTGGGGATCCTGGTCAAGGTCGCCGCCTGACCGGGCGGTCCGCCGTCGCGGACCCGAGTTGCGATCGCAGCGATTTCGTGACCGATATCGCCCCTTCCTGGTTCTAGACTTCCGGCGCGGTGGCCGTGCCACCGCGACCCGGAGCGACGATCAGGGGGCACTTGTGGCTGGTGGCAACGCGATCCGGGGTTCCCGGGTCGGAGCGGGCCCGGTGGGCGAGGCCGAACGGGGAGAGGCCGCGCCACGGCGCCGCATCCCGTTCTGGTGCGCCAACGGGCACGAGACCCGGGTGGTGCTGGCCAGCGAGGCCGACGTCCCGGAGTTCTGGGACTGCCCCCGGTGCGGGCTGCCGGCCGGGCAGGACCGCGAGGAGCCGCCGCCGGCCCCGCGCATCGAGCCCTACAAGACCCACCTGGCCTACGTCCGCGAGCGGCGCAGCGACGCCGACGGCGACGCGCTCCTGCAGGAAGCGCTCGACCGGCTCCGGGTGCGCCGCGGCGGCTGAGCCCGGGTCTGCGCCTGCCGGCGGGCGGCCGGCGCCCGCGCTCAGCCCTGGGCGCGCGGCAGTTCGGCAGCGGCGGCGCCGTCCAGCAGCCACCGGGTGGCACGGGTGCCGCGCACCCCGGCCACCGGGATCTCCGCGGGGTCGGCGCCGGCGAGCGCCCGCGCCACGGCCGGGGCCTTGGCCTCGCCGGTCGCGAGCACCCAGACCTCCTCGGCGCTGTTGATGGCGCCGAAGCCCAGGCTGACCCGGGTGGGCGGCGGCTTCGGGCAGTCGCGGACGGCGAGGACCGAGCGCTCGTCCCGCACGGCGGGCGTGCCGGGGAAGATCGAGGCGGTGTGCCCCTCGGGTCCCATGCCGAGCAGCAGCACGTCGAAGCGCGGCAGATCGGCTCCCTCCGCGGCGTACTCGCGGAGCTCGGCGACGTACTCGTCGGCGGCCTCCTCGGGCGAGGCGAACCCGCCGTCGGACGGCGGCATGGCGTGCACGCGGAAGTCCGGCATGTCGAGCGCGTCCAGCAGCGCCCGGCGGGCCTGACCCTCGTTGCGCTCGGCGGAGTCCCCGGGGACGAACCGCTCGTCGCCCCACCACACGTCGACCTTCGTCCAGTCGACCTTCTCCCGCACGGGCTCGGCGACCAGGCCGGCGACGTGCTCGAGGACGGCGATGCCGATGCCCCCGCCGGTCAGGACCACCGACGCGTCACCGTGGACCGCCTGGGCCGCGGCCAGCCGGGCGACCAGGGCCTCGGCGACGGCCCGGGCCAGCCGGTCGGCGTCCGGCTCGATCACCACCTGCGGGGTGGGCCGGTCGTCGGGCAGTCCGGCAGCGGCGCGGTCGCCGGGGGAGAGGCTCACGGGGTGCTCACTTCCTGCTCCTGGCCCGCGGGATCGAACCAGACGTGCTCGCGGACGGGATCGCGGTCGGAGAGGCCGCTGAGGCCGGTGGCCGCCTCCAGCGCCTCGCTGTAGGGCTCGTCGGGGTCGAGGCGTCGCAGTTCCTCGCTCAGCAGGTCCCCGAGCGCCCGTTCCGGCAGCGCGAGCGTCGAGTCGGGCCGGTAGGGCTGGGAGATGATCGCGCCACCCCGGTGGTCGGCCCGGACCTGGACCTCCTCGTCCTGGTCGAGCCGGAGCGTGACCGCCTCCACCCCGCTGGGGCCGGCACGGCGGGAGCCGGCGACGATCTCGACCGAGCAGCCGCAGCGCGAGGACAGCCAGCCCGCCAGCAGCTCGGGGGTGGCGTTGCCGGGGTCTCCCTCGATGAGCCCGCCGCGCACCTGCACGGCGTCGCCGCGCCGGCCGGAGACGGAGTCCAGGGTGGAGGCCAGGACCGCCCGCCAGGCGGTGCTGCGGGTCCAGGCCAGGTCGGTGTCACCGGGTGCGTAGTCCTCGGCCCGCAGCCGCAGGGCGGCGTTCGGGTCGTCGGCCAGCGAGCTGTCGGTGATGCGGCGGTCGGCGAAGACGCCCAGCGCGTCGGTGGCCATCCGCTCGGGCGGGGCGCCGTGCCACCAGGTGACCACGGGGGCGTCCGCGGCGAGCAGGGGCAGGACGACGGACTCGGCGTGCAGGGACAGCCGCCCGTACATGCGCATGACCACGGCCTCCCCGGGGCCCAGCCGGCCGCCGATGAGCACCTCGGCGTCCAGCCGGGGGACCGGTGCGTCGATCTGCCGGCGGACGGCGATCAGGACCCGGCAGGGGTGCATCTCCGCGGCGTGGGTCGCCGCCTCCTCGGCCTCGGTCACCCGGCTCTCGTCGGCGACGACGACGAGGGTCAGCGCGACCCCGGACAGGACCGCGCCGCCGGTGCGTCGCTGGGCGGCCAGCTCCTTCACCACGGCTGATCCGGTGGTGTCCCACAGCGTCGTCACGGGATCTCCTCGAATGCGAGCGGGCGGGCGGGGGCGGCGCTCACGGTCGCCGCCAGCGACGGCCCTCGGCCGCCAGCATCTCCTCGGCGGCGCGGGGACCCCACTCGCCGGCGCGGTAGGGGTGGGGCTCCGTCCCCTGCCAGTACTCCTCCAGCGGGTCGATCACCGCCCAGGAGGCCTCGACCTCGGCGTTGCGCGGGAAGAGCGTCGCGTCGCCGAGCAGCACGTCGAGCAGCAGCCGCTCGTAGGCCTCGGGGCTGGACTCGGTGAACTGCTCGCCGTAGAGGAAGTCCATCGACACGTCGCGGACCTCCATGACGCTGCCCGGCACCTTCGACCCGAACTTGAGGGTGACCCCTTCGTCGGGTTGCACCCGGACGACGAGCTGGTTGTTGCCCAGCTCCTCGGTGTCGGTGTCGGCGAACGGCAGGTGCGGGGCGCGCTTGAACACCAGCGCGATCTCGGTGACGCGCCGGGGGAGACGCTTGCCGGTGCGCAGGTAGAAGGGGACGCCGGCCCACCGGCGGGTCTCCACGCCGAGCCGGACGGCGGCGAACGTCTCGGTGGTCGACCCGGCGTCGACGCCTTCCTCCTGCCGGTAGCCGCAGGCGCGCTGGCCGGCCAGCCAGCCCTGCTGGTACTGCCCGCGGACGGCGAAGGTCTCCAAGTCGTCGGGGAGCGAGACGGCCCGCAGCACCTTGAGCTTCTCGGTGCGGATCTCCTCGGCCGAGAACTCGACCGGCTCCTCCATGGCGGTCAGCGCCAGCAGCTGCAGCAGGTGGTTCTGCAGCACGTCCCGCGCGGCACCGGTCTTCTCGTAGAACCCGGCGCGGCCGCCGATGCCGACGTCCTCGGCCATGGTGATCTGCACCGAGTCGACGTTGTGGCCGTTCCAGATCGGCTCGAAGAGGGTGTTGGCGAACCGCAGCGCCATCAGGTTCTGGACGGTCTCCTTGCCCAGGTAGTGGTCGATGCGGAAGACGTCGTCGGCGGTGAAGACCGAGTCGACGAGCTCGTTGAGCTCGCGGCTGGACTCCAGGTCGGTGCCGAACGGCTTCTCCACGACCACGCGGCGCCAGCGGTCGGGCGTGCTGTCGGCCATGCCGGTGCGCTGCATCTGCTTGAGCACGACCGGGAACATCGACGGCGGGATGGACAGGTAGAACGCCGCGTTGCCGCCGATGCCGTGGCTGCCCTCCAGCTCCGCGAGGTGCTCGGCCAGCTCGTCGAAGGCGTTGTCGTCGTCGAAGCTGCCCTGGACGAACCGGACGGTGGTGGCCAGCCGCTCCCAGACCTCCTCGCGCCAGGGGGTGCGTGCGCTCTTCCGGGCGGCGCCCCGGGCGAGCTCGGCGAATTCCGTGTCGCCCCAGTCGCGGCGGGCGAATCCCAGGAGCGCGAAGTTCGTGGGCAGCAGCCCGCGGTTGGCGAGGTCGTAGACGGCCGGCAGCAGCTTCTTGCGCGCCAGGTCCCCGGTGATGCCGAAGACCACCAGGGCGCAGGGCTCGGGGACCCGGGGCAGCCGCCGGTCCCGCGGATCGCGCAGCGGGTTGGGGATCATCTTCCGTCCTCGTGGTCGGAGTGGCCCGCCGTCCGGCCCGGGGGGCCGGACGGCGGGGTGGAACAGGCGTGGCGGGCCGGGCGCGCCGGCCGGCCACGCCGCCGGTCAGCCCAGCGCGTCGAGCAGCTGGCCGATTCCCGCTGCCCGGTCGACGAGGTGCAGGTGCAGCAGCGGTCGCTTCCGGTCGGCCAGCGCCTTTCGGTCACCGGCGGCCTGGGCGGCCTGGAGCATGCCGAAGGTGTAGGGCTGGTCGGGCACCGGCAGGTCCTCCGGGACCGCCCCGGTGAGCTGCAGGAAGGCCCCCGACTGCGGGCCCCCCTTGTGGTACTGGCCGGTCGAGTGCAGGAACCGCGGGCCCCAGCCGAAGGTGACGGCGTGCTCGGTGCGCCGGGCGAAGGCGGCTCGCACGTCGGCGGCGGCGGCGTCCCGCAGCCGGTCGAGGTAGGCCATGACCGCGAGGTACCCGCGCGGCGGGACGGCGCCGAGCAGCGCGTCCAGCGCCAACCGGAGACCGTCGGTGGCCGTGAGGTCGACGCCGTCGAGCAGGGCGCCGGCGGCGCGGATCTCCACCGCGCCCACCGTCGCCAGCGGCTGCTCGTCGGGCAGGCCCGCCGCCAGGATCGCCTGGGTGTTCTCCTTGCTCTCGGTGACGTTCGGCTGGTCGAACGGGTTGATCCCGAGCACCCGCCCCGACACCGCCGTCGCGTACTCCCAGCCGAGGAACTGAGCCCCCAGCGGGCCGTCCACGCCGACCGCGGGCCCCCGGGCCGGGGCGCGGGCGCCCACGACGGCGAGCAGGACGTCGGGGCCCGACGAGCCTGGCGCGTCCACGGACTCGAGGACCACCGGCAGGATGCCGCGCCCCTCCTTGCCGGTGGACTCCGCGATCAGCTGCTCGGCCCAGTCACCGAAGCCCTGGATCGCGGTGCCCTCGGCATCGGCCAGCGCGAGCTTGTCCCGTCCGGTCCGGAAGCCGCCGCCGAGCGCGATGCCCAGCTCCATCGCCGTATTCGCCGGGTCGCCCAGGTGCTCGGCGAGCTGCTCGGCCTCGTCGACCAGCGCACCGACGTCCGCGCCGGCCAGCGCGGAAGGCACCAGGCCGAACGCCGAGAGGGCGCTGTAGCGCCCGCCGACGGTCGGGTCGGCCAGGAACACCGCCCGGGCGCCCATCGCGGCCGCGGTGTCGGCCAGCGGCGAGCCGGGGTCGGTGACGACCACGAAGCGCCGGCCGATCTGCTCCTCGTCGAGCCCGGCGGCTGCGAAGGCGCCGATGAACGCGCGGCGGTGGCTGTCGGTCTCGACCGTGCCGCCTGACTTGGAGCTGACCACGACGACGGTCCGCTCCAGGTCGGTCATGGCGGCCGTCACCTGGCCGGGGTCGGTGGTGTCGAGCACGACCAGCGGGACGCCGGCGGTCCGGCAGATGACCTCCGGCGCCAGCGACGAGCCGCCCATGCCGCAGAGGACGACGCGGTCGATCCCCTCGGCGGCGAGCTCGGCCCGCAGGTCGGCCAGCTGGGCGACCAGCGAGCGCGACGACGCCGGCAGGTCCAGCCAGCCGAGCCGGACCGCGGCCTCGCTCTCGGCCTCCGGCCCCCACAGCGTGGCGTCCTTCTGGATCAGCCGCGCCGCGACGTCGTCCTGGAGGAGCTGCGCCCGGACCTGCTCCGGGACCTCCAGGCCCGCGGCGCTGAACGACAGGCTCACCGGCCCTCCTCGCTGGCGCTCGTCGGGCAGGCGACCCGGGTTGCTACGGCCATCGCTGGACTCGCGAGCTCGTTCACTTCTTGTCCTCGAGCTCCGTGCGGACGCTCTCGGTCAGCTCGTCCCACGAGTCGACGAACTTCTGCACGCCCTCGTCCTCCAGGACCTTGAACACGTCGTCCAGGTCGACGCCGGCGTCGCGGACGGCCTGCATGACCGAGGTGGCGTCGTCGTAGGCCTTCTGCACAGGTGTGCCGGGGGTGCCGTGGTCGGCGTAGGCCTTGAGGGTCTTCTCCGGCATGGTGTTGACGGTGCCGGGGGCGATGAGCTCGCTGATGTAGAGCGTGTCGGGCAGCTCGGGGTTCTTCACGCCGGTCGAGGCCCACAGCGGCCGCTGCGGCCGGGCCCCGTGGGACTCCAGCGCCTTCCAGCGGTCGGAGGAGAACACCTCCTCGTAGGCCTGGTAGGCCAGCTGCGCGTTGGCCACGCCGGCCTTGCTCTTCAGCGCGGCGTCCGCCCCCGCGGCGTCGAGCCGCTTGTCGATCTCGCTGTCCACCCGGGACACGAAGAAGGACGCGACCGAGGCGATGCCCGAGAGGTCGGCGTCCGCGTCGTCGGCCAGCCGCTCCTCCAGACCGGTCAGGTAGGCGTCCATGACCTTGCGGTAGCGGTCCGGGCTGAAGATCAGGGTGACGTTGACGCTGATGCCGCGGCGGATCGACGTCTGGATGGCCGGCAGGCCGGCCTCGGTCGCCGGGATCTTGATGTAGAGGTTCGTCCGGTCGACCAGCCACCACAGGTGCGCGGCCTCGGCCGCGGTGGCATCGGTGTCGTGCGCCAGGCCCGGCGCCACCTCGAGGGACACCCGGCCGTCACCGGGCTGCCGCTCGGCGATCGGTGCCAGCAGGTCGCAGGCGTCGCGGACGTCGGCCCCGGTGATGGTCCGCAGCGCCTCCTCCACGCTCACCTCGCGCACCGCGAGGGCGTGCAGCTGGTCGTCGTAGGACTCCGAGCCGCTGATCGCGGCGGCGAAGATGGTCGGGTTCGTGGTCACGCCGACCACGGAGTGCCCGTCGACCAGCGACTGCAGGTTGCCGCTGCGGATGCGGTCGCGGGAGAGGTCGTCGAGCCAGACGGCGACCCCGGCGGCCGACAGGTCGGCGAGGTTCTCGTTCTGTGCCATGTCAGGTGCCTTCCTGGTTGAGTCTGGAACGGCCCTGTCGCAGGGACCCTGCCCGAGCTTGCGAGGGCTGGGGGGCGACAGGGTCCTTCATCGGTCGCCGGTGGCCTGGGGGAGCCCACCGGTGGCGGACACGGGGCCGGCGGGGACCGCGGTGCCGGAGCGGGCGGCGTCGATGCTCTCGCGGGCAGCGGCGACGACCGCCTCGTCGGTGAGGCCGAACTTCTCGTACAGGACGGAGTACGCCGCGCTGGCCCCGTAGTGGGTGAGGCCGACGATGCGCCCGGCATCGCCGACGAACTCCCGCCAGCCCATGGGCACGCCGGCCTCGACGCTGACGCGGGCGCGCACGGTCGGGGGGAGCACCTCGTCCTTGTAGGCCTGGTCCTGGTCGGCGAACCACTCGACGCACGGGACGGAGACGACCCGGGTCGGGACGCCGTCGGCCTCCAGCCGCTCGCGGGCGGCGACGGCGATCTGCACCTCGGAGCCGGTGCCCAGGAGGATGACCTCCGGGCTGCCGTTCGAGGCGTCGGCCAGCACGTACGCGCCGCGGGCGGTGCCCTCGGCGGAGCCGACCTCGCCGCGGTCGAACACCGGCAGGTTCTGCCGGGACAGCAGCAGGCCGGCCGGGCGGTCGTTGTTCTCCAGGATCGTCCGCCAGGCGACGGCGACCTCGTTGGCGTCGGCCGGGCGGACGACGTCCAGGCCCGGGATCGCCCGCAGCGCGGCGAAGTGCTCGATCGGCTGGTGGGTGGGGCCGTCCTCGCCCAGGCCGATGGAGTCGTGGGTCCAGACGTAGATGACCGGCAGCTGCATGAGCGCGCCCAGCCGCACCGCACCGCGCATGTAGTCGGAGAAGGTGAGGAACGTGCCGCCGTAGACGCGGGTCCCGCCGTGCAGCGCGATGCCGTTCATGACCGCGCCCATGGCGTGCTCGCGGACGCCGAAGTGCAGCGTGCGGCCGTAGGGCCCGCCGGACCACATCTTGGTCTGGCGGTCGGCGGGCAGGAACGACGGTTCGCCCTTGACGGCGGTGTTGTTGCTCTCCGCCAGGTCGGCCGAGCCGCCCCACAGCTCGGGCAGTGCCGGGTAGAGGGCGGCGAGGACCTCGCCGGAGGCCTTGCGGGTGGCGACGCCCTTGGGGTCGGCGTCCCAGCTCGGCAGCCGCTCGGCCCAGCCCTCGGGCAGGCTCCGGCTGCGCATGCGCTCCAGCAGTGCGGCGCCCTCGGGGTTGCGCTGCTGCCAGGCCGCGAACTGCTCGTCCCACCCGGCACGGATCTGCCGGCCGCGGTCGACGACCGACCGGGCGTGGGCGAGCACGTCGTCGTCGACCTGGAAGGTGCGCTCGGGGTCGAGCCCGAGGATCTCCTTGGTGGCCCGCACCTCGTCCTCGCCCAGGGCCGAGCCGTGCGAGGCGCCGGTGTTCTGCTTGTTCGGCGCCGGCCAGGCGATGACGGTGCGCAGCACGACGATCGAGGGGCGGGTGGTCTCGGCCTCGGCCGCGGCGAAGGCGGCGTCCACCGCGGCGAGGTCCTCGCCGTCGTCGACGTGCTGGACGTGCCAGCCGTAGGCCTCGTAGCGCTTGCCGACGTCCTCGGTGAAGGCGACGGTCGTGTCGTCCTCGATGGAGATCCGGTTGTCGTCGTAGACGAGGACCAGGTTGCCCAGCTTCTGAGTACCGGCCAGGGACGACGCCTCGCCGCTCACGCCTTCCTCCAGGTCGCCGTCGGAGGCGAAGACCCAGATGGTGTGGTCGAAGAGGCTCTCGCCCTCGGGGGTGTCCGGGTCGAGCATGCCGCGCTCGCGGCGGGCGGCCATGGCCATGCCGACGGCGTTGCCGACGCCCTGGCCGAGCGGGCCGGTCGTCGTCTCCACGCCGGGGGTGTGGTTGACCTCGGGGTGCCCGGGGGTCTTGGACCCCCAGGTGCGCAGGGCCTGCAGGTCCTCGACCTCGAGGCCGTAGCCGGAGAGGAACAGCTGGACGTAGAGGGTCAGGCTGGAGTGCCCCATCGACAGGATGAAGCGGTCGCGGCCGGTCCACTGCGGGTCCGTGGGGTCGTGCCTCAACCACTTGTGGAAGAGCAGGTAGGCGGTGGGCGCCATGCTCATGGCGGTGCCCGGGTGAC
The DNA here is from genome assembly GCF_002938435.1 of Blastococcus saxobsidens. Classification (GTDB taxonomy): domain Bacteria; phylum Actinomycetota; class Actinomycetes; order Mycobacteriales; family Geodermatophilaceae; genus Blastococcus; species Blastococcus saxobsidens. The sequence goes on from NZ_POQT01000027.1 coordinate 14,336, forward strand.
CGTTGCCGACGTTCTGGACGGCGTCCATGGCCAGCGCGCGTGCGGTGTCGATGGCCCGCCGGTCCAGCTCGCCGAAGCCCTCGGGCAGGGTGGGGCGGGGCTGACGCGGGTCGCCGGTGGGGGAGTCGGTCGCGGCCTCGGCCGGAGCCTCCGCCTCGGTGCTGCGCGTGTCCATCTGGTCGGTGTCTCCCTCGAGTAGGCCCTGACGGTGCACCCGGGTGGGCGGTCGACCCCCGGCGGACCGGCGCGGCCGACCGGGCTCCCGGCCTGCCCGGACCGGTCCCGGGCCGGGGGCGCGACCGGTGTCGTCGGCCTCGCCCCTACCCGCTGCACCCGCGGCATCAACGTGATCAACCCTAGTCATCGCAGGTTCTGCTGTTCGGCTGGCCGGACGCGGGGTCGGGGCTACAGTGGGCGGGTTCCTCCCCCCGGTTCGAAGGGATCCCGTGGTGCCCTGCTGCCCGCGCGCGACCGCGCACGAGGGCACCCGGTGACGGCGCTGTCCGAGCGCTCCGCCGCCTCCGCTCCAGGCCTCGCCGCCCGTACCCGCGCCCGTGTGGGCGCCTACGTCGGGCTCACCAAGCCGCGCATCATCGAGCTGCTGCTGATCACCACGGTGCCGGCCATGATGCTGGCCGACCGCGGCTGGCCGTCGTGGGCGCTGCTGCTGAGCACCCTGGTCGGCGGCACGCTGGCCGCGGGTGCCGCCAACGTCTTCAACTGCTGGTACGACCGCGACATCGACCGGCTGATGAACCGCACGCAGAAGCGGCCGCTGGTCACCGGTGCGGTCACCCCCCGGGCGGCGCTGGTCTTCGGCGTCGTCCTGACCGTGGCGTCGATCGTGCTGCTCGCGCTCACCACCACGCCGCTGGCCGCGGCGCTGGCGGCAGGGGCGATCTTCTACTACGCCGTCCTCTACACGATGGTGTTCAAGCGGTACACCCGGCGCAGCACCGAGTTCGGCGGGGTGCCGGGCGCGGCGCCCGTGCTCATCGGCTGGGCCGCGGTCACCGGGTCCCTGGACTGGCCGGCGGTCGTCGTCTTCGGTGTCGTCTTCTGCTGGCAGATGCCGCACTTCTGGGCGCTGGCGCTGCGGTTCAAGGACGACTACGCGCGGGCGGACGTGCCGATGCTGCCGGTGGTCACCACCGCGCGGTCGGTCGGGCTGCAGACGGTCGCGTGGACCTGGATCACCGTGGCCGTCTCGCTGCTGCTCCGGCCGGTGGCCGAGGACTACGGCATCGGCCTGGGCTACACGATCGCGGCCGCGGTCCTCGGCGGCTGGTTCCTCGTCGAGGCGCACCGCCTGCTGCGCCGCATCACCGCCGGCGGGGAGACCAAGCCGATGCAGCTGTTCCACGTCTCGATCTCGTACCTCGCGCTGCTGATGGTCGCGATCGTCGTCGACGCCATCGTCTGAGCGTGCGGCGCGACCTCGCCAATGCACGCATGGGTCAGCTGGTCGGGGCCGACGGGCGCACCTACTCGCTGCGCGCGTCCCGGATCGACCCCGCCGAGGTGGAGTCGCTGATCGAGTCCGGGTGGCCCGTCGTGACCTACCACGCCGGTGGGCGGCTCGTGTGGCACGACGAGGACGACGCCTGGCCGGCCTGGGCCGACGCCCGCAGCGCCGCGGAGACCGTGACCGCGGGCCGCTGGGAGTCACCCGGCGGATCGCTCGCCGTCGTCCTCGTCTGGCACGAGTGACTGCGGCGCCGCACCGAGATCAGCGCCAGGCCGGTACGCACCGGCACCGAGGCCGGCCCGAGCCTGATCTCGGCGTCGTCGTGGCCGCCCTGTTCGCCCGGATGCGCATGCGCGGTCATCAGCAGCGGCATTCCGACGCTCGTACGTATGCGGGCGGGTCCGGGCTCAGCGGGTGGCGGTGGCGGGCTCCGTCGCGGGGGTCAGGGGCAGCTCGGAGGCCGGGCCGCGGACCGACCACACGAGGCGGGCGGCGAAGGCGGTGGTGAGCACCGCACCCAGCATGTGCAGCAGCACCAGGGCGATCGGCAGGTCGGTGAAGTACTGCACGTAGCCGATCACGCCCTGCGCCACCTCCACGACCAGCAGGTCGCGGGCCGCCCGGCGGACCCGGCCGGGGGCGTCGGTCGCGTGGAGGGCGACCAGCAGCGCGATGGTGAGCCCCACGAGCAGGAAGACGACGTCGGCGTGCAGCTGGCTCATCAGCCCCGGGTCGAAGCCCATCCGGTTGCCCGTCGGCAGGCCGCCCTCGTCGACGTCGCCGCTGTGCGGGCCGCTGCCGGTGACGATCGTCCCGAGGACGAGGACCGCGGCGGTGGCGGCCGCGATGCCCCACGTCAGCAGCACGAACGGCCGGCGCAGCAGCGGCCGGCCCACCCCGGTCTCCCGGGAACGCAACCAGAGGGTCGTCGCCAGCGCGACGAGCGCCGCGGAGACGAGGAAGTGGGCCGCGACCGTCCAGGGGTTGAGCCCGGTGAGCACCGTGACGCCGCCGAGCAGGGCCTGCGCCGGGATGCCGAGGAAGGTGAGGACGGCCAGCGTGCGCAGGTCGCGCCGGGGCGAGCGCCACACCGCGACGACGGTGGCGATCGCGACCGCGGCCAGCACGAAGGTGAGCAGCCGGTTGCCGAACTCGATCACGCCGTGGCCGGCCAGCTCCGGCGTCGCGACGAAGCTGTCGGAGGTGCAGCGGGGCCAGGTCGGGCAGCCGAGCCCGGAACCGGTGAGGCGGACCGCGCCGCCGGTCACGACGATCAGCCCGTTGGCGACGGCGTTGGCGAGCGCCAGCCGGCTGATGGTGGTCGCGGAGAAGGCGGCGGGCAGGAGCGGCACGCCGCCGATGCTAAGCCGTGCCGCGGCGCCCATCGGCCGTCGAGGCCGCTCGGCGGCCGAGGCCCCGTGAGCCCGCTCACGGAAGGGCCCCGCACGGCCACTTTCTTAGGTGGACCTTGCTTGCGGCGTCCCTGAAATAGGACACACTCGTGTTGTGGAATCCCTCGCGGCGCATCCCCGGCCGTCGGCGACAGCCGACGACGGGCGAACCCGCGACCGCGTCACGTCCCTGCTCCTCGAGCACGGGCCGCAGACCGCCACGGAGCTGGCCGCCCGGCTCGGGATCTCGCCGGCGGCCGTCCGCCGGCACCTCGATGGCCTCCGGGCGACCGGCCGGGTCGAGGAGCGGCAGAGCCGCGACACGCACCGCGGCCGTGGCCGCCCGGCCCGCCGGTTCCACCTCACCGACGCCGGACGGTCGGCCTTCCCGCACGCCTACGACGATCTGGCGCTGACCGCGCTGCGGTACGTCGCGGCGGCCGGGGGGCCGGACGCCGTCCGCGCCGTCGCCGAGCAGCAGCTGGCCGGCCTGGAGGCGCGTGCGTCCAGCGCCGTGGAGCAGGCGGTGCAGGCTGCCGACGGTGCCCCGGTCGACCGCGCCCAGGCTCTCGCCGCGGCGCTCACGGCCGAGGGCTACGCTGCCACGGCCTCGGCGATCTCCGGCGGAGGGCAGCTCTGCCAGCACCACTGCCCGGTGGCGCACGTGGCGGCGGAGTTCCCCCAGCTGTGCGAGGCCGAGACCGCGGTGATCGGCCGGCTCGTGGGCACCCACGTGCAGCGGCTGGCGACGATCGCCCACGGCGACGGGATCTGCACCACACACCTCCCCGGGCCGCTGCGCCCGGGGAACAGAACGACCCTCGAACGCCCTGTACCAGGTGAGCGAGCAGCCGCGCGTCGCGCGCGCACCGCACCGTCCACCAGCACCACCCCCACGAACCACCGGGAGAGGACGCCCGCATGACCAGCACCCAGCAGCCTGCCGCGCCGCTGACGCAGGACGAGCAGATCGACCAGCTCGGCCGCTACGAGTACGGCTGGGCCGACGCCGACGTCGCCGGTGCCTCCGCCCGCCGCGGGATCGACGAGGACGTCGTCCGGGACATCTCGGCGCGCAAGAGCGAGCCCGAGTGGATGCTCGAGCGCCGCCTCAAGGCCCTCAAGCTCTTCGGTCGCAAGCCCATGCCCGACTGGGGCTCGGACCTGTCCGGCATCGACTTCCAGAACATCAAGTACTTCGTGCGTTCCACCGAGGCGCAGGCCGCCTCGTGGGAGGACCTGCCCGACGACATCAAGAACACCTACGACCGGCTGGGCATCCCGGAAGCCGAGAAGCAGCGCCTCGTCTCCGGTGTCGCCGCCCAGTACGAGTCCGAGGTCGTCTACCACCAGATCCAGAAGGAGCTGGAGGACCAGGGCGTCCTCTTCCTGGACACCGACTCGGCCCTCAAGGAGCACCCGGAGATCTTCCAGGAGTACTTCGGCTCGGTGATCCCGTCCGGCGACAACAAGTTCGCCGCGCTGAACACCGCCGTCTGGTCCGGTGGCTCGTTCATCTACGTGCCGCCGGGCGTGCACGTCGACATCCCGCTGCAGGCCTACTTCCGGATCAACACCGAGAACATGGGCCAGTTCGAGCGCACGCTGATCATCGTCGACGAGGGCGCCTACGTGCACTACGTCGAGGGCTGCACCGCGCCGATCTACAAGTCGGACTCGCTGCACTCCGCGGTCGTCGAGATCATCGTCAAGAAGAACGCGCGCTGCCGGTACACGACCATCCAGAACTGGTCGAACAACGTCTACAACCTGGTCACCAAGCGGGCCGTGGCCCACGAGGGCGCGACCATGGAGTGGGTCGACGGCAACCTCGGCTCCAAGGTGACGATGAAATACCCGGCCGTCTGGATGACCGGTGAGCACGCCAAGGGCGAGGTGCTCTCCATCGCCTTTGCCGGCGAGGGCCAGCACCAGGACGCCGGCGCCAAGATGGTGCACGCCGCGCCGCACACCTCCTCGACGATCGTGTCGAAGTCGGTGGCCCGTGGCGGTGGCCGCACCTCCTACCGCGGCCTCGTGCAGATCGACGAGGGCGCCTACGGCTCCAGGTCGACGGTCAAGTGCGACGCCCTGCTGGTCGACACGATCAGCCGCTCGGACACCTACCCCTACGTCGACGTCCGCGAGGACGACGTCTCCATGGGTCACGAGGCCACCGTCTCCCGCGTCAGCGAGGACCAGCTGTTCTACCTGATGAGCCGCGGTCTGACCGAGGACGAGGCCATGGCGATGGTGGTGCGCGGCTTCGTCGAGCCGATCGCCCGCGAGCTGCCCATGGAGTACGCCCTCGAGCTCAACCGGCTCATCGAGCTGCAGATGGAAGGTGCCGTCGGCTGATGACCGACCAGAACACCGGTACGACCGACCTCACCACCCAGCCGGCCACCCTCGCCTCGGAGCTCTTCGCCCCGGGCGTGGGTGCGCAGGCCGGCCCGCCGACCACCCCGGCGTCGGACACCGGCACCGCCGGTGACGTGCAGCCCGGTGCCCACTCGCACGGTGGCCCCACGCCGACCGGTTCGCCGGCCGAGCGGTTCACCTCGACCGACCCGGACGCCTTCGGGGTGCCGACCGGTCGCGAGGAGAGCTGGCGCTTCACGCCGATGAAGCGGATCAGGTCGCTGCTCGACGGCGCCGACTCCGACGCGCACCTCACCTGGACCACCGACCTCCCCGAGGGTGTCGAGCTGACCAGCGTGGACGCGGGTGACCCGCTGCTCAAGGGGCTGCCCGAGCCGGTCGACCGGCTGGCCGCCCTCACCCGCCAGCGGGCCGGCGGCGCCGCCGTCGTCCGCGTGGCGAAGGAGGCCCAGCTCGACCGCCCGGTCAGCCTGGGCCTGGCCGGCACCGGGAGCGACGACGTCGTCTGGAGTCAGCTGGTCGTCGAGGTCGGTGCGTTCGCGAAGGCGACCGTGGTCCTCGACCACACCGGGCTCGCGAAGTACTCCGGCGGGGTCACCGTGCTCGTCGGCGACGGCGCGCAGGTCACCCTCGTGTCCGTGCAGGACTGGGCCCCGGGCGCGGTGCACGGCGGCCAGTACGACGCCGTCGTGGGCCGCGACGCCACTTATCGGCAGGTCGTGGTCACCCTCGGCGGCGACCTGGTCCGCGTGGTCAGCAACGTGCAGTACGCCGGCCCCGGCGGCAGCGCGGAGCTGTTCGGCGTCTACTTCTCCGACGAGACGCAGCACCAGGAGCACCGCCTGTGGGTCGACCACGCGGTGCCCAACTGCACCAGCAACGTGCTCTACAAGGGTGCGCTGCAGGGCGAGGGCGCGCGCACGGTCTGGATCGGCGACGTCCGCATCCGTCCCGCCGCCACCGGCACCGAGACCTACGAGCTCAACCGGAACCTGGTGCTCACCGACGGCGCCCGCGCCGACTCGGTGCCGAACCTGGAGATCGAGACCGGCGAGATCGTCGGCGCCGGCCACGCCAGCGCCACCGGACGGTTCGACGACGAGCAGCTGTTCTACCTCTGCTCGCGCGGCATCGACGCCGAGACCGCCCGCCGGCTGGTGGTGCGCGGCTTCTTCGCCGACGTCGTCCAGCACATCGGGATCAACGCCCTGCAGGACCGGCTGATGGCCTCCATCGACGCCCGCCTCGGCGCTCTGCCTGCCCTGGACGAGCAGCCGGTCGAGGTGGCCTGACATGGCCTTCGAGCGGGTCTGCGCGCTGTCCGACGTCCCCGAGAACGGCTCCCTGCGGGTCGAGCTCGCCGACATCGACGTCGCCGTCGTCCGGTTCGAGGGTCAGGTCTACGCCCTGGAGGACCGGTGCTCGCACGCCGACGTCCCCCTGACCGACGGCGACGTCGAGACCTTCGACGGCGCCCCCACCATCGAGTGCTTCCTGCACGGGTCGTGCTTCGACCTGCGCACCGGTGAACCCACCAACCTGCCGGCCACCGAGCCGGTCGACGTCTACCCGGTCCGCGTGGAAGGAGAGGACGTGCTCGTCGACACCGAGAGCGACGCCCGCCTCCCGCTCGCGGCCGGTGAATGAAGGAGCGAGAAGACACGTGTCCGTTCTGGAGATCCGCGACCTGCACGTCAGCGTGGGCGGTGACTCGCCCACCCACCCAGACGCCAAGGAGATCCTCCGCGGCGTCGACCTGACCGTCCGCTCCGGCGAGACCCACGCGATCATGGGCCCCAACGGGTCCGGCAAGTCCACCCTGGCCTACTCGATCGCCGGCCACCCGAAGTACACGATCACCGGCGGCACCGTCACGCTCGACGGCGAGGACGTCCTCGAGATGAGCGTCGACGAGCGCGCCCGCGCCGGCCTGTTCCTCGCCATGCAGTACCCGGTCGAGGTCCCCGGCGTCTCGGTGTCGAACTTCCTGCGCACCGCCGCCACCGCCATCAAGGGCGAGGCGCCCAAGCTGCGCACCTGGGTCAAGGACGTCAAGACCGAGATGTCCGGCCTGGAGATGGACCCGGCCTTCGCCGAGCGCAACGTCAACGAGGGCTTCTCCGGCGGTGAGAAGAAGCGCCACGAGATCCTGCAGATGCGGCTGCTCAAGCCCAGGATCGCGATCCTCGACGAGACCGACTCCGGCCTCGACGTCGACGCGCTGCGCATCGTCTCCGAGGGCGTCAACCGCTCCCGCGCGGAGGGCGACATCGGCGTCCTGCTGATCACGCACTACACGCGGATCCTGCGCTACATCAAGCCCGACTTCGTGCACGTCTTCGTCAACGGCAAGGTCGTCGAGGAGGGTGGCCCGGAGCTGGCGGAGAAGCTGGAGAACGAGGGCTACGCGGCGTACGTGAAGGGGTCGGGGGAGACCGCAGCATGACCGCGACCGCCTCGCGTCCCGACACGGGGGCGCGCACTCCGCTCCCGCTGGACGTCGAGGCGATCCGGGCGGACTTCCCGATCCTGTCGCGCACCGTCCGCGACGGGAAGCGGCTGGTCTACCTCGACTCCGGCGCCACCTCGCAGAAGCCGCGCCAGGTGCTGGACGCCGAGCGCTGGTTCTACGAGAACGTCAACGCCGCGCCGCACCGGGGGGCCCACCAGCTCGCCGAGGAGGCGACCGGCGCCTACGAAGAGGCGCGGGCGAAGATCGGCGCGTTCATCGGCGCGCCGGAGAACGAGATCGTCTTCACCCGCAACACCACCGAGGCGATCAACCTCGTGGCCTACGCGATGAGCAACGCGGCGACGGCCAAGGAGCCCGAGTTCCGCACGTACGCCGTCGGCCAGGGCGACGAGATCGTGGTCACCGAGATGGAGCACCACGCCGACCTGGTCCCGTGGCAGCAGCTGTGCGAGCGCACCGGCGCAACCCTGCGCTGGCTGGGCCTCACCGACGACGGCCGGCTGGACCTCTCCGACCTGGCGACGGTGGTCAACGAGCGGACCAAGCTGGTCGCGGTCACCCAGCAGTCCAACATCCTGGGCACGATCAACCCGCTGGGCGAGATCATCGCCCGCGCCCACGAGGTCGGCGCCCTGGTGCTGGTCGACGGCGCGCAGTCGGTGCCGCACCAGCCGGTCGACGTCACCGAGCTCGGCGCGGACTTCCTGGTGTTCTCCGGGCACAAGATGCTCGGTCCCACCGGCGTCGGCGTGCTCTGGGGCCGCTACGAGGTGCTCGACAAGCTGCCGCCGTTCCTCACCGGCGGCTCGATGATCGAGGTCGTGCGCATGGAGGGCAGCACCTTCATGCCGCCGCCGCAGCGCTTCGAGGCCGGCGTGCCCATGACCGCGCAGGTCATTGGGCTGGCCGCCGCCGTGGACTACCTGCAGGCGCTCGGCATGGACAAGGTCGAGGCCCACGAGAAGGCGCTCACCGCCTACGCGCTGGACAAGCTCGCCGAGATCCCCGGCGTCACGGTGATCGGCCCGCCGGACACCGTGGCCCGTGGGGGAGCGATCTCCTTCACCGTCGAGGGCGTCCACCCGCACGACGTGGGCCAGGTGCTCGACGACCACGGCATCGCCGTCCGTGTGGGGCACCACTGCGCGTGGCCCGTCGTCCGGCGCTACGGCGTCCCCGCCACCTCCCGGGCCACGTTCTACGTGCACACCGGGTACGACGACATCGACGCGCTGGCCGACGGAATTCGCGCGGCCCAGAAGTTCTTCGGAACTGTGTGAGGCGCATCTGATGCAGCTGGAGTCGATGTACCAGGAGATCATCCTGGACCACTACAAGAATCCGCACGGCCGCGGCCTGCGGGAGCCGTTCGAGGCCGAGGTGCACCACGTCAACCCGACGTGCGGCGACGAGGTGACGCTGCGGATCCACGTCGAGGGCGACACGATCGCCGACGTCTCCTACGAGGGCATGGGCTGCTCGATCAGCCAGGCCTCGATCTCGGCGATGTACGACCTCGTCGTCGGCAAGACGGTGCCGCAGGCGCTGGGGACCGGCGAGCACTTCATGACCCTGATGCAGGCCAAGGGCGACCCGTCGGTCGCCGAGAAGCTCGAGGACGAACTGGAGGACGCCGTCGCGTTCGCCGGTGTGTCGAAGTACCCCGCGCGCATCAAGTGCGCGCTGATGAGCTGGATGGCGTTGAAGGACGCGTCCGCACGAGCGCTGTCGACGACTGGAGGCCAGTCATGAGCGAGACCACCGAGAACGCGACGCCCGCCACCGATGGGGCGCCCGGCGACCTGCCGGCCCACAAGTCGGCGCTGCTGGAGGACCTCGAGGAGGCCATGCGCGACGTCGTCGACCCGGAGCTCGGCGTCAACGTCGTCGACCTGGGTCTCGTCTACGGCCTGGACGTCGACGACAGCAGCGGCGACTCCAGCGTCGCGATCATCGACATGACGCTGACCTCGGCCGCCTGCCCGCTGACCGACGTCATCGAGGACCAGGCCCGCCAGGCGCTCACCGGTGGCCCCGGCCCCGGGCTGGTCGACGACATCCGGATCAACTGGGTCTGGATGCCGCCGTGGGGCCCGGACAAGATCACCGACGACGGTCGCGAGCAGTTGCGCGCGCTCGGCTTCCGCGTCTGAAAGAGGACCTCGCTGCCCCCCACGCTTCGCACGCTCAGCGCGGAGCCCTGCAGCGAGGCCGTTCCAGCACGTTCCGTGCCCTCGCGGTCAACGGCGACCGGCGAACGCCTCTTTGCGGACGGCGCCGTCGTAGCCGCCGTGTGGTGAGCCCAGCCCGAACAGAGCCCCGATCGTCGGCGCGACGTCGACCGTGCGGGCCGGTGCCCCGCTGACCACGCCTCGGCGGACCGCGGGGTGGCCGCCCGCGACCAGGAACGGGATCGGCTCGGTCGCCGGGTGCCCGTGGTTCCCCGGGATCGGGTTGGCGTAGACCTCCGGGTCGCTGAACCGCCAGCCCGCACGGCAGTAGGCGACCAGGTCGCCCCCCTCCGGCCCCAGCCCGAGCTCGCGGGGAGCGTGCACGGACAGCACGCCCGGGTGCGCCGCGGCCAGGCGCCGCACCTCGGCGAGCCCGGCGTCGCGCCCAGCGGCCGGGCCGGTCCAGTAGAGGAGGTCCGCACCGCCGTTCTGCGCGATCTGCACCGAGGACCGCAGCTCCGGCCGGCTGCGCAGGATCGCGTCGACCGAGATGACGCCGGTCGGTAGCGACCAGTCCATCGAGTGGTCGGCGAGGACCAGCAGCACGCTGGAGGACCAGCGACCGGTCGCCTGCAGGTGGTCGACGAACCGGCCGACCTGCAGGTCGGTGTTGCGCAGCGCCAGCGTCCGGGCGGTCCGCAGCGAGGTGCCGGTCAGGTCGCTGTGCCCGACGCGGTCGGTGTCGCCGAGGTTGACGAAGACCAGGTCCGGGTCGGCGGAGTCGACCATCGCCAGCAGGGCGTCCGTGGTGGCGAGGTCCGGCGCGTGGCCACTGACCGGGATGATCGGGAAGGGCTCCCACCGGTGCGTGGCCCGCTCCCCGAAGATGCCGTACAGGTACTCCTTCGACAGCACCGTGCCGGTGGTCCTGCCCCGGGCGCCCAGCCGCTCCAGGAGGGTCGGGAAGCGCAGGTCCGACGGCCGGTCGAGGTCCCGGACCGTGCCCTCGGCCCGGTCGTACACCGAGTTGGCCGGGACGCCGGACCGGTGCGGCCGGACGCCGGTCATCATCATCACGTGGTTGGGGATGGTCTCCATCACCGGCAGCGACCGCGCCCCGCTGAACCAGGTCCCCTCGGCGCGCAGCCGGTGCAGCCGCGGCATCAGTAGCGGGGTGACCTCGTCCGGCCGTGTCCCGTCGACCACGAGCACGTAGACGCGCAGCCGGCCGGTGGCCCGGGCCACCGGAGCGCCGAGCGCCGTGGACAGGACGACGGTCCCGCCGGTGGCCGCGGTCAGCTGCAGGAACCGCCGGCGGCTCAGCACGTCGCCGCTCACGCCAGCCGCCCCGCTGCCCGCTCGACCCGCGCGGTGCCGGCCGGCACCCGCCACGACGTGGACCAGACGGCCGCCGCGTGGGGGTCGGTCCGGTCGGTGAGCACGAACCAGTCCATCTGCGCGCCCTCCTCGGTGAGTTCCAGCACGGAGAACCCGTGGGAGTCGAAGTCCAGGTACTTCACGTGCGGGTTGTCGGCCTTCACCGCCGTCTCGACCGTCAGGGAGGCCGTCCGGGGCGGGGTGCCCAGGATGTCGTCGAGGTTGTCGCTGGTCACCGACGTGCAGACCAGCTCGACCCCGACGCTGACCCCGGTGACCGGGTAGGTCAGCGGGTCGGCGGGCAGCTCGCAGGCCCAGCCGGAGTGGATGTCGCCGGTGAGGAAGACGGCGTCGGTGATGCCACGGTCGCGCAGGTGGCCGAGCACGGCGGCGCGCTCGGCGGGGTACCCGTCCCACTGGTCCACGTTGTAGGGCGCACCGGCGACGGGCGGGACCGGCAGGTCCACCAGCTCCGCGATGCCCTCCACCGCGCGGGACTCCAGGCCGTTCGGGAAGCGGACCGGCGAGATCATCACGGGGTTGCCGACCAGTTTCCACTGGACCTGCGGGTCAGCCAGCCCGTCGAGCAGGAACTGCAGCTGCTCGGGCCCGGCGATGGTCCGGTCGGGTGCGGACAGCTCCGGGTCCAGCGGGGACGAGGCCTGCTGGTCGCGGTAGGTGCGCAGGTCGAGCATCGAGAGGGTGGCGAGCCGGCCGAACCGCAGGCGCCGGTACAGGCTCCCGCCGGGCTCGTACCGGACCGGCATCCACTCGGCGTAGGCCTGCTGGGCCGCGGCCCGCCGCGCCGTCCAGGCGCCGTCGGCCCCCTCCGTGTGGTTCTCCGCGCCGCCGGACCAGGCGTCGTTGGCCGACTCGTGGTCGTCCCAGGTGACCACCCAGGGAGCCGCCGCGTGCAGAGCCTGCAGGTCGGGATCGGTCTTGTACTGGGCGTGCCGGCGCCGGTAGTCGGCCAGAGCCACCATCTCCCGTGCCGGGTCGTGCGGGCGGACCACGACGTCGCGGGCCTGGTATTCCCCGGGCGCGTACTCGTAGAGGTAGTCGCCCAGGTGCACGACGAGGTCCAGGTCGCCGCGCGCGGCCAGGTGCCGGTAGGCGGTGAACCAGCCGGCCTGCAGGTTGGCGCAGGAGACGACCGCCATCCGGAGGCGCGCCACCGGGGCGTCGACCGCCGGCGCGGTGCGGGTCCGGCCCACGGGGGACGTCGTCCCGCGGCAGCGGAACCGGTACCAGTAGGTGGTGGCGGGGGACAGCCCGACCGCGTCGACCTTGACCGTGTGGTCCCGCGCGGGCCCGGTCGAGGAGGTGCCTCGGCGCACGACCCGCCGGAAGCCCGGATCGGTCGCGACCTCCCAGCCCACGTCGACCCTCGGGCCCGCTCCGGAGCCCGGCGTCGCGGTCGGGTCCGGGGTCACGCGGGTCCAGAGGAGGACCGCGTCGGGCAGCGGGTCCCCGGAGGCGACCCCGTGGCGGAAGACGGAGGAGGTGGGCCCGCCCGGCGAGGCGGCGGCGGGACCGGTGGCGGCGACCGCGGCCATGCCGGCGCCGGTGGCGGCGGCGAGCTGGAGGGCGCGGCGGCGCGTGAGGTGCGAGGGAGCGTTCACGCCCTGCTCCATGGCGCGGGCGGCCGAAAGGATGCGCGCACGGGCGGGAATTCACCTGGTGTCGGCCCGCCGGACCCGTCCCGTTCAGCGCAGGTCGGCCAGGCGGGTGGCGAAGCCCGCGACCGGGCGCCGCTCGCGCAGCATGCCGATCAGCAGCAGCACGCTGCCCACGACGAGCGCGGTGGCCACCGGCCAGGGCAGCGCCCGGACCGCCAGCCCGAGCGCCAGCACCAGCGCGGCCCCCGAGCCGACCAGGAGGGGCGCCCGGAGCCCGGCCCGGCCCCCGGCCACCATGGCGACGGCCGCGAGCGCGAGGACGAGCACCGCGCGGAGCGCGTCCGGGGTCACGACGGCGAGCACCGTGGACGGGGCGGCCGCCACCACCAGGCCCGGACCCCACGACTGCCACGACGGGTCGCGCAGCAGACCGCGCCCCGCGGCCAGCAGCAGCCCGCCGGCGGCCGGGACGCTGTAGGCCTCGACGGCGCCGAGACCGGCGAGCGCGGCGGCCAGCCAGCCGGCGAGCACGAGCTGCGCGGCCCCGATCCGCCAGCCGGTCGTCGAGTCCGTGTCGTCGTCCGTCGCGGTCCCGGCCCGGCCCGTCCACCACGCCCAGCCGAGCGTCGCCGTGCCCTGGGCGGCCAGGTGCGCGGCCACCGGGCCGCGGTCGCCCCCGACGACGAGGAGGACGACGGCGAGCACGGCGCAGGCCGCGGCGGCCAGCGCCGTCGCCCGGCGGGAGTCACGCTCCAGCCGCGCGGCCGTCAGCAACGAGAGCACGTACAGGGCGGTGAGCAGACCGGCGACGACGGAGGGGGAGGCCCAGCCGTCGGGGAGGCCGAGCAGCGCCGCGCCGGCCAGGCAGCCCACCGCCGTCGGTGCGGCCACCGGCCGGTCGTCGCGCCGCAGCGCCGCCACCCACACGGTCGGCGCGGCGGTGAGCAGGAGCAGGAGTGCCAACTCCGACCAGTGGCGCCCGTGCACCAGGCGCAGGATCGACAGCACCGCCAGGAGCACCCCGCCGGTCAGCGCCACCGGCAGGAGGAGCCCCCGGCGCCAGCCCGACAGCTCGGCGGCGGACGTGGCGGCGATCAGCACGCCGGCGAAGCCGGCCACGGCGACCACGACCGGTCCACCGGCCGAGCCGGCGCCGGCCACGGCCCCGGCGGAGACGCCGCCCGCCACCACCGGGACCAGCCGCGGCGGGCCCAGCAGCACGTCGAGCGGACGGCGCAACCGCGCGAGGAGCAGCCCGGCGCCCGCGGCGACGACGAGTGCGGCGGCGAGCCACCGTTCCCCGGCGGCGGCGGTCCAGGCCTCCCGCGTGCCGCCGAGCACGCCGGCCGCCCACCACGGTGCGGTCGTCGCCATCGTCAGACGTGCCACGAGCGGACGCGCCCAGAGGGCGATGCCCAGCCCGACCAGCGAGACGCCCAGGAAGAGCTCGGTGCGCAATGCCTCCGGCACCCCGTCGAGGGAGCGCAGCACGGCCACCTGACCGGCCGCCCACGCAGCCAGCGGCCACGCGACCGGGGTGGGGGAGAGGCGGTGCAGGCCGAGGAAGACGCCCGCCAGGAGCAGCGCCGGCAGGGGGTCGCCGGCCCGCAGGGCGCCGGGGACGTCGCTGCCGGCGAGGCCCAGCCCGGCCGCGCTGGCGGCGAAGGTCTCGGCCGAGGTGCGCAGCCCCGCGCGGTCGGCGCGGACCGAGACTCCGGCGGCGACCGCGGCGAGCAGCAGGACGGCGGTGCGCACGAGCGGTCCGCCGTAGGCCGACCCGAGCGCGGCGCCCGCGCTCACCAGCAGGACGGCGCCCACGGCGAGCAGCACCTGTGGCGGGCGGGTGCGGTAGGGGAACGGCGGAACCGGTGCAGGCACCGGCACCGGCCGCGTCCCCCGCGTTCCCGACGTCACCGCAGGACGGTGCCCGCGCGGGTGCCGCTCGAATCGCCGTCCGACCGTGCGGGGAACGGCGGATGCCGTCGATGTCACCCCGGCAGCGTTCGTGGTATCGGCCGGGAAGCGCCTACCCTGGGATCAGTGATCACCACGACCGGCCTCGAGTTGCGCGCCGGTGCCCGCATCCTCATCAGCGAGGCGAACCTGCGGGTGCAGCCCGGCGACCGCATCGGCCTGGTCGGGCGCAACGGCGCCGGCAAGACCACCACCCTCACCACGCTCGCCGGTGAGCGGCTGCCGCACGCCGGCAAGGTGGAGGTGTCCGGCGAGATCGGCTACCTCCCGCAGGACCCGCGCAGCGGCGACCTCGACATCACCGCCAGCGACCGCGTCCTCTCCGGCCGCGGCCTGGACGAGCTGCGCAACCAGATGGTCAAGGCCCAGATCGCCATGGCCGAGCCGGCCGACGACGCGGAGCGGGACAAGGCGGTGCGCCGCTACGGCCGCATCGAGGACCAGTTCGCCGCGCTGGGCGGCTACGCCGCGGAGAGCGACGCCGCGCGCATCTGCACCAACCTGGGTCTGCCCGACCGGGTCCTGGCGCAGCCGCTGCGCACGCTGTCCGGCGGTCAGCGCCGGCGCGTGGAGCTCGCACGGATCCTCTTCTCCGACGCCGAGACGCTGCTCCTCGACGAGCCGACCAACCACCTCGACGGCGACTCGATCACCTGGCTCAAGGGCTTCCTCTCCAGCCACCGCGGCGGTCTGATCGTCATCAGCCACGACGTCGAGCTGCTCGACGCCGTCGTCAACAAGGTCTGGCACCTGGACGCCAACCGGGCCACCGTCGACATCTACAACCTGGGCTGGAAGCCCTACCTGGCCCAGCGGGAGACCGACGAGCGGCGCCGCAAGCAGGAGCGCGCCAACACCGAGCGGAAGATCGACACGCTCACCGCGCAGGCGGACAAGATGCGCGCGAAGGCGACCAAGGCCAAGGCCGCCAAGAGCATGGACAAGCGGGCCGAGCGGCTGGCCTCCGGCCTGGCCGAGGTGCGGGTGCAGGACAAGGTCGCCAAGCTGCGGTTCCCGACACCGGTGGCCTGCGGCAGGACGCCGCTCACGGCGGAGGGCCTGTCCAAGAGCTACGGCTCGCTGGAGATCTTCACCGACGTCGACCTCGCCGTGGACCGCGGTGCGCGCGTCGTCGTCCTCGGCCTCAACGGCGCCGGGAAGACGACGCTGCTGCGGATGCTGGCCGGGACCGAGCAGCCCGACACCGGCGAGGTGAAGGCCGGCCACGGTCTGCGGGTGGGCTACTACGCCCAGGAGCACGAGACCCTGGACATGGACCGGACCCTGCTGGAGAACATGCGCTCCTCGGCGCCCGACAGCACCGACACCGAGCTGCGGCGCATCCTCGGTGCCTTCCTGTTCTCCGGCGAGACCGTGGACCAGCGCACCGGCACGCTCTCCGGTGGTGAGCGCACCCGGCTGGCCATGGCGACGCTGGTCATCTCCGGCGCCAACGTGCTGCTGCTCGACGAGCCGACCAACAACCTCGACCCGGCCAGCCGCGAGCAGGTGCTCGAGGCGCTGCGCACCTACGCCGGGGCGATCGTGCTGGTCACCCACGACGAGGGCGCGGTCCGCGCCCTGGACCCGGACAAGGTCATCCTGCTGCCCGACGGCACCGAGGACGCCTGGAGCGAGGACCTGGCCGACCTGGTCGAGCTGGCCTGACGTCGTGACACCGCGGTCCTCCGGACCGCACCGCGGCCACGTGCCGTCCCCGTGGAAGCGGAGCCGTTGAGTCGTCCCTGCGCGGACCCCTCCGGGGCCCACTCGGGACGACCGGAAATGCTCGCGTCGCGGGCGATCGCGTTGTGCGTGATCATGGGGTCGCGGGAGCCGTGGTCACCAGGACGGCGGCACCACGGCGACAGCCACGACCGGCCCGCCGAGCGGGCCGGTCCCGCCGGCACCTGCTGGGGACGGCGGCTGACACGGAGGGGAGCCATGGCCGACTCGACAACTGCGGACCTCGGCAAGGGCAAGCGGATCACCGGGGGTGACCGGTCGACGCTCGCCGACGAGCTGCGCAAGCGGTACGACGAGGGCGAGAGCATCCGCTCGCTGGCCGAGTCCACCAAGCGGTCCTACGGGTTCGTGCACCGTCTCCTCTCGGAGTCCGGGGCCTCGCTGCGCAGCCGCGGCGGGGCGAACCGGAACAGCAAGAAGAGTGAGTGAGCGTGCGATCGAACCAGTAGACGCAGCATCGGGCGCTCCTCCGGAACCCACGAGCTCCCTCTCCGGGTCCGGCTGGGTGCGGACGCGCCGCGACGGTGCGGTCCTCACCGTCACCCTGGACCGTCCCGAGCAGCTGAACGCCCAGCTGCCCGCCACGTGGACGGCCCTGGCCGACGTCGGCGCCTCCCTCGACGACGACGTGCGCGTCGTCGTGCTGAAGGGGGAGGGCCGGTCGTTCTCCGCCGGACTCGACCGCAGCATGTTCGACACCTCCTCGACCAGCGGTGGTGGCCTCGGCGAGCTCGTCGGCCTGCCGGTGGAGGAGGCGCAGGAGCGCATCCGCGGATACCAGGCCGGCTTCCGCTGGCTGCGCTCGCCGGGGATCGTCTCGGTGGCCGCGGTCCAGGGCCACGCCATCGGCGCCGGCGCCCAGCTGGCGCTGGCGTGCGATCTGCGGGTCCTCACCGACGACGCCCAGCTGCGGCTGCCGGAGGCCACGCTGGGGCTGGTGCCCGACCTCACCGGCACCAGCACGCTGGTGGAGCTGGTCGGCTACTCCCGGGCCCTGGAGATGTGCCTGACCGGACGGGCCGTGGGCGCCGCGGAGGCCCAGGCCATCGGCCTGGCCACCCTCGTGGTGGGCCGCGACGAGCTGGACGGCGCGGTCGCCGATCTGGTGCAGGCGTTGCTGGCCCCGCCCGTCGGGGCCAGCCGGGCCACCGCCCAGCTGGTGCGGTCCGCCGTCGGCAACGACGTCGCGGCCCAGGACGCGGCCGAGCGGGCTGCGCAGGTACAGCGACTGCACGATCTCGTCAGCGGTCGCTGAGAGACTCCGCAGGAACAAGCGCGGCGGCGCCCCGGTTGGCACGAGCGGCCGGGGCGCAACCGGCGGACCCGAGGAGGTGCGATGGACGGCGGCTCCATGACCTCCATGGCCACGATGCGGTCCTTCCGGCGGGACCCGTCCGTGACGGCGCGGCAGCTGCCCCAGGGCACGGTGCGGCGGATCCTGGGCATCGCCCGGCCCTACCGGCGTGAGCTGGCGTTCTTCCTGCTGCTGGTCGTCGGCTCCTCGGTCATCGGGGTCATCACGCCGCTGCTGGCCGGCGACATCGTGAACCGGATCGCCCGGCTCGAGGGCACCGCCGGCGGCATCGTGCAGATCGCGCTGGTGATCGGTGCACTGGCCGTCGTCGACGCCGGCATCTCCCTGGGCACCCGGTGGTTCTCCGCCCGGATCGGCGAAGGCGTCATCTACGACCTGCGCAGCCGCGTCTTCGAGCACGTGCAGCGGATGCCGGTCGCCTTCTTCACCCGCACGCAGACCGGTGCCCTGGTCAGCCGGCTGAACAACGACGTCGTGGGGGCCCAGCAGGCGTTCACCTCGACCCTGTCGGGCGTCGTCTCCAACGTCATCGGCCTGGTGCTGACCGCCGGCGTGATGCTCACGCTGTCCTGGCAGATCACCCTGCTGTCGCTGGTCCTGGTGCCGCTCTTCGTCCTGCCCGCGCGCCGGATCGGCAGCCGGCTGCAGGAGATCACCCGGGAGTCCTACTCCCTCAACGCCTCCATGAACGCGACGATGACCGAGCGGTTCAACGTCGCCGGGGCGCTGCTGGTCAAGCTGTTCGGCCGGCCCGGGGTCGAGGCCGAGTCCTTCCGCGGGCGGGCGGCGCGGGTCCGCGACATCGGCGTCCTGTCGGCCATGTACGGCCGGACCTTCTTCGTCGCGCTGACGCTGGTCGCCTCGCTGGCGACGGCGCTGGTCTACGGGCTCGGCGGGTGGCTCGCGTTCACCGGGGAGCTCAGCCCCGGTGACGTCGTCGCGCTGGCCCTGCTGCTGTCCCGGCTCTACGGCCCGCTGACCGCGCTGGCCAACGTCCGGGTCGACGTGATGAGCGCGATGGTGAGCTTCGACCGGGTCTTCGAGGTCCTCGACCTGCCGCCGATGATCCGCGAGGTACCCGACGCGGTCGCCGTCCCGGCGGACGACCGGTCGATCGAGTTCGACCACGTGGCGTTCAGCTATCCCGCGGGGGCGGACGTCTCGCTGCCGTCACTGGAGGAGGTGTCGCTGCCCGAGCACGGGGGGCCGGTCGACGTCCTCCACGACATCACCTTCCGCGTGGCCCCGGGCCAGCTCGTGGCCCTGGTCGGGCACTCCGGCGCCGGCAAGTCGACCATCGCCCACCTGGTGCCGCGGCTCTACGACGTCACCGGCGGCGCGGTGCGGGTGGGGGGCCTGGACGTCCGGCGGGCGACGCTGGCCTCGCTCCAGGACGCGATCGGCGTCGTCAGCCAGGACTCCCACCTCTTCCACGACACGATGCGCGCCAACCTGATGTACGCGCGGCCGGACGCCACCGACGACCAGGTCTGGGAGGCGCTCACCGGCGCCCGCATCGCCGACCTCGTACGGTCGCTGCCGGAAGGGCTGGACACCGTCGTGGGCGACCGCGGCTACCGGCTCTCCGGCGGGGAGAAGCAGCGGCTGGCCATCGCCCGCGTCCTGCTCAAGGCGCCGGGGATCGTGATCCTCGACGAAGCGACCGCCCACCTGGACAGCGAGTCGGAGGCGGCGGTCCAGCATGCCCTGGACACCGCGCTCGCCGGCCGCACCTCGCTGGTCATCGCGCACCGGCTGTCCACGATCCGCAGCGCCGACCAGATCCTCGTCATCGACGAGGGCCGGATCGTGGAGACGGGGACGCACGAAGAGCTGCTGGGCCGCGGCGGCCGCTACGCCGACCTCTACCGGACGCAGTTCGCCGACAGCGAGCGCGACCCGGCCGCCGTCGCCTGACCCTGAACCAGAGCCTTGGTGGTGGCGCTGCGCGCACAACCGCGCACGCCCCGTCGTGGGCGCTCGGGCGAGGCGGAAAACCTTGCTGAGCGCGGCGGAGAACACCGGCGAGCGTCGAACGGTCCGTCCCGATGGAGCACTAGCGTCACTCCTGTCCCGGGCGGCCGCAGCCGGGACGCGTGACCGGGCCGGCGCGGTCACGAAGGAACTTGAGCACCGTCGGGATTCACCGACGAACGCCGGCGAGGAGGAGACGTGACCGCAGCGCACCCGCAGGACGCCCAGATCCGAGCGCTGTACGCGCAGTTCGTCGACGGCTGGAACCGGCGCAGCGGCGCGGCGGTGGCGGCCGGGTTCGCCGACGACGGCGACATCATCGGGTTCGACGGCACCCACCACCGCGGCCGGCTGTCCATCGCCGCCGACCTGCGCCAGGTGTTCGGCAGCCACGAGACCCCGGCCTACGTGGCGGTGGTGCGTTCGGTGCGGCCGGTCGGTCCCGGCGTCGCGATGCTCACCGCGCACGCCGGGATGATCCCGGCGAACGGCAACGACCTCGACCCGTCGCTGAACGCGGTCCACACGATGGTCGCCGTGGACGAGGGCCGGGGGCGTTGGCGGATCTCCCTGTTCCAGGTCACGCCGGCGTCGTGGGACCAGCACCCGGAGGCCCGTGAGGCGCTCACCGAGGAGCTGCGGGGGCTGCTCATCCCGCAGTGACTCCGCGAGTCAGTCGACGGTGGCGTCCACGGTGACGACGTCGGCCTGGCGCACGACCGCCGTGCCCCCGACGCGCCCGACGTCGGCGACGACGCCACCGGTGACGTTGAGCGCCACCTCCATGGCCGCGGGTGGACCGACGACGCGGAACTCGTAGGGGCTGTCCAGCGGGATGCCGTCGATGCGCAGCGCGCCGGGGGAGCCGCTCACCGCGCTCGAGACCACCACGCGGACGCCGTCGACCTGCATGGCTTCGGCGCCGGCCCCGCGCAGCTCCTGGATGGCGTCCAGGACGACCGAGGCAGGAACGGCGCCGTCGGGGTCCTGGATGGTCAGGGCGACGCCCGGGCCGCTGGCCGGCAGTGTCCCGTTGAGGATGCCGATCGCCTCGGCGCGGGCGCGGGCCTCCTCGGCCGCTCGGTCGGACTGGCGCTGGCCGGTCGAGAGCTCCTCGACCGTCTGCCGGGTCCGGGCGATCTGCCGGCGCAGCTCCGCCTCGCGGGTGTTGAGCTCCTCGAGGATCAGGACCAGGTCCTCCTCGCGGGTGGCGACCTGGGGGTCGGGCTCGGCGGTGCTGCGGATCTGCACGGTGAGCGCGAAGCCCAGGACCAGGGCGACGACGGTGCTGGCGGCCAGTGCCGTCGGCCGGCTCCAGGCGCGGGAGCGGCCTGACCCTCCACCTGAGGTCGAGGGCTGGGGATTCCCGGCCGAGGTCGCCGGGCCGTCTGTGGTGGCGTCGGGATCGTCGGCCGGGGCACCGGCCGGTTCCCCGGCGACCGCGTGCACCTCGGGCGAGGCGTCGTCCGGATCCGGGCTCGGAGGCCCGTCCGTCGTCCGCTCGTCGTCCATCGCTCCCAGACTAGGTGAGCCGCGGCCTGCGGTGGCGGTGGTCGCGGGCGCGCCCCGCCGCTCAGCGCGAGCTGGGCGAACGGCCCGAACCCGGGGCGGCCTCGGACCGCAGCAGCGGCAGCGTGCGCCAGGGCACGACGCAGGACAGCGCCACGACGCTCGTCGACCGCACGACGGACGCCGACCGGTTCAGCTGCACCAGGATCTGCTGCAGCGACTCGTGCGAGGAGGCGGCGACCCGGCAGATGACGTCGCCGCTGCCGGTGGTCGCGTGCGCCTCGAGGATGCCGGGGATCGCTGCGAGTTCCCGGTGCACCTCTTCGAGCGCGCCCTGGGCGATCTCCAGGGTGACGAACGCCTGCACGCCGAAGCCGGCCGCGGTCACGTCGATCTCCGGGCCGAAGCCGGAGACGATGCCCGCTCGTTCCAGTCGCTGCAGCCGCGCCGTCGCCGTCGCCCGGGCCACGCCGACGATGCGGGCGATCTCCTGCAGCCCGGTCCGCGGGTGCTCGTGCAGCGCCTCCAGGAGGGCGACGTCCAGCATGTCGAGGGCGGGTGCGGGCACGGGTCTCCGATCTCCGAGTTCCGGCATCGAGCTGTGCAGTCTGCACAGTGGAACGCCCGCTGCGCTAGACGGGCTGTGCAGGCGTGCCGGAACGAGGCAGGGAGGTTGCGCAGCGAGCGGCCGGGGGTGTCCCGTGGTCCGGACCACAGCACCCGTACGCGACAGGAGGAGTTCCCGTGACGCTGGAGCAGGCGCTCAACGACGAGGAACGGCTGGCGGACCTGGACCTCGACCAGCTGAAGCAGCTGGTCGGTCTGGTGGAGTACGACGCCTCGGCCGACCCGTTCCCGGTCACCGGCTGGGACGCGCTGGTGTGGGTGGTCGGCAATGCGGTGCAGACGGCGCACTTCTTCCAGTCGGCCTTCGGCATGGAGCTGGTCTCCTACTCCGGGCCGGAGACCGGCAACCGCGACCACCACTCCTTCGTGCTCACCTCCGGCGCCGCCCGATTCGTGGTGCAGGGGGCGTACGACCCGGCCAGCCCGCTGGCCGACCACCACCGCCGGCACGGCGACGGCATCGTCGACATCGCCCTCGCCGTCCCCGACGTCGACCGGTGCGTCGCCCACGCCGCCGCGCAGGGGGCCGTCGTCCTCGAGCAGCCGCGCGACCTGACCGACGGGCACGGCACGGTGCGGATCGCCTCCATCGCGGCCTACGGCGACACCCGGCACACGCTGGTCGACCGCTCCCGGTACTCCGGCCCGTACCTGCCCGGGTACGTGCCCCGGACGTCGTCCTTCCAGAAGCGGCCCGGTGCCCCCAAGCGGCTGTTCCAGGCGGTCGACCACGTCGTCGGCAACGTCGAGCTGGGCGCCATGGACCAGTGGGTCGAGTTCTACCACCGGGTCATGGGCTTCACGAACATGGCCGAGTTCATCGGCGACGACATCGCCACCGACTACTCGGCCCTCATGAGCAAGGTGGTCGCCGACGGCAACCACCGGGTCAAGTTCCCGCTCAACGAGCCGGCGATCGCTGCGAAGAAGTCGCAGATCGACGAGTACCTGGAGTTCTACGGCGGCCCGGGCGCCCAGCACGTCGCGCTCGCCACGATCGACATCGTGACGACCGTCGACGCGATGCGGGCCGAGGGCGTGGAGTTCCTGTCGACGCCGGCGTCCTACTACGAGGACCCGCAGCTGCGGGCCCGCATCGGCGACGTCCGGGTGCCGATCGAGGAGCTGCAGTCCCGGGGGATCCTGGTCGACCGCGACGAGGACGGCTACCTCCTGCAGATCTTCACCAGGCCCACCGGCGACCGGCCCACCGTGTTCTTCGAGCTGATCGAACGGCACGGCTCGCTGGGCTTCGGCAAGGGCAACTTCAAGGCACTCTTCGAGGCGATCGAGCGCGAGCAGGAACGGCGCGGCAACTTCTGAAGAAGGACCCCGCTGCCCCCCGCCACTCGCTCCGCTCGCGGCGGGTCCCTGCAGCGGGGCCGTTCCAGAAAGGTCACCACAGATGGCGCACTACCGGCAGGTGGGGGAGGTGCCGCGGAAACGGCACACCCAGTTCCGTCGTCCCGACGGGCGGCTGTACTCCGAGGAGCTGATGGGGGAGGAGGGCTTCTCCTCCGACAGCGCGTTGCTCTACCACCGCGGCGTCCCCAGCTCGCTGGTCGACGCCCGGCCGTGGGAGCTGCCCGACCAGGCGACGACGCCGAACAGCCCGCTGGTGCCCCGGCACCTGAAGCTGCACGACCTCTTCCCCGGCGAGGAGCACAAGAGCGTCGACCCGGTCACCGGGCGCCGGCTGGTCCTGGGCAACGCCGACGTCCGCATCTCCTACGCGGTGTCTTGCCTGACCAGCCCGCTGTACCGCAACGCGGTCGGCGACGAGTGCGTGTTCGTCGAACGGGGGACGGCGACGGTCGAAACTGTCTTCGGTGCGCTGCAGGTCGGGCCGGGGGACTACGTCGTCCTGCCGCGGGCGACGACGCACCGCTGGATCCCGACCGGCGAGGAGCCGTTGCGCACCTACGCGATCGAGGCCAGCGGCCACATCGCCCCGCCGAAGCGCTACCTGTCGCGGTACGGGCAGTTCCTCGAGCACGCGCCCTACTGCGAGCGGGACCTGCGGGCGCCGGCGGAGCCGCTGCTGGCCGAGGGCGCCGACGTCGAGGTCTTCGTCAAGCACCGCGGGGACGGTCCCGGTGGCCTGGCCGGCACCGTGCACGTCGTGCCGGAGCACCCGTTCGACGTCGTCGGCTGGGACGGCTGCCTCTACCCGTACGCCTTCGACGTGGCCGACTTCGAGCCGATCACCGGACGGGTGCACCAGCCGCCGCCGGTGCACCAGGTCTTCGAGGGGCCGAACTTCGTCATCTGCAACTTCGTGCCGCGCAAGGTCGACTACCACCCGCTCGCGGTACCGGTGCCGTACTACCACTCGAACGTCGACTCCGACGAGATCATGTTCTACGTCGCCGGCGACTACGAGGCGCGCAAGGGGTCGGGCATCGGCAAGGGGTCGGTGACCGTGCACCCCGGCGGGCACTCGCACGGTCCGCAGCCGGCCGCGGTCGAGGCGTCGCTGGGGGCCGAGCGGTTCGACGAGCTCGCCGTCATGGTCGACACCTTCCGGCCGCTGGGCCTGGGTGAGGGAGGCACGGCGGTGGACGACGGCCGCTACGCGTGGTCCTGGTCGGGGCGCGGACCCTCGTGACCTGGGTGGACCTCCCCGAGGGCACCGGTTTCGGGATCGGGAACCTGCCGCTGGGGGTGTTCCTCGGTGGCGGGCGCCCCGGGTTCCGGCACGGTGTGCGCATCGGCGACCGCGTGCTCGACCTGTTCGCGGTGACCGGGCTGCCGGTGCACGCCACCGGGACCCTCGACCCCTTCCTCGTCGCGGGGCCGGGCGCCTGGCGCACGCTGCGCGAGCAGGTCACCGAGTGGCTGACCGGGGTGCGCCACCGCGCGCGCGTGGAGCCGCACCTGCTGCCGATCGACGAGGTGCGGATGTGCCGGCCGATCGGCGTCCCGAACTACGTGGACTTCTACAGCTCGAAGGCGCACGCCCAGAACGTCGGCCGGCTGTTCCGCCCGGACGCCGATCCGCTGCCGCCGAACTGGCGGCACCTGCCGATCGGCTACCACGGTCGCGCCGGCACGGTGGTGGTGTCGGGGACCCCGGTCGTCCGGCCCTGCGGCCAGCTCGGCCCGCCCACCGGCGGGCTGCCGCCGTTCGGTCCGACCGCCC
The DNA here is from genome assembly GCF_002938435.1 of Blastococcus saxobsidens. Lineage (GTDB taxonomy): Bacteria > Actinomycetota > Actinomycetes > Mycobacteriales > Geodermatophilaceae > Blastococcus > Blastococcus saxobsidens. The sequence continues at coordinate 39,504 of NZ_POQT01000027.1, forward strand.
GGCTGGACCTCGAAGCCGAGGTGGGCTTCGTGGTGGGGGCGCCGTCCGAGCCGGGGGAGCGGGTGCCCGTGGCCGACCTCGCCGAGCACGTGTTCGGGGCCTGCCTGGTCAACGACTGGTCCGCGCGCGACCTGCAGGCCTGGGAGTACCAGCCGCTGGGGCCGTTCCTCGGCAAGTCGTTCCAGACGTCGATGTCGCCGTGGGTCGTGCCGCTGGCCGCGCTCGGGGCGGCCCGCGTGCCGCCGCCGGCCCGCGACACCGAGCTGCTGCCCTACCTGCGCGACGACGGCGACCCGTGGGGCCTGGACCTGGCCCTCGAGGTGCGGATCAACGGGCAGCTGGTCAGCCGGCCGCCCTTCCGCGACATGTACTGGACGCCGGCCCAGCAGCTCGCGCACCTGACCGTGAACGGCGCCTCGACGCTGCCCGGCGAGCTGTTCGCCTCCGGCACGGTCAGCGGCACCTCGCCAGAGGAGTGGGGCTCGCTGCTGGAGCTGACTGCGAACGGGACGCGGCCGCTGACGCTCGCCGACGGCTCGACCCGCACCTTCCTCGAGGACGGCGACACGGTGAGCATCACCGCCACCGCTCCAGGGCCGGGGGACTCCAGCCTCGGCTTCGGCGAGGTGAGCGGTCAGGTCCTCCCAGCGCGGGCCTGATCGGCGAGCCGCCGTCCCAAAGCCGCGGGTATGCGGCTCGCGGCGGGTGCGTACCCGGCGCACCCCTCCTGGACGGGGGAACGTCGGTGCGCGGCAGTTGAGTACGCCGCCCGTCCCCGGGATCGTCCGTCCCGCCTCCAGCCGCCGGCGACCTCGTCGGACTCGCCGAACCCGGACCGGACCGGCACTCCTCCCTGGGGCGGGAGCCGTCCCGCCGGCCGCTGCCCTCGTCGTCCATCGCACCGCCACCCGGGCGGTGTCCCGCCCTGCTGGTGGACCCGTCGGCTGCTTCCCCGGGGACTCGGACCGCCCTTGCGTGTCAGGACCGAGCGGGAAGGACCAGCACTCCGTCGACCCGCCTCGGGATGCCCGGCTCCTCGTCCCTCAGCTCGACGGGCAGCAACTCCCGGGGCGCTGACTGCCATGCGACGGGGCGCAGGAATCTGCGGATGGCGCTCGTACCCACCGACGTGTGCGCGGTGTTGGTGGAGGGCCATGGACCGCCGTGGTGCTGGGCCCAGGTGACCGCGACACCCGTGGGGTAGCCGTTGAACAGCAGTCTGCCGCTCCGGCTCCCCAGGACGCGGACGATGGCCGGCGTCAGGTCGCTGTGCCCGGCCCCCGTGTGCACGGTCATCGTCAGAGAAGCGGGTAGGCCGTCCAGTGCGGTGAGGAGCTCCGCCTCGTCGGCATACCTCGCCACCACGGCGACGGGGCCGAACACCTCCTCGTGCGCTACCCGGGGCAGCGTGCCGGCGTCGACGCTGAGGAGCAGCGGTACGGCCTCGTACCCGACCCCGCGGGCAGGCCCGCCTCGAGCCGCCGTCGTCATGCCCGGCGTCGAGGCCAGGCGGTCCGTGTCCTCGGCGTAGGAGCGCGCAATCCGCTCGCTGAGCAGCACGTGCGGCTCGACGCCGTCGAAGAACTCCGACATGGCCTCGATCAACCGGTCGCCGGCGGGGCCGACGGGGACGAAGGCCAGCCCCGGCTTGGTGCAGAACTGGCCGGACCCGAGGGTCATCGAACCGCCCAGGCCGCGGCCGATCTCCTCGGCGCGCCCGACGGCTGCGCCCGACGTGACGACCACGGGATTGAGACTGCTCAACTCGCCGTAGAAGGGAATGGGGTCTGGGCGCGCGTCGATGAGGCGGACGATCGCCTGGCCGCCCGCGAGGGAGCCGGTGAAGCCGACGGCCCGGATGGCCGGGTGTTGCACGAGCGCGACACCGGCCTCGACGCCGTGCACGACGCCGAGCGTGCCAGCGGGCGCACCTGCGGCCGCGGCCGCGGCTGACATCACGTCGAAGCACAGTTGTGAGGTGGCCGGGTGCGCCCCGTGGGCCTTGACAACGACGGGGCTTCCGGCCGCGAGGGCGGAAGCCGTGTCGCCACCGGGGACCGAGAAGGCGAGCGGGAAGTTGGACGCACCGAAGACGGCGACCGGTCCGAGTGGGACGAGCATCCGGCGCAGGTCGGGTCGGGGGCCCATGGGGCTGTCCCCGGCGTGGTCGATCGCGGCCTCGAGGTAACTGCCCTCCTCGAGCACCTCCGCGAACAGGCGGAACTGGTAGCACGTGCGGGTCAGCTCGCCGTTGAGCCGTGTCACGCCGAGCGCGGTCTCCCGATCGGCGGTTCCGACGATGTCGGCCCGGCGCGCCTCCAGCCCGTCTGCCAGTGCTCGCAAAAGGGCGCCGCGACCGTCCCGCCCGAGCGTGTCGAGACCGGGCGCGGCGAGCGCGGCGGCGTGTGCCAGGCGGTCGACCTCGTCCGGCGTGGTCTCCCGCGTCACGACCTCGACGGGTTGCCCGGTCCGGGGGTCGATGCTCTGGACGTCGGTCATGGCTCTCCTCGTTGGGCAGGTGACGGGTGGCGCCTGCAGCCCTCTCGGCCCGACGCCGAAAAGGTCGCCGAGCGGATATGCGGCATTTCCAGACCCGCAAGGTACATGCGGAGAACGCGTCGTGGTCACGGCACGGCGTCGGATATGGTCTGCGCCGGAGTCGCGACCAATTGCTGCGATCCGTCCCATTCGCCCCTACTCTCTCCTGCGAGGAAACGGCCATGCCCGCAACATTCGTCGTGCAGTACTCCTATGTGTCCGACATCCTCGACCGGCGCCAGCCGTACCGCGCCGAACATCTCGGCAGGATCACAGCAGCGGCCTCGGACGGCAGGGTGCTGCTGTCGGGGGCTCTCGCTGATCCGGTCGACGGGGCCGTTCTCGTGTTCCGGGCGGACGGCCGAGCGCAGGTCGAGGAGTGGGTTCGGGCGGACCCGTACCACGTGGCCGGACTGATCACCGACTTCACCGTCCGAGAGATCACGCTGGTGGTTCCGACCGCCTGACCTGCGACTTCGCCGAGCGGAAACGATGCACCGCGGTCGCGTCGTCCGCGGGGACCGTGTCGGTCCCGCGGGCGGCGTCGGCCGCGGGCGCGCTGACGCCGTGGGAGTGACGGGTGCCGACCCCTCCGCGGGGCACCCGGCCGCCATCTATCGGGAAACCTGATGGGCTCTATACGAAACGCGCCCTTGGCGTGATGCGCATCACCCTCCTAGCGTCCCTCGCCAGATGGAGGCCCTTCGACAACAGTCGCAGGTTTCAAACGACGAAATGGCGGAACGCGCATGTTCCAGGCACCTCATCGAAATCGTGTCCTGTCGCTGGGAGCCGGGCTCAGCATGTCTCTGGTACTCGTGGCCTGCGGCGGAGCCCCCACCCCCGCCGACTCGGTCGCGGAGAATGGCGAGGAATCCGTCGCCGTGAATGCGGGACTGGTCGGGGCAATCGACCAGATCGGCCTTCCGGCGGCCCTCGACCAGGGCTTCTTCGAGGAGCAGGGACTGGATGTGACGGTCGCTGAGCCCTTCGCCACCGGGACCGACCAGCTCAACGCCCTCGAGAGCGGCCAGATCGACATCGCCCAGGTGGGTTCCCCGGCGATCGGTGCCATCCTCAGCGGCGCGGATTACGTGCTGCTGGGGAACTACTCGGGCAGCGCGGCGCAACTCGGTATCGACGAGACCATGGCGGTCGTGGCCCGCGACGGGTCCGGCGTGGAGGCGGGCGACCTGTCGACGCTCCGGGGCAAGAAGATCGGTGTCGCCATCGGCTCGATCAACCACCTGTACCTGCTGTCGGCATTGGCCGAGAACGACATGACCCCGGACGACGTCTCGATCGTCAACACGCCGCCGCCGGACATGGCCGTGGCACTGCAGACGGCCGGCATCGACGTCGCGATCGGCTGGGACCCCTTCCCGCTGCTGATCCTGGATCAGGTGCCCGGCTCGTACGAGGTGGCTCGTGGTGGTGGCTACATCGGTTACCTGGGCTACCTGGTCGCGAAGCGGGACTGGGTGGAGCAGAACCGAGACACGGTCAAGAAGTTCCTGACGGCTCGCGCGGCTGCCGACCAGTGGATGCGCGAGAACCCTGACGGCGGAGCAGAGGTGGCCGCCCGGTGGCTGTCCAGCCTGGACCCGGCGATCGCCGAGGAGGCCATGCAGTACAACGTCGAGCAGCTCGACCCGCGCATCTCCGCGTGCAACTACGCCGCGCTCCACGAGGCGATCACCACGCTGCACGGGCTCGGGACGATCAACGGCACCTTCGACGTGAACGACGTCTTCGTTCCCGGCCCGATCAACGAGGTCATGGAGGAGTCGCCGGAGCTCTTCGAGGACCTCGACGAGATCCCCGCTTCCGCAGTCATCGAGGGTGACGACTTCACCTTCGAGCCCGACGGGGGTCAGTGCTCCCGATGACGGGGATCGCCCTCCGGCCGTCGCGCGAGCCGCTGAGCGACTCCGGTCGCCGGCAGCTCGCGCGGCGGCGGGCGCGCCTCTCCTCGGCCGCCTGGTTCCTCAGTCCGTTCGTCGTGTTGGTGGCCCTGTGGGCCGTGCTGGTACCGGCCCTGGACGTGTCGCCGCGCACCTTCCCCAGCCTCGCATCCGTGTGGGCGGTCTTCACCTCCGGCGTTACCGACGGGTCGCTCTGGACGCAGGTCTTCGCGAGCCTCGCCCGGGTCGGGGCCGGCACGGGCCTGGCGATCGCGATCGGCGTGCCCTTCGGGATCCTCATGGGCATCAGTCGGGGTGTCTCCGGCTTCTTCTCCCCGCTGCTCAGGTTCTCCGTCGCCCTCGCCGGTATCGCGTGGATCCCGCTGGCCACACTCTGGTTGGGCTACGGCACGGGCGCGGTCGTCTTCATCGTCTTCAACGCGGTCTTCTTCGCGGTCGTCTACACCACGATGCTTGGCGTCCGCCAGATCAGCACCTCGTTGCTGCGAGCGGCGCGCAGTCTGGGTGCAGGGCCGGGGCGGATGTTCGTCGAGATCTACCTGCCTGGAGCCGCACCGAGCATCGTCACCGGCCTGCGGATGGGCATGGGCTTCGCCTGGAGAGGGCTCATCGCGGCCGAGATCATCGCGACCAGCAGTGGTCTGGGCTACACGTTGTTCCTGGCCCGCCAGTACTACGAGACGGACGTGATCATCCTGATGATGATCACGATCGGGGTGCTCTGGCTCCTCATGGACCGTTTCCTGCTGGCGCCGCTGGAGCGCCGGACCGTGGAGCGCTGGGGCGCTCGCAGGCAGGTGGGGACATGACCGTCGACACTCCCGTCCGATCGCAGCAGCGGTCCCGCGTTGAGACGGCCGGCGCCTGGACCGGGCTCCTCCGTGTCCCCGGGATCCGGACGTGGGGACCGTTCGCGGTCGTCGTCGCGATCTGGGCCCTCATCGCCGAACTGGAGCTCTTCCCGTCGGCTTTCTTCGTGGGACCGGGGACGGTCTTCGAGACCACTGTGCGCCTGATCGAGCGTGGCATCCTGCCCAGCTACATCGGGGACTCGTTGCTCCGCCTGGCGGTGGGGGCCGGCTTCGGGGTCGTCATCGGCGTCGCGCTCGGCTTCCTGATCGGGCTCAACAAGTACGCCCGCAAGTTCAGCTGGCCCATGCTTCTCTTCTTCCAGGCGATCGGCGACATCGCGTGGCTGCCGATCCTGATCATCTGGTTCGGGTTCAGCCTCACGTCGGTCACGCTCGTCATCGTCTACACGGTGACGTTTCCCCTGATCATCAGCATCGTCGCCGGGATCGACTCCATCCCGCAGAACCTGATGCGGGCTGCCGCGAGCCTGGGAGCCAAGCGCTGGCGGGGGATCGTGGAAGTGGTCGTGCCGGCTGCCCTGCCCGGCATCTCCAGTGGGATTCGCACGGGACTCGGTTATGGATGGCGCGCCCTGATCGCCGCCGAAATCATCATCGGGACGAGCGGCGTCGGATTCATGATGTTCGAGGCGCGGCGTCAGGGCGACGTCTCGCACGTCTTCATCGGAATGGTCGTGCTGGGCGCCCTCTGGTATGCCACGGACGCTCTCATCCTCGCCCCCTTCGAGAAGGAGACGGTCGAGCGCTGGGGCATGGTAGAAGGGATCGGCAGATGAGTCTCCTGTCAGTGGAAAACCTGAACCAGGTGTACACGGACGCGTACACGCACGAAGAAATGACCGCGGTCGGAAATGTGTCCTTCGATATTCCCGAAGGCCAGTTCATCTCCCTGATCGGGCCCAGCGGTTGCGGGAAGACGACGGTTCTCAACATTGTTGCCGGCTTCATCCGGGCCAGTGGTGGGAGCGTCATGCTGGCCGGGAAACCCATCTCCGGCCCCGGCCCCGACCGTGGTGTGGTGTTCCAGGACTTCGCCCTCTTCCCGTGGAAATCGGTGGAAGCCAACATTGCCTTCGGCCTGAAGATGCGGGGCGTCGACAAGGCCGAGCGCAAGCGGCGGGCCCGGGAGGTCATCGAGCTCGTCGGTCTCTCCGGCTTCGAGGCGAAGTACCCGCACGAGCTCTCGGGCGGCATGCGGCAGCGCGTGGGTGTGGCGCGGGTCCTCGCCACCGAACCGACGATGATGCTGATGGACGAACCGTTCGCGAGCATCGACGCGCAGACGCGGCGCGTGCTGCAGCAGGAGGTCCTCCGCATCTGGGAGCAGGAGCGGCCGACGGTCCTCTTCGTCACCCACGACGTCGACGAGGCGATCTTCATGTCCGACCGCGTCATCGTCCTCTCCAGCCGTCCGAGCGCCGTCCAGGCCGACATCGAGATCCCCATCCCGAGGCCGCGGACGTGGTCGGACGTGTACGCCGACCCGGCATTCGTCCGCATCCGGCGTGAGCTGATGGCGATGCTGGGCGTCGACGACGACGAGAAGGGGTCGTGACGCTGCTCCGCCGGCTGTCCCGCAGCACGGCCTTCCGGACGATCGTCGTGGTCCTGGTGCTCGCGCTGGCTTGGCAGGTGTACCTCACCGTCCGGGCGCCGGGCCGGATCGCCCCAGAGCTGGCCGTGGCCGTGGAGGAGGGGCAGCCCCTGCGCGTCTCGGTGGCGCTGGACTTCCCGCCCGAGCGGTTCCACAGCCTGAAGTTGCAGTCCTACGGACATGTCATGGGCGTCGAGGACAACCGGATCCATCTCCGCTCAGTGAGACCCGAGTCCGTGGCGGCCCTGGCCAAGATCTATTGGGTCGACCGCCTGGAGCTCTACGAGGACGATGCGGGATGACGGCCGAGCAGTCCCTCGAGGTCATCCGGCGCGAGCGCATGGTCATGGTGCTCCGCGCGCCCACCCCCGAGACCGCGCTGGCGGGGGCACGTGCGGCCATCGACGCCGGTATCCGAGTCGTCGAGGTCACCTTCACCGTGCCCGGAGCCGTCGACGTCATCGCGGAACTCTCGCGGAGCAGCCCGGACGACGGCACGCTGATCGGTGCCGGCACCGTCCGGACGACGGAGCAGGCCGACGCCGCCATCTCGGCGGGCGCACGCTTCGTCGTCAGCCCGGGCCTCGACGAGCCGCTCGTCGCCCGGGTGACCGGCCAGGACGTCCTCGCCCTCCCAGGGATCCTCAGCCCGAGCGAGGCGATGCGTGCGCTGGCGGCCGGGGCGCGTGCGCTGAAGCTCTTCCCTGCCTCCGCCGTCGATCCCGGCTACATCGGGGCGCTCCTGGGCCCGATGCCCGAGCTCGAGATCGTCCCCAGCGGAGGCGTAGGGCCGGGCAACGCACGGGCGTGGCTCGACGCAGGCGCCGTCGCCGTCGGGATGGGTGGGGCGCTCTCGCCGAGCGGCCCGCTCGACCAGGCAGGGCTCGAGGCCATCCACGAAGCAGCAAGGCAGTCACTCGTCGCGGTGCGAACACCGTCGGCTACCCCAGACCCGTCCACGAAGGAGCGTCCATGACCACCCCCGCTGTCCATCCCGCCGAGACCATCGAGGCCTTTCGCGGGATCACCACGGCGTCGGTGTCCGACGCCCTGCAGGAGCTCGGCGTCCACGGCTACATGTCGTCGCAGATCCGTCTGCGCACCGGTCAGAAGCTCGTGGGTCCCGCTGTGACCGTGCGAGAGGTCCCCACCTCCGAGCGCGTCCCCCCGCAGCACGCACTTGACGTGATCGACAACTCCGCGCCGGGCTCCGTCGTCGTCATCGACATCGGCGAGGAGACCGAGGTGGCGGTGTGGGGCGGCCTCATGACGGCCGGAGCCGTGGCCAACGACCTCGCCGGTGCCGTCCTGGACGGCGGCATGCGTGACGTCGAGGAGATCCGGCGGGACTTCGGGTTCACCGTTTTCTCTAGGTCGGTCTCCACCGCGACGACGGTCGGTCGCTACAAGACGGTGGCCGCCAACGAGCCCGTCCGCTGCGGCGGCGTCACGGTCAACCCAGGCGATCTCATCGTGGGTGACGGCGACGGTGTCGTGGCCGTCCCGCACGCCCTGGTGGCGCAGGTCCTGGAGGGAGCGACGTCGATCGAGGAGCGCGAGCGCGAGCAGACCCGCCTCATCCTCGAGTCCGGCTCGTTGGCCGCCGGCCTGGCCAAGTACAACCGCATCTGAGCGGCGAGGCGATCCGGTCATGACGTACGTGCCAGACATCGTCTCGTTCGGCGAGCCGATGGTCGAGTTCAATGCAGAGGCCGTCGGCGGCCCCCGGGTGGGGTCGCTGTACAGCGTGGGCTTCGGCGGGGACAGCTCCAACTTCGCGGTGGCCGCCAGCCGGCTGGGCGGGCGCTCGGGCTATCTCTCCCGGGTGGGGGATGACCAGTTCGGCGAGCTGCTGCGCAAGCTCTGGCAGTCCGAGGGCGTGCAGGCCGAGCACGTCGTCACCGACCCCGAGCACCCCACCGGCCTCTACTTCGTCCTGCGGGAAGGGACGAGTACGGAGTTCGTCTACCGGCGGACCGGTTCTGCGGCATCGCGGTTGCGTCCGGCCGACCTGCCGGACGGCTGGATCGAACAGGCGCGCGTCGTCCACGTCACCGGCATCACGCAGGCCATCAGCAGGACTGCCTGTGACACGGTCTTCAGCGCCATCGAACGGGCCCGCCTGGGAGACACGCTGGTCACCTACGACCCGAACATCAGGCCCCGGCTGTGGTCGCTGGACCAGGCGCGGGCGATGGCCCGGTACACGCTCCCACTGTGCGACGTCGTGCTCCCCAACCTCGACGAGGGGCGGCTGCTGACCGGCTACGAGGACCCGCGGGCCATCGCCTCGGAGCTTCTGGCCCTGGGGGCGCCGCTGGTCGTGCTGAAGATGGGTGGCGTCGGGGCGGCCGTCGCGACCGCCGACGGCTACGAGGCCATTCCCGCCCTCAAGGTGCGGGCGAAGGATCCCACGGGGGCGGGGGACACCTTCGACGCTGCCTTCGCGGTGTCGCTGGTGGAAGGGCGACCGCCCGTGGAGGCGGCGACCTTCGCCGCCGCGGCAGCGTCCCGGGTCGTGCAGAGTCTCGGTGCCGTGAACCCCATCCCGTCGCGCCGCGTCGCCGACGAGCTGTTCACCGAGCTCAGGGAGCTGGCTGGGGCGCGCTGACCGGCCGACCGGCCGCACCGCGCGTGCGGCCGGTCAGGCGCGGCGCTCGTACCGCTGCACCGCATCAGGGACGGGCATCTGCAGGATCAGGTCGAGGAAGGCGCGGACCGCCGGCTGCATCGCACGGGCGCCGTCCCAGAACACCCCGACCTCGCGCCGGTGCACCGTGCCGTGCATCGGTATGACCCGGGTGCCCGAGGTGTCGGACACCGCGGCCGCGAGCAGGTTCGTCAGACCGATACCGTGCCCCGTCCGGGCCAGCGCCACGAGGGTCTGCGGCTCGTTGGTACGCAGCACGACGTGGTTCTCCAGACCGGCGTCCCGCAGCGCGTGGTCCATCTCGGTCGTCCCCGTCTCGCGCTGCGTCCCCGACCCCAGCGTGATCAGCCGCGCGTTGCGGAGACGGGCCAGGTCGATCGTCTGGAACTGCGCCAGCGGGTGGTCCTCGGCCACGACGGCGACCAACGGCTCGACCCACAGGACTTCGTGGGCGACGGAGGACTCGCGCGGGATCGGGAGCAGCGGGCGGATCGCCAGGTCGGCGTCCCCGTTCTGCAGGGCGGCGCCGAGGTCCACCGGCGCGCCCTCGAGAAGAGCGACCTCAACCGCGGGGTACTGGGCGGCGAACTCGCGCAGGGCGCCGGGCACGAAGGCGGCGCCTGCGCTGGGGTAACACCCCAGCCGTACGCGACCGCGGAGCAGACCGAGGACGGCCTGCACGTCGGCCTCGCCGGCCTCCAGCTCGGCCTGCACGGCGCGGGCGTGCACCAGGAACGCCATCCCTGCCTCGGTCAGTCGGACCGGACGCTCCTTGCGGTCGAACAGCAACGCACCCAGCCGGCTCTCCAGCTCGGCGACGTGCGAGCTGATGCTCGGCTGCGAGCGGTAGACATTCTCGGCGGCAGCGGCGAAGCCGCCGTGGTCCACGACGGCCAGGAAGCTCCCCAACCACTCGAGCCGGTAACCGTCCAGGACGGTCATGAGCTCAGCGGCGACCCTGGGGGAACCAGGAGGAGCTTGGCGGTGGTCCGCCGGCTCTCCAGGTCACCGTGCGCATCGGCCGCCTCCTGCAAGGGGTACAGGCCACCGACGCGGGCGGTGAGGAGGCCGGCGGCGGCGGCGTCGAACACCTCGCGGGCACGCCAGGTGAGCTCCTCGCGGTCGGCGATGTAGTCACCGATGGTCGGCCGCGTGACGTACGCCGAGTGGAAGGCGATGAGCCGCTGCAGGTCGAACGGCGGCACCTGGCCCGAAGCCGCTCCGAAGAGGGCCACCATTCCGCGCGGCTTCAGCGATCCGAGGGACGCTTCGAAGGTTGCCCGGCCGACACCGTCGTAGACGGCGTCGACGCCCGTGCCGGCGGTCAGCTCACGCACCACCGCCGGCAGCTCGGCCGCCAGGTCCTGCAGCTCGTCGTAGCGGATGACGTCCGAGACGCCGGCCTCGCGCGCGAGCGCCTCCTTGGCCGCGGTGCTGACCGTGCCGATGACCCGCGCGCCTCGGGAGACCGCCAGCTGCGTGAGCAGCAGTCCCACACCACCGGCCGCCGCGTGCACCAGCACGGTGTCGCCCCGCTGCACCGGGTAGGTCGAGACGGCGAGGTAGTGCGCCGTGATGCCCTGCAGGGGGAGTGCGGCAGCGCTCGCGTCGTCGACACCGTCGGGGATGACCACGGCCCGAGCGCTCGGCACCACGGCGAGCTGTGCGTACGACCGGAGGACGTCCACCCACGCGACGCGCTGGCCGACCGCGATGCCCTCCACGCCGGGGCCCAAGGCTACGACGGTGCCCATGGCCTCCGCGCCGGGGACGTGCGGGAACTCCGACGCGTACACCCCGCTGCGGCGGTACGTGTCGATGAAATTGACACCGCTGGCGATGACTTCGACGAGCAGCTCGCCAGGCCCCGGATGTGGATCGGGCACTTCCCCGTACTCGAGAACGTCGGCTCCGCCCGGCCTCATTGCTCGGATCGCGTACACGCCGTCAGTGAACCACGCAGGCCCCCGGCACCGCGCATTCACCCGCCGTACGCGTCGCTCTTTCGTGCGACGCCGGTGGCAGGAATCGGGAATGCACGTTGTTGGTATCGAGGTGCCCTGCCCATTCCATTTCGAGCCGCGCGGCTGTATTGCGCACGCGAAGGCCGGGACGTGCGAGAAATGGCACCCTGGCCGCACTGAGGTCGCCAGCCGGATGGGCTGGCGACCAGTTCGCGAGGGTGCGAATCAGCATTTCCGATAGGGGCTATCAATCGTTGACCGTGGTCGGGGTCGGACCTACGGTCACGAGTGACGGACGGCACATCGACGGTTCTCACGGGCTGGTCGGACGTCTCCCGCGTGCCCCAGGCGCTCGCCCGTCCTCCGGACGAAGCCCGCCCGACAGCCAGGATCGGATCCCAGTGACCACCAGCTCGACCTCGGCCCGCCCGGTGTCCGCCATGCAACTGCGGGCCTTCGATGCGCCGTTGGAGCCCACCCGGATCGTCCCCTCGGCTGCTGGTCCGGGAGCCATCGTGGCCGACGTGACCCACGCAGGGGTGTGCGGCACCGACATGCATCTGCAGGCAGGGCGCATGCAGATCCCCCTCCCGGTGATCCTGGGGCACGAGGCCGTGGGGGTCGTCCGTGAGCTGGGGAGCGGTGTGACGACGGATGCCACGGGACAGCGGCTGGAGGTCGGCGACGCCATCTCGTGGATGTCGAACATCCCTTGCGGTCAGTGTTTCTACTGCACCGAGGAGAACCAGCCATCGTTGTGCGAGAGCCGCCGTGTGTACGGGATCAACCAGAGCTCCGCCGACTGGCCGCACCTCTCCGGGGGCTGGTCGGAGCAGATCTACCTGCAGCCCGGCTCCACCGTCATCAAGCTGCCCGAGGGAGCCACGCCGGACGCCGTCATCGCCCTCGGCTGCGCCGGTCCGACCGCGACGCACGCGATGCAGAGCATGGCCGAGCCGCGGGAAGGGGATGTCGTCGTCGTCCAGGGGAGCGGGCCCGTCGGCCTGGCGTCGGCGATGCTCGCGCAGCTGGCCGGGGCAGCGAAGGTGATCCTCGTCGGTGGGCCCGCCAACCGCCTGGAGATCGCCCGGAGCCTCGGCATCGGAGACGTGCACGTCGACATCTTCGAGAGCTCCGCGGAGGAGCGGCTGGCTCGGGTGCTGGCCGAGACACCGGGTGGCCGCGGTGCCGATTTCGTCATCGAGGCGACCGGGGCGCCCAGCGCCGTTGCGGAGGGCATCGACCTGGCGCGTAAGGGTGGCACGTACCTCGTGGTCGGCCAGTACACCGACCATGGCACGACCATGCTCAACCCGCACTACATCACGAAGAAGCAGCTGCGGGTCCTCGGCAGCTGGGCCTTTTCAGCGGCCGACCACGTGCAGTACGTCCGCTCGGTGCCCGCGCTCGCCGAGCGGTTCGACCTGTCGGCGCTGGTGACCCACTACCCGCTGGCCCGGGCCAACGACGCCCTGGACGACATGCGCAGCGGTCGCACCCTCAAACCTGTGCTGGTCGTCGGCGACGCCGCCTGACTCACCGCGATCCTGTCGCGGCGTCGTAGCGGTCCAGCAGCACGGCAGCGATGCGCTCGTCGGGGAGCAGCGGTGCGGTGACCGCATCGGCTCCCGCGGCCGAGAGTTTGTCGTGGAAGTGCCCGGGGGCCAGCAGGTAGCTCGCCAGGACCACTCGGCGCGCGCCCGCGCCACGGGCCGCGGCAACTGCATCCCGCACCGTCGGGCTGGCCGCCGAGCCGTAGCCGGTGGTCACGGTGCCGGCCCAGGACGCCTGGAGCAGGTCGGCGGTCGACTCGACGTCGGCCACCGAACGCGGGTCGCTGGAGCCGGCGGCGCAGAGGACGACCGCGGTCACGGGGTCGCGGGGGTCGGCGCCGGCCTGCACCAGACGCTCGTGCACGACCTCGACCAACCGGGGGTCGGGACCGAGCGGACGCGCGGCGACGACGGACCCGTGCGCCGCCACGGCGCCCGCGATGTCGACGTGCACGTGGTAGCCGCCGGAGAGCAGCAGCGGGACGACGACGGCGGACCGGCCCTCCGCGGCGAGCCCTGCGACCACGTCGACCACGGTCGGCGGCTGCACGTCGACGAACGCCGCCGCCGTCACCAGGCGCGGACGTCGTGCGCGGGCGGCCAGCGCCAGTTCCGCGATCAATCGACGGCCGGTGGGGTTGCGGGTGCCGTGGGCACATGCGACGAGCACCGGGTCGGTGGGGTGTGCCGTGACGTTCACATCGACCGCAACCGACCGCCGTCGACGGCGATCATCGTGCCCGTGACGTAGGAGGCAGCGCGGGAGAGCACGAAGGCGGCCACCCGACCGAACTCCTCGGGTCGACCGAGTCGGCGCAGCGGGATCCCCGCTTCGCTGCGGGCACGTCGTGCGGTGGCCTCATCCGAGCCATCGTGCAGGTGACGGTTCTGATCGGTCAGGATGCTGCCGGGCAGCAGGCCGACGACCCGGATCCCCCGGGGACCCAGCTCGTCGGCGAGGCCCTTGGCGGTCATGGCCAGGCCCGGGCGCAGGCCGTTGGAGACCGCCAGCCCGTCCAGCGGCTGCCGGACGGAGGTGGACAGGACGAAGGCGATGGCCGCGCCCTCGCCGAGGTGCGGGACGAGCGCCTTGACCAGCCGGAGCGGGCCCAGCAGCACGCTGTCGACCCCGGCCCGCCAGGCGTCCTCGGGGGTGTCCAGCACGCTGCCGGGCGCCGGGCCGCCGACGCTGATGAGGACCCCGTCGAGCCTGCCGAGCCGTTCCCGGGCCGCGGCGACCAGCGCCTCCGCGGCACCGGCGTCGGCGAGGTCGGCCGCGAGCCCGGAGGCCGCGGGCTCGCCGCCGAGCCGCTCGACGGCCCGCGCGACCCCGTCGGCGGACCGTGAGCTGACCAGCACCCGGGCCCCGTCATGGACGAGGGCCTGGGCGGTGGCGAACCCCAGCCCACGGCTCGCGCCGGTGAGCAGGAATCCGCGACCACCCAGGCCCAGGTCCATCAGGCGGCAGAGCCCCGCAGCGAGCGCAGGACGTACTGCATGATCCCGCCGTTGCGGTAGTAGTTCGCCTCACCGGGGGTGTCGATCCGGACGCGGGCGTCGAACTCGGTCGTCTGACCGTCCGATGCCTGAGCCGTGACCTTCACCGTGCGCGGCACCGAGCCGTCGTTCAGCGCGGTGATCCCGGTGATCGTGAACTCCTCGTCGCCGGTCAGGCCGAGCGACTCGCGATTCTGGCCCTCGGGGAACTGCAGCGGCAGCACGCCCATGCCGATCAGGTTCGACCGGTGGATGCGCTCGTAGCTCTCGGCGATGACCACCTTGACGCCCAGCAGCGCCGTGCCCTTGGCCGCCCAGTCGCGGGAGGAACCCGAGCCGTACTCCTTGCCGGCCAGCACGACCAGCGGGACGCCGGCGTCGATGTAGGCGCGCGAGGCGTCGTAGATCGTCGTCGTCTCGCCGGTCAGGTGGTTCCTGGTGACGCCGCCCTCGGTGCCGGGCACCAGCTGGTTGCGCAGCCGGATGTTGGCGAAGGTGCCGCGGATCATGACCTCGTGGTTCCCGCGGCGGGAGCCGTAGGAGTTGAAGTCGCGGCGGTCCACCCCGCGCTCGCGCAGGTATTGGCCCGCGGGGCTGTCGGCCTTGATCGAGCCGGCCGGTGAGATGTGGTCGGTGGTCACCGAGTCACCGAGCACCACGAGCGTGCGGGCGCCGGTGATGTCCTCGACCGGAGTCGGCTCGGCAGGCATGCCGTCGAAGTACGGCGGACGCTGCACGTAGGTGCTGTCCGCATCCCACTGGAAGGTGTCGCCCTCCGGGGTGGGCAGGGCCTGCCACTGCTCGGTGCCGGCGAAGACGTCGGCGTAGCTGTTGCCGAACTGCTCCGCGGAGACGGCGTGGTCGATGACCCGCTGGACCTCCTGCGGGGAGGGCCAGATGTCGTGCAGGAAGACGTCGTTGCCGTCGGGGTCCTGCCCCAGCGGGTCGTTGTTCAGGTCGACGTCCATGGAGCCGGCGAGGGCGTAGGCGACGACCAGCGGGGGTGAGGCCAGGTAGTTCATCTTGATGTCGGGGTTGATCCGGCCCTCGAAGTTGCGGTTGCCCGAGAGCACCGAGACGACGGCGAGGTCGGCCTCGTTGACAGCGTGGGACACCGGCTCCGGCAGCGGGCCGGAGTTGCCGATGCACGTGGTGCAGCCGTAGCCGACCAGGTAGAAGCCCAGCTTCTCCAGGTACGGGGTGAGCTCGGCCTTCTCGTAGTAGTCCATGACGACCTTGGACCCGGGGGCCAGCGTCGTCTTGACCCACGGCTTGCTGGTCAGCCCACGCTCGACGGCCTTCTTGGCCAGCAGCGCGGCACCGATCATCACCTGCGGGTTCGAGGTGTTGGTGCAGGAGGTGATCGCGGCGATCACGACGTGGCCGTGGTCGACGAAGGTCTCCGTGCCGTCCTCCATGACCACCTTGGTGGGCTTGGAGGGGCGGTCGGCGGCCTTCTCCGGGACGACGGCGTGGTGCGGTTTGCCGGCCTCACCGTTGCCGCGCGCGAACGGGCTCACCGGGTCCGACGCCGGGAAGGACTCGGCCGAGGCCTCGTCGGCGGCGGACTCGACGCCGTAGGGCTGCTCGTTGGCCGGGACGCCGGGCTTGCGGTCCTCCCCACCGGTCTCGTCTGCGGCGACGTAGTCGGCCAGCGCGGTGCGGAAGGCCGGCTTGGCGTCGGTGATGGCCACGCGGTCCTGCGGGCGCTTGGGCCCGGCGATCGAGGGCACCACGGTCGCGAGGTCGAGCTCCAGGTACTCGGAGAACGCCGGCTCGCGGGAGGGGTCGTGCCAGAGGCCCTGCTCCTTGGCGTAGGCCTCGACCAGCTTGACCTGCTCCTCGCTGCGGCCGGTGAGCTGCAGGTAGGTGATGGTCTCCTCATCGATCGGGAACATCGCCGCGGTGGAGCCGAACTCCGGGCTCATGTTGCCGATCGTGGCGCGGTTGGCCAGCGGCACCGCGGAGACGCCCTCGCCGTAGAACTCGACGAACTTCCCGACGACGCCGTGCTCGCGCAGCATCTCGGTGATCGTGAGGACCAGGTCGGTGGCGGTGGCGCCGTCCGGCAGCGAGCCGGAGAGCTTGAAGCCGACGACGCGGGGGATGAGCATCGAGACCGGCTGGCCGAGCATCGCGGCCTCGGCCTCGATGCCGCCGACGCCCCAGCCCAGGACACCCAGGCCGTTGACCATGGTGGTGTGGCTGTCGGTGCCCACGCAGGTGTCGGGGTAGGCGACGACGCGGTTCCCCTCCTGGCGCGGGAAGACCACGCGGGCCAGGTGCTCGATGTTGACCTGGTGGACGATGCCGGTGCCCGGGGGGACGACCTTGAAGTCGCTGAACGCGCCCTGGCCCCAGCGCAGGAACTGGTAGCGCTCGCCGTTGCGCTCGTACTCGATCTCGACGTTGCGCTGGAACGAGTCCTCGGTGCCGAAGATGTCGGCGATCACCGAGTGGTCGATGACCAGCTCGGCCGGCGCCAGCGGGTTGATCTTCTGCGGGTCCCCGCCGAGCTCGGCCATGGCCTCGCGCATGGTGGCGAGGTCGACGATGCAGGGGACGCCGGTGAAGTCCTGCATGACCACGCGGGCCGGGGTGAACTGGATCTCCTGGTCGGGCTCGGCATTCGGGTCCCAGCCGGCGATCGCCCGGATGTGGTCGGCGGTGATGTCTGCGCCGTCCTCGGTGCGCAGGAGGTTCTCGAGGAGGACCTTCAGGCTGAAGGGCAGCTTCTCAGAGCCCTCCACCGCGTCGAGCCGGTAGATGTCGTACTCGGTGCCCTCGACGCTGAGCGTCGACCGGGCTCCGAAGGTGTCCTTGCTGGCTGCCACTTCTCTGCGCCTACCCCTCGCTGGTTCGTCTGCGCTGGTTTACCACCCGCGATCATCCCAGCTCAGCGACAGGAGTGACCGGTCAGGCGACCCTTCCCTCACCCGGTGACCTGTGTCACGTCCTCCGAAACTCCCTGCGGGTGTCCGCGCGGGCCGTCTCACGCGTTCCACGGCGGCGCACCCGTCACTCCTGCGTGCGAAACGACGGCGAAGCGGGGCGCAGTGCCCCCACCGGGCGGTACCGGCCATTACCGTCCCGCGCCATGACCGTGGTCGACCCACCGGTGTCCCTCGTGGCCCCGGCCCCCTCCGTCCTGGTCCCGGCCGTCCGGCCGGGTGCGGTGCGGCGGGTCGGCCCGGCATGGCTCCCGGTCACGCTGTGGGCCGGGCTCGCCCTGGCCTTCGCCGCCACGTGCGCCGTCCGCGGCCTGCCCACCGACCGCGTCGTGCTGCTCGGCTGGGTGCTGGCCGGCCTCTGCGTGCACGCCGCCACGCAGGGGGCGCGGCGGGTGGGGCGGTTGCTGGCCGACTGGCTCCCGCTGGTCGCCGTCCTGCTCGCCTACGACGCCAGCCGTGGGCTGGCCGACGGGCTCGGCATGCCGGTCGCCGTCCAGGAGCTGGCCGACGCCGACCGCTGGTTCGGCGGCGGGGTGCTGCCGACGGTGTGGCTCCAGGAGCACGTGCAGGCCGAGTGGTGGAAGGCCGTCGCGACGCTGGTCTACAGCAGCCACTTCGTGGTCACGCCCGTGGTGCTGGCCGTGCTGTGGGTGCGCAACCGGGAACGCTGGGCCCGCTGCGCCCGCCTGGTCGTGGCGCTGTCGGTCGCCGGCCTGGCCACCTACGTCCTCTATCCCGCGGCGCCGCCCTGGCTGGCTGCCAAGGAGGAGGTCATCGAGCCGGTCGCGCGGATCACCAGCTCCGGCTGGGCGGTGCTGGGCCTGCCCAAGGCCGGCGTGCTGCTCGACCACGGCCAGGGGCAGGTCAACCTCGTGGCGGCGGTGCCGTCGCTGCACACCGCTTTCGCCGTGCTCATGTGTGCGGTGCTGCTGCCGATGGCGCGCTGGTGGTGGCAGCGGGTGGTGCTCGTGGCCTACGCGGTCACGATGCCGCTGGTGCTGGTCTGGGGCGGCGAGCACTACGTCGTCGACACCCTGCTCGGGGCCGCCTACGCCGTCGGCGTCGTGCTCCTCATGCCGTCGATGGAGCGGGCCGGGCGCGCTGCGTCCCGGCGGGCGGCGCAGCGCCTCCCCGCCCTACCGTGGCGGGCGTGACCGGCGCTGTCCCCGACCCCCTGCCCGGCTGGCTGACCGCGGCCTCCCGGATCACCGTGCTCACCGGCGCGGGCATCTCCACCGACAGCGGCATCCCCGACTACCGGGGGCCCAACGGTGTCTGGACGCGCGATCCCGACGCCGAGAAGCTCGTGACGCTGTCCTACTACGTGGCCGACCCCGACGTCCGCCGCCGCGCGTGGTTGATGCGGCGCGACGTGGGGGCGCTCGACACCAGCCCGAACACCGGGCACGAGGCGCTGGTCGGCCTGGAGCGCCAGGGCCGGCTGCGCACGCTGATCACGCAGAACGTCGACGGGCTGCACCAGGCCGCCGGTTCGACGCCGGAGCGGGTGCTGGAGATCCACGGCACGGTGCACGAGGTCGAATGCCTGGGCTGCGGCGACCGCACCTCCATGGACGACGCGCTGGCCCGCGTGGCCGCGGGGGAGCCGGACCCCGCCTGCCTGGTCTGCGGTGGGATGCTGAAGTCCGCGACGATCAGCTTCGGGCAGCTGCTGGATCCCGAGGTCATCGACGCCGCCGTCGACGCCGCGGCCGACTGCGACGTGTTCCTCGCCGTCGGGACGTCGCTGCAGGTGCACCCGGCGGCGGGGCTGGTCGACGTCGCAGTCCGCCACGGGGCCCGCGTGGTGGTGGTCAACGCCGAGCCGACGCCCTACGACGACGTCGCCGACCTCGTCGTCCGCGAGCCGATCGGGACGGCGCTGCCGCGGCTGGTCTCGGCCCGCTGACGCCGTCCTCCCTCACCCCGCGGCGTCCTCCCTCACGGCCCACGGTGCGGGAGGACGCGCCTCGATCAGGTCACCTGATCCAGGCCGCGACCGCCACCTACCGTGGGCGGCGTGACCGGCGCCCGCCCCGCCCCGCTGTGACGCTGCTCGTCGTCCACCTCGCGCTCACCGCCGCCTACGCCGGGTTCCAGTGGACCGTGCGGATCGTGGTCTACCCGCAGTTCGCGCAGGTGCCGCCCGCTGCCTTCGCCGCCTACGAGCGCAGCCACCAGCGGCGGGTCACCCGGGTCGTGGGTCCGCTCTTCGCGGGGCAGGTGGTCACGACGTCGGCGTTGCTGGTCGCCCAGCCGGCCGGAACGCCGCTGGTGCCGGTGCTCGTCGGCGCGGGGTGCCTGGCCGTCGTCCTGGCGGTGACCGCGCTGCTCGCCGTCCCGCTGCACCGCCGCCTGGACCGCGGGTGGGACGCCGGGGCCCACCGCCGCCTGCTGTCCGTGGACGGCGTGCGGGTGTGCGCGGCCACCGCCGGCACGGCCGCTGCTGCGTGGGCGCTGCTGGCCGGATGACCGCGCCGCTCGTCGGCGCCCCCGTGGGCCGCTAGCGTGACGGGACCACGACGAGCGGCCGGCCCGACCGGCCCCGCCCCGAGGAGCCGGCATGCGCGTGCCCCTGACTTCCCGCGACTTCCTCGACCGGGCCGAGCTGGTCTACGGCGACCGGATCGGTGTCGTCGACGAGCCGGCGCAGCCCGCCCCGTCGCTGGGCGAGGTCTCCTACCGGGAGGTCGCGCGGCGCGGCCGCGCCCTGCAGGCCGGGCTGGACGAGCTGGGCATCGGCGAGGGAGACCGGGTGGCGATCGTCAGCCACAACTCCGCCCGGCTGCTGGAGCTCCTGCTCTCGGTGCCGTCCTCGGGCCGGGTCGCGGTCCCGATCAACTTCCGGCTGCAGCCGGAGGAGGTCGAGTACATCGTCGGGCACTCCGGCGCCCGGGTGCTGCTCGTCGACCCGGAGCTGGAGACGTCGCTCAAGGGCGTGCGGGCCGAGCACCGGTTCGGCACGGGGGAGGAGTACGAGCAGCTGCTCCGGTTCGACGCCGAGCCGCGGCCGTGGGCCGAGCCCGACGAGGACGCCACGGCCACGATCAACTACACGAGCGGGACGACCGCGCGGCCCAAGGGCGTGCAGATGACCCACCGCAACACCTGGGTCAACGCCGTCACCTTCGCCATGCACATGCAGGTGAGCGACCGCGACGTCTACCTGCACACGCTGCCGATGTTCCACTGCAACGGCTGGGGGCTGCCCTACGCGATGGCCGGCGTGGGCGCCCGCCAGGTGGTCATCCGCAAGATCGACGGCGCGGAGATCCTGCGCCGGGTCGAGCAGCACGGCGTCACGGTGATGGCCGGGGCGCCCGCGGTGTGGAACGCGGTCCTGGAGGCGGCGGCCGACTGGGACGGCGAGATCCCCGGGCGCGACCGGGTGCGCATCATCGTGGCCGGCGCCCCGCCGCCGTCGCGGACCATCGCGCGGGTCGAGGCCGAGCTCGGCTGGGAGTTCAACCAGATCTACGGCCTCACCGAGACCGCCCCGCTGCTCACCATCAACCGCCCCCGCGAGGAGTACGACGGGCTGGACCCCGAGGGGCGGGCGAAGCGGCTGTCGCGGGCCGGCGTCCCGTCACTGGGCACCCGCCTGCAGATCAGCGACTCGGGGGAGGTCCTCGCCCGCAGCAACACCGTGCTGGACGGCTACTGGGAGAACCCGGACGCGTCGGCGGAGGCCCTGGCGGACGACTGGTTCCACACCGGCGACGGCGGCGCGCTGGACGAGCACGGCTACCTGACGATCTCCGACCGCAAGAAGGACGTGATCATCACCGGCGGGGAGAACGTCTCCTCGATCGAGGTGGAGGACGTCGTGTTCGCCCACCCGGCGGTCGCGGAGGTCGCCGTCATCGGCATCCCGGACGACAAGTGGGGCGAGCTGGTCACCGCGATCGTCGTGCTCGCCGAGGGGGAGCAGGCCACCGAGGCCGACATCATCGCCCACTGCAAGGCGCGGATGGCCGGCTACAAGGCCCCCAAGCGGGTCGAGTTCCGCGACGAGCTGGCCCGCACCGCCACCGGGAAGATCCAGAAGTTCAAGCTGCGGCAGGACTTCTGGTCCGGCTCCGAGCGCCAGGTCAACTGACCCGTCACCTGCTCGTGTCATCTCACCCCCAGGGGTGAGACGCCCTCAACGGCGCGGCTCTCCGCACCGATGTCACCACGGGCCGCCCGACCGGGCGTCCTACGGACATCGGGAAGAGGCATGTCGTGGGCACCGGAACGCGGAACAGCACGGCGGGGGCCGGTACGGGCGCCCCGTCCGGCGCGGTCGAGCGCACCGGAGGGCGGGCGGCGTCGCGGGTCGCGGGCACGCTGCTCGTGGCCGCGCTCGCCGTCGGCCTCACGCCGGACGTCGCCGGGGCCGCGCCCCGGCGCCCCACCGACAGCCAGATCAGCCAGGCCCAGTCGCGCGCCGACGCGGTGGCCGACCGGATCGGTGAGCTCAACCAGCAGCTGACCGCCGCCCAGGCGCAGGCCGAGGCCGCGCACGCCACGTCTGCGCTGGCCCTGGACGAGTTCCAGGCCACGCAGGAGGCGTTCGAGGCCGCCCAGGCGCACGCGCAGGCTTCGGCCGAGGCCGCCGCCAAGGCCGCCGAGGAGGTCACGGTCGCCCGCGACGACGTCGTCGCCTTCGCCCGCCGCAGCTTCATGGAGGGGACCACCAACCCGGGCGCGACCGCGCTGCTCACCGCCGGTGACATCGGCCAGTTGGTCGAGCGCGCCGCGCTGCTGGAGGCTGCCGGCACGCACCGCGCCGACGTGCTCGGCGAGGTGCGGGACGCCGAGCAGACCGCGCGCCGTGCCGACGTCGTCGCCCGGACGGCGGTGGTCGAGGCCGAGGAACTGAAGACTCAGGCGGCCGCGACCCTCGAGGTCGCCACGACCGCCGAGATCTCCGCCCGCGCCCTGAAGGCATCCCTGGTCGCCCAGCGCGTCGAGGTGCAGGCCCAGCTGGACGCGGCCCAGACCGAGCTGCGCGACCTCGTCGGTGCCCGTGCCGCGGCGGAGCGCGCCGCCGCCGTCGCTCCCCGCCCGGCCCCGGCCCCGGCCCCGGCTCCCGCTCCGCGGCCGGCCCCCGCCCCGAGCGCTCCGCAGCCGCCGGCCGACCGTCCCGTGCCGCCGTCGGCCGGGGACGCCTCCGCCGCGCAGCGGGCGATCGACGCCGCCATGGCCTAC
>NZ_POQT01000028.1 GCF_002938435.1 Blastococcus saxobsidens
CACCGGACCCAGGTGGTCGCAGTGCCGCCAGGACAGCACGGTGAGGATGTCGGGGAAGGCTCGGGTCACCTGGCTCAGTGCGACGCCGATGGTGTGGCCGCCGTAGACCCGCCGGCGCGGGCGGCAGCCGGCCGCGTCACGCGCTGTCGGCCAGGAGTCCGGGCGCGCGCTCCACCAGCGCCCGCTCGTCCGCGTAGGCCAGCCGGGTGCTGAGCTCGTCCAGCGGCACCCAGGCCACCTCGGTGACCTCGACGTCGGCGTCGGACAGGGCCCCGCCGATCGCGCGGAGCAGGAAGTGGTGCACGGTCTTGTGCACCCGTCGCCCCTCGGCGACGAACCAGAAGTCGATGATGCCCAGCGGGGCGACGACCTCGCCGATGATCCCGGTCTCCTCGGCGACCTCGCGCACCGCGGTGTCCTCGGGGGTCTCACCCGCCTCGATGTGCCCCTTCGGCAGCGACCAGAGCAGGCGCCCGCGGCGGTCGGTGCGGCCGATGAGGGCGGCACGGGGCCCGGTCACGCCGTCGTCGGCGACCACCAGGCCCCCGGCGGAGGTCTCGTCGACCCGGCGCAGCCGGCGGCCCGGGCGCGCTCGCCCGCCCGTCCCAGCCATGTCAGGAGGGTAGCGCGACTCGCTGGAGAGCTCCGGGAGCAATCGCATTCCGCAGCGGACCCGACGGGGCCGGGCATCGCCGGACCGCGGCGGCACTACTCTGGCTCGTCGTGTCCGCCACCCCCTCGAGCCCCGCCGAGCCGCAGCCGGTTCCCCCGGCCGTGCAGGAGACCGTCCGCAGCCTCGTGGAGCTCTCCCCGGTGCTCACCGAGCTCGGTCAGCGGTTCGCGGCCGCGGGCTTCGAGGCGCACCTGGTCGGTGGCTCGGTGCGCGATGCCCTGCTCGCCGCCGGGCAGGGTGCGGCCGGGGTCCCGGGAGACCTGGACGTCACCACCGACGCCCGCCCCGAGCAGGTGCTGGAGCTGCTCCGCGGCTGGGCGCGTTCCACGTGGAACACCGGGATCGCCTTCGGCACGGTGGGGGCCGACGTCGGGGGCACCCGGGTGGAGATCACCACGTTCCGGGCCGACCGGTACGACCGCGAGTCCCGCAACCCCGAGGTCGCCTGGGGCGACTCGCTCGTCGACGACCTGGTCCGCCGCGACTTCACCGTGAACGCGATGGCGGTCAGCCTGGGCCCCGACCGCAGCGTGACCGATCCGTTCGGCGGGCTGGGCGATCTGCTGGCCCGCCGGCTGGGCACCCCCGGGGCCGCGGTGGAGTCCTTCGCCGACGACCCGCTGCGGATGCTGCGTGCCGTCCGGTTCGTCGCCCAGCTCGGGCTGACCCCCGACGACGACGTGGTCGCGGCGATGACCTCGCTGAGCGGGGAGCTGGCGCGGATCACCCCCGAGCGGGTGCAGGCCGAGCTGTCGAAGACGCTGCTGCAGGACGCACCACGGGCGGCGCTGGAGCTGTTCGTGTCCACCGGACTGGCCGACGTCGTCCTGCCCGAGCTGCCGGCCCTGCGCATGGAGATCGACGAGCACCACCAGCACAAGGACGTCTACACCCACTCGCTGACGGTGCTCGACCAGGCGATCGCGCTGGAGAAGGCCGACGCGGCGGCGCCGTCCCCGGACCTGGTGCTGCGCCTCGCCGCGCTGCTGCACGACATCGGCAAGCCGGCCACCCGCCGGCACGAGGCAGGCGGGCGGGTCTCCTTCCACCACCACGAGGTCGTCGGCGCCAAGCTGGTCCGGAAGCGGCTGACCGCGCTGCGCTACCCCAAGGACGTCGTCGAGGCGGTGTCCCGGCTGACGTTCCTGCACCTGCGCTTCCACGGCTACGGCCGCGGCGAGTGGACGGACTCCGCCGTCCGCCGCTACGTGACCGACGCCGGCGAGCTGCTGCCCCGCCTCCACAAGCTGGTGCGCTCGGACTCCACGACCCGCAACAGGAAACGGGCCGCGGCCCTGGCGGCCACCTACGACTCCCTCGAGCAGCGGATCGCCGAGCTGGAGGCGCAGGAGGACCTGGCGCGGGTCCGTCCGGACCTGGACGGCAACGCGATCATGGGGATCCTGGGGCTCGGCCCCGGCCCCGAGGTCGGTGCCGCGTGGCGGTTCCTCAAGGACCTCCGGCTGGAACGCGGGCCGCTGGGCCGGGACGAGGCCGAGGCCGCGCTGCGCAGCTGGTGGGCCGGGCGCGCCGGCTGACCACCCCGACGGCTCAGCGCCGGGACATCCGGACGTGCAGCGCCGCGGTGAGCACGTACCCGGCGCCCACCACCGCCAGCACGGGACGGGACACCCCCGAGGCGGGCAGCAGCACCGCCGCCACCACGAGGGCGAGGACGTACCCGACGTTGAACAGGGTGTCGTAGACGGAGAAGACGCGACCGCGGTGGTCGTCGTCGATGCTCTCCTGCAGCGTGGTGTCGACGCAGATCTTCACGCCCTGGCCCATGAGCCCGAGCAGGAACCCGGCCGCGACCGCTGCCGGTGGCTGCACCAGCAGGCCGAGGCCGAGCTGGGCCAGCCCACCGCCGGCCAGCAGCCCCGCGATCCAGCAGTCCTTGCCGATCCGCGCGACGGCCGCCGGCGTGAGCGCCGCAGCGACCAGGGTGCCCACCGCGCCCGCGGCGACCACCTCGCCCAGCCCCACGAGGCCGCCGGGGAACCACGCGCCTGCGTCGGTGAACGTGTTCCGGTACAGCAGCAGCGCCATCAGCGTCAGCAGCCCGTACCAGAACCGGTGCAGGCTGATCGCCGTCAGCACCGCGGCGGCCGCGCGGTCGCGCCACGCGTGCCGGGCGCCGGAGACCATGCCGGCCAGCACCTGCCGGGCGCTGAGGACCGCGGTGCGGGACATGTGGTCGGGTCCCAGGTGGGTCCGGGTGAAACCCGCGACGACGGCTGCGGCCGCGAGGTAGGGCAGCGCGGCCGCGAGCGCCACGGCCGAGTAGGCGGCGTCGCCGGAGGCGGTCAGCTGGAGCAGTCCGAGCGCGACGGCACCGCCCACCACGGTGGAGACCGCGCCCGACGTGGTCGACACGGCGTTCGCCGAGACCAGCGAGGGCTCGTCGGTGGTGTGCGGCAGGCCGGCCGACAGAGCGGCGAGGACGAACCGGTTGACGGAGAAGACCGCGAGCCCGGCCGCGTAGAAGGCCGGGCCCTGGACGCCGGCGAGGATCAGCCCGGCCACCACGGCGACCAGGCCGGCGCGCACCAGGTTGGCCCGCAGCAGCACCTGCCGGCGGCTCCACCGGTCCAGCCACACGCCGGCGAACGGTCCGACCAGCGAGTAGGGCAGGAGGAGGACGGCGAAGCCCGCGGCCACGTCGACCGGATCGGCGGCCCGCTGGGGGTTGAACAGGACCGTGCCGGCCAGCGCCGCCTGGAACACGCCGTCGCCGAACTGCGAGAGCAGCCGGGTGCCGAGCAGCCGACGGAAGTCCCGGCGTGCGAGCAGGCCGCGCACGGTCGTCCCCGCCTCGGCCACGCCGACACCCTAGTGAAAGGACCCCCTGCCCCCCGCCACTCGCAGGCTCGCGTCGGGACCCTGCAGGGGGCCGCCCGCGCTCCACGCCGACCGCGGACTCGTGGCGGCCTCCCGCCGTTCCCCACCCGTGGGGAACGGCGGGACGGCAGGCGCGGCCCCCGGCGCCGGATTGGGGCACACTGGGGAGGATGTCCCCGGTGCCCGCGTCGCCCGAGCCCGAGTCCGGTCCGCCCGCGCGGCCTGTGACCGGGCGGCGCCGCGCGCCCGCCGTCCCGGCGCTGTCGATCGGCTGCCTGGACGACGTGAGCGCCGGCACCCTGCTCGTCGCGATGCCCTCGCTGGCCGACCCCACGTTCGCCGGCACCGTCGTCTTCGTGCTCGACCACTCCGACACCGGGACCCTCGGCGTCGTGCTGGGCCGCCCCAGCCAGGTCGACATCCGCGACGTGCTCCCCGGCTGGTGCGACCTGGCCGTGTCGCCCGGCGTGTTCCACGTGGGCGGGCCGTGCGAGACCGACACCGCGCTGTGCCTGGCCACCGCCGAGGGCCCGGAGCCCCCGCCGGGGCTGCGGCCGGTGGCCGACGACGTCTACCTGGTCGACCTCGACGGTGACCCGGCCGAGCTGGCGGGCCGCCTCACCGGCCTGCGCGTGTTCGCCGGCTACGCGGGCTGGTCCCCGGGCCAGCTGGCCGGCGAGATCACCGAGGGCGCCTGGGCCTGCCTGCCCGCGCGCGCCGGGGACGTGCTGGGCGAGCTCTCCGGCCCGCAGCTGTGGCGGCGGGTGATGGGCCGGCAGACCGGTCGCCTCGCGGTGCTGTCCACCGCGCCGGCCGATCCGGCCGCGAACTGAGCCGCGCGACGCGCGCGTCACGGGCAGCGCGAACGCCGGTGATCTGGTAGGAAGGACGTCGGCAGGGGGCGGTCTGGGGAAGAGCCCGCCCCCTGCCACTGTCTTGAGGCCCCTCTGCAGGGTCCCGCCGCGAGCGTGCGAGTGGTGGGGGGCAGAGGGGTCCTTCTTCAGACGCCGAACGCCGCCGCCACCTGCGGGTGGTCGGCCACGTCGGCCGTCGCCTCCGCCCCGGGCAGCGCCACCCGCCGGGGGCCGTGCTCGCCGAGCGTGACGGTGAGCTCCAGGTCTCCCTGCGGCAGCGTGGCGCGGTACTGCCTCAGCGTCTGGTCGCCGTCGTCCACGGCCACCGTGCGGTCCTCCCGCAGCCGGTAGACCACCGTCGGCCGGCCGTCGACGCTCTGGTGGGCGTGCCAGCGGTAGGGGCCGTCGAGGAACAGCCGTGGGTCGTCGGCCGTGCGGGCGGACAGGTTGAGCAGCACCTGCACCAGCACGTCCAGCAGCTCGGGGTCCTGCGGGTCGTCGGCCAGCGGGCGGCGCAGGTAGGCGGCCTCGGCGGCGCCGGCACCCGCCAGTGCTTCGGCCAGGCCGGGCACGTCGCCGAACCAGAGCTCGTCCCGGTCGAAGAACAGCGTCCGGGTGTCGCGTTCCTCGCCGTCCACGAGCGTGACCGCCTCGGCCCGGCCCTGGGCGCGCCGGAAGTCGATCTCGCCGGTCAGCGTGAGGACCGCGTCCTCGCCGAAGGGGACGGTGACGACGAAGTCGGCGCCGCCCTCCTGGTGGTTGCGGTGCAGCAGCTCGGCGAGCACGGCCGCCTCGTCCTCGGTGACCGGCTCGCCGGCCCGGCGCTCCCCCGTCGAGCAGCCGGCGAGGAGGAGTGCGGCCAGCGCGGCCGCGCAGACGCGCGCGGCGGGCGGGCGGCGGGCGGGCATGGTCCGAAGACTAGGGAGCCGGGGCCGCGATACCGGGCAGGAACGCGCGGGGCCCGCACCTCCGGCGAGGAGATGCGGGCCCCGGTGAGCGGATGGAACGGCCTCCCTGCAGGGCCCCGCCGTGAGCGGAGCGAGCGGTGGGGAGCAGGGAGGTCCTTCGTCAGCGCTCGACGTCGCCCTTGATGAAGGCCTCGACCATGTCGCGGGCCTCGCTGTCGCGGTACTGCACCGGCGGGCTCTTCATGAAGTACGCCGACGCCGACAGGATGGGGCCACCGATGCCCCGGTCCTTGGCGATCTTCGCCGCACGGACGGCGTCGATGATGATGCCGGCGGAGTTCGGGGAGTCCCAGACCTCGAGCTTGTACTCCAGGCTCAGCGGGACGTCGCCGAACGCGCGGGCCTCGAGGCGCACGTAGGCCCACTTGCGGTCCGACAGCCACGGCACGTGGTCCGACGGGCCGATGTGCACGTTGCCCACGCCCATGTCCCGGTCGACCTGGCTGGTGACGGCCTGGGTCTTGGAGATCTTCTTGGACTCCAGGCGCTCGCGCTCGAGCATGTTCTTGAAGTCCATGTTGCCGCCGACGTTGAGCTGCATCGTGCGGTCCAGCTGCACGCCGCGGTCCTCGAACAGCTTCGCCAGCACCCGGTGGGTGATGGTGGCGCCGACCTGGCTCTTGATGTCGTCGCCGACGATGGGCACGCCGGCGGCGGTGAACTTGTCCGCCCACTCCTTGGTGCCGGCGATGAAGACCGGGAGCGCATTGACGAAGGCGACCCCTGCGTCCAGGGCGGCCTGGGCGTAGAACTCGGCGGCCTGCTGCGACCCCACGGGCAGGTAGCAGACCAGCACGTCGGCACCGGACTCGCGCAGCGCGGCGACCACGTCGACCTGCTGGTCGTCGGACTCCTCGACCATCTCGCGGTAGTACTTGCCGAGGCCGTCCAGCGTGGTGCCCCGCTGCACGGTGACGCCCAGCGGCGGGACGTCGCAGATGGAGATGGTGTTGTTCTCGCTGGCGACGATGGCCTCGGAGAGATCCCGACCGACCTTCTTGGCATCGACGTCGAACGCGGCGACGAACTCGATGTCGGAGACGTGGTACTCGCCGAACCGGACGTGCATCAGCCCGGGCACGGACGCCGTCTCGTCGGCGTCGCGGTAGTAGTGGACGCCCTGCACGAGCGAGGCGGCGCAGTTACCGACGCCGACGATGGCGACCTTGACTGACCCCATGACTCTCCTTCTCCTGGACCTGGTGGTCCCGTGGTCGCCGGACCGGGTGCGGTCCGGTGCTGCCTGCGGCGGGGCGGTGCCCCGCCGTCGTGCTAGTCGGTGTCCGGCCGCTTCTCTGGACCGGGGACGGCGGGACGGTCGCCCGAGGACTCCGCCCGTTCGCTGTCGATGAGCTCGGAGAGCCAGCGGACCTCCCGGTCGACCGACTCCAGGCCGTGGCGCTGCAGTTCGAGCGTGTAGCGGTCGAGCCGCTCGCGGGTCCGGCTCAGCGACGTGCGGAGCCCTTCGCGCTGGCGCTCCACCGTGCGGCGGCGGCCCTCGAGGATCCGCAGCCGCACGTCGCGGGCCGTGTGCCGGAAGAAGGCGAGGCGGACGCCGAAGAACCCGCCGTCGTCGTAGGCCTCCGGGCCGGTCTCGCCGACCAGCTCGTGGAAGCGCTCCTTGCCTTCCGCGGTGATCGTGTACACGACCTTCCCGCGTCGTCCGGTCAGCGGCGGTGCGTCGGCCGGCAGCAGGGCACGTGGCGGGGGTTCGTCGGTGCTGATCAACCCGGCCGCCTGCATCCGCCGCAGCGCGGGGTACAGCGAGCCGTAGGAGATGCTGCGCAGCCCGCCGAGCACCTGCGCGAGCTGCTTGCGCAGCTCGTAGCCGTGCATCGGGGACTGGTGCAGCAGACCGAGGATGGCGAACTCGAGCACGTGCCGTCCTCCCGTCTCTCCTCATCCGATGTATCGCGACGATACATCGAGGGGCACGAGTGCTCGACCGGGGCGCCAGGTGCCACCTGCGGCCCGACCGGGGGTGTCGCCACTCGGGGAAGCCCACACGCCGGGCCCCGGTGCGTACATTGGCGGCCGTGCCCGGACGTCGATCCGTCGTGGACTACTCGCTGCAGCGGCGAGCCGTCCTCGCCGACGTGCACTCCGGACGCACCGGTCTGTTCGAGGTCTGCGACGCCAGCCCGTACCTCTCCCGGGCGGCGAAGTACCACGGCCAGCCGACCGACGTGCCATGCCCGGTCTGCCGCAGGGACCGTCTCACGCTGGTGAACTACGTGTACGGCGACCACCTCGGTCCGGTGGCCGGGCAGGCCAAGACCGAGGTCGAGCTCGCCCGAATGGACACCGCTCAGGACGAGTTCTCCGTGTACCAGGTGGAGGTGTGCCGCAGCTGCGGCTGGAACCACCTCGACTGCTCGTACGTCCTCGGTGCTGAACCGGAACCGGGACGGCAGCCCCGCCGGGGGCGGCGCCGCGCGGCGACGGAGCAGTGACCGGCCGCTCCTCGCCCGGTGCGCGGACCCGGGCCCCCGACGTCGCGGGCCGGGACCTCCGCCACAGCTGAAGACGCTCCGCCGCGTCCGGGCACGTGCCCGGCGCCGACCATGACAGTTCAGGAAGGGGTGTGCTCGTGCCCAGCCACGACGAGACCTCGCCCGTCGCGCCTCGGGCCGGCTCCGTGCGCCGACCGTCGCCCACCCGCTCGCGCAGCACGGGAGGCGGAGGAGCCGGCCGTCCACCGGTCCCACCCCGGCGTCCCGGCGCCGGCCGCGGTGGCACCAGCGCGTCCCGTGGCGGCACGACCGCTGCCCGCAGCGGCGGCACCGGCCGTCCGCCCGGCGCGAAGGCCGCCCCGTCCGCCAAGGGCAAGGCCCGCAGCACGAAGCAGCGCCGCAGACGCCGGATGAAGATCGCCGCCGGCATCATGGGCGGGCTGCTGGCCCTGCTGGTCGTCTTCGTCGGGGTGGTCTACGCGAGCACGGAGGTGCCGAGCCCCGATTCGGTGTCGACCAAGCAGACCACGGTCCTCTACTACGGCGACGGCGTCACCGAGATGGCGCGGCTGGGCGACGAGAACCGCACCAACGTGCCGCTGGCGGAGATCAGCGAGCCCGCGCAGCGGGCGATCCTGGCTGCGGAGAACCGCAGCTTCTACTCCGACCCCGGGATCTCCTTCACCGGCATCGTGCGCGCGGCGTGGAACAACCTCACCGGCGGCTCGACGCAGGGTGGCTCGACGATCACCCAGCAGTACGTCAAGAACGCCTTCCTGACGCAGGAGCAGACCTTCAGCCGCAAGTTCCAGGAGCTGTTCCTGGCCATCAAGCTCGACAACAACTTCTCGAAGGAGCAGATCCTCGAGAACTACCTCAACACCATCTACTACGGGCGCGGCGCCTACGGCATCGAGGCCGCCGCCAACACGTACTTCGGCATCCCGGCCGCCGAGCTCACCGCCGAGCAGGGCGCCGTCCTGGCCGTCCTGGTCCGCAGCCCGTCCAGCTACGACCCGGAGACCAACCCCGAGGGTGCGCAGGACCGCTGGGGCCTCGTGCTCGACGCCATGGTCGAAGAGGGCTGGCTGACCGACGCCGAGCGCGCCGCCGCGGTGTACCCGCCGGTGCTGCCCAAGACCGGCTCGGCCCTCGGCATGCCCGAGGGCCCGGAAGGCCACATCGTCACCCGGGTCATCTCCGAGCTCGCGGCGCGCGGCTACGACGAGCAGCAGATCAACGCCGGTGGCCTGCGGATCACCACGACGATCAGCAAGCCGGCGCAGGACGCCGCCGTCGCCAGCGTGGACGCGGTCATGGCCGGCGAGCCGGACAACCTCCGGCAGGCGTTGGTGGCCATCGACCCGCGCACCGGCGCGGTCGTGGCCTACCACGGTGGACGGGACGGCACCGGCACCGACTACGCCCAGGCCAAGCGGCAGCCGGGTTCGTCGGTCAAGCCCTACGTGCTGGCCACCGCGCTGGAGCAGGGCATCGGGATCCAGGCCCGGCGCGACGGCAGCGACGACCAGACGTTCCCGGACCGCCCGGGCCAGCCGGTGGTCAACTCCGGGGGCGCCAACTGCCCCGCGTGCACGCTGACCGAGGCGATCACGCGCTCGCTGAACACGACGTTCTACGGTCTCGCCTACGAGGTGGGCCCGGAGAACGTCCGGGACACCATCCTGGCGGCCACCGGGCTGCCGGACACGTGGGGTGGGAGCGACTTCTTCGCCGGCAAGCGGACCCTGGCCGCCGGCAGCGGCGCCACCGGCTCCTCGATCGGCATCGGCGAGTACGAGATGCGGCCGATCGACCAGGCGCAGGGCTTCGCGACCCTGGCCGCGGGCGGTACGCGGCGGGACGCGTACTTCGTCGCCAGGGTGACCGACAGCGAGGGCACCGTCCTGCTGGAGAACACCGGTGTGGCCGGCGAGCAGGTCCTGGCGGCCGACGTCGTCAACGACGTCACCGTCGCCACCAAGGGAGTGGCGTCCTACTCCCGTCGCGCGCTGGAGGGTGGGCGCGAGGTCGCCAGCAAGACCGGTACGCAGGGCCTCAACCGGACGGACAACTCCGACGCCTGGATGGTGGGCTACACCCCCTCCATCTCCACCGCGGTCTGGATCGGGTCCGACGAGCGCCAGCCGATCCGGACCGCCGGCGGCCAGATCGTCTACGGCTCGGGCCTGCCCGGGGCCATCTGGCAGCGGTTCATGAACGCCGTCCTCGCCGGCACGCCCGAGGAGGACTTGCCGGACAAGGCGCTGATCAAGGGGGACAGCGGCGAGGGCGTGCCCGAGCCGACCACCGAGGCGCCTGCCCCGGTGACAACCCAGGCGCCGGTCACCACGACGGCCCCGGCTCCCCCCACCTCCTCGAGCCCGCCGAGGCCGGTCGACACGGACGGCGACGGGGTACCGGACGACCAGGACTTCGCTCCGAACGACCCGGCGGTCTCCACCCGGCCCTCCGAGTCGCCGGGTGCCGGCGGTGGCGGTGGCGGCAGGCCGAGCCCGCCGTCGGAGACGAACGCTCCGGGTGAACCCGGTCCGGTGCTGCCCCCACCCGGCGGCTGACCGATCCCGCACACTGCTGGCATGAGCAGCGCTCCCCCGGGCCCGTCCGCCACCGCGGACGGGCCCGTGGTGTCTGTGGGACCGGCCCCGGCGGACGACCGGCCCGACCGGGTGCTCCCGTCGTGGAGCGATCCCGTCGTCGCCCAGGCCAGCGAGGCGGTGGGCGGGCCGTGGGGCCGGCACGGCGTCGTCGGCCGGGCCCTGTTCTGGACGCCGCTGCGCGTCTGCCTGCTCTTCGCCACGCTCGTGCTGGCCCTGGCGTGGATCAAGCAGGCGCCGTGCGCCGACGGGAACTGGGCCGGGCAACGCCAGTACACGCACCTCTGCTACTCCGACGCCGTGCCGCTGTTCGGTTCCTACGGGTTGGACGCCGGTGCGCAGCCGTACCTGGACGCCCGCGTGGAGTACCCGGTCCTGACCGGCGGGCTCATGGGGCTGGCCGCGACCGGGGCGCGGGGCTACGACGCCGCGGCCGGCGCCGTCGGTCTGCTGCCCGACCTGCCGCCGGTGGAGAGCTACTACGTCGTGACCTGCCTGCTGCTGTCCGTGCTCGGGCTGCTGCTGGTCCGCGCGGTGCTGGGGCTGGCCGGCCGGCGGCCGTGGGACGCGGCGATGGTCGGGCTCTCCCCGCTGCTGCTCTTCCACGCCTTCACGAACTGGGACCTGCTGGCGGTGACCCTGTCGACGTTCGGCCTCCTCGCCTGGGCCCGCTCCCGGCCGGTGCTCGCCGGCGTCCTGCTCGGCCTCGGCATCGCGGCGAAGTTCTACCCGCTGCTCCTGCTGGGCACCCTGTTCCTGCTCTGCCTGCGGACCGGCCGGCTGCGCACCTGGTGGCGGGCGGCGGGCGCCGCCGTGCTCGCCTGGGCAGCGGTGAACCTGCCGGTCGCCGTCGCGGCGCCGGAGAACTGGTCGTGGTTCTTCGTGTTCAGCCGTGAGCGCGGGGCCAACCCCGAGTCGATCTGGAACATGGCGATCCAGGCGTCGGGGGGGACCCTCTTCGACGGTCCGCTGTCCCCCGGCGAGGCGCCGGGGGCCCTCAACGCCGTCGTCACCGCGTCAGTGGTGCTCTTCGGTCTCGGGGTGGCCTGGCTGACCCTCGCGGCGCCGCTGCGGCCGCGGGTGCCGCAGATCGCGTTCCTGCTGCTGGCCGGGTTCCTGCTGCTGAACAAGGTGTGGAGCCCGCAGTTCTCGCTCTGGCTGCTGCCGCTGGCCGTGCTGGCCCGGCCCCGCTGGCGGTCGCTGCTGCTGTGGCAGGCCACCGAGGTCCTGGTGTGGGTCGTCACGATGCTGCACTACCTCGGGACGGCGAACCGCGGCCTCGACGTCGAGTGGTTCTTCCTCGGGGTCGGGCTGCGCGACGTCGCCGTCGTCGTGCTCATGGCGCTGGTCGTGCGGGACGTGCTCGCTCCCGACCGGGACGTGGTGCGGACGAGCTGGCCGGGCGTGGACGATCCGGCCGGCGGCGTCCTGGACCGTGCGCCCGACCGGTTCGCCGTTCCACGTGGAACGCGGCCGGCCCGGCGTTAGGGCCCGGCCCGCACCCCGCGTCATCAGGCGAGGGCGGCGCGCAGCAGCCCGATCTCCCCGGCGTGGTCGGCGGCGTCGCCCGGCGTCTCCAGCACGACGGGGCAGTCGGCGGCACGGGCGACCTCCACCAGGAGCTCGGTCGGGATCTCCCCCGCGGCGAGCGGCGCGTGCCGGTCACGGCTGGAACCGGCCGGGTCGCGGCTGTTGTTCAGGTGCACGAGGTCGATGCGCCCGGTGACCGCCCGGACGTCGGCGACCACGGTGGCGAGGTCCCAGCCGGCGGCCCAGGCATGGCAGGTGTCCAGGACGAACCCGGCCCCGAACTCCCCGACCGCGTCCCAGAGCCGGGCGAGCGCGTCGAGGTCCCGGGCCATCGCGTTGCCGCCACCGGCGGTGTTCTCGATCAGCACCGGCACCGGGAACCCGCCCTCGTCGGCCTGCCGGGCGAAGGTCTTGCGCCAGTTGTCGGCACCCGCGACCGGGTCGTCGGCGGCGAGGACGTGCCCGCCGTGCACCACCAGCCCGCGCGCCCCGACGTCGGCGGCCGCCCGCGCGTGGGCGCCCAGCAGCTTGCGGCTCGGGATGCGGATGCGGTTGTTCGTCGTCGCCACGTTCAGGACGTACGGCGCGTGCACGTGGACGGCCAGGCCGGAGGCGCGCAGCGCGTCGGCGTCCGGCCTGGGCTTCGGCGCCTTCCAGCCCTGCGGATCGGCGAGGAAGACCTGCACCCCGTCGGCGTCCATCTCCGCCGCCCGGGCCACCGGACCGCCGCGGTCGAGCTCGCCGTCGTCGGTGAGACCTGGCCCCACGTGTACGCCGATCGAGTGCGAACGCATGCGCGCAGCTCCATCCATGATCAGTTCGAGGTTTACCCGTATCGCCTGCGTCACATCATCGTTGAAGATCGTGACGGGGGTTACTCGCCGGTAGTGGTGTGACGTGACGTGGAGGTAGCAGAACATGGCAACGGGTCGCATCCGTCGCTCAGCCCGTCGGGGCCTCGGTCTGGCCGTGCTGGCCTGGCTGGGCGTCGCCGCATCCTCGGTCCTCCTGGCGCCCGGCGCCGCGGCCGCCCCCACCGCGACGATCGAGATCAGGAACGTGACGCCCCCCGTCGCCAGCGTGGACTCCGGCGGCACCGTGACGTTCGTGAACAAGATCCCGGCGGAGAACCGTGGCGGCATCTCCATCCCGCTGCCGCTGGGCAACGTCGCGGTCGGCGCCACGGTCTACACCGACGTCTCGCTGAACTTCTTCGGTCAGCTGCGGGACCTCCAGCCCGAGCAGAGCACCTCGTGGCAGTTCACCGCCCCGGCGACCACCGGCACGATCACCTACACGTACCGCGTGGTGCCGCAGGCGAACCTGCCGCTCGGTGTCAGCACCCAGCAGGTGGTCGACACCGTCCTCGGGTCGCTCCCGGCGCTTCCCGCCCCGACGCCCTACGTCGTGCAGACGATCGCCCCCCAGCTCCCCAACCTGCCCAGCGTCGGCGTGCCGCAGCTGCCCCAGGTGAACGTGTCGGTGCCCGGCGTCACCCCGCCGGTCGACCCGGGCACCGACGGCCCGCCGGTCGGCAACCCGCCGCCCGCTCCCGAGCAGCAGCCGCAGGGGCGGGACGTGGCGGAGGTGGGCGACGCCTACCGGTACCCGGTCGGCAGCGGCCTGGCGATGGGCCCCGGCGCCCGCGCCGCGATCGCGGCGTTCGACCCCGCCCGCTTCGGCGCCGCCAGCGGCAGCTTCGCCGCCGCCGACCGGGCCGGGTCCGGCTCCGGGTCCGGTGGCCTGGCCGGTTCCTACGACGGCGCGTCGGTGCCGGTCTTCGGCCAGCTGGCCGGCCTGGACGGGACCACGCTGGACGCCGACAGCACCGAGACCGTCAGCGCCTCGGAGGCCCAGCCGGTCACCCTCCCGGCCGCGGCGCTGGCCGCCGTGGTCGCGCTGGCCGCCGTCACCGCGGCACTGGTCCGCACGCACCAGGCGGCTCGCGAGAACCGCTGACGCACCGATCCACGCTCCCGGTCACGGCCGCCGTCCCCTCGGGGGCCGGCGGCCGCGGTCGTCCACGAAGAGCCCGTGGACGGCGCCGGAGGGCATCGTCCGGCGCGCTGGTAGCCTGAACCCGCGCGTTCTGGCAGCAGCCGGGGCGCGCGACGCATGTACGACCCTCCTGCTGCAGATCCCCTGCAGCCGCTGAGACCAGAGGAGGTGGGGTTCTCCGTGCGCAATTACGAACTGATGGTCATCCTCGACCCCGATCTCGAGGAGCGCACGATCGCGCCCTCGCTCGACCGGTTCCTGACCGTCGTCACCAACTCCGGTGGCACCGTCAAGACCGAGATCTGGGGGCGTCGCCGGATGGCTTACGAGATCAAGAAGCAGGTCGAGGGCATCTACGCCATCATCGACATCCAGGCTGAGCCTGCCGCGGTCGCCGAGCTCGACCGCCAGCTCAACCTGAACGAGTCGGTGCTCCGCACGAAGCTGATGCGCCCCGAGGTCCACTGACCATGGCCGGCGAGACCGTCATCACCGTCATCGGCAACCTGACCGCCGATCCGGAGCTGCGCTTCACGCCGTCCGGCGCTGCCGTCGCCAACTTCACCGTGGCGTCGACGCCGCGGACGTTCGACCGGCAGTCGCAGGAGTGGAAGGACGGCGAAGCGCTGTTCCTCCGCTGCAACGTCTGGCGCCAGGCCGCGGAGAACGTGGCCGAGTCGCTGACCCGTGGTTCCCGCGTCATCGTCAGCGGTCGCCTGAAGCAGCGTTCCTTCGACACGAAGGAAGGCGAGAAGCGCACCGTCATCGAGCTGGAGGTCGACGAGATCGGCCCCTCGCTGCGCTACGCCACCGCGAAGGTCACCAAGGCCTCCCGCGGTGAGGGCGGCGGCGGCTTCGGTGGCGGCGGCGGCTTCTCCGGCGGCGGCGGTGGCGGCGGCGGGGCGAGCGACCCCTGGTCGACGCCTGCCGGTCCGTCCGACGAACCGCCGTTCTGAAAGAGGACCCCGTCCTCCTCACCCCTCGCACGCTCGGGGCGAGCCTCTGGACGGGGCCATCCGTACTTCCCTGAACCATTCGTATCTGGAGAACTCCGGTGCCCAAGCCTCCCGTTCGCAAGCCCAAGAAGAAGGTCTGCCAGTTCTGCAAGGACAAGGCGACCTACATCGACTACAAGGACACGACCCTGCTGCGGAAGTTCATCTCCGACCGCGGCAAGATCCGTGCCCGCCGCGTCAGCGGCAACTGCAGCCAGCACCAGCGTGACGTCGCCACGGCCGTGAAGAACAGCCGCGAGATGGCACTGCTGCCCTACACCTCGACGGCGCGCTGATCATGAGCACGATGAAGCTGATCCTCACGCAGGAGGTCACCGGTCTCGGGTCCTCCGGCGACACCGTCGAGGTCAAGGGCGGCTACGGCCGCAACTACCTCCTGCCCCGCGGGCTGGCCATCCAGGCCACCCGGGGTGCCGAGAAGCAGGTCGAGTCCCTGCGCCGGGCGCGTGCCGCCCGCGACGTGCGGTCCCTCGAGGAGGCGCAGGCCGTGGCCGGTCGCCTCAACGGGCTGACCGTGCGCGTGCCGGCCCGCGCCGGTGACGGTGGCCGCCTGTTCGGGCGGGTCACCACCGCCGACGTCGCCGCCGCGGTCACGGCCGCCGGTGGCCCGGAGCTCGACCGTCGCCGGATCGAGCTGCCCAGCAGCATCAAGACCACGGGTCAGCACACCGTCACCGTGCGGGTGCACCCCGAGGTCGCCTCCCGGCTGACGATCGACGTCGTCGCCGGCTGAACCCGCTGAGCGCGCCCTGGGCGCGCGATGCGTCCCCGAGGGGCGTCGGACTCCGGTCCGGCGCCCCTCGTGGCGTCTCACGGGCCTGGGGGGGCCTCTCCGGCACCGGCGCCGGCCCGTACCGAGCCCGTGCCGCAGAGGGCCGTCCCCGGGGTGCGTGCTGGTCGCGGGCGCCGTCCGGTGCACCCGTGTGACTCGTGGTGCGTGCCGCAAAAAATGTCGGTGACTATTTCCGGTCCACAGCTGCGGGACGGCGTCGCCGCAGGTCGGAGCGGGGATGACCGGTCCCGCACGCCGGCCGTCCCCCGGTCCGTCCACATGTCGACAGGCGTCCGTCCACCGACTTGTCCACAAGTTGTGCAGATCGACGTGCACACCGGTGGTGGACTCCGGCCGCCCGCCTTCCCTAACGTCCTCCCCAGCCACCGGAACACGGGACTGTCGGTCCCCTGCGGTAGGCATGGACCGAACACACGTTCGGTCCGGCGCAGCCCGCCGAGCTCGCGTACTTCCCCTGCGCGCGGTGGTGTCGTGGGCGCGCCCGCAAGGAGATGGAGGTACCCCCGTGGCGGTGGCCGACGAGTTCAGCCGACCGTCCGTGACGGCGCCGGAGTACGACCGGCAGCCGCCGCAGGACGTCGCGGCGGAGCAGTCGGTGCTCGGCGGCATGCTGCTGAGCAAGGACGCGATCGCCGACGTCGTCGAGGTCTTGCACGGCAACGACTTCTACCGTCCGGCGCACCAGGTGATCTTCGACTGCATCATCGACCTCTACGGGCGGGGCGAGCCGGCCGACGCGATCACCGTCGCCGCCGAGCTCAACCGCACCGACCAGCTGTCGAAGATGGGCGGCGCGGTCTACCTGCACACGCTGATCGCCTCGACGCCCACGGCGGCCAACGCCGGCTACTACGCCGCGATCGTGGCCGAGCAGGCCGTGCTGCGCCGCCTGGTGGAGGCCGGCACCCGCGTGGTCCAGCTGGGCTACGGCGCGGCCGGCGGCAAGGGCGACGTCGACGACATCGTCGACCGAGCCCAGCAGGAGATCTACGACGTCACCGAGAAGCGGATGAGCGAGGACTACTCGCGCCTCGAGGACGTCCTGCAGCCGACCATGGACGAGCTCGACGCCATCGCCTCACGGGGCGGCACGGCGCGCGGCGTCCCCACCGGCATCCGGGACCTCGACGAGCTGACCAACGGCCTGCAGGCCGGGCAGATGGTCGTCATCGCAGCACGTCCCGGTGTCGGCAAGGCCCTCGCGCTGGACACTCCCGTCGCCACGCCGTCCGGCTGGACGACGATGGGCGAGCTCCGGGTCGGTGACCGGGTCATGGGCTCCGACGGTCGCCCCACCACGGTGGTCGCTGCCACGGACGTCATGACGGACCGCCCCTGCTACGAGGTGCACTTCTCCGACGGCTCCATGATCGTCGCCGACGCCCATCACCAGTGGCTCACGGACACCCGGGCCAGCCGGAAGTCCGCCCAGGCCGCTCGGGTCGGCTACAACGGCTACCGCAACCAGCGGACGTTCGCCGAGGTGCGAACCACCGAGGAGATCGCCCGCACGGTCCGCTGCACTACCAAGGACGCCCGGCTGAACCACTCGGTGACGAACGCCGCTCCGCTGGATCTGCCGCCAGCCGATCTCCCCATCCCGCCGTACGCCCTCGGCGTGTGGCTGGGGGACGGCACCTCCGCGGCAGCGCAGTTCACCAGCGCCGACCCGGAGATCGCCGTCCACATCGAGGCCGAGGGTCTGGTGGCGCAGCCGACCGGGGCGGACCGTCGGTACTCGTTGCGGCTGCCAGCGCGGGTCTCCACCGAGATGCGGCGCTGCCCGATGTGCGGGGAGCTCTTCCTGCCGCGCACGTCGCAGGTGCAGACCTGTGGCAAGACGTGCGGCGGCCGGCTGCGCGCCAGCGGCGGTGTGGGTATTCAGGCCACCTGCCCCGACTGCGGTGGCCCCTCGAGCGGTCTGACGCAGTGCCAGGGCTGCCGCGACGAGTACGGCACCGTCACGGGTCTCCTGCGCGTGCTGGGCGTGCTCGGCGACAAGCACATCCCGACGTCGTACCTGCGGGCATCCGTGGCCCAGAGGCGTGCGCTGTTGGCCGGCCTGCTGGACACCGACGGCACGGTGGCGCCCAGCGGCGTCGTGCAGTTCGCGGTGACGAACCGGCGGCTTGCCGAGGACACGCGGGAGCTGATCGCGGGGCTCGGTCACCGGGTGCGCATGACCACCAAGCGCGTCCACGGTCGGAGCGAAGAATCGTCGACCTGCTACACGCTCACCTTCAGCACCGACGACGAGGTGTTCCGGCTGGAGCGCAAGAAGCTCCTCCACAAGGAGCGCGGGGCTCGGACCTCCACGGCGCGCGGAGTCCGATTCGTCACCGACGTCCGGCCGATCAACAGCGTGCCGGTGCGATGCATCCAGGTGGACGCCGAGGACCACCTCTTCCTCGCCGGCCGCAGCTTCATCCCGACGCACAACTCGACGTTGGGCCTGGACATCGCCCGGTCGGCGACGGTGAAGCACGGCATGCCCGCCTGCATCTTCTCGCTGGAGATGAGCAAGCACGAGATCACGATGCGCCTGCTGTCGGCGGAGGCGAAGGTGCCGCTGCACCACATGCGCGCCGGCACGCTGTCCGACGAGGACTGGGCGAAGCTGGCCCGCCGCATGGGCGAGGTCGCCGATGCGCCGCTGTACATCGACGACTCGCCCAACATGACGATGATGGAGATCCGGGCCAAGGCGCGGCGGCTCAAGCAGCGCAACGACCTCAAGCTCATCGTCATCGACTACCTGCAGCTGATGACCTCCGGCAAGAAGGTCGAGAGCCGTCAGCAGGAGGTCTCGGAGTTCTCCCGTGCGCTGAAGCTGCTGGCCAAGGAGCTCGAGGTCCCGGTCATCGCGATGTCGCAGCTCAACCGAGGGTCGGAGCAGCGGCAGGACAAGAAGCCGATGCTGTCCGACCTCCGTGAGTCCGGTTGCCTGACGGCCGACACGCGCATCCTGCGCGCCGACACCGGCGCCGAGACCACGATGGGCGAGTTGTTCGGAAGCGGCGCGACCGATGTGCCGGTGTGGTCGCTGGACGACAACCTGCGCTACGTCCGCCGGCACCTGACGCACGTCTTCTCGACAGGCCGGAAGCAGGTCTTCCAGCTGACGACGTCCTCGGGCAAGACCGTGCGCGCGACGGCCAACCACCCGTTCCTCACCTACGACGGCTTCCGGCCGCTGGGCGATCTGGCGCCGGGGGACCGGATCGCGGTGCCTCGTCACGTTCCCGCGCCTGACCGCATGACGATCTGGGAGGACGAGAAGGTCACCCTGCTGGCGCACCTCATCGGGGACGGCAGCTTCGTGAAGCGTCAGCCGCTGCGCTACGCATCGGTCGACGAGGCGAACCTGCGCGCGGTCACGACAGCCGCGCTGCACTTCGGCGTGGTCGCCGTGAGGGACGAGTACGCAGCTGCTCGCTGCACGACGCTACGGCTCCGTGCACCCTTCCCGTTGACGCACGGCAAGCGCAATCCGATCGCCGCCTGGCTGGACGAGCTCGGTCTGTTCGGCCTGCGCAGCCACGAGAAGTTCGTGCCCGAGCCGGTGTTCTGCCTGCCCAAGAAGCAGATCGCGATGTTCCTCCGCCACCTGTGGGCCACCGACGGTTCGGTGACGCTGAACAAGAACGGGCGTGGTGGCCGGGTGTACTACGCGTCGACCAGCCGGCGGCTCGTCGATGACGTCTCCCGCTTGCTGCTCCGCTTCGGGATCTCCTCGCGCATCCGTCGGGTGAAGAAGAGCGGCTACCGCGACGGCTGGACGCTCGACATCAGTGGCTGTGACGACCAGCGGCGCTTCCTGGGGGAGATCGGGGTCCACGGGGGACGTGGCGAGGCCGCCGAGCGCCTCCTGGAGATCGTGCGGGGGCTATCCGGGAACACGAACGTGGACACCATCCCCACGCAGGTCTGGGAGCGCGTCCGTGACGTCCTGGCGGAGAGGGGCATGAGCCACCGCGCGTTCGCCGCCGCCATGGGGTCCGCGTTCTGCGGGAGCACGATGTGGAAGCACGCCCCCAGCCGGGAACGGCTCGGCCGGATTGCGGGAATCCTGGGCGACGCGGACCTGGAGATGCAGGCGGTCAACGACCTCCTCTGGGACGAGGTCGTCTCGATCGAGCAGAGCGTCGTGGAGGAGGTCTACGACGCCACGGTGCTCGGCGGCCACAATTTCGTGGCCGAGGGCATCGTCGTCCACAATTCGATCGAGCAGGACGCCGACATGGTCATGATGATCCACCGCGAGGACATGTACGAGAAGGAGTCGCCGCGGGCCGGCGAGGCCGACATCATGCTGGTCAAGCACCGCAACGGCCCCACCGCGAACGTGACCGTCGCCTTCCAGGGCCATTACAGCCGCTTCGTGGACATGGCGAACTGACGCCACCCCTGGCACACCTAGTGACGAGATCCGTACGGGGTGTGGTACCAAGCGAGCTGACCAGCTAACTTCTCCGCTCACATGCCGCGCACAGTTGCGGTCCTCGAGCAGGGAGTCTCGTGTCCGGTCTCAAGGCCACCGTGCTGCGCGCCGCGGCTGCTCTGGGCATGACGGCTGCCGCAGTCGTGGGCGCAGGCGGCCGATCCCACTCCGATCGAGTCCAAGTACGCCTCCCTGCCAGCGGCCACCGCGGCCCAGCTCGGCGCCGCTACGGGCCCGGAGAGCTGCACGCTCCGCGGGGGTGGCTGCTTCGTGTACTACGAGGGCGGCCGGATCGTGTGGTCGGAGGCGACCGGGGCGCACGTCCTGGTCGGCGCCGCGTTCCGCGATTCGTGGTACACGGCCTTCGACGTCCAGTACGCCGGCTACCCGGTCACCGACACGTTCTGCGGCCTGCGCGACGGTGGCTGTGGGCTGCACACCGAGAACGGCTCGCTCTACCAGACGGCCGGCGCGACGCCACTCTTCGTCCCGGGTGACTACCGGGACGTCTGGGCTCGCACCGGCTGGGAGAACGGGCCGCTCGGGTACCCGGCGGGGGGTGCCGCCTGCCAGCCGGTGTACCAGAGCGGCTGGTGCGGCCAGACCTTCGAGCACGGGGTCGTGCTGCGCACCGACACCGGGGTGCACCCGGTCTGGGGTGCGGCGTACGACCTGTGGAAGGCGCACGGCTTCCAGAACGGCGGCCTGGGCTGGCCGACGTCGAGGACGTTCTGCGGTCTGCGCGACGGTGGATGCGGCACGCACTTCGAGGGCGGCTCGGTCTACACGAGCCCGGCGTCCGGGACGCACGTCCTCGCCCCCGACGTAGTGGACGCCTGGGGCGCGACCGGCTGGGAGAGCGGCCCGCTGGGCTACCCGGTCGGCGAGGAGGTGTGCGAGCTGGTCGACGACGGTTGCCTGCAGCGCTTCCAGCGGGGCAACGTATACGTCTCCCCCACCGGGGCCTTCGCCGTCAGCGGCGCGATCCTGGACCGCTGGGGCGCCCACGGCTGGGAGAACGGCTCGCTCGGCTACCCGACCAGCGCGCCGTTCTGCGGCCTGCGGGACGGCGGCTGCGGCCAGCACTTCGAGGGCGGCTCGATCTACTGGTCCCGAGCCACCGGCGCGCACGCCGTCGGATCGGAGCTCTGGAACAGCTACGCCGCCGCCGGGTGGGAGCGCGGCGCTCTCGGCTACCCGACCGGCGCCATGTTCTGCGGCCTGCGTGATCACGGGTGCGGCCAGCACTTCCAGGGCGGCAGCATCTACCGCGCCTCGTACCACCCACGGGGCACCGGCTACATCGTCTCGGGCAACATCCGGAACCGGTGGGCGGCCGGCGGATGGGAGAACGGCCAGCTGGGAATGCCCATGGGCAACGCCTTCTGCGGGTTGCGCGACGGGGCCTGCGGGCAGCACTTCCACGGTGGATCGGTCTATGCCACCCGCGCCGGGACCTTCGCGGTGCTCGGCTCGGTGAAGACTGCCTGGGGTGAGCAGGGCTGGGAGCACGGGGTTCTGGGGTTCCCGACCAGCGATGGTTTCTGCGGCCTGCGCGACGGCGGGTGCGGGCAGCACTTCCAGGGCGGGTCGCTCTACGCCGCAGGGCCTGTGACCGGATTCCGCCCGGCCCCCGCCTATGTCGTCTCCGGCGCTTTCCGG
Source organism: Blastococcus saxobsidens (assembly GCF_002938435.1). Lineage (GTDB taxonomy): Bacteria > Actinomycetota > Actinomycetes > Mycobacteriales > Geodermatophilaceae > Blastococcus > Blastococcus saxobsidens. Next base: position 21,848 of record NZ_POQT01000028.1, read on the forward strand.
ACCGCCTGGGCGGCTCGTGGCTGGGAGAACGGATCTCTCGGCTACCCGGTCGGGAATGTGCATCAGACGCCCGGCGGGCCGCTCCAGTGGTTCCAGCGGGGCTCCCTGCAGCTGCGCAACGGCCGGGTGTACTGACCCGGCCGGTCCACGGAGGCCTGATCGGCACGCGAGTCCCCCGTCCCGGCGCCGCGTCACCCGCCGGGTGATCACGCCGGGGTCGCCCCACGGCGTGTCGGGCGCGTCGGCAGGCCGGCGTCCGTAGGTTGCGGGCGCCCGCGCCAGTGCGGGAGACGGCACGGGGAGCGGACGATGAGGACACGAGGGCGCGGAGCACCGCGCTGGTTGCGCGGCGCGGTGGCGGGGCTGACGGTGGCGGGCGGGCTGCTCCTGCCGGGCCAAGCGGCCGCAGATGAGCCGGTCGCTCCGCGCGGATCGGCGGCGGAAACCGGAGCGCCGGCCGCAGTCGGCATCCCGGGCATCGACGGCGACTTGATCGAGGCCAAGTACGCGGCCCTCGGTGGCTCGGCCGGCGTGCTGGGCTCGCCCATCGACGTGAAGACGTGCGTCGGCCTCTCCGTTTGCTTCCGGGAGTACGAGCAGGGCGTCATCTACTGGTTCTCCGGGTCCAGTACGGCGTGGGCCTTCGCCGACGAGGCCCTGCACGATGCCTGGTGGCAGGAGGGTGGCGGCACGGGCGTCCCGGTGGGCGGATCGGTGGGCCGGCCCGTCTCGGACACCTTCTGCGGTCTGCCGGCGGGCGGGTGCGGCCAGCACTTCGAGCACGGGTCCATCTACCACTCGGCCGCCACCGCACCGGCGCGGGTCGACCCGGTGACCAGGGCCGGCTGGTCGGCCGAGGGCTGGGAGCGCGGGGTGCTCGGTTACCCGACGACGTCCACCTTCTGCGGCCTGCGCGACGGCGGCTGCGGGCAGCACTTCGAGCGGGGCTCGGTCTACTGGAGCCCCGCCGCCGGTTCCCGCGTCATCCGCGGTCCCGTCAAGGACCGGTGGGCGGGGCAGGGCTGGGAGAACGGGGCGCTCGGCTACCCCACGTCGTCCACCTTCTGCGGCCTGCGCGACGGCGGCTGCGGCCAGCACTTCCAGGGCGGGTCGGTCTACTGGTCCCCCTCGTCGGGGGCGCGCCTCGTCGCGCCGGAGGTCGTCGGCCGCTGGGCGGGTCAGGGTTGGGAGAACGGGTCGCTCGGCTACCCGACCTCCGACCCCTTCTTCGGGGCCGACCGGGCCCGCGGGCAGCACTTCCAGGGTGGGTCGGTCTACTGGACGTGGACCGGCACGTTCACCGTCCTCGGCCCCATCCGCGACCGGTGGGGGGCGCAGGGCTGGGAGCGCGGCAGCCTCGGGCGCCCGGTGTCGGACACCTTCTGCGGCCTGCGCGACGGCGGTTGCGGGCAGCACTTCCTGAACGGATCGATCTACTGGTCGCCCGCCACCGGAGCGCGGGTCGTCCCTCGTTCAGTGCAGGGTCAGTGGTCCAGGCACGGCTGGGAGACCGGTTCGATGGGATATCCGACGTCGGAGGTCTTCTGCGGGCTGCGGGACGGGGGCTGCGGCCAGCACTTCGAGAGGGCGTCGGTCTACTGGTCCAACGGCACGGTGCCGTCAGCGGTGATCGGCCCGCTCCGGGACCGCTGGGCCGCGCTCGGGTGGGAGACCGGCAGGCTCGGCTACCCGACCCGTGAGGCGGCGGCATACGCGCACGGCGGCAGCTGGCAGCTCTTCCAGGGTGGCATCGTGCAGCTGATCGGCGGGCGCGTCACCGTGAACTATCGCTGACGGGCGACGCCGGGCGCACCGAGCCCGGGAGCAGCCCCCACAGAACGCCAGAGGCCCAGAACCATGACGGTTCTGGGCCTCCGGCGGTCAACCGGTGCTACCGGATCAGGCGGCGCGCATGAGCTCGCGGCGGACCTTCTTGCCGCCGGTCGTCATGCGGACCAGCTTCACGACCTGCGCCGGGGCGTTCTTCGGCGTCGTCTCGGCCAGCCAGCCGTTGGGCAGCGACAGCCGGATGACCTTGTGCCAGGCGCTCGCGACCTGCTTGTACAGCGGAGCGGAGTGGTAGGTGAGGCCGTAGCGGTCGAAGATGTCCTTCACCCGCGGGGCGATCTCGGCGTACCGGTTGCTCGGCAGGTCCGGGAACAGGTGGTGCTCGACCTGGTGCGACAGGTTCCCGGTCATGACGTGCATGGCCTTGCTGCCGGAGATGTTGGCCGAGCCGAGCATCTGCCGGACGTACCACTCGCCGCGGGTCTCGCCGTCGATCGAGGTCTTCTCGAACGTCTCGACGCCCTCGGGGAAGTGGCCGCACATGATGACCGAGTGCGACCACAGGTTGCGCACCACGTTGGCGGTGAAGTTCGCGGCCAGGGTCGGCAGGAACGACGGGCCCGACAGCAGCGGGTGGACGACGTAGTCCTTGGCGGCCTGGTTGCGGATCTTCTTCAGCACCTGCTTGGCGGCGGCGCGGAACTTCGGGTCGCTGCGGCGCTTCTTCGTGGCCAGGTTCTTGCCCAGTTCGAGGTCGTAGGCGGCGATGCCGTACTCGAAGAAGCAGGCGTTGAGAAAGTTCCAGAGCGGCTGCGCCAGGTACATCGGGTGCCACTTCTGGTCCTCGTCGACGCGCATGATGCCGTAGCCGAGGTCGTTGTCCTTGCCGATCACGTTCGTGTACGTGTGGTGCAGCTCGTTGTGCGAGTGCTTCCACTGCGCGGCTGGGCTGGCCATGTCCCACTCCCAGGTCGTGGAGTGGATCTTCGGGTCGCGCATCCAGTCCCACTGGCCGTGGAGGATGTTGTGCCCGATCTCCATGTTCTCCAGGATCTTGGCGACCGAGAGGCCGGCGGTGCCCAGCACCCACGCCGGCGGGAACTTGGAGAACAGCAGGACGGCGCGGCTGCCGAGCTCGAGCTTGCGCTGGACGTCGATGACGGTCCGGATGTACTTGGCGTCGTCCTCGCCCAGGCTGTCGCGCACCTCCTGGCGGATGGTGTCCAGCTCCTTGCCGATGAGCTCGATGTCCTCGGCGGACAGGTGCTCGATCGGGTTGTCGGGCTTCTTCTGGATGACGGTCACGGTGCGACTCCTCGGGCTCGGGACGGTCAGTGGTCGATGGAGCAGGCGCCGGCGGGCGCGCTGATGCAGGTCTGGACGAGGACGCCGTCACCGACGTCGTCGGCGGAGGTGATCTCGCCGTTGCGCAGGTCGCGGACCGCGCCCTCGCGCAGGGGGAGGACGCAGCCGTAGCAGATGCCCATGCGGCAGCCGCTCGGCATGAGCACGCCGGCCTCCTCGGCGGCGTCGAGGATCGGCGTCGTGCCCTCGACCTCGATGGTGGTGCCGTTCCTCTCGAAGGTGACCGCGCCGCCCTCGCCGGCGCCGGCGAGGACACGGGGGCGGAAGCGCTCGGTGTAGAGGCGGTCGGCGATGCCGACGGAGGCCCAGTGCTCCTCCAGCGCCTCGAGCATGCCGACGGGGCCGCAGGCCCAGGTGGCGCGCTCGTGCAGGTCGGGCACCAGCTCGGCGATGGAGCGGGCGTCGAGCAGCCCGGCGGTGTCGGTGTGCTGCTCGACGAGGTGGATCCGGCCCTCGGCGGCCAGCTGCCGCAGCTCGGCGCCGAAGACGACGTCCTCGGCGGTGGGGGCCGAGTGCACGAGCACCGTGTCGGTCAGCTGGTGGGCGTGGTTGCGCAGGATGCCCATGACCGGCGTGATGCCGGAGCCTGCGGTCACGAACAGCGACTTGGCCGGCACCTCCTCCGGGAGGCAGAACTCACCGGTGGCCTGGTCGAGCTGGACGATCGTGCCCGGCTGCACGCGGTGCACCAGGTGGTTGGACACCTTGCCGTCGGGGATGGCCTTGACGGTGATGGTGAAGCAGCCGTCGGCGCGGTCGAGCACCGAGGTGATCGAGTAGGCACGCCACTGGCGGACGCCGTCGATGTCGATGCCGATGCGGACGTACTGGCCGGGGACGTGCGGCAGCCAGTCGCGGCCGGGGCGGATGACGATGCTCGCCGCGTCCCGCGTCTCCTTCTGCACGGCCTCGATGCGGCCGCGCAGGGCGGCTCCGGAGCGGAGCGGGTCGAACAGGTCCAGGTAGTCGACGGGCAGCAGCGGGGTCGTCACCAGCTCGGCGAGCTTGAGCACCCGGTCGCGCAGCGCGGGCCGCGCCGGACGGCGGGCCTCGGCGGGACGCGGAGTCGTTGCTGTCATGCATACAGCTTTCCCATCGCGGGCGCCAAATACCTGTGCCGGGGACGTGAATCGGGAGGTAGCTTCTGTTCCCTGCGAACAAGGAGGCACCGATGACGTCGGAGGCGCAGAGCTTCCCCGAGGCGGTGGCCGACGCCATGCGCGCGGAGCTGCCGATGGTGGCGGAGCGGGCCGTGGAGGCCATCATCGTGGCCGTCCCCGGCTACGCCGACGCGTTCCAGGGCCCGATGGGCCGCAAGATCTCCGGCGCCGTCGAGCTGACCCTGCGCGGCTTCCTCCAGCTCGCGGCCGCCGGGGGGACCGCCGACGCCGGCACCCCGGGCGGGCCGGTGGTCGAGGCCGCGTACGCCCTGGGCCGCGGCGAGGCTCGCAGCGGACGGTCGATGGACGCACTGCTGGCCGCCTACCGGGTGGGCGCCCGGGTGTCCTGGCGGGACATGAGCGCCACCGCCGTGGCCGCCGGTCTCGGACCGGAGTCGACGGCCCGGTTCGCCGAGCTGGTGTTCGCCTACATCGACCGGTTGTCGGCGGCCAGCGTCGCGGGCCACGCCGACGAGCTGGCCTCCAGCGGGCGCGCGCGGGAGCGGCTCCTGGAGCGGCTGGCGCAGGGACTGCTGGTCGGCAGCCCGCACGCCGAGCTCGTGGAGGCCGCGCAGCGCGCGGAGTGGGCCCCGCCGCGGACCCTGACCGTCGTCGTCCTCCCCGCGGCGCGGGCCCAGGGGGCCCTGGTGTCGCTGGACGCGCGCACGCTGCGGTCCACCGAGGAGGTGCCCGAGATCGAGGGCATGCCGGACCGCACCGTCCTGCTGGTCCCCGACGCCGAGGGGCCGGCGCGGCCGGCCCTGCTGCGGTCGCTGGAGGGCCGGGAGGCGGTCGTCGGGCCGGCCCGGCCCTGGTGGGAGGCGTCCGGCTCCTACGCGCGGGTGCTGCGGGCGCTGCGGTTGGGCATGGTGCCCGAGGAGAGGGCCCCGCTGGACACCGATGCCCGGCTCGCCGAGCTGGTGCTGCGGGCCGACGAGGAGGCCCTGACCGACCTGCGGGCGCGGGTCCTGGCGCCGCTGGAGGGGCTCGGCGACACCGCGCGGGAGAAGCTCACCGAGACCCTGCGCTCCTGGCTGCTGCACCACGGCCGGCGGGACCAGGTCGCCGCGGACCTGTTCGTGCACCCGCAGACGGTCCGCTACCGGATGACCCAGCTGCGGCAGCTCTACGGCCCCGGCCTGGAGGACCCGGCCACCGTCCTGGAGCTCACCGTGGCCCTGGGGGTGGCGCTGCCCGCACGGTCGTCCGACGACGACGAGGGCTGACCGGTGTCGGCACCCTGCGGCACAGTTCCGGCATGAACGTCGACCTGGCCGCCGCGGCCGACTTCCTCGCCGGTTCGGCGCGGGTCCTGGACCGCCGTCGCTTCGAGCTGCTCTTCGGCGGTGGCCGTCCCGAACCGGTGCTCGCCGCGGTCGACGGCTACCGCAACCCCGACGGTGGCTACGGGTGGGGGCTGGAGCCCGATCTGCGGTCCGCCAGCAGCCAGCCCGGCGGAGCGCTGCACGCCCTCGAGGTGTTCGCCGAGACCGGGGGTGCCGGTGCGGACCGGGCGCGGCAGCTGTGCGACTGGCTGGCGTCGGTGACGCTGCCCGACGGCGGACTGCCGTTCGCGCTGCCCGTGGCCGACCCGGCGGCCTGCGCGCCGTTCTGGGCCGCGGCCGACGCGACCCGCTCCTCCCTGCAGATCACCGCGGTGGTGGCGGCGACGGCGTACCGGGTGGCGGCCGTCGTCCCCGGTGTGGCCGACCACCCGTGGCTGGCCCGCGCCACGGACCACTGCCTGGCGGCGATCGACGGGCTGCCCGCGGGAGCGCACGCCATGGAGCTGGCGTTCGCGGTGCGGTTCCTCGATGCGGCCGCTCCCACGTGCCCGGACGCGGCGGCGCGCATCGAGCGGCTGCGGGGAGCGGTCCCGGCCGACGGCCTGCTGCACGTGGCCGGCGGGGCCCCGGACGAGTACATGCGCCCGCTCGACTTCTCCCCGCTCCCGGGCGGGCCGGGTCGCTCCCTCTTCGGAACCGGTGTGGTCGACGCCGAACTCGACCGGCTGGCCGCCGGGCAGCACGACGACGGCGGGTGGTCGGTCGATTTCGTCAGCTACTCGCCGGCCGCCGCCCTGGAGTGGCGGGGCCACCAGACCGTGCACGCCCTCTCGCTGCTGCGAGCGAACGGCCGGCTCTGAGCGCCGGTCAGGTCGCGCGCAGGATCGCGACGAGGAACTCGGCGTCGGGGGTGAAGGGCCGCAGGTCCCACGTGGACAGCAGCAGATCCGGCTCCCAGCCGGCCGTCCGCGCGTCGGCGAGGAAGTCGTCGAACTCGTAGCCGCGGCCCGCACCGAAGCCGATCGCCGCCCGCCCCTCGGGGACCACGTGCGCCCGCAACCGGCGCAGCACCTCCACGCGGGTCGACTCGGCCAGGAAGGTCACCACGTTGCCGGCGCACACGACGACGTCGAACGGCTCGGCCTCGCCGGCCGCGGGGAGGTCCAGCTCGGCGAGGTCGCCGACCAGCCACCGCCCCCCCCGGGTGCTGGTCTCGTGCCTCGGCCACCAGCACCGGGTCGCCGTCGACGCCGACCACCTGATGACCGGCAGCGGCGAGGTGGCCGCCGATCCGCCCGGTGCCCGATCCTGCGTCGAGCACCCGGGAGCCCCGCGGGAGCATCGCGTCGACCAGCCGCGCCTCGCCCACGAGGTCGTGCCCGGCGGCGGCCAGGTCGCGGAACCGCTGGATGTAGACGGCCGAGTGCTCCGGGTTCTCCTCCGTCAGGCGCGTCCACGTGCTGGGTTCGGTCATGACGCCGTTCTACACGGGGTCGACCGGCATCCCCACCACGAGCGCCTCATCCGGGCAGTCTCCAGTCCGGTGGATCAGCCGGGTGCAGGGCGGGGTCGTCGGCGGTCAGCGTGCGCACCGGCCCCGGCGGTGTGAGCGGCCCCTCGAAGCGCACGGTCACCCGGCCGAGGCCCCGGCCCCAGACCCAGCCGGCGCCGAGCTGGTCGTGCCGCACGTCCTGCCCCGGCCACCAGCGCTTGTCCGCCGGCAGCTCGGGCTCCACCGTCCTCGCCGGGGCGTCCGGCGAGGTGTCGGTCGCCTCCTCCGGCTCGTCGGAGTCGGCGAACAGGTCGCCCTGCGCGTAGACCGACAGACCCGAGACGCCGACGCCGAGCAGCCGCAGCCCCCCGGCGGTGCCCGCCTCGGTCAGCAGCCGCCGGGCGGTGGCGGCGATCAGGCGGGCGTCGTCGGTGGGCTGCGGGAGCGTCTGCGAGCGGGTGAGCGTGGTGAAGTCGTAGCGGCGCAGCTTCAGCGTCACCGTGCGGCCGGAGATGGCCGACTTCCGCAGCCGCTCCCCCACCCGTCCCGCCATGGAGTCGATCTCGCGGGCCAGCACGTCGACGTCGGTGAGGTCCCGCTCGAAGGTCTCCTCGTGCGACACCGACTTCACCCCCCGGTCGGGCACCACGGCGCGGTCGTCGTCGGCCCGGGCCAGGGCGTGCAGCCCGGCGCCGTGCGCGCGCCCGGCCAGCGCGACCAGGTCCGGCAGCGAGCGCGCGGCCAGGTCCCCCACCGTCTTCACGCCCACCTGGTGCAGCCGTTCGGCGGTGGCCGGGCCGACGCCGCCCAGTCGGGTCACCGGCAGCGGGTGCAGCACCTCGAGCTCCTGGCCGGGCGCGACGACCACCAGCCCGTCGGGCTTCTGCAGGTCGGAGCCGATCTTGGCCATCAGCTTCGACGTGCCGATGCCCACCGAGCCGGTCACTCCCCCGGTCGCCGCGGCGATGCGCTCCTTGAGCCCGCGCGCCAGCGCCGTCACGCCGTCGACGGAGAGGTCGTGCTCCCCGGAGGCGGCCAGGTCGACGTAGGCCTCGTCGATGGAGACCGGCTCCACCAGCGGCGACAGCTCCCGCAGCAGCCCCATGACGACGTCGGAGGTGCGCCGGTAGGCGGCGAACCGGCCGCCCAGGAACGCCGTCCCGGCGGGGCACCGGCGTCGTGCCTCCGCCGTCGACATGGCCGACCGGGCCCCGTAGGCCCGGGCCTCGTAGGAGGCGGTGGCGACGACGCCGCGGCCGCCCACCCCGCCGACGACGACCGGACGGCCGCGCAGCGACGGCTTGTCCCGCTGCTCGACCGCGGCGAAGAAGGCGTCGAGGTCCAGGTGCAGGATGCTCGGCTCCCGCCGCACACCGACCTCCTTCGCCCACAGGAACGCCAGCGTTCCCACGCCCATCATCGGTGGCGTCCGGCCAGAGGGGGCGGGGTGGGGCCACCCGGGCGGGGGGACTTCCTTGCCCGCGTCGTCCCGCAACTGACACGCTGCGCCTTTCCGGTCGACGAGGAGGACGCACACGCATGAGCTCGGTGTTCCTCGTGCTCGGTGGCCTCGGCGTGGTGGTGCTCCTGCTCTCCCTGTTCGTCGGTGAGCTCGGCGATGTCGGGATCGGCGACGTCGACACCGACGGGCCGTTCTCGGTGCCGGCCATCGCGGCGCTGCTCGGCGGGATCGGCTTCGGCGGGGCTGCGGCCACCAGTCTGCTGCCCGAGACCCTTCCCGACGTCGTCCGGGCCCTGCTGGCGCTGGCCGTGGGCGTGGCGGTCGCCGTGCCGCTGGCCTGGGGCGCGGTCCGGCTGTCCCGCGCGCTCAAGGACATGCCGACCTCACCGACCCTGACCCGTCACCACCTCGTGGGGGCGCAGGGCGTCGTCGTCTCGGCGGTGCCGAGCGCCGGCTACGGCGAGGTGCGACTGATCGTCGCCGGCCAGCAGCTCAAGTTCTCCGCCCGCAGCGACGTGCCCCTGCCCACCGGGACGCCGGTCTACGTCGTGCAAGCCCTCAGCGAGACCGCGGTCGAGGTCGTCTCGACCGCACCCGACAGCATCCATCCCCTGCCCGGAGGCGAAACCCCGTGACGCTGCTCTACGCCATCGGCGGCATCGCCGTCCTGGTCCTCCTGCTGGTCCTGCTCGTCCTGAGCCGCATCAAGGTCGCCGGTCCCAACCAGGCGTTCCTCGTGACCGGCCGGCAGGGCCGGCAGGTGACCAGCGAGGCCGGCATCGTCTCCCGCGACTCCTCGGGCCAGAAGGTCGTCATGGGCGCGAGCGTGTTCGTGCTGCCGGTCGTGCAGAAGCTGCACACGATGGATCTTTCCAGCCGCCGGATCCCGGTCGGCATCCGCGGCGCGGTGTCCAAGCAGGGCGTCAAGTGCGACCTCGAGGGCGTGGCCATCGTGAAGGTCGGCGGCACCGAGGACTCCATCCGCGCCGCCGCGCAGCGGTTCCTCAACCAGCAGGAGGGCATCGACACCTTCACCTCGGAGGTGCTCGCCGGCGCCCTGCGCTCGATCGTCGGCCGGCTGACGATCGAGGAGATCATCCGCGACCGCGCGGCCTTCGCCTCCGCCGTCGCCGAGGAGGCGGAGTCCTCGCTGACCGGCCAGGGGCTGGTCCTGGACACCTTCCAGCTGCAGGACATCCAGGCGGAGGGCTCCTACCTGGCCGACCTGGGCCGTCCCGAGGCCGCGCGGGTGCTCAAGGAGGCCAGCATCGCCGAGGCGCGCGCCCGGCAGGCCGCCCAGCAGGAGCAGCTGCTCGCCGACGAGGCCATCGCGATCTCGCAGCGGCAGCTGGCGCTCAAGCAGGCCGAGATCACCGCGGAGACCGACGCCGCCAAGGCCCGCGCGGCCGCCGCCGGACCGCTGGCCCAGGCCGCGCAGGACCAGGCGATCCTCATGGAGCAGGAGAAGGTCGCCGAGCGGACCGCGGCGCTGACCGAGCGGCAGCTGGACACCGAGGTGCGCCGCCCGGCCGACGCCGAGCGCTACAAGGTGGAGCAGGAGGCCGAGGGCCGCAAGAACTCGGCGATCCTCACCGCCGAGGCGCAGCGGCAGGCCACCATCGCCGCCGCGCAGGCCGCTGCCGAGCAGGCCCGGCTCTCCGGTGAGGGCGAGCGGGCCCGCCGCTCGGCCCTGGCCGAGGCCGAGGCGATCGAGGGCGCCAAGCGCGGTGAGGCCGAGAAGATGCGCCGCCAGGCCATCGCCGACGCCGTCGAGCGCGAGGGTGCCGCCGAGGCCGCGGCGATCCTCGCCCGCGGTCAGGCCGAGGCCGAGGCCCTGGATGCCCGCTCGGACGCCTTCGCCAAGTACGGCGAGGCGGCGATCCTGGAGATGCTGGTCAAGGTGCTGCCGGAGGTCGTCGGTGCCGCCGCGGCCCCGCTGTCGGCCGTGGAGAGGATGACGGTCATCTCCTCCGACGGCGCCGGTGCGCTGGGCAAGTCGGTGGCCGCCAACGTCGCCCAGGGCCTGCAGCTGTCCGGCGACCTGACCGGGATCGACGTCGGTGCGCTGCTCCGCCGGCTCAGCGGCTCGGCTGCCGCCGACGTCGGGACCAGCATCCCGATCACCGCGGACGGCGACGGCGTGTCCCGCAACGGCGCCGGCGCCTGACCCCTGTGGACGGCGCCCCCCCCGGTGGCCACCCTGGCGCCGGGTGGGCGCCATCGCCCTGACGGGTGCCTCCTACGTCGGGGCCTGGCAGCAGGCCGTGCGGAGTCTCCTCGAGCCGGAGCAGGGGTGGAACTGGCCGCTGGTGCTCCTGTACGGCGGCGGATATGCGGTCGCCATGGTGCTCTTCTTCATCGCCGAGCGGGCCGGGTGGTTCGAGGACGAGGACGAGGCCGCCGCGCGGGCGATCGTGCGCCGCGCGCTGGCCACCGGCGAGCTGCCTCCTGACGGCAGTCCGGCGGCCTGGCGGGCCCGCCTGGAGGCGGAGCTCCACGCGGCACGGGTGGGTCGCTGGGGCGTCGCGGTCACGGGGCTGGGAATCGCCGCGGCCACCGCCGCTGCGGCGGTCGTGCTCGGCGACCCGGTCGTCGGGCTGCTCGCGGCCGGGCTCGCCGGCTTCGTCGTCGTCCCGGTGCGCTGGTTCTCCCGCCGCCTGGCGCGAGCGGAAGAGCTCCTGGCCCGGGTGGGGAGCGCCTGAGCGGACCGTGGTCCGACACCGTCGGGTGCCCTAGGTTCGGCCCGTGGACCACCACCTCGCCCAGGTCAACGTCTCCCGGCTGCTCGCGCCCCTGGACAGCCCGCTGCTCGCCGACTTCATGGCCGCCCTGGACGAGGTGAACGCCGAGGCCGACCGTGCCCCCGGTTTCGTGTGGCGGCTGCAGACGGAGGACGGCAACGCCACCTCGGTGCAGGCCTTCGGCTGGGACGTCGCCGGCAGCCACGGCATGATCGTCAACCTCACCGTCTGGCAGGACGTCGAGTCGCTCGCCGGCTACGTGTTCGGCGGGCAGCACGTGCAGATCATGCGGCGGCGGCGGGAGTGGTTCGCGCGGGCGGCTGAGGCGACGACCGCTCTCTGGTGGGTCCCGGCCGGCTCCCTGCCCACCACCGACGACGCCGAGGCGCGGATCCGCCTGCTCCGGGCGCAGGGCCCCGCGCCGGAGGCCTTCACCTTCCGCACGCACTTCCCGCCGGTCGACGGCACCGCCGTCCACGCCGCCGACGACTGGCTCTGCCCCGCCTGACCGAGCGGGACGAGGAGGGCCGGCCGCATCCGCCGGTGGACGCGATCGCCGAACCGCTCAGGTCGCCCAGATCCCGGCGAAGTGGTGCACCGGCCCGTGGCCGGAGCCGACCTCGAGCGTGCTGCCCCCGACGAGCGCACGGTGCAGGTAGTCGCGGGCGGCCTCGACGAGCACCGGCCAGTCGGGCGGCCCGCCGGCCCGTGCGGCCAGCGCCGCGATGGCCGAGGACAGCGTGCAGCCGGTGCCGTGCGTGGCCGTCGTGCGCACCCGGGGCCGGCGGACCACCGTCGTCCCGGCGGCCGTGACGAGCAGGTCGATGCTCTCCTCACCCGCCAGGTGTCCGCCCTTGAGCAGCACTGCGTGCGGGCCGAGCTCCAGCAGGGCCCGGGCCTGCGCGTGCATCTCGTCGACGCCGTCGGCCGGGTCCGCGTCCAGCAGCGCGGCCGCCTCGGGCACGTTCGGCGTGATCAGGTCGGTGATCGGCAGCAGTTCGGTGCGTACGGCGGCCACGGCGTCGTCGTCGATGAGCCGGTGGCCGCTGGTCGCGACCATCACCGGGTCGCAGACGACCGGCCCGGGGCGGCGCTCGGCCAGCACCGCCGCCACTTCGCGGACCACCTCGGCGCTGCCGAGCATCCCCAGCTTGGTCGCGTGCACCTGGACGTCGTCCAGGAGCGTGCGCAGCTGCTCCCCCACGAACGCCGCCGGCACCGGGTGGACGCCGGTGACCCCGCGCGTGTTCTGGGCGGTCAGTGCCGTGAGGACGGCGGTGCCGTACGCGCCCAGCGCGCTGAAGGTCTTCAGGTCGGCCTGGATCCCGGCTCCCCCGCTGGGATCGCTGCCGGCCACCGTCAGGGCGGTGGGGGTCATCTCGCGCCGACCGGCGTCATCGCCGCCCGCAGGCGGGTGGCTGCCTCCTGGGGGTCGGGGTCGGCGCAGACGGCCGAGACCACGCAGATGCCGTCCACCCCCGTGGCAGCGACGTCGGCCGCCCGGGCGGCGTCGATCCCCCCGATGGCCACCGTCAGCAGTCCGCCGGCGTGCGCGACCCGCGCCAGCTCCCGCACCGCCTCCAGCCCCAGCCCGGGGCCGGCCTCCGGCTTGGTCGGCGTCGCCCAGACCGGGCTGAGCCCCAGCACGTCGACGGTGCCGGGCGGCAGCCCGAGGGCCACGGCGAGGTCGTCCGCGCTCTCCACGGAGAGACCGATCAGCCGGTCGGGTCCCAGCAGCCGCCGCACCTCCTCAGCAGGCAGGTCCTCCTGTCCCACGTGCACGCCGTCGGCCCCGGCCAGCAGAGCGACGTCCACGGCGTCGTTGACGACCACCGGAACGTCCGGGCGGTCGGCCACGGCGGCCTGCACCGCGCGGGTCAGGGCCAGCAGCTCCCGGCGACTGGCGTGCTTGTCGCGGACCTGGACGGCGGTGACGCCGCCGGCGACCGCGGCGCGCACCACGTCGGCCACCGGGTGCGGGCGGCACAGCTCCGTGTCGGTGACGAGGTAGAGGGTCGGGTCGAACGGCGGCCGCATCAGGCGGTCCGCACGTCCGCGCCGGCCAGGTCCTCCGGTCCGACCGCGTCCAGGGCGTCGAGCCAGGCGGCGGCGAACGTGCCCGGCCCGGTGGCCGTGCGGGCCGCCCGTTCCGCGGCCATGGCGACGTGCGCGTGCGCGGCCACCGCGCCGGTCAGGGTGTCGCCGGTCGCCGCGACGTAGGCCGCCACCAGCGCCCCCAGGGCGCAACCGGCCCCCGTGGTGCGGGTCAGCAGCAGCGAGCCGCCGCCCACCCGGACGGTCCGTCGGCCGTCGGTGAGCAGGTCCAGCTCGCCGCTGACGGCGACCACCCCGCCGGTCCGGCTCGCGAGCGCGGCGGCCGCCGCCGCGGCGTCGTCCGCCCCGGCCGTGCTGTCCACGCCACGCCCACCGGCCCCGGCCCCGGCCAGCGCCATGACCTCGGAGGCGTTGCCCCGCACGACGCTGGGCGCCAGCTCCACCAGCTCCGCGGCCAGCTGTGTCCGGTAGGTCAGGCCGCCGACGGCGACGGGGTCCAGCACCCATGGCGTGCCCGCCGCCCCGGCCGAACGGGCGGCCAGCCGCATCGCCTCGGCGGTGCGCTCGTGCACCGTCCCGACGTTGATCAGCACCGCCGAGGCGACGGCGGCGAACTCGCCCGCCTCCTGAGGGGCGTCCACCATCGCCGGGGCGGCCCCGACGGCCAGGAGGGCGTTGGCGGTGAGGGTCTGCACCACCGTGTTGGTCAGGCAGTGCACCAGCGGGGTGCTCGCGCTCAGCGCCTCGCGGGCAGCGCGCAGGTCGATCGATTCCACAGCACTGGACATGCCGGTGACATCCCTTCGCCAGTGTGAGCTGGAGCAGGTTCGACGGGTGTGCTCTCAGTCCCGGGCGGGACACCCCGTGCCACGTACCGGCCGAACGTAACACCCCTCCGGTCGGGGGGCCGGGGTGCCGGAGCAGCTGTGGGTGGCTACCGTTCGCCCGTACCGCGGGAGCCCGACGCATCGGGCTGAGAGGACGGCTGCGGCCGCCGACCGTTCGAACCTGTCCGGGTCATGCCGGCGTAGGGAGGCAACCGATGCGCGCCATCCGTTTCCACGAGCAGGGCCGTCCGCTGGTGGTCGAGGAGATCGACGCGCCACGGCCCGGGCCCGGTGACGTGCTCATCGACGTCGTCGCGGCGGGTGTCTGCGGCACCGAGCTGCACTTCCTCGAGGGGCTGCTGACCCCGGCGACCACTCCCATCACCCTGGGCCACGAGGTGGCCGGGGTGGTCGCGGAGGTGGGCGCGGAGGTGGCGGGCGTCGCGCCGGGCGACCGCGTCGCAGTGCACTACCTGCACGCCTGCCACCGCTGCCGCTCGTGCCGGGCCGGCGACGACCACCTCTGCGACGCGCCGCTGGGGTTCCTGGCCTTCGTCACCGACGGCGGCTTCGCCGACCGGATCGTCGTGCCCGCATCCGCTGTCGTGCCGGTCCCCGAGGGACTGGACCTGTCGGTGGCGGCCACGCTGTGCTGCAGCGCGACCACGGCGCTGCATGCCGTCGACGTGGCGGAGGTGCAGCCGGGATCCTCGGCCGTCGTCTACGGCACCGGCGGCGTCGGCCTGGCGATGGTGCAGGTGCTGCGCGAGGCCGGAGCCCGCCCGATCGCCGTCGCCCGGAATCCGGAGCGGCTGGCGCTGGCGCGCGAGCTCGGAGCGGCGGCGACGGTGGACGCCACGGGAGGGGACGTCGCTGCCGCGATCCGCGAGGCCACCGACGGAGCCGGTGCCGACGTCGTCTTCGAGCTGGTGGGCACCCGGGAGACGGGCGCGGCGGCACTCGCGTCGCTCGGCAAGCGCGGCACGCTGGTCTACGTCGGCTACAGCTTCGACACCGTGGAGATCACCCCGCTGGCCCTGGTGGTCCCGGAGCAGCGGATCGTGACATCGGTCGGCAACCGGCGCTCGGAGCTGGTTGCGGCGCTCGACCTTGCCGCGCGGGGCAGGCTCCGCACGACGGTCCGCGAATACCCGCTGGAGCAGGCGGGGACGGCGCTCGAGGACCTCCGGGCCGGCCGGGTGGTCGGGCGGGCGGTGCTCGTCCCCTGAGCGGCGAGGGGCGGTGACCCGGCTGTCCGGGGCGTGAGCCTCACTCCTCGGTGAGCGCCGCGGCGGGCAACCAGTCGGCGTCGAGCAGCTCGGCGATCTCCTGCAGCGAGGCGGTGTCCGCCCCGGCGGTGGAGCCGCTGACCGCCAGCCGCTCCACCATCACCTTGGCCACCTGCTCCTCCACGGTGTCCGCGGCGAAGGCGATCCGCCAGGGTGAGGTCTTCCCGTCACGGTGGGTGCGGCCGGTGACCTGGCGGGCCTGGATGCCGGAGAAGCGCGGCTGGTGGAACAGCCCCACCCGCGGCGTCTCCGAGGCCGTCGACCCGCCGGGCAGCAGCTCCCCGGCGTGCAGGCTGATCGAGGCCGTGACGGTGAACACGCAGACCATCGCGTCCCCGCGCTGGAACCGCAGCCGCTCGGCCTCGACGTCGAACCGGTCGCGGCCGTAGATGCCGGCGACCGGGATGCCGGCGTCGAGCAGCGCCTGGCGGATCGGGTCGGCCGCCGTCTCCACGAACTCGACCGACACGGCCACCTGCCGCTCGGCCTCGACCTGCGCCTTGATCCAGTCGACGGTGGCCTGGACCCGGATCAGCCCGGCCTTCTGCCGGAACCGGAGCAGCGCCGCGCGCCCGCGGGCGGTCTGCCGGCCGCGCCGGGCCAGCTGCATCTCGGCCCGGAACTCCGACCACTCGGCCTCGTACGACGCCCGCTCGGCCGGGGTCAGCAGCACCGGTGTTCCGGTCACCGACACCGGCCCCCACGGGGCGGGCCGGTGCAGGGTCGCCGGTGGATCGGCGTCGGCCAGCCAGGACTGCAGCCGGGCCAGGTCGGCCCGGCGGGCGTCGGCGTCCTCGGTCCACTGCCACCCGTAGCGACCACGTTCCACGTGGAACCTGTGCCGCTCCAGCGCCGTGGGCAGGTCGGCCCACTCCTTGATCGACTCGCCGTGCCGGGCGGCGAACTCGGGCGCCAGGTAGGGCAGCTCGAGCGGGGTGTGCGCCGGGGTCGCCGTCGCGGCCAGCACGTACGGGGTGTCCTTCACGCGGGCCGCACCGGAGACGGCCTTCCAGTGCTTCCAGCGCTGGGTGGTCGTGTGCCGCACCATGTGCGCCTCGTCGGCGACGACGACGTCGAACCGCAGCTTGCTCACCTTGCCGAGCCGGTCCCAGGTGGTCACGCACCAGCGGAGGCCGCCGTCGCCGAACCCGGCGATCGAGCGGGCCCAGTGCGGGATGGTGATCGCGGCCGGCCGGTCGGCGATGACCAGCACCGTGCGCACCGGACGCTGGGCGGCGATCTCGTGCACCGCCAGGATCGCCGTGCCGGTCTTGCCGACGCCCGGGTCGTCGCCGAGCAGGAACACCCGGCCACCCGCCGCGGCGTGCGCGGCAACCACCTCGGCGCCGGCCTTCTGCGGTGCCCGGGGCACCATGGCCGGGGTGACCGGCAGCGGTCGCGGCGTCTCGTTCAGCTCGTCCTCGAGGAACCGCTCCAGGCTGTACGGGGGCGGGTCGTACGGTGCCAGCTCCGGCGGCAGGGCCCGGCCGACGAACACGTGCGCCTGCAGGCCCGGGTGCCAGACCGCGCCCGGTGCCGGGGCGCGGAACGGCACGGCGAGCACCCACACCCGCTCCCCCGGCCCCGCGGTGGGCAGCTCGGGTGGGGCCTTCTTCGCGGTGGGCTTCCGCGGCGTGGCCCTGCGGGTGCGGGTGGCGGTCGTGCTGCGGCTGGTGGTCTTCGTGCTCCGCCGGCGTGGTGGCATGCGTCGGTTCTCCCCCTCGTTCCCCGGCACGGTAAGCGGCGGTGGGGACAGGACGTCTGATGGAATCGCCGGGTGACCGACGACGCGACGGACGAGGCGACCGCCGACGAGCGCCTGTCCGCGCGCACCCTGGGCGAGGCCGGGCCGCGCGTCGTCTTCGTGCACGGCCTGTTCGGCCAGGGCAAGAACTGGACGACCGTCGCCAAGGGCCTGGCCGACGGCCACCGGGTGACGCTGCTCGACCTGCCCAACCACGGCCACTCGCCCTGGACGGACCGCGTCGACTACCTGGACATGGCCCACCTGGTGGCCGCGGAGCTGGAGTCGTTCGGCGAGCCGGTCACCCTGGTCGGGCACTCGATGGGCGGCAAGGTGGCGATGCAGCTGGCCCTCCGGCGGCCGGAGCTGCTGCGGGCGCTGGTCGTCGTCGACATCGCCCCGGTCGAGTACCCGCTGCAGGGCGGCCGGACCGACGACGAGGACGAGGAGGCCTCGCCCTTCGAGGAGTTCGTCGCCGCCATGCGCGCGATGGACCTGGAGTCGCTGAAGACCCGTGAGGACGCCGACGCCGCGCTGAAGGTCGCTGTGCCGAGCCGGATGGTCCGCGGGTTCCTGCTGCAGAGCCTGGTGCGCGAGGGCGTGGGCGAGGACGGCACGTGGCGTTGGCGGCTCAACCTCGACCTGCTGGCCCGCGACCTCGGCGAGCTCCGCGGGTTCCCGGAGCCGCCACCCGGAGCCACCTACGACGGGCCGGTCCTGTGGGTGGCCGGCGCCAACTCCCACTACGTGCTGGCCGACGACCGGCCGCGCATGGACCAGCTGTTCCCGCTGACCCGGCTGGTGCGGGTCAAGAACGCGGGCCACTGGGTGCACTCCGAGCAGCCGGAGATCTTCCTGGAGACCCTGCGCCGGTTCCTGGACCAGGTGGAGGACTGACCCGCTCGACGCGGCCTGCGGAATCAGAGGCCCGCTCGGCTGAGGACCTCGGTTCCGTCCGGCCGGTAGGTGCGCCAACGAGCGGTTGCGGGATCTCGGCGGATCGTGAACCCGCCTTCGTGACAGCTCGTGTGGTGCCGCTCGCAGAGCAGCGCCCCGTTCTCGCAGCTCGTCGGCCCGCCGTGCGCCCAGTGCACGACATGGTGGACGTCGCACCACTCCGGGGGCGCATCGCAGCCGGCGAACACGCAGTGCTCGTCGCGGACCTCGATCGCCCGGCGGATGCCCGCGGTGGAGGTCCGCTGCTCGCGCCCGACGTCCAGGGGGAGCCCGTTCGGGCCGGTGAGGATGCGGGAGACGCCGGCATCGCACGCCAGGCGCCGCGCCGTCTCCGGGTTGATCGGACCGGCCCACCCCAGGGAACCGCCCGCGAACCCTGCGGCACCTCGCTCCGCGCACAGGACCATCAGGTCGATGGTGACCCGGACGTGCGGCCGTTCGCCGCGGACGGTCGGCAGCCCGCCACCGTCCAGGGCCGTCCGAGCGAGCGCGACCAGGGCAACGGCCTGTCGTTCCGCGTGCGATCGGGTGTCCCCGGCCGGGCGGTCGCCGTTCATCAGTGCGGCGAGCGCCGTGTGCAGGTACTCGCCGCCGACCGCGTCGAATTCGCCGCGGACGTGCACGCGCCCGTCCAGCCCGGACGCCATGGTGAACCGCCGGCGGACATCGGCAGCGTCGTCCAGCGTTCCGTCGGGGTCCACCCCGGCGACCCACTGCTTGACCCCGCGTGCGGTGTCCTGCGGGGCCGTCGCCCGGGCCAGGTCGGCCAGGATGCGGTCGGTCTCACCGAGATCGATGCCCGCCTCCGCCGCCTTGGCGATCCGGCCGGGCGTCATGGCCTTGGTGATGACCCGGGCGTGGGTGGCGCCGATCTCCCCGGCGGCGAAGGCCGCGGCGGTCTCCGGGAGGTGCTCGAGCCGCCGACCGGTGGAGACCGTCGCCGTGGCCTGCTCGGGAGCCATGCGGCAGCTGCCGCGCAGCCAGGCCTTCATGGAGACCGCGCCGTCCCGCCGGTAGGTCTCGCGCTTGTCGGCGGCCCGCACGGCGGACGTGAGCGCCGCGGCGACGCGGTTGGCCGTGGTGCTCAGCTCGCCGACGAGGTCGAGCAGCGTGTCGTCCGACGGCTCGGCGAGGTCGATGCCCGCGAGGTCGTCCAGGGCGGAACGGAGCTCGGACACGTGCTCGCTCCCTTCCCGACGGCCTCGCCGACACCCCGACCCTAGAGCGGGGGTACGACAGAAATGCGCTGGTCAGAGGCGATGTGGCGCCGCTCTTCGACAGGTGGGGAGCCGGTCCGACGCGCCGGTCGGACCAGCGCGGTGCAACGGCTCCGCAGCGTGCGAGCATCGACGGCGGCACGCGGGGAACCGGCCCTGCCGACACGAGCAGTCCGGTGACCGGGGCACGGCGGCTGGTCGACGAGTTCTGGGCCGAGACTCCGGCCGCGCAGGCGTCCCTGGAGCCCTGACCGACGCGCTGCCATCCTGGCCGCATGCGGCAGGAGTCGGTGGCGCACCGCCCGCACCCCGCGCTGCGCCCCTACGTCGCCGCGGCCGTCGGCTACCTGCACGAGGGGCTGCCGCCCGGCGAGCACCTGGGCCTGCCCTCGCCCTGGCTGACCGTCGTCGTCCCCCTGGACGAACCGCTGGTGGTGGCCGCCCACCCCGACCCCGCCCAGGCCCCGGGCAGCTTCGACGCCCTGGTCGGCGGGCTGCACACCCGGCCCGCGCGGATCGTCCACCCCGGCCGGCAGGCCGGCATCCAGCTGTCCCTCACCCCGTTCGGCGCCCGCGCCCTGCTCGGCTGCCCGGCCGGAGCGCTGGCGTCCCTCGACGCGCCGCTGGCCGACGTCCTCGGCCCGGCCGGCACCGAGCTGGTCGAGCGGGTGCGGGCCGCCGGGACCTGGCCCGCCCGCTTCGCCGCGCTGGACACGGTCCTCCTGCGCCGGCTCGGACCGGTCGCGCTGCCCCCCGCCGAGGTGATCGAGGCCTGGCGGCTGACGACGGCGGCGCACGGGCGGCTGCGGGTGGCCGACGTCGCCGCCCGCATCGGCTGGTCACCGCGGCACCTGGAGCAGCGGTTCCGGGCGGAGACCGGGCTCGGCCCGAAGGAGGCCGCCCGCGTGGCCCGGTTCGACCGGGCGCGGCGGGCGCTGGCCGCGCGGGTCGCCTCCGGCGGCCCACCGGACCTCGCCGCGCTGGCCACGGCGGCCGGGTTCGCCGACCAACCGCACCTCACCCGCGAGTGGCGCGCCTTCTCCGGCCTGCCGCCGAAGCGGTGGCTGGCCGCCGAGTTCGGATTCGTGCAAGACACCCGGGCCCTGAGCGCGGCACTGTCGGGGCCATGACCACGACATCCCGGGAGACCACCACCCCGCGGACCGCCCCGGCGCCCCGGGTGTGGCCCGCGTTCCGCTGCCGCGACGCCCGCACCGAGATCCGCTTCCTCGTCGACGTCCTCGGGTTCGAGGAGACCGCCGTGCACGGCGAGGGTGACCGGGTCGACCACGCGCAGCTGGACTGGCCCGAGGGCGGCGGCGTCATGCTCGGGTCGGTGCGCGAGGACCCGGACGACGCCTGGCCGGCCGTCCCCGGGACCGCCGCCTGCTACGTCGTCACCGCCGACCCGGCGGCCGTGCGGGACCGGGCCGTCGCCGCGGGCGCCGCGACCGTGCGGGAGCTCATCACCACCGACTACGGCTCGCAGGAGTTCTCCGTCCGCGATCCGGAGGGCAACCTGTGGTCGTTCGGCACCTATCCGGGGGAACCGCGCCGCACGGGATGAGCCGAGCGGCCCGAGCCGGAGCGCCCCTCTACGGTCGGCCGGTGACCGTCACCCGCTCCGTGCTGCTGTTCGTGCTCGCCGCGCTGGCCGAGATCGGCGGCGCCTGGCTGGTCTGGCAGGGCGTCCGCGAGTCCCGCGGCTGGCTCTGGATCGGCGCCGGCGTGCTGGCGCTCGGCGCGTACGGGTTCGTCGCGACGCTGCAGCCCGAGGCGAACTTCGGCCGGATCCTCGCCGCGTACGGCGGGGTCTTCGTCGCCGGCTCCCTGCTCTGGGGGATGGCCCTGGACGGGTTCCGGCCGGACCGCTACGACGTCGCGGGCGCGCTGCTGTGCCTCGTCGGCGTCGCGGTGATCATGTACGCGCCGCGCGCCGCCTGATCGGGTGGGTCCTGGGTCGCCAACGCTGCGGCGGGACGCCAAGATCAACGGTATGAGCGCCGCACGTGCCGGACAGCCCGCCCAGCCCGCCGACCTGATCGACGTCGCCTCCCTGGTCACGGCCTACTTCACGCGCGAGCCCGACCCGGCCGAGCCCGCGCAGCAGGTGGCGTTCGGCACCAGCGGCCACCGCGGCTCGGCCTTCGACGCGGCGTTCAACGAGGCGCACATCCTCGCCACCACCCAGGCGATCTGCGAGTACCGGGCCGCGCAGGGGTACGACGGCCCGCTCTTCCTCGGCCGCGACACCCACGCGCTGAGCGAGCCCGCGTGGGCCAGTGCCCTCGAGGTGCTGGCGGCCAACGACGTGACGGTCCTGGTCGACGCCGCCGACCGCTACACCCCCACGCCGGCCATCAGTCACGCGATCCTGCGCGCGAACGCCGGCCGCAGCAGCGGCCTCGCCGACGGCATCGTCGTCACCCCGTCGCACAACCCGCCCCGCGACGGCGGCTTCAAGTACAACCCGCCGTCCGGCGGCCCGGCCGACACCGACGCCACGAAGGTGATCGCCGACCGTGCCAACGAGCTGCTGCGGGCCGGCCTCGAAGGCGTCCGGCGGATCCCGTTCCCCCGTGCCCGGGCGGCCGCGACGGCGCACGACTTTCTCGGGGACTACGTCGACGACCTGCCGAGCGTGCTCGACCTGGACGCCGTCCGCGACGCCGGCGTCCGGATCGGCGCCGACCCGCTGGGCGGTGCGAGCGTCGACTACTGGGCCGCGATCGCCGAGCGGCACCGGCTCGACCTCACCGTGGTGAACCCGCTGGTCGACCCGACCTGGCGCTTCATGACGCTGGACTGGGACGGCAAGATCCGGATGGACTGCTCCTCCCCGTCGGCGATGGCCTCGCTGATCGGCAAGCGCGCGGACTACGCCATCGCCACGGGCAACGACGCCGACGCCGACCGGCACGGCATCGTCACCCCCGACGGCGGGCTGATGAACCCCAACCACTTCCTGGCCGTGGCCATCGCCTACCTGTTCGAGCACCGGCCGCAGTGGGACGCGGGCACCGCCGTCGGCAAGACCCTGGTGTCCTCGTCGCTGATCGACCGGGTCGTGGGCGGCCTGGGCAGGCGCCTGGTGGAGGTGCCGGTCGGCTTCAAATGGTTCGTGCCCGGGCTGCTCGACGGCTCCGTCGGCTTCGGCGGGGAGGAGTCCGCGGGTGCCTCGTTCCTCCGCCGCGACGGCTCGGTCTGGACGACGGACAAGGACGGCATCCTGCTGGCGCTGCTGGCCGCTGAGATCCAGGCAGTCACGGGACGGTCCCCGTCCCAGCTGCACGCCGGGCTGACCGCCGCGCACGGCGAGTCGGCCTACGCACGCGTCGACGCCCCCGCCACCCGCGAGCAGAAGGCCAAGCTGGGCAAGCTCTCCCCCGAGGACGTCACGGCGACCGAGCTGGCCGGCGAGCCGATCACCGCCAAGCTCACCCGCGCACCGGGCAACGACGCCGCGATCGGTGGTCTCAAGGTCACCACGGAGAACGCCTGGTTCGCCGCCCGCCCGTCGGGGACGGAGGACGTCTACAAGGTCTACGCCGAGTCGTTCCTCGGGCCCGAGCACCTGGCCCGCGTCCAGGAGGAGGCCCGGGCCGTGGTGACGGCGGCGCTCGGCGGCTGAACCCGCGTCCGGCGCCCGACGGGGTGCCGGGGACGGCTACCGCCCCGCCGGGGTGAGGCCGGCCGTGTCGACCACCGCGCCGCCGGTGGCCCGGAGGCAGACTGTGCCCATGACGGACGGTCAGCAGTGGGGACCTCCTCCGCCCGCCGGGCAGAGCGGCCCGGAGCAGCCTGCCTACCAGGCGTACGGCGCCCAGCCCGGTCACCCCCAGCAGCCCCCGTACGGACAGCCGCAGTACGGGTCGGCCCCGTACCAGCAGCAGCCGTACGGCCAACCCGGCTATCCGCAGCCCGGTTCCGCGCCCTATGGCTACGCACCCCAGGGGTTCGGCCAGCAGGCGGTCTGGCCCTACGGGCCCGGCCGCCCGCCGGTGGCCACGACGGCCGCCGTCGTCGGCATCGTCACCGGAGCGCTCACGGCTTTCGGCGGGCTCGTCTTCCTGCTCGCGCTGGTCGGTGGGCAGGGCGACGTGGCGACGACGGTCCTGATCCTGGGGCTGCCGTGCACGGTCGGCCTGATCACCGGCGGGGTCCAGGTCCTGCAGCGCCGCTCCTCGGCGGTGCTGTTCTGGTCGGCCGTCGCGGCACTCGGTGTCCTCGCCGTGGCCCTGATCGCCGGGATGACGGCGCTGGACGAGGACGACCGCATCGGCGTCGCGGCCTTCGTCCTCTTCGCCTGCATCCTGCCGGTGGTGACCGCGGTGCTCGCCCGCCTGAGGACCGTCACCGAGTGGCTGGTGGCCCACAACTACTGAGCGGCGTGCTCAGCGGCGCGGCCGCGGCCGCCGGCGGGACTTGTCGGCGTACATGTCGTCGTCGGCGGCCCGCACGACGCGCTCGTAGACCTCCACCGGGTCCCCGCCACCCGGGGCTGTGCCGATGCCGATGCTGATGCCGACGGGCACGCGCGCGGAGTCGAGTTCCAGGGGCTCGGTGATCGCGGTGCGCAGCCGGTCGGCGAGCGCCTCCGCGTCGGCCCGCTCGGTGTTCTCGCAGACGATGCTGAACTCGTCACCGCCCAGCCGGGCGGCGGTGTCGCTGGCCCGCAGCACCGAGCTCAGCCGGTCGGCGAAGGCCATCAGCACCCGGTCGCCCATCGGGTGCCCGAGCTCGTCGTTGATGGCCTTGAAGCCGTCGAGGTCGATGACCAGCACGCAGGTGGGGGTGTTCTCGCGGTGCCCGCGGTCGAGGGCGTGGCGCAGCCGGTCGTGGAACAGCAGCCGATTCGGCAGCCCGGTGAGCGGATCGTGCAGCGAGCGGTGCACCAGCTGCGCCTCCAGCGCCTTTCGCTCGGTGATGTCCTCGACGATGAGCACCAGGTGGGCGGGCCCGTCGGCGTTCTCGGGCACCCAGGAGGCGGTGATCTGCACCGGCACGTCCGACCCGTCGCTGCGGATCACCCGGGTCTCGTGTCGCATCGGGCGGTCGGGCTGCGTCGTCAGGGTCAGTTGCGCCTCCCGGGCGGCACCCACCCCCTCGGGGTGCACGAGGCCGAGCATCGACCGGCCGCGCAGCTCCGCGGCCGAGTAGCCGAGCATGGTGGTGAGGGCGGGGTTGACGTCGACCAGGACACCCGCGGGCGTCGTCAGCGCGATCCCCATGGGCGCGTTGGCGAAGGCGCTCCTCCGGTCCGCCGGGGGCAGCGCGTCGACCACCTCGATCACCAGAGCACCTCCCATGCCGACCCCATCTTGCGCGCCTACCCCGACGAACTGCTCCCCGGACCGGCCGCTCCCGTTCCGTGACGCCTGATAGGGGGAACGTTCGCCCGGGGTGCAGGATGCGTGGGTACCCGCAGACGGACCGAGGAGACGCCGATGAACGAGTTCGACCTGGTGCTGCCGTCCACGGTCGACGTCCGCGAGGTGGGGATGCGCGACGGTCTGCAGATGGAGGCAGCGGTACCGCTGGAGGCCAAGCTGGAGATGCTCGAAGCCCTGGTGGCCACCGGGGTGCGGCGGATCGAGGCGACGTCGTTCGTCTCCCCCACGGCCGTCCCGACCCTGGCCGACGCCGACCAGGTGGCCGCGGAGCTCACCCGCTGGCCCGGCGTGCACTGGTCGGCGCTCGTGGCCAACCCCCGCGGTGCGGTCCGGGCCGTGGACGCCGGTGTCGCCGACCTCGAGTACGTCGTGTCCGCCTCCGACGGGCACAGCCGGGCCAACGCCGGCCGCAGCACCGCCGAGGCGGTGGGCGCCGTCGGCGAGGTGGCCGCGCTCGCGCACGGTGCCGGGGGCTCGCTGGAGGTCATCATCGCCACGGCCTGGGACTGCCCCTTCGACGGCCGCACCCCGGTCGCCCGCACGGTGGACGTGGCCCGCGCCGCCGTCACCGCGGGGGCCGACCAGCTGTGCCTGGGCGACACCATCGGCACCACGACGCCGTTGCGCGTGGTCACCCTGGTCGACGCCGTGCGCCGCGCCTGTCCCGGGATCCCGGTCGGCGTCCACTTCCACGACACCCGCGGCACCGGCCAGGCCAACGCCCTGGCGGCGGTGCAGGCCGGCGTCACCCAGCTGGACGCCTCGATCGGCGGTCTCGGTGGCTGCCCGTTCGCGCCGGGGGCCAGCGGCAACATCGCCACCGAGGAGCTGGTCTACATGCTGGAGGAGTCGGGCGTGCGCACCGGCCTGGACCTCGACGCGCTGCTCGCGGCCGCACGGGTGACGGAGCAGGCGGTCGGGCACGAGCTGCCGAGCTCCCTGTACCGCGCCGGGGGCCGTTCGGTCCCACGCGGCGCGGGGACGCCGGCATGACCGGGGACCAGACCCCCGGGCCGCCGCGCATCGTGGACCCCCGGGTCATGCGCGACGTGCTGGGCCACTTCGCCTCCGGGGTCACGGTCATCACCGCCGACACCCCGGACGGGCCGATCGGCTTCACCTGCCAGTCGTTCAGCTCGCTGTCGCTGGACCCGCCGCTCGTGGCGTTCGCCCCGGCCCGCACCTCGCGGACCTGGCCGCGGCTGCGCGACATGGGTCGCTTCTGCGTCAACGTGCTCGCCGAGGGCCAGGACGCGGTCTCGCAGAACTTCGCACGCTCGACGGCGGACAGGTTCGCCGGCGTCCCGTGGACCTCCAGCCCGCACGGCTCCCCGGTGCTCGACGGCGTGATCGCCTGGATCGACGGCGAGCTGTGGGCGGAGTACGACGGCGGCGACCACACGATCGTCGTGGCCCGCGTCCTCGACCTCGGCGCGGTCGCCGATCGCCGTCCGCTGCTCTTCCACCGCGGGACCTACGGCCTGCTGCGCACCGGCGAGCGGTGATCCGGGCGGTTCCCGGCGCCCCGGACGGGGCACGCACCGACCGGGCGCCTCCGCGCGCCCGGACGCGAGGAGGGAACGATGGGACTGCTCGACCGGCTCTTCGGCCGCAGGCCGCGCGGGTACGACGACCGCCGCTACGACGGCTACGGGTACGACCCGGGCCCCGCCCCGGCGTACGGCCACGACGAGGGGCCCACCCGCCCCAGGCAGGGCCGCTCGGCCGACGACCAGGCGATCGAGCGCTACCGCTACCTGCTGCGCACCGCACCGCCGGACCAGATCGAGCAGGCGCACGCCGAGGCGTTCGCCCAGCTCACCCCGGAGCAACGCCGGCAGGTCCTCGGCCGGCTGGGCGAGGCCGTCCCGGCCGGGGAGCGCCCGACCAGCGACGACCCGCGCGCGCTCGCCCGGGCCGCCACCCGCGCGGAGCTGCGCCAGCCCGGGTTCATGGAGCGGACGTTCGGTGGCCCCGGCCGGCCCGGCCCCGCGTACGGCGGCGGGTTCGGCGGTCCCGGCATCGGCGGCGTGATCGGCGGCAGCATGCTGGGCACCATCGGCGGCCTGGTCGTCGGCACCGCGGTGGCCGACGCGCTCTTCGACACCGGGCTGGGTGACGGCGGGCTGTTCGGCGGCGGGGACGAGGAGGCCTACGCGGCCGGCGTCGAGGACGGCACCGGGGCCGACGGGGGCGACGTCGCCGGCGGGGCCGGCGGGGACGACGGCGGCTACGGCGCCGGGGACTACGGCGGCGGCGACTTCGGGGGCGGGGACTTCGGGGGCGGGGACTTCGGCGGCGGGGACTTCGGCGGCGGGGACTTCGGGGGCGGCGACTTCTAGCGCGCCGTACCGCGCCGGCGCAGCGTCAGCAGCCCGAGGACCGGCAGGACGAGCGGCACGTAGAAGTAGCCGCGGCCGTAGCCCGACCACACGGTCTCGTCGGGGAAGGCGTCCGGATCGACCAGCGACAGGGTGCCCACCACGAGGACCCCGACGAGCTCCACGGTGATGGCGACCAGCGCCGTCCACCGGCCGCCGCGTCCGCCGCGCACCAGCCCCACCGTGGCCACCACGTAGACCGCCGCGGCCAGGGCGGACAGCAGGTAGGCCGTCGGCGCCTCGGCGAACCGGGTGCTCAGCTGGACGGTGGCCCGGGCCCCGGCGGCCAGGGCGAAGATCCCGTACAGCAGCACCAGCACGCGGACCGGGCCACCGGGGGTGGCGCCGGCGGGCTCCGCGGCCGGGCCGAGGGCGGAACGGTCAGGCACCGGTCGCCTCCCAGAGCTGCAGCAGCCGCCACACCATGACGCCGGCGGTCGCCGCGGCCACGGCGATCACCGTGCCCGCCCAGCGGCTGGGCTCGGCCCGCGCCCACAGCACACCGGCGACCGGGACCAGCAGCACGCCGACCAGGTAACCGAGGAACGTGGGGCTGTCCGCCGGTGTGGTCCCGCCGGCCATGGCCACCGCCGCGATCCCCGCCTGCAGCACCAGCAGCGCCTCCAGCAGGCCGGCCCCGGAGAGGTGCAGCAGCCCGATGCGACGGCCGGCCAGCGTCGAGGCGAGCCCGAGCAGGGTGAGCACGCCGGCGACGACGGTCGTGGCGACGACGAGGGGCAGCGTCACGGGCGCGGCCGGTGGGGGGCGGGGACCTGCACGACCCCATCTTCGCGCGCCCGCGGGACGACCCCGCGCGGGGTCGTCGACCCACGCCGGCCGCATAGTCGCGATGTGCGACGCAGCGAGGTGGCCGACGCCCGGGCCGGGCGATCATGCGTCCGGAGGTGCTCGGGCCGATCCCGGCCGCCCGGCCGCCCGGCTGCCCGGCTGCCCGGCTGGGATCAGGTGACCTGATCCCAGCGCGTCCTCCCCCACGGTGCGCGGTGAGGGAGGACGCGCTGCGGCGGGGGAGGACGTCGCCCCAACCGGCCGGTAACCCTCCCGGCATTCCGTCGTTGAGGCATGGCACACATCGCCGTGACCCCCCGCAAGGAGCGCTCCATGAGCCGGTCGTCCCGTCGTCTGCTGGGGGTGGTGTCCGGCGCGGTCGTCGTCGGCGCCCTCCTCGCCGCTCCCGCCCAGGCCGCGCCGGGCAGCACGCCCCTGGCCCCCGTGCAGGACTTCCTCGCCGACCAGCTCGCCGGTCTGGCGGCGGCCACGCCCACCACGGTCATGGTCCACGGCACCGACATCGCGGCGGCTCGCGCCGCGGTCGCCTCGACCGGCATGCGAGCGATCACCGAATACGAGCGGATCGGGGTCTCGGTGGCCTCCGGCACCGCCGCCCAGATCCAGGCCGCCCGCAGCGCTCCGGGCGTCACCTACCTCGAGGGCAACACCCCCATCGAGTTCACCCAGGAGACCTCCAACACTGCCACCCGCGGCGCCGAGGCGGCCGCCACGCTGACCGGCGCCAACGGCGATGCGCTGGACGGCAGCGGGGTCTCGGTGGCGGTCATCGACTCCGGCATCGACCCGAACCACCCGTACTTCACGAACGCCGACGGCAGCAGCGCCGTCGTCGCCAACCTCAAGAGCCTGTGCCTGGTGGAGGCGAGCGCCGGTCCCGACTGCGTCGTCCCCGTGCCCGGCGTCGTCGACACCGACACGCTCTCCGTCGGCGGCCACGGCACGCACGTCAGCGGCATCGTCGCCGGCCGGCCGACGACGCTGACCGACGGCGGCCGGCTGCAGGGTGCTGCCCCCGGCGCCAGCCTGGTCTCGATCTCGACCGGCGCGGTCCTGCTCATCGTGGGCGCGGACTCCGCGCTGAACTGGGTGCTGGAGAACCACGAGGCGCCGTGCGGCGAGGGTGCCCCGGCGTCGACCTGCCCGCCGATCAAGGTCACGAACAACTCGTACGGACCGGTCGGTGGTGGCGAGTTCGACCCGGACTCGGCCACCGTGAAGCTGCAGCGCGCCCTCGCGGCCGAGGGCGTCGTGACCGTCTGGGCCGCCGGCAACGACGGGGGCGACGGCTCCGCGTCGGTGACCAACCCGCCGGGCCAGGACCCGACCGGCGGCATCCTGTCCGTGGCCTCCTACTACGACCAGGACACCGGCACTCGGGACGGCGTGGTCAGCGACTACTCCTCGCGGGGCGACGCGGCGGACCCGTCGACCTGGCCCGACCTGTCGGCGCCCGGGGAGAACATCACCTCCTCCTGCCGGCCCTACCTGCCGATCTGCGCCACCGGGCTGGACTTCCGCTCCGGTCCCGGCCTGCTCGACGTCGGCACCTTCAACACGATCAGCGGGACGTCGATGGCCGCTCCGCACATCGCCGGCATCGTGGCGCAGCTGTTCCAGGCCGACCCGACCGCGACCCCGGCCGAGATCGAGGCGGCGCTGAAGAGCACCACCCAACGGTTCACCGACGGCGCGGCCTACCGGACCGTGGACGGCTACCCGACGTCGTTCGACAAGGGCACCGGTCTCGTGGACGTCGTCGCGGCGGCGCAGGCACTGACCGGCACGGCCGACACCCAGGTGACGAAGAGCAGGAAGCCCGCGAAGCCCAAGCCGCGGGGCTGAGCGGTCGACGACGAGGGCGGATCCCGGTGGGGGTCCGCCCTCGTCGCGTTCCACGTGGAACGTCGAGTGAGGTGGGCCACGCCCGCCCGGGTGATCATGGTCTCGGCGCGCGTGGACCGCCTCGCCCAGGTTAGATCAAGACGTATGTGCGGCCTGTGCGGCGAGATCACGTTCGACGGCAGTCTGGCCGACACCACGGCGGTGGACCGCATGGTGCAGGCTCTGGTCCCCCGTGGCCCGGACGGTCAGGGCACCTGGAGCAACGGCCGGGTGGCCTTCGGGCACCGCCGGCTCTCGGTGATCGACCTCTCCACCTGCGGCTCCCAGCCGATGGTCGACAACGAGCTCGGGCTGACGGCGGTCTTCAACGGCTGCATCTACGACTACCAGGAGCTGCGGGCCGAGCTAGAGGGCCACGGCTACCGGTTCTTCTCGCACAGCGACACCGAGGTGATCCTCAAGGGCTACCACCACTGGGGCACCGCCGTCGTCGACCACCTGCACGGCATGTTCGCCTTCGTCATCGCCGAGCGGGACACCGGCCGGGTGGTCATGGCCCGCGACCGGCTGGGCATCAAGCCGCTCTACCTCTCCGAGATCCCCGGCAAGCGGCTGCGGTTCGCCTCGACGCTGCCGGCCCTGCTGCGCGCGGGGGACGTCGACACCGCCATCGACCCGGTCGCGCTGCACCACTACCTGACCTGGCACGCCGTCGTCCCGGCACCCCGGACCATCCTCAACGGGGTCCGCAAGCTGCCGCCGGCCACGCTGCGGATCATCGAGGCCGACGGCACGAGCCGCGAGCACCGCTACTGGAACGCCACCTACGAACGGCGCGCGGAGCACGCGGGCTGGACCGCCCGCGACTGGGAGGACGCCGTCGAGGAAGCGCTGCGGGTGGCGGTCCGCCGCCGCCTGGTCGCGGACACCCCCGTGGGCGTGCTGCTCTCCGGTGGGCTGGACTC
Organism: Blastococcus saxobsidens; assembly: GCF_002938435.1. Lineage (GTDB taxonomy): Bacteria > Actinomycetota > Actinomycetes > Mycobacteriales > Geodermatophilaceae > Blastococcus > Blastococcus saxobsidens. The sequence goes on from NZ_POQT01000028.1 coordinate 52,625, forward strand.
CAGCCTCATCGTCGGCCTGCTGGCCCAGGAGGGGCAGACCGGCCTGGCCACCTACTCGATCGGTTTCGAGTCCGTCGGCGGCCGCGAGGGCGACGAGTTCGCCTACTCCGACGTCATCGCCGAGCACTTCGGCACCGACCACCACCGCATCCGGGTCGGCTCCGACGAGCTGGTCGGCTCGCTGGGGCACGCCGTCGACGCGATGGCGGAGCCGATGGTCAGCCACGACGTCGTGGCCTTCGACCTGCTCAGCGAACGGGTCTCGCAGACCATCAAGGTGGTCCAGTCCGGGCAGGGCGCCGACGAGGTCTTCGCCGGCTACCACTGGTACCCGCCGCTGGCCGGAGTCGGCCGCGACGAGGCGGTGCGCACCTACGCACGGTCGTTCTTCGACCGCGACCACGCGCGGATGGCCCGGGTGGTGTCCGACCGGTACGCGCTGCCCGAGGACCCGAGCCTCGCCTTCGTCCGGGCGCACATGGAGGCCCCCGGAGCGGAGACCGCCGTCGACGCGGCGCTGCGCCTGGACTCCGAGGTCATGCTGGTCGACGACCCGGTCAAGCGGGTGGACAACATGTCCATGGCGTGGGGCCTGGAGGCCCGCGTCCCCTTCCTGGACCACGACCTCGTGGAGCTGGCGGCGCTGTGCCCGCCCGAGCTCAAGCTCGCCGACGGCGGCAAGGGCATCCTCAAGGCCATCGGGCGGCGGATCATCCCGCCGGAGGTCATCGACCGGCCCAAGGGCTACTTCCCGGTCCCGGCGATCACCCATCTCGAGGGCAAGGTGCTCGGCCTGGTCCGCGACGCGCTCTCCAGCGACGCGGCGCGGGAACGGGGCATGTTCCGCCCCGAGTACGTGCGGGAACTGCTCGCGGATCCGAACGGTGAGCTCACGCCGTTGCGTGGCAACAAGCTCTGGCAGCTCGGCCTGCTGGAGCTGTGGCTGCAGAACCACGGTGTCTGAGGAGATGACCATGGGGCCCCGGCTGGCCGGTCACCGCCGTCGTACGGCGGTGGCCTCCACCCCCGAGCTGACCAGCCGTTCCTGGCACGAGCCCACGGCGCACGAGATCGAGGGGATGGCGCAGGACGTCGTCCTCGACCTCGGCTGGGGCAAGCTCGCGTTCGGCCAGACCTTCCGCGACCTGCGCGGCATCGTCGACGTGCTGCGCGCCGAGGAGTCCGGACGACGCGACATCTGCGTCTACCCCCGCGACCCCCAGGTCCTGGTCGGGATGGCGCCCGACGAGCTCTTCATCGACCCGTCGCTGACCTACCGGCTGGACCTGCACCGCTACCGCCCGCGGCCCGACGTCATCCGCGACATCTTCGTGCGCACGGTGACCTCGCAGGCGGAGATGGAGGTCATCAACGACCTCTACGCGCGCAACGGCATGGTGCCGGCCGACCCGGGGACGATGTGGGCCAACCACCGCACCCGCACCTTCACCTACCTGGTGGCCGAGGACACCCGGACGCACAAGATCGTCGGCACCGTGACCGGTGTCGACCACGCGCTCGCCTTCGGCGACCCGGAGGCCGGGACCAGCCTGTGGTGCCTCGTGGCCGACAAGCAGGACGCCCCGCCCGGCACCGGGGAGGCGCTGGTCCGCGTGCTTGCGGAGCGGTACGCGGCGCGCTCCCGGGCCTACCTCGACCTGTCGGTCATGCACGACAACACCCCGGCGATCAAGCTGTACCGCAAGCTGGGCTTCACCCGGGTCGCCGCCGTGTGCGTGAAGCGCAAGAACCCGATCAACACGCCGCTGTTCGCGGCGCGGCCACCGGGCCTGGAGAAGCTGAACCCGTACGCCCTGATCATCGCCGAGGAGGCGCTCCGCCGGGGCATCCGCGTGGAGGTCACCGACGCGGACTGGGGTGAGATGCGGCTGACGCTGGGCGGACGGTCGGTGCTCACCCGCGAGTCGCTGTCGGAGTTCACCACGGCGGTCGCGCTGAGCCGCTGCGACGACAAGCGGGTGACCCGCCGGATCATGCGGCGGGCCGGGGTGCGCGTGGCCCAGGGGGCGCTGGCCTGCGAGGGCGACCTCGACGAGGCCAGGACGCTGCTGGACGCCGTCGGCGACGTCGTGGTCAAGCCTGCCCGCGGCGAGCAGGGCCGCGGCATCACCGTCGGGGTGAAGGACGAGGCGGCGCTGGAGCGGGCGGTCGCGCTGGCGCTGCAGTTCTGCCCCGACGTGCTGGTCGAGGAGCGGGTGGACGGCCAGGACCTGCGGGTGGTCGTGATCGACCGCGAGGTGGTCGCCGCCGCCGTCCGCCGCCCGGCGGAGATCGTCGGTGACGGCCGGCACGTCGTCGCCGACCTGGTGCGCTCCACCAGCCGGCGGCGGGAGCGGGCCACCGGTGGGGAGTCGCGCATCCCGCTGGACGACGCCACCGCCGAGGTGGTGGCCGAGTCCGGCTACGCCATGGACGACGTGCCGCCGCGCGGCGAGCGCGTGCCCGTCCGGCGCACGGCCAACCTGCACACCGGCGGCACGATCGAGGACGTCACCGACCAGTTGCACCCGAACATCGCCGAGGCGGCCGTCCGTGCCGCGGAGGCGCTGGGCATCCCGGTGACCGGCATCGACTTCCTGGTCCCCGCCGTCGACGGCCCCGAGTACGTGTTCATCGAGGCCAACGAGCGACCGGGCCTGGCCAACCACGAGCCCCGGCCGACAGCCGGGCGCTTCGTCGACCTGCTCTTCCCCGAGACCCGCCGCCGCTGACGCCTCCGGCCACCCTAGGCATGGGAAGCGATACACCCGTTCTGCGCTCGAAAACGGGTGTATCGCTTCCCATGCCCGGGCTCAGAGGCCGAGCTCGGCGCGGATCTCGGCGTCGTGCTGGCCCGGCCGCGGCACGGACCCGACCGCGCCCGGCGTGACCGAGAACCGGGGCGCGACGGCGGGCTGCCGGACGCCGTCCACCTCGACGAAGACGCCGCGCTCGGCGTTGTGCCGGTCCTCCGTCGCCTCCAGCAGCGACCACACCGGCGCCACGCAGGCGTCGGTGCCCTCGAACACCTGCCACCACTCCGCACGGGTCCGCGACGCGAAGGCTTGCGTGAACCGCTCGCGCAGCGCCTGCCACTGCCGGGGATCGGAGCGGTCGGGCAGCGACTCGTCGCCGGCCAGGCCGAGGCCGTCGAGCAGCGCCGCGTAGAACTGCTCCTCCAGCGCCCCGACGGCGAGGAACTGCCCGTCGGCGCAGCGGTAGACGTCGTAGAACGGCGCCCCGGTGTCCAGCAGGTTCCGCCCGCGCCGGTCGGTCCAGACGCCGGCGTCCAGCATCCCGTGGATCATCGTGGTGAGGACGGCGGTGCCGTCGACGATCGCCGCGTCCACCACCTGCCCCTCCCCCGTCGACCGCGCCCGGATGAGGGCCGCCAGGGCGCCGAGGGCCAGGAACACTCCCCCGCCGCCGAAGTCGCCGAGCAGGTTCAGCGGCGGGGCCGGTCGCTCGTCGGCCCGGCCGGAAGCGCCGAGCGCCCCGGTCAGCGCGATGTAGCCGATGTCGTGCCCGGCGGTGTGCGCCAGCGGGCCGGTCTGGCCCCAGCCGGTCATCCGGCCGTAGACCAGCGCGGGGTGGTCGGCCATCAGGTCCGCCGGGCCCAGCCCCAGACGCTCCATGACGCCGGGGCGGAACCCCTCCAGGAGGACGTCGGCCCGTGCCGCCAACGCGCGGACGACGTCCAGGTCGGCCGGGTCCTTGAGGTCCAGGGCGATCGAGCGCTTGCCCCGGTCCAGCGTGGACGTCGCGCCGAGCGAGCCGAGCAGCCCGCCGCGGGTGCTGCGGCGGTCGATGCGGACGACGTCGGCGCCCAGGTCGGCCAGCAGCATGCCGCAGAACGGGCCGGGCCCCAGTCCGGCGAACTCGACGACCCGCACACCTTCCAGCGGTCCCACGGCGTCCTCCCCGGCCCCGGGCCGACGGCGTGCGACCCTCCCGTGGGCACTCTGCCCGACGCCGGGACCGGAGGGAGGGCCAGGTCGCAGATGGCCTACCTGCTCGCGGCCCTGGGCGGTGCCCTCGGTGCGCTCGGCCGGTGGTCACTGGCCGGGGCGCTGCCCTCCTCCCCCGCCGGCTGGCCCTGGGCCACCTTCCTGGTCAACCTCACCGGCTGCCTCGTGATGGGCATGCTGCTGGCGTGGCTGGCCCACCGCTCCCCCGAGCCACCGTGGGCGCGGCCGTTCCTCGGGGTAGGGGTGCTCGGTGGGTGGACGACCTACTCGGCCTTCGCCGTCGAGGTGGTGGGCCTGGTAAAGGACGGGGTGGCCGTCCTGGCGGCGGCCTATGTGCTGGCCTCGGTCATCGGGAGCGTGGCGGCCGTCGCGCTCGGGGCCTCGGTGGTCCGGCGGCCGGTCCCGTGACTCCCCTCCTCGTGGTGCTGGGCGCCGCGGTGGGTGCACCGCTGCGGCTGCTGGCCACCCGTCTCGCCGCCCGGGGCGGGCGCGATCCGGCGCGGGGGACGCTGGTCGTCAACGTCGCAGGCAGCGCCCTGCTGGGGCTGCTCCTGGGGCTGACCGGCGTCCCACCCGCCGTCCTGGCGCTGGTGGGCACCGGCTTCTGCGGCACCCTGACGACGTTCTCCACGCTCGGCGCCGACGTCGTCCGGCTGCGCGCCGAGCGCTCGCTCGGCCGGTCGCTGGCCTACGTCCTGGCCACCCTGGTCCTCGGCCTGGGTGCCGCCGCCGTGGCGTTCGCCGGCGCCCGAGCGCTCTGAGCGGCACACCCGCGGGGCGGAGTCGCGCTGCCGTCGCTAGGGTCGGGGCGGTATGACCGAGAACACCGAGGACCAGGTCAAGGCGGACAGCCCTGTCGTCGTGGTGGCCAACCGGCTCCCCGTCGACCAGGTGACCGAGCCCGACGGCAGCACCCGGTGGCAGCGCAGCCCGGGTGGGCTGGTGACGGCACTGGAGCCGTTCGTCGCCGGGCGCGGCGGCGCGTGGGTCGGCTGGTCCGGCTCGGCCGGTGAGGCGCCGGAGCCGTTCGAGTCCGGCGGCATGCAGCTGATCCCCGTCCCGCTCTCCGAGGGCGAGGTCGACCGCTACTACGAGGGCATGTCCAACGCCTCGCTCTGGCCGCTCTACCACGACGTCGTGGAGAAGCCGGAGTACCACCGTGCCTGGTGGGACACGTACGTGCAGGTCAACAAGCGGTTCGCCGAGCGCGCCGCGGCCGTCGCCGCCGAGAACGCCATCGTCTGGGTGCACGACTACCAGCTGCAGCTCGTGCCCGCCATGCTGCGCCAGAGCCGGCCCGACCTCACGATCGGGTTCTTCCTGCACATCCCCTTCCCGCCGTACGAGCTGTTCACCCAGCTGCCCTGGCGGTCGGCCGTGGTCGAGGGGCTGCTGGGCGCGGACCTGGTCGGCTTCCAGCGCCCGTCGGCGGCCGCCAACTTCGTGCAGCTCGCCCGCCGGCTGCACGACCTGACCTGCCGGCGCGACCAGATCGAGTACGACGGGCGCACCGTCGTCGCCAAGGCGTTCCCCATCTCCATCGACGCCGCCGCCTTCGACGAACTGGCCTCCTCCTCCGAGGTCATCGCCCGGGCCAAGGAGATCCGCGAGGAGCTCGGCAACCCGAGCAAGATGATCCTCGGGGTCGACCGGCTGGACTACACCAAGGGCATCGGCGTGCGCCTGGAGGCGTTCCAGGAGCTGCTGGAGGACGGCGTCCTGGAGGCGCCCGACACGGTGCTGGTCCAGGTGGCCACGCCCAGCCGCGAGCGGGTCGAGCACTACGTGCACATGCGGGAGACGATCGAGCAGCAGGTCGGGCACATCAACGGCGTGTTCGGCTCGATCGCCGGGCCGGCCGTCCACTACTTCAACCAGTCGATGCCGCGCGAGGAGCTGGCCGCGCTGTACCGGGCGGCCGACGTCATGCTGGTCACCCCGTACCGGGACGGCATGAACCTGGTCGCCAAGGAGTACGTCGCCGCGCGCGGGGACGGGGGCGGGGCGCTGGTCCTCTCCGAGTTCGCCGGCGCCGCCGCCGAGCTCAAGCAGGCCTACCTGGTGAACCCGCACGACATCGCCGGGGTCAAGAACCAGCTGGTCCGCGCACTCCGCGCGGAACCGGCGGAGACCACGAAGCGCATGCGCGCCATGCGACGCCACCTGTTCAGGAACGACCTGGAGCACTGGGCCAACTCGTTCTTCGACGCGCTGCGCAGGCAGGCATGACCTCCGCTCCTTTGCCCTCCGGGCTGGACGACGCGCTGGCCGCGCTGGCCGGCCGGCGCCCGCTGGTGGTGGCCAGCGACTACGACGGCGTCCTGGCCCGGCTGCGTGACGACCCCGCCGCCGCGGTGCCGGAGCCAGGGGTGGCCGAGGCGCTGGCCCGGCTCGGCGCCGTCGACGGCGTGACCGTGGCGCTGGTGAGCGGTCGCGGCGTCGAGGACCTGCAGCGCACGAGCGGTCTGACCGGGCCGTTCCGCTGGGTGGGCAGTCACGGGGCCGAGTACGACGGACCGCTACCCGGCGAGCTCGCCGGCCGCCGGGACGAGCTGGCCGATCTGCTGCGGCCCGGGGTCGCCGGCACCCCGGGCGCCCGGCTGGAGGTGAAGCCGGCGAGCGTCGCCGTGCACGTCCGGCAGGTCGCCGATCGCGATGCGGCCGCCGCGCTGCTCGCACGTGGGCGGGAGCTGGCCGATTCGTCACTGACGTTGAAGCCGGGCAAGGACGTGCTCGAGATCGCGGTGACCGACGCGGACAAGGGCTCCGCCCTGCAGCGGCTGATCGCCGAGGTCGGGGCGGCCGCCGCGATCTACCTCGGGGACGACGTCACCGACGAGGACGCCTTCCGCGCGCTGGGGCCGGACGACGTCACCGTCAAGGTCGGCGACGGCGACACCGCTGCCAACCACCGGGTCGACGACTTCGCCGGGGCGCTGGCCGTCCTGCAGCGGCTGGGCTCGCTGCTCGCCTGAGCCGGACGTGTCGGTCTGCGCCGGCGGGTCATCGACGGCGCCGATTGCGTCGCCGGGGTCGTCCGGCGCTGGTCCACGCGGCCGGTGGCGTCTCATCCGTCGCTCACCTGCGCATTGGCCGACGGGAGTTGATTCTCCCTGTAGCGCGCGCAGCCCGAGAAATGTCGACACATGGTCGGGTGGAGAACGGTGACCCGGGGGCGCGATCACAATTCGTCGGTGCCACCGAAATAGTCGGCGCGAACTTGTGTGGACTGACAAGAATGAGCGCGTCGCCGCGACCGGCGATTGTCGATGCTTCCCCTGTCAGGCGGTCTTTCGTGAACACTCGTGTCCCTTCTCCCGGCAACCCGCGGGGTGCGGGCTGGTTTGCCGACCGCCCCCTGGCGGCCAAGTTCGGCATCCTCGTCGGCGTCGTCGTGCTGGCCTTCGCCGGCCTGGTGGCCGCAGTGCTGGTCGGCACCTCGTCGGTGCGCGAGGCCAACACCCAGCTCGCCGAGCTGAACCATGCGCAGGAGCTGGTGCTGCAGCTCGACACCCGCGCCAGCGAGCTCAAGGTCGACGGTTTCAAGGCCATAACCCGGCCCGACCCCGCCGAGCAGCTCTCCGAGCTGGCCGACGACATCGCCACCCCGGAGGCCCTGCTCGCCGAGCTGGCCACCATCGAACTCGAGGGCGACGCCGCCGAGGCCGTGGCCGGCCTGGCCGACGCCTACGGCGCCTACACCGACGCCATCACGGTGTTCGTCAACGCAGCCGTCGCCGACCAGAACGCAGCCCGTGTCCGCTGGGAGGAGATCCAGGCCGCCAACGACCTGACCGACGGCGCGGTGGGCACCGCCAAGGACGCGCTCGCCGCCGAGAGCGACGCCGCCCAGGTCCGCCTCGACCAGGCCATCGACAGTGCCGAGACGCAGAGCATCGCCGTTGCCGCCGTCGCCATCCTGGTCGTCCTCGCGCTCAGCGTGGTGACGATGCGCTCGGTCACCCGGCCGGTCGCCAAGGTCAAGGACTCCCTCGACGCCCTGGCCAAGGGTGACCTGACCGTCGCCACCGGCGTCACCTCCCGCGACGAGGTGGGCCAGATGGCCGCCTCCCTGGACGCCGCCCAGGCGAACCTGCGGGCGGTCCTCGCCGCGGTGGCCGACTCGGCCACCGCCGTCGCCGCCAGCTCCGAGGAGCTCTCCGCCTCCTCCGGTCAGATCGCGGCGTCGGCCGAGGAGACCTCCGCCCAGTCCGGCGTGGTCGCCGGTGCGGCGGACGAGGTGTCGCGCAGCGTGCAGACGGTCGCGGCGGGCGCGGAGCAGATGGGTGCCTCGATCCGGGAGATCGCCAGCAACGCCGCGGAGGCCTCCGAGGTGGCCGCCCGTGCGGTGACGGCCGCGGAGACCACGACCGCCACGGTCGCCAAGCTGGGTGACTCCTCCGCCGAGATCGGCAACGTCGTCAAGGTCATCACCTCGATCGCGGAGCAGACGAACCTGCTGGCGTTGAACGCCACCATCGAGGCGGCTCGTGCCGGTGAGGCGGGCAAGGGCTTCGCGGTCGTGGCCAACGAGGTCAAGGAGCTGGCGCAGGAGACGGCGAAGGCGACCGAGGACATCGCCCGCCGGGTGCTGGCGATCCAGGGTGACACCACCGCGGCGG
>NZ_POQT01000029.1 GCF_002938435.1 Blastococcus saxobsidens
CTGGGCCGCGGGAGCCTGCGGGGCAGCCGGAGCCGCGGGGGCGGCCGGCCTGGCGGCGGGTGCACCGGGGCGGGCGGGGGCTGCCGGGGCCGCCCCGCCGTTGCCACCGGTGGCGGCGCCGAGGGCCTCACGGAGCCGCCGGGCCACGGGGGCCTCGACGGTGGAGGACGCGGACTTCACGAACTCGCCCTGCTCCTTGAGCGTGGCGAGCACGGTCTTGCTGTCGACACCGAACTCCTTGGCGAGTTCGTGTACGCGGGCTTTGCCTGGCACGGGTCTCCTCTTTGTGAGGCCGGCGGCTTGCCCGCTCGACCTCGTCGTTAGTGGCGCATGGTCATCGTGAGAACTTCACGGCTGAGTCATCCGACGGTGTCCTGTCGACGTGCGGACCGGCCTGGTGCCGGCCCGACTGGGAACTGCTGTCGCCCGATCCGGTCGGCGTCCGCGGCACCTCGGGACGAGGTGTCGAGAACGTGGTCCCGGAGCGGACCGGCCTCCAGCGGGGTGCTGCATCGCAGCGCCCGCGAGAAGGCCCGGCGCCTCTCCGCCGCGCGCAGGCACTCCTCCGTCGGGTGCAACGAGGCACCACGACCGGGGAGCACCCGTCGTGGATCGGGGACCAGGGCCCCGGCCACCACGACGACGCGTAGCAGATCGTCGACCGTCGCGCGCTTCCGGCACCCCACGCAGGTGCGGACCGGATTCGACGTTTCGGCCATCTGCAACTCTAGCGCGTGGCCGGTCCGCGATGTTCCGCCCGTCGTGGCGCGGACCGCTGACCAGCCGACGGAGCCTGCGATCGGGCACCCGGGGCGCCGTCACGTCCCCCGCCCGGGTGGGCCGGGGTCGCCTGGCGCAGCGGCGGACGCCCCACCCCCGGCGAGGGGGTTGCGTCCGCGTCGTCGGTCTGCGCGTCGCTGCGGATGTCGATCCGGCAGCCGGTCAGGCGGGCGGCCAGGCGGGCGTTCTGCCCTTCCTTGCCGATGGCCAGCGACAGCTGGTAGTCCGGCACGACGACCCGCACCGCCTTGGCCTGGGCGTCGACGAGGCGGGCGCTGCTCACCCGGGCCGGGCTGAGCGCCGAGGCGACGAAGTCGGCCGGGTCCTCGGACCAGTCGACGATGTCGATCTTCTCGCCGTGCAGCTCGCTCATGACGTTGCGCACGCGCTGGCCCATGGGCCCGATGCACGCGCCCTTCGCGTTCAGGCCCGGGACCCGGGTCCGGACGGCGATCTTCGAGCGGTGCCCCGCCTCCCGGGCGACGGCGACGATCTCGACGCTGCCGTCGGCGATCTCGGGCACCTCGAGGGCGAACAGCTTGCGCACCAGGTTGGGGTGCGTGCGCGACACGCTGACCTGCGGACCGCGGAAGGTGCGGGAGACGGCGACGACGTAGGCCTTGATCCGGCTGCCGTGGGTGTAGCTCTCCCCCGGCACCTGCTCGGCCGAGGGCAGCACGGCCTCGACCTTGCCGATGTCGATCATGACCAGGCCGCTGGCGTTGCGCCGCTGGTCGGCCTGCACGATCCCGCTGACGATGTCGCCTTCCTTGCCGGCGTACTCGCCGAAGGTCTGCTCGTGCTCGGCGTCGCGCAGCCGCTGGACGATCACCTGCTTGGCCGTGCTGGCCGCGATCCGGCCGAAGTCGGTGGGGGTGTCGTCCCATTCGCGCACGACCTCGCCGCCGGGCCCGATCTCCTGGGCGAGCACGGCGACCTCGCCGCTCTTGCGGTCGACGTGCACCCGCACGTGCTTGGCGGCGCCGTCGGCGTGCCGGTAGGCGGTCACCAAGGCCGTCTCGAGCGCCTCGATCACCGTGTCGACCGGGATGCCCTTCTCGCGCTCCACCGCCTTGAGCGCGGTGACGTCGATGTTCACTTCTCTCCTCCGTCGTCGTCCGCGGGCTCGGCCTCGTCCAGATCCTCGAGTTCCACGGCGTCGTCCTGCGCGATGTCCTCGTCGATGTCCGCGTCGACGTCCGCGTCGTGGCCGTCGTCGGCGGCGTCCGGCCGGCCGAACTCCACCTGCACCCGTCCGGCACCCAGCTCGGCCCAGGGCACCAGGCGGGGCTGCGGCGGGCGCTTCTTGGCGCCGGGCTTGCCCTTCGCCTCGACGGCCAGGGTCACCCCGGCGTCGTCGACCGCGGTGATCCGGCCGGTCAGCTGCTCGGTGGACCCGCTCGGGCCGGCGGCGACCTGGACCAGGCGGCCGGTGTTGCGGCGCCAGTGCCGCGGGTCGGTCAGGGGCCGGTCGACGCCGGGGCTCGTCACCTCGAGCACGTAGGGCGTCCGCCCCATGCCGTCGTCGTTGCTGTCCAGCACCTCCGACACCGCCCGGCTGACCTCGGCGATGTCGTCCAGGGTGATGCCCTGCTCGCGGTCCACCACCACGCGGACGACGCTGCGCCGGCCCGCCGGCGTGACCACGAGATCCTCGAGGTCGTACCCGGCATCGGTGACGACCGGCTGGATCCAGCCGGTGAGCCGCTCGGTGGCGGGGTCGCTCCGCTGGGTTCCGCGAGAGGCGGACACGCTTGCCTCCTCAGGCTCGGTCGACCGCACGATGCCGTGCGCACCCCCGTCGACCGGCGCCGTGGACCTGCGCCGCAGGCCGGACCCGGTGTCGAGGAGAAGTGTTCAGGCTACCGCCCGGTGACCCGGACCGGATCGCCGCACCGGTCCTCCCGCCCGCGCGACCCCCGCCCCGCCCGGTGGGGCGGGTGGGGCGGACGGGAGACCCGGGGGGACCGGAACGGCGACGCGGAGGAACGAGTCGCCGGCACGCACGGCCTCCGGCGCCTCCGGCTGCGAGGATGGGGGCGATGGCTCCCACCGCTCCCCCCGGCCCGCGGGCGTTCACCCGCCGGACCCTGCTCGCGGCCTCCGCCGCAGGGTTCGCCGTCGCCGTGGCCGGGTGCACCTCCTCCTCGTCGGCCGACGAGCGGGACAGCCTGACCAGCGAGCAGGCCGACGAGCTCGCCGCACAGGTCACCGTGCAGGAGACGCTGGTCGCCGCCTACGACATGGCCTTCGGGGCCGACCCCGCGCTCGCCACAGCGGTCGCCGACCTCGCGACGCAGGCCGCGGAGCAGCTGGAGCGGCTGCGCGCCGCCGCCCCGGGGGACCACCCCGCCGGCGAGCCGATGGGGTCTCCCCCGGCGGGCTCGGCGCGGGACTGGCTGCGCGCGCAGGTCGCCGTCGCCGCCACCTCCCACGCGGCCGCGTGCCTGGACCAGTCCGGCGCGCGGGCGGCGCTGCTGGGCTCCATCGCCGCCGGCCTGCGCGGCCACGAGGCCCGACTGGCATGAGGGAGCCCGCCCATGGCTGACGACACCACCGGCGGCAGCACCGACGCCGCCGCCCTCAACGAGGCGCTCGCCGCCGAGCACGCGGCGATCTGGGGCTACGGCGTCGTGGGCGCCGCCCTCGGGGCCGGCGACCAGGCCGTCGCCGCGGCGGAGGAGGCGCACCGCGACGTGCGCGACCGGGTCACGACGCTGCTCACCGACCGCGGCACCGAGCCCGTGCCCCCCGAGGGGGGTTACGCGCTGCCCTTCCCCGTGCTCTCGCCGGTCGACGCCGCCGCGCTGGCCGCCGTCCTGGAGGACGGCGTCTCGGCGGCCTGGGTGCGGGTGCTCGACCAGGCCGACGAGCGGGACAGCCGCGCGCTGGCCGTGGAGGTGCTCGGCGCCGCCGAGGTGCGGGCCGTCGGCTGGCGGGCCGCCGCGGCGCAGAACCCGACGACCCGGGCGCTGCCCGGGCTGTGAAGGAGTCGGCGACTTCCACCGTTCGAGGCGACCGAAGGCCATGGGTTCTCTGAGCGGGCCGCGCCGCAGGCTCAGCCCACCGCGCCCAGGAAGGCGTCGGTGACGGCGACCGCGGCACTGCTGGACTGGCCGCCCTCGACCAGGACGGCGAACGCCAGGTCCCCCTGGGCCCCGCCCAGCCGGTAGCCGACGAACCAGCCGTGGGAGTCCGGCGGCGTGCTGGTCCCGAACTCGGCGGTGCCGGTCTTGCCGAAGACCTCGCCGCGGTCGCCGAGCGCGGTCGCCGTCCCGGTCAGCACGACCTGGCGCATGAGCGGCCGCAGGGCGTCGAGCACCGCCGCCGGAGGACCCGCCGGTGCGCTGCCCGCGGGCTCGGCGCCCATCACCTCGACCGGCGCGGCCGGCGTCCCGCTGGCGATGCCGGCCGCCACCAGCGCCATCTGCGCCGGGCTCATCAGCACCTGCCCCTGACCGATGGCGTTGGCGGCCTTGGTGGTGCCCGTGCTGTCGGCCGGCACCGTGCCGCTGAAGATGCCGATCGGCAGTTCCCAGGCGGTGCCCACCCCGTAGGCGGCGGCCGCCTCGGCGAGCGCGCCGTCGGGCAGCTCGAGCCCCTGTTGGATGAAGGTGGTGTTGCAGGACTGCGCGAAGGCCTCGGTGAACGGGACGGTGCCGAGGTCGAACTGGTCCTGGTTCTCGAACTCGCGGCCGTCGACGACCGTGGTCCCCGGGCACGGCACCGCCGTGTCGGGGGCGAGCGCGCCGGTCGACAGGAGCGCCGTGGCGGTGATCGCCTTCATGCTCGATCCCGGCGGGAACTGACCGCGCAGCGCGTTGCCCGGGTTCGCGCCCTCGTTCGAGGAGACCGCCAGGATCTCGCCGGTGCCCGGACGGACGACGACCAGGTGCGTGGGGCGCGTCTCCCCGGCGACCGCCGCGTCGGCCGCCGTCTGGACCGCGGGCACCAGGGGCGTCTGCAGCGGCTGCCCCGGCACCGGCTCCACGGCGGCGATCTCCCGTCCGGCGTCGCCGGTGGTCTCGTCGGTGCTGACGACCGACACGGTGAATCCGGGCGTCCCGGTCAGCTGCTCCTGGAAGGCCCGCTGCAGCCCGGAGAGCCCCAGCTGGTCACCGGCGGCGTACCGGGGTGCGCCGTCCTCCTGCGACTCCTCGATCACCTCGGCGGTGGCGGCGCCGACCCGGCCCAGCAGGGCCTCGGCGAACCGCGGCGAGGGCGCCAGCAGGCGCGTCTCGGTCGGGAAGACCGCCCCCGGAAGGTCGAACACCTGGGCCCGGATCTCCTCGAACTGCGGTCGGCGCAGCGAGATGACCGGGACGAACTGGCCGTCGGGTGCCGCCTGGACGTCCGCCACGATCTGCTCGGCGGAGACCCCGGTGGCCCCGGACAGCGCGGCGGCCAGGGCCGGCAGGTCGGTCTCCTGCCCCTTGGCCACCCCGACGTTGACCACCTCGGTGGGCGTGAACAGCGGGGCGCCGTCGGCACCGGTGATCGTCGCGCGCTCCGGGAGGCTGCGGGTGAGCTCGAGGTGCTGCCCCTCCCCCAGCTCCGGGTGCACCACGGCGGGCTCGGCGACGACCTGCCAGGCGTCGTCCCCCTCCTCCAGCCGCAGCACCGCGTCGTAGCTCCAGTCGGGGGCGGCCACGAGGTCCCAGGTGGCCGTCCAGTCGACGGTGGCGGCGCCGTCCTCGACCGCGACCTCCCCGAGCTCGGCGGTGAGCGCGGCGTCGGGCAGGTCGCCGGCCGTCTGCTCGAGGAGCGCGGTGGCGGCGTCCGGCTCGGTGGTCGCGGCGGCCGCGGCGGCGAGGTCACCCCCCGCCCAGTCGTCCAGGAAGGCCTGCGCGGCGGAGCGCACGTCGTCCTCGCTGCTGCCGGAGCAGCCGGCGAGGACGGGGACGGCGAGCAGGAGGGAGATCAGCAGGGTGGGGGCCGGTCGTGTCCGCACAGGTCAACAGTGTCAGAAGAAGGAACCCGTCCCTCTCACGGCTCGCTCCGCTCGCCGCGAGCCTCCGGACGGGGCCATCAGAACAGCACGCTGGAGTACGTCCCGACCTCGCGGAAACCGACGCGGGCGTAGGCCGCGCGCGCCCGGGCGTTGTAGTCGTTGACGTAGAGGCTGACCACCGGCGCGATGGTCGCCCGCGCGTACTCGACGACGGCCGCCGTGCCCGCGGTCCCGATGCCGCGCCCCCGGTACGCCGGGGCCACCCAGACGCCCTGGACCTGGCAGGCCGCCCGCGAGACCGCGCCGATCTCGGCCTTGAACACCACCGCGTCGTGCTCGATCCAGGCCAGCGACCGGCCGCTCCGCACCAGGTCGGCGACCCGGGCCCGGTAGCCGGAGCCGCCGTCGGAGCGCAGCGGGCTCACCCCGACCTCCTCGGTGAACATGGCGATCGAGGCGGGCAGCAGCGTGTCGATCTCCTCGGGGCAGACCGGGCGCACGCGCGGCTCGGGGGGCACGGCCGGCGGACCGTCGATGGCCAGCAGCGGCTGACGGGGCCGGTGGTCCCGCGCCGGGCCCCAGTACGGCGCGAGCAGCTCCCACAGCGGTTCCACCGAGCCGGCCGGGCCGACGATGGTGCTGCACCGCCGGCCGGCCCGCCGCGCGCGGTCGGCGAAGGCCTCCGCCGACCGCTGCTCCGCGCCGGGGAGGGCGAAGGGGATGAGGTTGGCACCGGCCAGGCAGACCGCTTCCAGCGAGCGCCCGGCACCGAACCCCCACAGCGGCGCGCCGACGGCCATCGGCGCGGTGCCCGCCGCCTCGACCCGTCCCGCCAGCCAGCAGGTGGCCACGGGATCGGTGGCCAGCAGCTCGGTGACGGCCGGCTCGTCGCTCTCGTCGAGGACGCGGGCGCTGGGCGTTCGCAGCACGGGTCAGCTGACGGTGACGACCGGCGGGCCGGAGGGCTCGCCGGCGGCGGCCTGCTCACCGGCGATCTTCAGGGCCTCCTCGATGAGGGTCTCCACGATCTGCGACTCCGGCACGGTCTTGATGACCTCGCCCTTGACGAAGATCTGCCCCTTGCCGTTGCCGGAGGCGACGCCGAGATCGGCCTCGCGGGCCTCGCCCGGGCCGTTGACGACGCAGCCCATGACGGCGACGCGCAGCGGCACCTCCATGCCCTCGAGACCCGCGGTGACCTCGTCGGCCAGCTTGTAGACGTCGACCTGGGCGCGACCGCAGGACGGGCAGCTGACGATCTCCAGGCCGCGCTGGCGCAGGTTCAGCGACTCCAGGATCTGGTTGCCGACCTTGACCTCCTCGGCCGGCGGCGCGGAGAGGGAGACGCGGATCGTGTCGCCGATGCCCTGGCTGAGCAGCGCGCCGAACGCGACGGCGGACTTGATCGTGCCCTGGAAGGCCGGGCCCGCCTCGGTGACGCCGAGGTGCAACGGGTAGTCGCACTGCGCGGCGAGCAGCTCGTAGGCGCGGACCATCACGACCGGGTCGTTGTGCTTGACCGAGATCTTGATGTCGCGGAAGTCGTGCTCCTCGAACAGCGAGCACTCCCACAGCGCCGACTCGACCAGTGCCTCGGGCGTGGCCTTGCCGTACTTGGCGAGCAGGCGTTTGTCCAGGGAGCCGGCGTTCACGCCGATGCGGATCGGGATGCCGGCGTCCTTGGCCGCCTTCGCGATCTCGCCGACCTTGTCGTCGAACTTCTTGATGTTGCCGGGGTTGACGCGGACGGCGGCGCACCCGGCGTCGATCGCGGCGAACACGTAGCGGGGCTGGAAGTGGATGTCGGCGATGACCGGGATCTGCGACTTCTTCGCGATGATCGGCAGCGCCTCGACGTCGTCGGTGTCGGGTACCGCGACGCGCACGATCTGGCAGCCCGACGCGGTCAGCTCCGCGATCTGCTGGAGGGTCGCGTTGATGTCCGCCGTCTTGGTGGTGCACATGGACTGCACGCTGACGGGGTGGTCGCTGCCGACGCCGACGCCGCCCACGTCGAGCTGGCGGGTCTTCCGCCGGGGAGCGAGTACGGGCGGGGGCGCAGCGGGCATGCCGAGGCCGACGGGGATCGCCATGCGCCCAGTATCCCCCGCGCTCGCCACAGTGCCGCCGACGGCGCTGTGACCTGCGCCCGGACGCCGCGTCAGAGATTCAGGCGGACCGGGTTGACCACGTCGGCGATCAGGAGCAGGACCGACAGCGCCAGGAAGAGACCGGCGACGGCGTAGGCGACCGGCATGAGCCGGGCGATGTCGAACGGGCCCGGGTCGGGCCGACCGCGCAACCGGGCCACCCCGGCTCGCACCCGTTCGTAGAGCGCACCGGCGATGTGGCCCCCGTCGAGCGGGTAGACCGGCAGCATGTTGAAGAGGAACAGCACCATGTTCATCCCGGCCAGCAGCTGGACGAAGTAGCTGATCTTCTGCGTCCCGGAGAACTTCTCGAACGCGAACACCTCGCCGGAGATCCGGCTGACCCCGACCACGCCGATGGGCCCCAGCGGGTCGCGTTCCTCGCCCAGGAACGTCGCGCGGAACAGCTGCGGCACGCGCTCCGGGATCTCGATCAGCCGGTCCACCGACCGGACGACGATGGTGCCGAGGTGGCCCGGGACGTCGGTGATCGACTGCCGCACGTCGCGCGGCGCCGGGCTGATCCCGACGAAGCCGACGGTCTCGGTCCGTTCGCCCTCGTCGTCGGCGTAGACCCGGTTCTCGGTGGGTGTCACGGTGAGGTCGAGCCGCTCGCCGTCCCGCTCGACGGTGAAGACGACGGGTTCGTCGGCACTGACCCGGATCGCCTCCTGCACCTGCTCCCAGCCGACGTCGGTCTCGCGGGACACCGGCTCGCCGTCCAGGGCGACGATCGTGTCGCCCGGCGCGAGCCCGGCCTCGGTGGCGGGGCTACGGGGCGGCAGCGCGCAGCCGGCGGCCCCGGCCTCGCAGAACCGGCCCTCCGGCGTGATCGGGACCGAGCACGGGTCCTCAGCGCCGGCCGACGCCGCACCGGCGGGCAGCACGCACTCGGGCACCCGGGCGATGGTCGTCGTGATCTCCGGGATGCCGAAGCCGACGAGCACGACCGTGAAGAAGACGACGGCCAGCACCAGGTTGTGGAACGGCCCGGCGAACATGACGATGACCCGCTGCCACCAGGGCTTCTTGTAGAAGACCCGGTCGCCGTCGGAGGGCAGCACGTCGTTGAGCGACTGCCCGCGGACCTCGGCGATGAAGCTGCGCATCCGGGTGGCGCGCTTGCTCTCGCCCTCCTCGGCCGGCGGGATCATCCCGACGATGCGGATGTAGCCGCCCAGCGGGATCGCCTTGACGCCGTACTCGGTCTCACCGCGGCGCCGGGAGAACACCGTGGGCCCGAAGCCGACCATGAACTGCGGGACCCGCATGCCGAACCGACGGGCCCACCAGAAGTGGCCGGCCTCGTGGAAGGCGATGGAGAACATCAGGCCGAGCGCGAAGAGGACGATCCCCAGGATCGTCAGCAGGATCTCGCTCAGCTCAGCCCCTCCGTCACATGCCGCGCCCGATCACGCCCCGGGCGTGCTCCCGGGCCCACCGCTCCGCCGCGAGGACGTCGTCGACGCAGGTGGGCGCGCCGAGATCCGGCGCGGCGTCGAGGGTACGCGCGACGAGGTCGACGATCCCCGGAAACGAGAGCCGACCCGCCACGAACGCCGCGACGGCCTCCTCGTTGGTCGCGTTGTACATCGCCGGGATCACGCCGCCGGCCTCCCCGGCCGCGCGCGCCAGCCGCACCGCGGGGAAGGCCTCGGAGTCCAGCGGGGCGAACTCCCAGGTGCTCGCGGCCGTCCAGTCCAGGGCCGGCTGCACGTCGGGCAGCCGGTCGGGCCAGGCGAGGGCCAGCGCGATCGGCAGCCGCATGTCCGGCGGGCTGGCCTGGGCGATGGTGGCGCCGTCGGCGAAGGTCACCATCGAGTGGACGATCGACTGCGGGTGCACGACGACGTCGATGTCGGCGAACGGGACGCCGAAGAGCAGGTGCGCCTCGATCAGCTCCAGACCCTTGTTGACCAGCGTCGCCGAGTTGATGGTGATGACGGGGCCCATGTCCCAGGTGGGGTGGGCCATCGCCTGCTCGACGGTGACGGCGGAGAGCTCCTCCCGGGTGCGCCCGCGGAACGGGCCCCCGCTGGCGGTCAGCACCAGGCGGGCCACCTCGCCGCGGGTCCCACCCCGCAGGCACTGGACGATGGCGGAGTGCTCGGAGTCGACGGGCACCAGCTGGCCCGGTGCGGCGGCGGCCAGGACGAGGTCCCCGCCGGCGATCAGCGACTCCTTGTTGGCCAGCGCCACCGTGCGGCCGGCGCGCAGCGCCGCGAGGGTGGGCCCGAGGCCGATCGAGCCGGTGATCCCGTTCAGCACGACGTCGGCCGGGCGGGCAGCGAGCTCCTCGGCCGCCCGCGGACCGGCGAGGATCTCGGGCAGGGCGTACTCGCCCTTGGCCCAGCCGCGCTGCGACGCCGCGGCGTAGAAGGCCAGCTGCAGGTCCTGCGCGGCGGTGGCCCGGGCGACGGCCACGGTGCGCACACCGAGGGAGAGCGCCTGCTCGGCCAGCGTGGCGACGTCCCCGCCGCCGGCGGCCAGCCCGGTGATCCGCAGCCGGTCGGGATTCTGCTGGGCGACGGCGACGGCCTGCCGGCCGATGGAGCCGGTGGAGCCGAGGAGGGTGACCTCGCGGGGTTCGCGCACACGCCCATCCTTCCCGACCCGCCGTGTCGCCCCACCTCGGAGGGTGCGACCGCCGGGCTCCTGCCAGAATGGCGGCGTGACCGAGGCATTCCACTCCCCGTCGACCCAGCGGGTCAGCCAGCCCGGACGTGAGGAGGCCGTCGTCCGCGCCGGCTCCCACCCCGTCGAGCACGAGAGCCCGCAGGACTGGGGCTGGCACGGCGAGACCGGCAGGTGGGGTCAGATCGGTGGCTGGCTCGCCACGATCGTGATCCTGACCTACCTCATCGGCAACCACGAGGGCCGCGTCGAGGACCTGTGGCTCTACGGCATCGCCGGCCTCATGGCCCTGACCCTGATCTGGGACCTGCGCCGGAAGAAGACCGCCTGGCGTCGCTGACGCCCCAGCACCTACACGACGGCCGGGTCCCCGCACGGGGCCCGGCCGTCGTCGTCCAGAGCCCCGGCGGAAGCGCCGAGGCGCTCGCCGACGCCGGGATGTCCTGCGGCGGCCGGGTCAGCTGACCACGACGCCGATCGCCGATCCGATCAGGTAGGTGATCGCGGCCGCCGCGGCTCCGAAGAGCAGCTGGCGCAGGCCGGCGTACCACCACGGCCGCGGCGTGAATCGCGCGGAGATGGCCCCGGCGGTCAGCAGACCGATGCCGCCGCACAGCAGCGCCACCCACAGCAGCGAGACGCCGAAGAAGTACGGCAGCAGCGGCAGCAGCGCGCCGGTACCGAAGGTGAGGAACGAGGAGACGGCGGCGACCACGGGCGACGGCCGGTCCTCGGCGCTCACGCCGAGCTCGGCCAGCACGTGCAGGCGCAGCGCGGTCTCCGGGTCGCGGGAGAGCTGGACGGCGACCTGCCGGGCGAGGCGGTCGTCGACACCGCGCACCCGCAGCATCTCGGCGAGCTCGGCCAGCTCCCCCTCGGGGTTGCGCTCGAGCTCGCGGCGTTCCTTCTCCACCTCGAGGTCGAGCTGCTCGTTCTGGGTCTTCACCGAGGTGTACTCGCCCAGCGCCATCGAGACGGCTCCGGCCACGAGGCTGGCGACACCGGCCAGCACGATGCCCCGGGGCGCCGCTCCCCCGCCACCGACGCCGGCGACCAGGGCGGTGTTGGTGACCAGCCCGTCCATGGCCCCGAAGACGGCGGCCCGCAGCCAGCCGCCGGAGACGTCGGCGTGGCCGTGCTCGTGCGCCTCGGCCGCGGCAGGGGGCGGGGTCGGGGCGCCGGCGGTCACGCCTGGTCCGCCTCGGCCCCCAGTGGCACCAGCGGCTCGGCCGGCTCGACCGTGGGGGTGGCCACGGCGACGCTGGGCACGCCGTCGACCTGGTCGGAGGCGGCCAGCTGGCCGCAGGCGCCGTCGATGTCCTGGCCGCGGGTGTCGCGGACCGTCGTCGACACCCCGGCCGCGCGCAGCCGGGCGACGAACTCCCGCTGCGCCGGCAGCGGGCTGGCGTCCCACTGGCTGCCCGGCGTGGGGTTGAGCGGGATGAGGTTGACGTGCGCGAGCTTGCCGGCCAGCAGCTTCCCCAGCAGGTCGGCACGGAAGGGCTGGTCGTTGACGTCGCGGATGAGCGCGTACTCGATGGAGTACCGGCGGCCGGTCTTCCTCGCGTACGCGTCCGCGGCCTCGACGACCTCGGCCACGTTCCAGCGGGTGTTGATCGGCACGAGGGTGTTGCGCAGCTCGTCATCGGGCGCGTGCAGGCTGACGGCGAGGGTGACGTTGCGCCCCTCCTCGGTCAGGCGGCGGATCGCCGGGACCAGGCCGACGGTGGACACGGTGACCGAGCGCTGCGACAGCCCCAGGCCGTGCGGGGCAGCGGTCAGCAGCGCGTCGAGCGTCTTGCGCACGCGGGCGTAGTTGGCCAGCGGCTCGCCCATGCCCATGAACACCACGTTGGAGAGCCGGCCCGGCCCGCCGGGGATCTCCCCGTCCGCCATGGCGGCGGCCGCGGCCACGGCCTGGCCGATGATCTCGGCGGCCGACAGGTTGCGGGTCAGGCCCTGCTGACCGGTGGCGCAGAACGGGCAGGCCATGCCGCAGCCGGCCTGGCTGGAGATGCACACGGTGGCGCGGTCGGGGTAGCGCATGAGCACGCTCTCGACCAGGGCGCCGTCGTGCAGGCGCCACAGGGTCTTGCGGGTGCGGCCGCCGTCGGCCTCCTGGTGCCGCACGGGCGTGAGCAGGCCCGGCAGCAGCGCCTCGACGAGGGTCTCGCGGGCCGCGGCCGGCAGGTCGGTCATCTGCTCGGGGTCGGTGACGCCGCGGTAGAAGTGGCGGGCCAGCTGATCGGCCCGGAACGCCGGCTGGCCGAGCTCGGACACGGCCGCGCGGGCCTCCTCGCGGGTGAGATCGGCGAGGTGGCGGGGCGGCGTGCCGCGGCGGGGGGCGGCGAAGACCAGGGGCAGGGCAGTCATGGCGTGCTCCATCGTCCCACTCCCCCGCCGTCCGTGGCCGGTCCGGAGACCGAACTCACCCGGGCGGGCCCGGACCCTGGCATCGTCGCAGGCATGAGCCGGCTCGCCGACGTCGATCTGTCCGCCAGCCTGTCCAAGAAGGACGGCAAGCAGCAGCTGCAGGAGGCGCAGGACCGGCTGGTCCACCTGCGGCTGCTGCTGGGCGGGCAGATCGGGCCCGGTGAGCTCGGTCCGCCGCTCCTGGTGCTGTTCGAGGGCTGGGACGCCTCGGGCAAGGGCGGGGCGATCCAGCGGCTGGTGGGCGAGCTGGACCCGCGGCACGTGCGGGTGGCCCAGTTCGCCGCACCCACCCGCGACGAGAAGCGGCACCACTTCCTGTGGCGGTTCTGGCCGGTGCTGCCCGGCTGGGGCGGCATGGCCGTGCTGGACCGCACCTGGTACGGCCGGGTGCTGGTCGAGCGGGTGGAGGGCTTCGCTCCCGAGGAGGCCTGGCGCCGGGCCTACGGGGAAATCGTCGACCTGGAGACCTCGCTGGCCGCCGAGGGCACGGTCGTCGTCAAGTTCTGGCTGCACGTCTCGCCCGAGGAGCAGCTGCGCCGGTTCGAGAAGCGCCGCGCCGACCCGTACAAGGCGTGGAAGCTGACCGACGAGGACTGGCGCAACCGGGAGAAGCGCGGCGCCTACGAGGCCGCGGTCGAGGAGATGCTCGAGCAGACCGACACCGCGGTGGCGCCGTGGCACGTGATCGCCGGCGACGACAAGCGGTGGGCGCGGGTCGCCGTCGTCCGCACGGTGTGCGAGGCGATCGAGGCCGCGCTGCACGCCCGGGGCATCGACCCCGACCCGCCGCTGACCGACGACCGATGAGTTCCGGGTGGCTGCCGGGTCTGTAGGGCAGACCGACCGACGAGCCGACCAGGAGACCGACCATGACCGCCATGCTGTCGACGCACACCCTCGAGGTGCCCGGCGCCGCTCTCGCCTACGACGTCCGCGGGCCGCTTCCCCCGGCCGACGGCCGCCCACCGCTGCTCATGGTGGGCCAGCCGATGGACGCCGGCGGCTTCGGCACCCTCGCCGGCCTCGTCGCCGACCGCACCGTCGTCACCTACGACCCCCGGGGCCTCGCCCGCAGCGAGCGCACCGACGGCCGCACCGACCACGACCCAGAGCAGCAGGCCGACGACCTGCACCGGCTCATCGGCAGCCTCGGCGCCGGGCCGGTGGACCTGTTCGCGAGCAGCGGCGGCGCCGTCACGGCACTGGCGCTCGTGGCCGCGCACCCCGGCGACGTGCGCACGCTCGTGGCGCACGAACCGCCGGTGCTGGGCGTGCTCCCCGACGCGGAGCGGGCCTTCGCCGGCGAGCGCGCGTTCCTCGCGGCCTACCAGCGCTCGGGTTTCGGCGCCGGCATGGCCGGCTTTCTCGCCTTCACCTCGTGGCAGGGCGAGTTCCCCGACTCCTTCGAGGTGCCCGACCCGGCCTCGTTCGGCCTGCCCGCCGAGGACGACGGCGCGCGGGACGACCCCCTGCTCTCCGGCGCCTCCGCACCGGTCACCGGCTTCCGCCCGGACGTCGAGGCGCTGACCGCCGCATCCACCCGCGTGGTCGTCGCGGCCGGGACGGAGTCGCGCGGCACGGTCACCTGGCGCACCAGCGAGGCGCTCGCCGCGCTGCTCGGTCAGGAGCTGACGGTCTTCCCCAGCCATCACGGCGGGTTCCTGGGCGGCGAGCACGGCTACGCCGGCCAGCCCGAGGCCTTCGCGGCACGGCTGCGCGAGGTGCTCGGCGAGGGCTAGCGGCTCGCGCCCAGGTCGGCGTGCTGCCGGATCCACGCGTGCATCGCGATGCCCGCGGCCACGCCTGCGTTGATGGAGCGGGTGGAGCCGAACTGGGCGATGGAGACGGTGATCGCCGCACCCTTCCGGGCCTCCTCGGTGAGCCCGGGCCCTTCCTGGCCGAACAGCAGCACGGACCGCTCCGGCAGCTCGGCCGTCTCGATCGGCACGGCGCCCGGCCCGTTGTCGACCGCCACGACCGCCAGGCCCTCCTGCGCGGCGAAGGCGAGCAGCCCACCGACGTCGGGGTGGTGGCGCAGGTGCTGGTAGCGGTCGGTGACCATCGCCCCGCGGCGGTTCCACCGTCGCCTGCCGACCACGTGCACCTCGGCAGCGAGGAAGGCGTTGGCCGTGCGCACCACCGTCCCGATGTTGAGGTCGTGCCCGAAGTTCTCGATGGCGACGTGGAACGGGTGCCGCCGCCGGTCGAGGTCTGCCACGATCGCCTCGACCGTCCAGTAGCGGTACCGGTCGACGACGTTGCGCCGGTCCCCCTCGGCGAGCAGCTGTCGGTCGTAGCGCTGGTCCGCCGGCCACGGGCCCGCCCAGGGGCCGACGCCGACCGTCGTCCCCCAGTCGGTGGGGCCGGGCAGGGCGTCGTCGCTCACGCCGGGGATGTTTCCAGCCCGCCGCCGAGCCACTCCAGCCGGCCGCCGTGCGGTGCGGACCGGGCCAGCGGCCGGCGGTCCAGGGAGACGACGAAGTGCGCACCCCAGGCGTCGTCCGGCCGCTCCCCGGTGCCCGGCACCATGCCCGGCGGTTCCTGCGCCAGCCACCGCACCGGCAGGTCCCGGACGGCGTCGGCGAACCGGCCGCGCACCTCCTCGGGCACGTAGGGCAGCACCGCGGTGTGCATGACGACGACGGTGCTGCCCGGGGCGGCGAACCCGAGCGCGTCGGGCAGCCGGTCGACCAGGTCCCCGTGCAGGAGCGTGGCCGGCTCGTCCGCCGCCACGTCCGCCGCCGCGTCCAGCCGGTGCAGCCGCTCGTCGGCGGCCGGACCGGGCCAGACGAGGGCGCGCAGCCACGCGCGGTCGTCGGGGTCGGCCGGGTCGAGCGGGTTCAGGTCGACCCCGATCCTGGCCACCACGGTGGGCAGCCGCCGCGGGACCGGCACGCCCCCGGAGGTCGTGACGGCGATCCGGACCGTGTCCGCCGGCCCGACCCGGACGCCGTCGTAGTCGTAGCCGTACCGGTCGGGGTAGAGGCACAGGCCGGCCGAGGCGCCCACCTCGACGAGGGTCAGCGGCGCGTCCAGCTGGGCGAGCACCGGCAGGAGCGCTCCGCACCGCGCCGGTTCGTTGGTCTGGGTGGCGCGGGCCAGCATGGTGGCGCGCAGCCGTTCGGCGTCGTCGGCCACCCGCCGGTCCAGCTCGGCGCCGTCGACGGGGGCGCCGCCGAGGAACTGCAGCGCGGCGAACAGCAGGTTGGGCTGGCGCTTGCCGGTCGGCAGCGCCGCGAGGAACCGCAGCACCGTCGCCGAGCCGGCGACGTGCTCGGCCAGCTCGGCGTAGAGCGGCGAGGAGTACCGGGCCCCGGCGGTGAAGGAGCGATATCCGCGGGCGATGCGGGTGAGGTCTTCCTCCGTCATGCGGGCAGGATCGCAGGGTGCAGCCCGACGTCCTCCTCCACCTGATCGAGCCGGCCGAGTGGCGCGAGGCCCTGCGCGCAGGTGTTGTCCGCCCGCCGTCGCCGGCCGCGGCCGGGTTCGTGCACCTCTCCACGCCGGAACAGGTGCACCTGCCGGCGCAGGCGCTGTTCCCCGGCCGCCGGGACCTGGCGCTGCTCGTCGTCGACCCCGCCCGCCTCCCCGATCCGGTGCGCTTCGAGCCCGGACGCCCCGAGGACCCGGCCGGGATGCTGTTCCCCCACCTGTACGGACCGCTGCCGGTGTCCGCGGTCGTCGCCGTCGTCCCCTACCGGCCGCCGGCACCGGTGCGGCTGCCCGCACCCGGCGACGCCGGGGCACGCGCCCGGGCCTTCTTCACGTCGCTGCCGGTGCGGCGGGCGGTCGGGGTCGGCGACGTCCCGGGCGGGGTCGCGGTGCTCGATCCCGACCACGTCCGCTCGCACGACAACAACCGGCTGCTGTTCACCGAGCCGGTGGACGCCGCCACGGTGGCAGCGGCCGCGGACGAGGTGGGCGGCAACGCCGGTTGGCCGCACCGGGCGGTGCTGCTGGCGTGGGCCGGGGCGTCGCCGGTCGCGGCCGAGCTGCGCGGGAGGGGGTGGGACGTCGAGGAGCTGGTCCTCATGAGCCGGGCCTCCGGCCCTCCTCCGACCGGCGACGCCGCCCGGGTGGAGACCGTGGCGCAGGAGCAGGTGCACGAGTTCTGGGCGCGGTCGTGGCGGGAGAACCTGGCGCACCTCGGCGCCGACCTGGAGCGCACCGTGGCCGACCTGGTGGGCCGTGAGCACCTCAACGACCGCGTCGTGGCGGTCACCGATCTCGTCGTCCGCGAGGGCGACCGCGTCGTGGCGTCGGCGCAGCTGCGGGTCGACGGCGCCACCGCGGCGGTGGACTCGGTGCTCACCGACCCCGGCCACCGCGGCCGCGGGCACGGCGATGCGCTGCTGGCCAGGGCGCTGGAGCTGGCCAGCGATGCGGGCTGTGACCTGGTGGTGCTCGAGGCGGCCGGCGACGACTGGCCGCAGCACTGGTACGCCCGCCGCGGGTTCGAGCAGGTCGGCTCGATGTGGGGCGCCGACCGAGAAAGCTGAGGGAACGGCTCCGTCCAGGGCACCGCCCCGAGCTGGCGAGGGGTGGGAAGGACGGGGTCCTTCTACGGCGCGAGTACCGACAGCAGCAGGTAGGCGGCGGCCGCCGAAGGCAGCAGCGAGTCCAGCCGGTCCATGATCCCGCCGTGGCCGGGGAGCAGGTTCCCCATGTCCTTGATGCCGAGGTCGCGCTTGATCAGCGACTCGGCGAGGTCACCGACGGTCGCGGAGACGGCGAGGGCGGCGCCGAAGAGCAGCCCGCCCCACCAGGGTCCGTCGAGGGCGAACACGATGATCGGGGTGGCGACCAGCATGCAGGCGAGCACCGAGCCGCCGAGCCCCTCCCAGGACTTCTTGGGGCTGATCGACGGCGCCATCGGGTGCTTGCCGAACAGCACGCCCGCCACGTAGCCGCCGACGTCGCTGGCCACCACGGTGGCGATGAAGGCCAGCACCCGCGCGGCGCCGTCCTCGGGGACGAGCAGCAGCACCGCGAACCCGGCCAGCAGCGGCACGTAGAGGGCCACGAGGACGCCGGCCGCGGCGTCCCGCCGGTAGCCGGCCGGTCCGGGCGCCAGCCGCCACAGCAGGACGGCCAGGGCGGTCAGGAAGAAGGCGGTGATGAGGCCGGTGGGTCCGCGGGTCCAGGCCAGCGCCTCCATGGCCAAGGTCCCCACGAGCAGCGGCACCAGCGGGGCGTGGAAACCGCCGGTCCGCAGTGCCCGGGTCAGCTCCACGACGGCGACCAGGATCGCCGCGGTGAGCACGGCCAGGAACGCCGGCCGCCACACCAGCAGGGAGGCCACGATGACCGCCACCAGGCTGACCCCGACACCGATGGCGGCCCGCAGGTCGCGCCCGGCCCGCCCGACCGGCTTCTCGGTAGTGGGCAACGCCTGGACGTCCTCGGCCTGGGGCATCGCCGTCGACGTCGGGGCGCCCTCGCTCGGCGGTTGGGCCTGCGGGAAGACCGCGGTGTCGTCAGGGACGGGGACCGGAGCACGGGCGGGCAGCGGCGGCAATGGCGGCACCGGACGGGAGGCCCGCACCGGCCCGGTGTCGTGGCCGGCCGGCCGCGACGCCCCCGTGCGCCCACCGACGCGCGGGAACGGCTCGGCACCCGGGCGGACGGAGCCCGGGCGGTCGGCGGAGGGAGGCGTCATGGGCGTTGGTGGGCCGGGGTGCGAGGTCAGACCTCGAGCAGCTCGGTTTCCTTGTTCTTGACGGCGTCGTCGATCTGGGCGACGTGCTTGCTGGTCAGGTCGTCGAGGTCCTTCTCGGCGCGGCGCACCTCGTCCTCGCCGGCCTCGCCGTCCTTCACGATGCGGTCCAGCTCGTCCTTGGCCCGGCGGCGGATGTTGCGCATCGCGACCTTGGCGTCCTCGCCCTTGGAGCGGGCCATCTTCACCAGGTCGCGGCGGCGCTCCTCGGTGAGCTGCGGGAAGACCACGCGGATGATCTGGCCGTCGTTGGTCGGGTTGACGCCCAGGTCGCTGTCGCGGACGGCCTTCTCGATGGCCGAGAGCTGGCCCATGTCGTAGGGCTTGATGACCGCCATGCGCGCCTCCGGCACGGTGATGGAGGCCATCTGCGGTACCGGGGTCATCGCGCCGTAGTAGTCCACGAAGATCTTGGCGAACATCGACGGGGCGGCCCGGCCGGTGCGGACCGACCCCAGGTCCTCCCGAGCGACCGACAGGGCCTTGTCCAGCCTCTCCTCGGCGTCGAGCAGGGTGTCGTCGATCACGGGTCTCTCCTCCATCGCGACGGCGTCTGCCGTCGTCCTCGGCTGCGGGCTGTCTGCTGTCGCCGTCAGGCGGGCTGGCTGATCAGCGTTCCGATCTTCTCACCTGAGGCGGCGCGCGCGATGTTGCCGTCCGTCAGCAGGTTGAACACGACGATCGGCATGCGGTTCTCCATCGACAGGCTGATCGCCGTCGCGTCGGCGACCTTGAGCTCGTCGGCCAGGACCTTCGCGTAGTCCAGATCGGTGTACATCTGCGCGGCCGGGTTGGTGCGCGGGTCGTCGTCGTAGACGCCGTCGACGCCGTTCTTGGCCATCAGCAACACCTGGCAACCGATTTCCAGGGCGCGCTGGGCGGCGACGGTGTCGGTGGAGAAGTACGGCATGCCGGCACCCGCGCCGAAGATGACCAGCCGCCCCTTCTCCAGGTGCCGGACCGCCTTGCGCGGGATGTAGGGCTCGGCGACCTGGCCCATCTCGATCGCCGTCTGGACCCGGGTCTCCAGGCCGACCTGCTCGCAGAACGCCTGCAGCGCCAGCGCGTTCATGACCGTCCCCAGCATGCCCATGTAGTCGGCGTGCCGGCGGTCCATGCCCGCCTGCGCCAGCTCGGCCCCGCGGAAGAAGTTGCCGCCGCCGACCACGACGGCGACCTGGGTGCCGCCGTGCACGACCTCGGCGAGCTGCCGGGCGATGCTGTGCACGATGCCGGAGTCCACACCGACGCTGCCGCCGCCGAACGCCTCGCCGGAGAGCTTCAGCAGCACGCGCTTGTAGCCGTGCCCGTCGGCGGGCTCGAAGGCACTGGGAGCGGACAGCGGCGGAGTGGTGTCGGTCAACGCGTCATCCCTGGAGTCGTGTCGATGCGGTGGGAGTCGATCGGGGTGATCCTGCCGCATGGTGGCACCCGGATCCTGCCGAGTGCGCGGTCGCGACCGGGGCCGGACAGCAGAAGGACCCCACTTCCCCCCACGCCTCGCACGCTCGGCGCGGGCCCCTGAAGCGGGGCCTGATGGGGGACGCGGGGTCCTCTGCGGTGGTTCTGCTACGCCTGGCCGACCTCGAAGCGGGCGAACCGCTCCACGGTCAGACCGGCCTCGTCGACGATCTGCTTGACCGTGCGCTTGGGCTCGGTGATCGACGGCTGCTCGAGCAGGACGAAGTCCTTGTAGTAGGCGTTGACCCGACCCTCGACGATCTTGCTGATCGCCTGCTCGGGCTTGCCCTCCTCCTTGGCCGTCTGCTCGGCGACGCGACGCTCGGTCTCGACCGCCTCGGCCGGGACCTCCTCGCGGGTGAGGTACCGCGGGCGAGCGGCGGCGATGTGCATCGCCAGGCTGCGCGCGGCGTCCTCGCTGCCACCGGAGTACTGCACCGCGACACCGATGGCCGGGGGCAGGTCGGTGGCCCGCTTGTGCAGGTAGACGGCGGTGGCGCCCTCGAAGGCGGCGAAGCGGGAGAGGACCAGCTTCTCGCCGATGCGGGCGGACTCGCCCTCGATCAGCTTCTCGACGGTCTGGCCGTCGACGTCCGTCGCCAGCAGCCCGGCGGCGTCGGCCGGCTTGGACTGCAGGCCGATCTCGAGCAGGCGCTCGGCGAGGGCGACGAAGTCGGCGTTCTTGGCGACGAAGTCGGTCTCGCAGTCGAGCTCGAGCAGGGCGCCGTCCTTGCTGACGACGATGCCGTTGGTCGTCGAGCGCTCGAGGCGCTTGCCGACGTCCTTGGCGCCCTTGACGCGGAGCAGCTCGACGGCCTTGTCGTACTCGCCGTCGGCCTCGGTCAGGGCCTTCTTGGCGTCCATCATGCCGGCGCCGGTGGCGTCGCGGAGACGCTTGACGTCGGCTGCGGTGAAGGCAGGCATGTCTCTTCCTCTTGGCTTGTCGGTGGTGCGGTCGGCGAAGGTCGGGCGGTGGCGCCGTCCCCCCGTTCCCGGGGGGACGGCGCGCGACCGTCAGGACTCGAGGGTCTCCTTGCCACCGGAGGTGGCGGGCACGCCCTCGACCGGGGCGACCTCGTTCGCGGTGACCGCGGGCGGCGCGGCCGGGGTCTCGGGCAGCGGGGTGGCGGCCTGGTCGGCGGCGGTGCCACCGGTCAGCAGCTCGCGCTCCCAGTCGGCCAGCGGCTCGCCGGCGGCGACGGCGGGCTCGCCGCCGTCCTCACGGCCGGCGTTGGCCTGCGCGGCCGAGCGGGCCATGAGGCCCTCGGCGACCGCGTCGGCGATCACGCGGGTCAGCACGGCGATGCTGCGGATCGCGTCGTCGTTGCCCGGGATCTTGTAGTCGACCTCGTCGGGGTCGCAGTTGGTGTCCAGGATCGCGACGACGGGGATGTTGAGCTTGCGCGCCTCGCCGACGGCGATGTGCTCCTTCTTGGTGTCCACGATCCAGATGGCGCTGGGCACCTTCTTCATGTCGCGGATGCCGCCGAGGGAGCGGTCGAGCTTCGCCTTCTCGCGGCTGAGGACCAGCTGCTCCTTCTTGGACAGGCTGACCAGCACGCCGGTCTGCTCCATGTCCTCGATCTCCTTGAGGCGCTCGAGGCGCTTGAAGACCGTCTGGAAGTTGGTGAGCATGCCGCCCAGCCAGCGCTGGTTGACGTAGGGCATGCCCACGCGCGTGGCCTGCTCGGCCACGACCTCCTGCGCCTGGCGCTTGGTGCCGACGAACAGGATCGAGCCGCCGTGGGCGACCGTCTGCTTGACGAACTCGTAGGCGTTGTCGATGTAACCCAGCGTCTGCTGGAGGTCGATGATGTAGATGCCGTTGCGCTCGGTGAAGATGAATCGCTTCATCTTCGGGTTCCAGCGGCGGGTCTGGTGCCCGAAGTGGACGCCGCTATCGAGCAGCTGCTTCATGCCGACGACTGCCATTGCAGCCTCTCTGATCTGCGCGCGGCCACCGGCCGCGCTCCTCGGTTGTCGCGGAGACGCCGGGTGGCGCTCCGCCCTGGCGCCCTGGCTGCGCCACTCCCCCGGCGAGGCCGGGACCGAGGTGGCGACTGTCCCGCCGATGGGCGGGAGAAGGACGCGCGAAGTCGACCCGTCGAGACGGGCCGCGTCCCACAGCATACGTGGTGTTTAGCGGTGCTCTGTCCACAGGGCGACGCGGATCCACAGCCGCCGCTCGTCCGGCCTGCCCGCCGCGATCCGCCGGGAGGGTGGCGGACGTGCGCTCCCGCCCTCTCCTCGTCGCGCTGCTGTCGGTGGCGCTCGCCGGCGCGGTCCCTGCGGCGGCCGACGTCGCGCCGGGAAGGCCCGTGGTGGCCGGTCCCTTCTGGACCGCTCCCCTGCCCGGTCCGACGGTGACCCGGCCGTTCGAGGCGCCGCCGCACCGGTACGGCCCCGGGCACCGGGGCGCCGACCTCGCCGGGGCACCGGGGCTCGCGGTGGTGGCCGCGGGCGACGGGGTGGTGGTGTTCGCGGGCATGGTGGCCGGGCGTCCGGTGATCAGCCTCGACCACGCCGGCGGTCTGCGGACGACGTACGAGCCGGTCGACCCGTCGGTCGGCGCGGGCCGGTCCGTGGCTCGCGGCGCGGAGATCGGCACGCTGGTCGCCGGCCACGAGGGGTGCCCGGCCGCTGCCTGCCTGCACTGGGGCCTGCGCCGCGGGGAGGACTACCTCGACCCGATGGCCCTCCTGCGGCCGCCGCGCGTCCGGCTCCTCCCGCTGGAGGGCGTTCCTACGCGGGGCGCGTCGCCCGCCAGATCGTCCAGCGGTCGGTCTCGGTCAGCGGCCCCTCCGGGAGCCGGTCCCGCAGTTCGTGGACCAGCGTCGCCAGCTCCGCATCGTCGAGCTCGTGCAGGATCGAGCGGCCCGTGCGGGCCCCGATCTCCGCCAGGTAGTCCTCGCGGTCCTCGTAGCGGCGGCGCACCTCCCACAGCGAGGCCGCGGCCACGCCGTCGAAGCCGGCCGCGGTCAGCTCGGACTCGAGCGCCGCAGGGTCGGGCCGGCGCCGGCTCTCCACCTCCAGCAGTCGCGGGTGGACCTCGAACATCCAGCCGCGCGGGTGGGTCGGCGATCCGGCCTGGGCGACGTCGTCGGCGGTGCGGTCCTGGACCAGGTACGTGCCGCCGGCGTGGAGAAGGCGGAAGGCCTCCGCCACGACGGCCGCCAGATCGGGCGTGTGGTGCACCAGAGCACGGGCGAAGACGACGTCGGCGCACCCGTCGGCCAGAGCGGTCGCGGTCGCATCCCCCAGGCGGAAGTCCAGGCCGGGCAGACCGTCGTTCGCCTCGCGGGCCGCGTCGAGCATCTGCGCGCTGGAGTCGACGCCGAGCACCATGGCGGCGCCGAGCTCGTGCCACGCCCGCGTGTAGCTGCCCCCGCCGCAGCCCACGTCCACGACCACGGCGTTCCGCGGCTCCACCAGCCGGCGGACCGCGTCGCGCCAGGAGCCGTCTGCCTGCCGACCCGCGTAGGTGCGACGGTTGGCCTCCGCGTGGAAGTCGATGGCCACGAGCACCTCCGGGTGTCCAGCCGAGGAGCCGAACCTAGCCCGTTCCGCAACCGGAGGCGAGGCGCTGCGGTCAGGCGATGTCGGCGAGCTTGGTGCGCAGGTGCAGGACGGCCTTCGTGTGCAGCTGGCAGATGCGGCTCTCGGTCACCCCGAGCACGCGGCCGATGTCGGCGAGGGTGAGGCCCTCGAAGTAGTAGAGGGAGACGACGACCTTCTCCCGCTCGGGGAGCTGCTCGACGGCGCGGGCCAGCAGCTGGCGGGCCTCGCCGTGCTCGGCCATCGCCTGCGGGTCGAGCGCGCTGGTGTCCTGGAGCGTGTCACCGAGACGCGGCGAGCCGCCGTCGTCGTCGGTGAGCAGCTCGTCGAGGGCGACGACGTTGACCAGGGACAGCTGGCCGAGGAACTTGCGGATGTCCTCGACGTCCATGCCCATGACGTCGGCGACCTCTTCGTCGGTCGGCGTCCGGTGGAGCTTGGCCTCCAACTCGGCGACGGTGCGCTCGAAGGCGCGGGCCTTGACGCGGACCGACCGCGGGATCCAGTCGGTGTTGCGCAGCTCGTCGATGATCGCGCCGCGGATCCGGGCCATCGCGTAGCTCTCGAACTTGACCTCGCGCGTCGGCTCGTAGCGGGTGATCGCGTCGATGAGTCCGAAGGTGCCGTAGGAGATGAGGTCGGCCTGCTCCACGTGCGCGGGCAGACCGCTGCCGACCCGGCCGGCGACGTACTTGACCAGCGGCGCGTAGTGGAGGATCAGCCGGTCGCGCAGCCCGGCGTCACGGCCCTCGACGTACCGGTTCCAGAGCTCCAACAGCATGGCGTCGGTGTCCTCGCCGGACTCGTCGAGCCGGTGGATCGTTGCCTCAGACACGTCGCGCTCCTCGGTGCTGCTGCGGGTTCGGAGTCCGTGGTCCCGCGTGGTCATGACTGCCGCCTGCCCGGATCGCCGCCCGGCCGCCTGCCTCAGGCACGGGGGTGCGCCTGGGCGTGGACCGCACGGAGCCGTTCGACCGTCACGTGCGTGTAGATCTGCGTCGTCGCGAGGCTAGCGTGGCCGAGCAGCTCCTGTACGGAACGCAGGTCCGCGCCCCCCTCGAGCACGTGGGTGGCAGCGGAGTGCCGCAGCCCGTGCGGACCGATGTCCGGGGCTCCCGGTACGCGGGCCGTGGCGGCGTGCACCACCCGCCGCGCCTCCCGGGCGTCGAGCCGGCGGCCGCGGATGCCCAGCAGCAGCGCCGGCCCGGAGTTCGGGGTGGCCAGGGCGGGCCGCCCCCGGGTGAGCCAGGTGTCCAGCGCCCGTTCGGCGGGGATGCCGTAGGGGACGCTGCGCTCCTTGCTGCCCTTGCCCAGCACCCGCAGCAGGCGCCGGCCGCGGTCGACGTCGTCGACGTCCAGGCCGACGAGCTCGCTGACGCGGATGCCCGAGGCGTACAGGAGCTCGAGGACCACGGCGTCGCGTAAGCCCACCGGTTCCTCGGCCCCGGCCGCGGAGTCCACCAGGTCGCGGGCCTGGGCGGGGGCCAGCACGTCGGGCAGGGTCCGCCGTGGACGCGGGCTCACCAGGCGCTGGCCGACGTCCTCGAGGAGGAGCCCGGCTCGGCGCAGCCATGCGGTGAAGGATCGGGCGCTCGCGGCGTTGCGGGCCGTCGTCGAGCGGCTGTGCCCGCGGGTGCGCCCCTGCGCCAGCCAGCTGCGCAGGGTGGCCAGGTCGAGGTCGTGCGGCTGCTGCCCTCCACGGCGGGCGAGGTGGTCCAGCAGCCGCACGGCGTCACCGACGTAGCCGCGCACGGTGTTCCCGGACAGGTCCCGCTGCGCCGTCAGGTGCTCCTCGTAGCCGGCGAGCGCCTCGCCCAGCGCGAGCGGCAGCCCGGCGCGGACCTCGGCGGTGCTGGGCGTGGCCACGGGGGCACGGTCCGTCGGCGATCCGCCCTGGTCAAGCCGCCGCGCCGGGGGGCCGGGGTGGCGGTGTGAGCCGCCACCCGGTTCCGGTCCACTGCACGAGGTCGGCCAGCTCCAGGGCCGGCAGCACGCGCAGCACCTCCAGGACGTCGCAACCGGCGACGCTCGCCAGCCGCTCGGGGCTCACGCCGATGCGCACCGGGCACGCGTCGAGCACGCGGGCGGCGAGGTCGGAGAGCCCGTCCCGCGGCGACGTCGGGCGCTCGACCGGAGGTGCCAGGTCGGTGCCGATCCCACCGACCTCCTCGATGACCTGCGCCGCGCTCGTCACCAGCCGGGCGCCGCCCTCCTGGTCCCGCAGCAGCTCGTGGCAGCCCACGCTCATGGCCGACGTCACGGGGCCGGGGACCACCAGCACCGGCCGCCCGAGGTCGCGCGCCCGCTTCGCCGTCGCCTGCGCACCCGACCGGGCCGCCGCCTCCACCACGACCGTGCCCCGGGTCAGCGCGGCGATGAGCCGGTTGCGGACCAGGAAGCGGTGCTGGTGCGGAGCGGCGCCCGGTGGCCACTCGCTCACCAGCAGGCCCGCGTCGGCGATGCGGTGGAGCAGCGCCCCGTTGCCCGCCGGGTACGGGCGGTCGACACCGCACGCGAGAACTGCGACCGTCGGCCCATCGGCCGCGAGGGCGCCGCGGTGGGCGGCGGCATCGATCCCGTACGCGCCGCCGGAGACGACGGTCCACCCGCGCCCGGCGAGCTGGTGGCCGAGCTCGCCCGCCACGTGCTCGCCGTAGGCGGTGGAGGCGCGCGAGCCGACGACCGCCACCGAGCGGTCGGTCAGCTCGTCCAGCCGTGCCCGCCCACGCACCCACAGCGCCAGCGGTGGCACCAGCGCCTTGGTGCGCTTGGCCTGGTGTTCCGGGTCGTGCGGCTGGTCGGCGGTCGCCCGGGTCAGCGCGTGCAGCGCGAACGCCGGCCACTCGTCATCCTCGGGCACGACGAGGCGGGCACCGCACCGCTCGGCGCGCCGCAGGTCGGCCAGGGTCTCGTCCTGCCCGGCGCGGGCACCCACCAGTGCGCGGATGCGGTCGGGGGCAGAACCCGTGCGGATCCGCCGGGCGGCCTCCACCGGGTCGACGTCCTCGACGTACCGCCAGAAGTCCACGGTGCCGGGCTCCACCGCGCGGCTGAGCCACGCCCGCGCCCGACGCAGGCCGGGGTGCACCTCCCCGGTCACCGAGGGACGGGCTGCGTCCTCGAGGTCCTCCTCGAGCGTGGTCATGCCGCCACCCGCTGCAGCCGCATGCCCAGCGCCTCGGCCACCTGGTCGGGACCGGGCACGGTCCGGCCGGCCAGGTCGCTCAACGTCCAGGCGACCCGGATGACCCGGTCGAATCCCCGCACCGACAGCGAGCCGCGCTCCAGCGCCCGCTCGGCCAGGCTGAGCGATGCCCGCGGGATGACGAACCGCTCCCGCAGCATCCGTCCGGGCACCTCGCTGTTGAGCCGCAGCTCGGTCCCGGCGAGCCGCTCCCCCGCAGCCGCCCGCGCCCGGGCCACCCGTTCGGCGACGACCGCCGTGGACTCCGGCGCCCCCAGCCCGTCCAGCCATGCCGCCCGCGTCACCGGCGGCAGGTCCACGCGCAGGTCGACGCGATCGAGCAGCGGACCGGAGAGCCGCGACTGGTACCGCCGTCGTTCCAGCGGGCTGCAGGTGCAGGCGCTGTCCCCAGCCGCGCTGGCGCACGGGCACGGGTTGGCGGCCAGCACCAGCTGCGCGCGGCACGGGAAGGTCGCCGCACCCGCCGCCCGCTGGATGGTGACCTGCCCGCGCTCCAGCGGCTGCCGCAGCGTGTCCAGGACCGCGCGGGGGAACTCCGGGGCCTCGTCGAGGAAGAGGACGCCTCGGTGCGCCCGGCACAGCGCGCCGGGTCGGATCTGCCCGGACCCGCCACCGATGAGCGCCGCCATCGTCGCCGAGTGGTGCGGCGCCTCGAACGTGGGCCGGGTGACCAGCGGCGCCTCCGGCGGCAGCGTGCCGGCGATCGAGTGGATGGCGGTGACCTCGAGGGCGGCCTCCTCGTCGAGCGGCGGGAGCAGCCCGGGCAGTCGCTCGGCCAGCATCGTCTTCCCGGCGCCGGGTGGGCCGGCCAGGTACAGGTGGTGCCCGCCGGCAGCGGCCACCTCGACGGCCCGGCGGCCGGCGGTCTGCCCCACGACGTCCCCGAGGTCGGGCACCGGGGGCTCGGCGGGCAGGGCACCGCGCTCGTACGGCACCAGAGGGGTCGTTCCCTCGAGGTGGGCCACCAGCTGGGTGAGGTTGTCGAGCGCGAGCACCTGGACGCGGTCGACGAGGGCGGCCTCGGCTGCGTTGGCCGCCGGGACGACGACCTGGTCGTGCCCGGCCCGCGCAGCGGCCAGCACGGCGGGCAGGACGCCCCGGATGCCGCGCACCGAGCCGTCCAGGCCCAGCTCCCCCAGCAGGACCAGCCGGTCCACGGCCCGCCGCCGCACCGCGCCGGCCGCAGCCAGGACGGCCGCGGCCAGGGCGAGGGCAAGGCCACGATCGGGACACGCCTAGTTCGAGGACAGGCGTTCAACCAAGGGAGTGACCGCCCATGTCCACCACCGCCCGAGGCGCCTGCCAGATCTGCGGCACGTCCCGCACCCTGCGCCGGGACGGCACCGTCCGCGAGCACTGGGAGACCAGCACCTCGCACCGCTGCATGGGCTCGGGCTGGCCGCCGGTCGACCCGGCCGAGGACTGCTGCGAGTGCGGCAAGCCAGCCAGTCACCTCACGGCGGCCGAGGACAGCCCCGAGTGGGGGTGCCGGGTGCCGATCGGCATGGTCAACGGCCGGCTGATCTACCCACCTTTGGCCGCCGAACTGTCCGACCCGTCCGCTACGACGTCCGCCATCCACTGAGAACGAGGGAGCCGTCACCATGACCATTACCGAAGACCGTCAGCCCACCACCTGCCCCGCTTGGTGTGTCCAGCACGAGCGAGTCGAAGACGGCACCCCGGAGGACCGCGCCTTGGTTCACCGTGCGGCCTTGCGAGAGGTGGCGAGGTACGAGTTGCGCGTTCACCGCTTGGACTGGGACGACGACGAGCCGCCGTGGACGGAGATCATGCTGGACGACACGCTGCTCAGCGCGGCCAACGCCCGGGCGCTCGGTGAAGCTCTGATCGCCGCCGCCGATGCCGTCGGAGGAGGTGCCCGCATCACCTGACGCCCGGGTCCAGCACACCACTGAGCCCCCCGCCGACTACGGATCGGCGGGGGGCTCAGTGCTAGTCGCCGCAGGCAGGACGACCCCTCGACAGGCCGCTAGGTGAAAACGCCGGGGGTTGGAGGCGTCGATATGTCGGGATTGGCACTCCATGTGCGGTGCAGGAGGTGAGGCGCCTCGGCGAGAGCGAGTCGCTCGTCCCAGTCGTCGTGCAGCGGTACACCGCCGAACTCGATGCACCATCGGACTGCGTTCTCGAACGTCATCCGTCCCGTCCGGAGGTGACTCTTGGACGACACTGGCGCACCATCGGCGAACAAGACATCGCCCAGGTGCACGTGCGGAAGTCGCTCCCAGGAGTTGCCCGAGGGATGCCAGTGGATGGCCCACAGCTCGGTAGCCTCGCCCCGCACCAGGGAGTAGTCGTAGCCGCGGGTCGTGACGCGGAACGGGCCGTATCCCTCCCGGTCGTCTTCGATCACTTCCCAGTACATCGACGCGTAAAGGGTGAGGCCCTCCGGGTGCTCCGTTAGGAGTTCAACTCCGCCGCCGTCGTTTAGTGACCACTGCTGAGGTGCTCGAACTTTCGGAGATAGCCCGCCGCGGGCACTGATGACGCCGTTGGCTATGCACGCTAGTGCACTCTGCAGGGGCTCCAAGAAGGCTCGGACCGCGTCGTGAGGCGTGCGGCCCGGCACTAGTCGAGGAGAGTCGCGGCGGATAGCACGCGCTGGAGCTTCGCTGAGTCACCGAAGCTGTCGAGCTCCCCGTGCTGCTTGCGCCGCAGGAACTCTGCACCGCTGATCTTGAGGAAGCGGCGGGCGAGCCTGTCCACGTTGCGCATTACGGCTTCCCGGTCGACTTCCTTGACCGACACGCCGTCGCAGACACTGCTGGTCATCACTTCCTCCTCACCATCGCTAAGTCCGTGTACGTCGTTCACCTGTCTACAGCCTCACAGTGACAACGGCTAGTGGAGGGGATGCCCTGAGGGCAGGCTCACCAGATCTGACTACAGACGCCGTCATCATCTGCTAGCCAGCAGCTCAAACTGGGCCAACTTCACGCCGCTACAGCGTCAGGGAGAGCCACCCGCTCCACCCGACTCAGCCCGCCCCACAACCCCTCTCGCTCATCCGCGGCTACCGCGTAGGCCAGACACTCAGCGCGGGCCGGGCAGACCTCGCAGCCGGCGATGGCGACCGGGTCCGGCGCCCGCTTGCTCGCCGGCCACCACATCTCCGGGTCGTTCTCCTCGCACGGCGCAGAGCCGGCTGCGGCCAGCACCTCGGCCAGCCTCAGCCACTCCGTGCGCGCTCCGGGTGGGATCGCCCATGCCGCCCGCCCGGCGGGCACCCCCTCGGTCACAGGACAGTTCCGTCACAGGCGGAATGGCGCCCGGTTGTCAGGCTGACCGCGTAGAACTGAACTCCGGTCAGGTCTGCATCAGCGCCGAACGGGGCGACAGGGCGCACCTCGAGGCCCGCGACCGCGGCCAGCGCCTCCCCGGCCTCGGTGCTGCAGAGCGCACGCGCATAGCCAGCAGCATGTGCGGCCTCCACTGCCGCCGTGAGCATCCGCCGAGCCCAGCCCCTGCCACGTACCGCCGGTTCGACGTACAGCCGGCGCAGCTCGCAACTGTCGGCGTCATACCGGCGCCAGTTCTCTAACGCGACGGGAACCCCGTCCTGGTAGCCGACCAGGCAGCCACCGTCCGGTGAGGCGTAGTCGTTCGGGTCGTCGTCGTCGAGATCGTGGGCGCCGTACACGGTCACGTAGTGGGCGGCGAGCGCGTTCAGTAGGCCGCGAACCTCCGGGCTGTCGTATCTCGCGCTGACGATCACGCGACGGCCGCCAGTCCGGGGAGCACGTCCCGCGGGAACGCTGCCTGGACTAGGAACCGACCGCGAGCCACGCTGCCGCCGGCTTCCTCGACGGCGCCCAGGAAGGGCTCCGCGTTCGGCCCCTTGAGCATCCGCACGAACGTCAGCCGCTCGGCGACGATCCGGCCGTAGTGCACCCCAGGGCCGTCGAAGGCCAGCAGGGTCGGCAGGTGTTCGGGCCACAGCTTGGTCACAGCGTCGGCCAGGTCGATGCACGACCCGACCGTGGTGACGCCGGCCGAGCGGAGCGCGTCGATCAGCGGCGCCATCTCCACGTCGATGTACACAGTGGACCCGAGCATCATGCGAGGCACCTGTGCGTGCGTCTCACCGTGCCGCACGCACACCCGGCAGTCGCAGGCCAGTAAGGCCTTCATACCCGCAACGAAGCCGACGGCGTCGAAGGCAGCGACAGTCTGGCCGGTCATGCCGTCTGCCCCCCAGCGCCGGCTGACGGGAGGAGGCCTTGCCGCGCTGCCCACTCGACGAGCTCGACCACCTGCCGGTACTGCTTGGGCGGCACGAGATCGAGGTCAGAGAAGCCATCATCGGTCGCAGGCTCGATGATGTCCCGGTCGTCCACGACAACCTTCCGCAGCGTCGGACGGCCCGGCACAGCATGGCCCTGGATGCGGGCCGCCCACAGAGTCGCCGCATCCTTGGACAGTCCTTGGGGGCGCTGGCGGTGGTACTCATCCCACGAGCCGGCAGCGGCCAGCAACCGCATCTCCCGCAGGGCGGCGGCCACCGCTCCCGCACACTCTCGCTTCTCAGCGTGCTCGGGCACCGCTTGGTAGCCGGCGGCGATCCACTCGGGGTCGCCGCCATGCGGGAACATCTCCCGGTCGGCGAGGGAAAGATGGCAGGTGGACACGTAGTTGCCGTCACGTACGGCGGACCACTGGGCGGCGCGCTCCGTGCGGCCATACGCGCCGTCGTACTTCTGCGGAACCGGAAGCCCCTGATTGCTCACCCGCCACGGGCACTCGTGACACGGCGTCACCGGTGCGCGCTTGACGTCCTTGGACATCGATCCTCGTCTCTCAGTAGTCGAAGCAGAGCAGTTTTTTCGCGGTCACAGGAAAAGGAATTGCCCGCCGTTGCTGGGCACCGGCAGCGTCAGTCCGTGCAGCGCCAGCGTGGCGGCCACCAGCGGCGACACCCGCGAATCCTTCCGGGAAAGCACCCGCTGCCCGGCGTCACCGGAGGTCGACCAGCGGGCCACCGCGACGGCGCTGTTCAGCTCGGGCTGGTTACCGTGCCGCACCTGGCCGGCGGCGACCGCCGCGTCGAGCGCCGAGCAGGCGTCGACGTAGAACCGGCGCGACACCGCCTCGACACCTCCCTGCGATGCCTGGGCCGAGGGAAAAAAACCGAAGCTGCCAATCTCGGAACGGTCCTGGGCGAACAGCTGGGAGGACGATGACGGGGCGGCCTGTTGAAGTTGTGGCAGCAGGAATGCGGCCGTGCCGGTCTGCTCCACGAGCAGCTTTCCGCCCCACGTGGACAGCACCTCGGCGCAGCGGGCGATGACCCACTCCACGCCCTCGCGGTGATCGGCGAGCACGACGTGCGAGGAACCGTCCGGGCGGCGCCAGGCGACCGCGAGCGATGCACTGGAGTGGTCGGGGGCGACGTCGAGGGCGAACACTGCACCGGTACCGCGTTCGGCATTGGCGTCAGCGAGCGAGGCCCATGCAGCCGGGGCGATGGCCGCGTCGACTGCCTCCACCCACTGACACAGGACCTCAGTGCGGAACACCTCCTCCGGATCGACCTCCAGGGCCGACGCGATCGCCTGCTCACTCATCCGGTGACCGAGCGCGGGGTTCGCCTGTGCCCAGGCGGCCCGGTCGTCCAGCGCGCAGCCGTCCGGCGCTGACCACTCGAAGATGCCGAGCGTCGTGTTGCGGTCCGCGGCCGACGCGAGCGCCTTCTCCCGGAGGCTGGCGAGCACGACCGAGGACTTGTCGCCAGCGTTGGAGAAGCCGAGCACCTGCGGCGCCGGGCGGGCAAGTGTGGTCTTGGTGATCGCCGACCACGCTTCCCAGTTGTGGTGTTCGCGGAGCTCGTCGAGCAGCACCAGGTCTGAGGACAGCCCGCGGCCACCGGAGCGGGTCGCGGCGGCCACCTTGTAACGCTCACCCGAGGTCAGGCGCATGAACTTGTCCCCGTTGGTGCGGGAGACGTGCGCGACCTCCCGGGCCAGCTCGGGGACGCTCTCAGCCATCTGCAAGGCGCCGGTCCACGTCTCCTCGGCCAGGCCGAGGTTCTGCGCCGTGCCGAGCACCAGCGGGGCGCCATCGACGTACATG
This sequence comes from Blastococcus saxobsidens, assembly GCF_002938435.1. Lineage (GTDB taxonomy): Bacteria > Actinomycetota > Actinomycetes > Mycobacteriales > Geodermatophilaceae > Blastococcus > Blastococcus saxobsidens. Next base: position 32,979 of record NZ_POQT01000029.1, read on the forward strand.
CGCCACAGCGCCAGCACCTGCAGCAGCGTCGACTTCCCGCACTGCCTGCTGGTCAGCACCAGCAGCGTGCGGAAGCGGAACGACCCGTCGTCGGCCAGCTCCAGGCCGTGCAGCAGCACCCACTTCTGCCATGGCATCAGTTCCAGGCCGAGCACTTCCTCGGCGAACTCGATGCACTCGAACCCGCGGGTCGTCTCCGGGGTCAGCTCACGGGCCGGCGGCGTCGCCAGCCGCGGAACCTCCGAGCCGAGCAGGGTCGCCGTCGTCACGAGGACCGCCGACCACGAAGCGCGGCGAGCTTCCCAGCGACCTGCTCCTCCACGCCGAGGGCCTTCCGTTCGGCCGGGGCACCGCCGAGAGCGCGCAGGACCCCGGACAGGTTCTGCCCCAGGTAGCCGGCGGCCTTGTCGTCCTCGGCGGCATCGATCCGGCGGGCGTAGTCCAGCGCCAGCGCGACCATCGCCTGATCGGCAGGACCGAGCCACGGCATGGCATCAACGGCGGCCCTGACAGCCCCCAGGACGCCCTCCGGCGGGCTCAGCGGGTGAACGGTGCCCATGTCTCTCCTAGGGGTGGGGTAGCGGGGACGGACGGGGCGGGGGGCTGGCGGGTCCCCCGCCTTGCCCCTTGGTCTCGCCCCCCGGGGGTGATCTTGATGTTCTTCACCACTTGAGCTGAGTGACCGCGGCGGGTCGGCGACGTGGCGCGGTCACCAGTCGGTTGTGCTTGCTGCCGTTGCACGGACGACAGGCGCCGCGCAGGTTGGACCGGACGTGCGCCAGGTGCGGGAACAGTGACAGCGGCAGAACGTGATCGACGGTCGTGCTCGGCCGGCGTCCGCACAGGTAGCAGACCGGTTCCTCTCGGAGTACCTGCTCACGCAGCCGTCGCCACGGTCTGCCCTTGCGGCCGTGCGTTGTTGCCGTCATGGCTGTCTCGCTTCGGACCCGCGAGGTGAGACAGCGCCGACGCTGGTCGACTGCCGCAGAGAAAGTGCCGCAGCATCTCGGTCGGCCATCGATCCCCGGTCGATCTCATGGCGCCCAATCGGGGTGACGTTGACGCCGGCGCTGTCTCGGTTCATGGGGTCAAGCCGCTGGCGGGATGGTGGGCGGCACGATGGGTGTGCCGTCGGGCTTGCGCGGGGTGAGGTCGTGCACCTTGCGGTAGCCGTCGCGGTCCCGGCGGGATGACCGCTCGGTGCCGTGTGGCATGCGGGTGCCGCTGTCTGCGGCCTTGGCGTCAGCCTCGGTGTTGAGCGGCTTCCCGGCGGCGTCCCGCGGCCAGTACGGGTAATCGCCGTTCGGTCCGGGGTCGTAGGCGTCGACGGTCATGGGGTCAGCCCTGCTCGGCGGCGGCGCCGGCTGCCTGTCGGCCGGCGTACAGCCCTGCCACCTCATCGCTCACCTGGTCGGTGGCGATGCGGGCAGCGGTCCGCAGAATCAGCTCGAGGACTTCGGCCGCGGTGATCTCGGTCTGCATCGTCTGCGTGGGCAGGGGCTGCTGGCCAACGCGCATACGTGCGCTGCTGAGTTCCTGCCGGATGTTCGAGCGGCGGCGCAGCGCGGCGTAGTAGCCGGCCAGGGCGAGCACGAGCGGGTTGCTGGCGAGCTCCTGGTCGAGGGCCTGAGCGGCCTTGGTGACGCCGTCCTCGAGCTTGGTCAGGGTGTGGCTGGCGAGGAACTGCTCGTCCCAGTCACGCTCGGCGTCTTCGCGGCGTTGGCGCTTGGCTTCGTCCTCGCGCCAGATCTGCTCCCGGAGCATCGCGGCGCGCTGTTCGGCTTCGGCGACCTCCCGCTCGATCTGCTCTCGGGTAGGCGTCGCGGCGGTCTTGGTGTTCGCAGGCATGTGGGTTTCTCCTCGGTTCAGGCGGCGTCGGGGCCGGTGTAGGGGGTGTAGACGCCGGCTGCCCGGGCGTCGCGCCAGGCCTGGCGCACGTCTCGGTAGATGTCGTGCTGGGAGATCACCGATCGGGGCAGCCGGTTGAAGGCGGCGCGGTCGGTGTCCCAGAGTTCGCAGGCGCGTTCGAGCGTTGGGTCGGGTCGGAACGATCGAGCATTCGTCTCGAGCCGGGCGCGCTGGTTCTCGTCGTGGCTGAGGGGCATGGGTCTTCTCCTTCGGTCAGTGGGGGTTGTGGTCGGCGACGAGGTGGCGGAACTGCTCGTCGGCTTGGTCGCGCCAGTGAGTGCGGGGCTGCCGTCGGCGACCGATCTGCGCGCGGCACCAGTCGCAGCGACCGTCCTTGCCGGGCTTGCGGATGGACACCTCGAACAGGCCGCAGTCGGGGCAGTAGTGCGCGGTCATCGGGCGACCAGCGCGCAGCAGTCGGGGCACTCGGTGACGACCTGCCAACCGCAGCCACCGTGACCAGAGGTCGTGCAGACCACCGACGGCCAGGTGTCGTCCCCACTACTCCCGTAACTGCCTGTCCTGTCCTGTCCTGTCCTGTCCCTTTCGGTTCTCGACTCGCTTAGCGAATGGGTTTTCTGAGCGTGGGTTTCAGCGGCACCGCCGTCCGATCCGCGACCGTCGCTTCCACGATGGGTTGACGAATCGAAAACCGACTGGGAAACCGACTGGGTTTCTGAGGGCGAGGACGGCATCTCGGTGATCTCCCGCGGCACCTTCCTCGGCCGACCGCCCTTCTTGCCGTTCGAGGCGTTCGCGGACTGCTGCGCGAGAACCTGCTCCCGCGTGCGCTGGTAGTCACCGTGATGGCGGATGACGTATACATCGCCGTCCTCGCTCCACCAGCCGACAGCGAGCAGCTCGTCGACAGCGTCGGGATGCTTGGCGAACCGACGGAGCTCATCCTTCGGGATGTGGAGGTCGAGCAGCTTCCTGCCGTTCCATACGAGCCCTTCGACGTGCAGCCGGAAGGCGCGATCCGACAACGTCCAGCAGTCGTCGGAGAAGTCGTCGGAGAACTTCGACCAGGTCATCGATCCACCGCCTCGACGGCAACCGTCCAGCGGTCCGAATATTCGGCGAAGGCCAGTACGTCGTCGGCGCGATTCAGCGGCACCATCCAGCAGCGCCGGTCGGAGTCCCATTGACGGCGCTCAATCTGGGCCGCGTCAAGGAGAGCGAAGACGCGGTCACCGCGGTCGCCATCCCGCAGCCAGACGGTCCGCCTCCCCACTTCGACAACGAGATGCTTCCCCACCTGCGGCCGGCGTCCGCTGAAGGGGTCGCGGCGCCCGTCTGCCAGCGGCTCGCATCGCAGGGACGCGAGCCGACGACGGCGCAGTTGTGCCGCTGCGCGATTCTCGCGGGAACCCGTAGAATCAATGTCGAAGAGCGTCTTGGCGGCGACTTCGGCGGGGCCGGCTACCTGGGGAGGGGCCGGCCTTCTGCTTCCGCTCACGCAGCAGCACCGCCGCGGAGAAGGACCGCAAGTCGGTCTCGCTGCTCGTCGGACAACGGGGGGGCTGTGTCGACGAGCTCGCGGATGCGACGTTCGACAGAGGCAACGCTGCGAGCCTTAGCAGAGCGTCGCTGCAGTTCACGGAAGTGCTCCCGGCGTTCGTCGTGCCGGGGGGCAGTTTGGGCCATTTCGACTCCGATGGGCGTCTCAAAGACACCCACCAAGAGCGGGCCTGCGTGGCCGTGAAGTAACCCTGCACGACCCCAGGGACGCTACAACCGCTAGCGCGCTTAGAACGGTATCAGACTGACGTCGAATTCCGCACGGTCGCCGACACCCCAGTTCCGGGGGTGAAAGCGGCCTTCGATCAACTCGAGCCACTTTGCCCGGCTGAAGTAGGGCGTCCGAGTGCACCGAGGACAGTCGAAGATGTAGTTGCTGTTCGCGCCCTCCTTGTTCTCAGGAGGGAGGAACGATTGATGCCTCGACGATGCGGGCCAGGTCACACGCCAGCCGTCGGCGTACCAGCGCACGTCGCCCAAACGTGTCCTCTTGTGCTGCCCTCGGTCAGTGCAAACGACCGCCATGATGCCCAGGAGCGGAGGGGTTTCCTCGTTGACGTTCGTCACGACGCCTTCCAAGTGATCTCAATGGCCCGCGGGTCAAAGTAGGTTCCCCCCGGCTGCCACCCCATAGGACGTCCCCGCGGCGCCCTATGAACGATCACGGTCATCAGAACCTCGATGATCGCTCGGCGCCGCGACAGATCCAGAGTTGGCCAGACCTCCGCGACACCCTCACCCACGACACCATCCAGGGCGGAGGCACCTGCGGCGTTGGCGAGTTTCTGGTCAAGCTCGTCGAGCTGCCGCCGGAGCGTTTTCGAGCCACGCTCCATCTGTGAGCCGGTGATCTCCCCCGCCGCGAAGCGGTCCACCAGCTCGTCAAGGCGCGCTTGCAGTGCCAGCCTCTGAACTTGCAGCGATGACGTGTCGACGGTGGCCTGCTCGCGCATGAGGTCAGCGGCGTCCAGCCGGGACAGCCGCTCCACGGTGACGGCCTCCACGAACTCGTCCAGCGGTTCACAGCGGCGGACGACGTGCGCGCCATGCTGGCAGCGGTAGGCCGGGGCGAACCCGCGGCCCTTGCCGCCCGTCCCGGCCGTGGTTGCCCTCAGGGGGGCACGGCAGACGCCGCACAGGTACAGACCCCCACCGAGCCACCGGCGAGCGTTCCCGGTCGTCGTGCGCCGGCTCTTGTCCGACACCATGGCGCGGACAGCCTGCCACAGCGACTCGTCTACGATCGCCGGCCACTGTGCGCTGCCGACGACCTCACCCCGATGTTCCATCAGCCCGGCGTTCCGAGGCCGCGCCAGCAGCTTGCGGACCTCGGTCGGCTTCCACGGCCCACCGGTCGACGTCGTGACGCCGCGCTCGTTCCAGTCCCGGGCGATGGCGTGCAGACTCATCCCGGCCAGCAGGTCATCCGTTGCCCGGCGGATCTCCACGGCCTCGCTCTCGTGGATGGTCACGCCGTCGGACTCGTAACCGAACGGGCGTCGTCCACCCTTCCAGCGGCCCGCCGTGGCAGCCTGGAGCTTGGCTGCCTGCTGCCGCTCGATCATGTGCTCGACCTCGTACCGTCCGGCGCTGCCGAGCATTCGAGCCACCATTCGGCCCGACGGCGTCGCCAGGTCGATTGGTCCGGCCTTCACGGTCTGTGTGATGACGCCGCGGGGATCACAGACGTCGATGTACTGCTCCAGCTCGACGGGACGCCGGTGTAGGCGGTCGGTGTGCCACACAACCACGGCGTCAGCGCGGCCTTGCTCCAAGTCGTCCAGCAGGGCGCGGTATCCAGGACGAGGCTTGCCGGAGTACGCAGACAGGTCGTTGTCGCTGTGATGCCCCATGACGGTCCAACCAAGCCGGTCAGCAAGTTCGACGCAGTCCTGGCGCTGCCTCTCTACGCCGAGTCCTGCGCCCGCCCGATCCTTGCTCATGCGGGTGTAGATGACCGCCCGACGACTCATGACAAGAGTGTCCCACTTGACAGACCGACAGGTCGAAACCGCTCCCCTGCTTGGGCATCGACGCCGGGGACAACCCGATGGTGATGCGCCGGGCCGGGAACTCGCCGCCGGCGTTGGCGATCGCGGCGCGCACCCGGTCGACCGACTGCCGCACCACCGCGTCCGGCAGGCCGACCAGGGCGACCCCGGGCAACCCGGCAGCGATGTCCACCTCCACCTCGACCATCGCGCCACGGACACCGGCCAGACCGACCGACCAGGTGCGCGCCAGCGTCACGAGAAGGCTCCGCGCAGGTGCGTCACGAGGGCCGGGCGCTCGGGACGGACCAGCACGCCGACGACGTCGAACCGCACGTCGCGCGCGTGCTCGTCGTGCGCCGCCAGCCAACGCTGCGCGAGTACCCGGATGCGCCCGGCCTTGGCGGCCGTGACCGCTTCCACCGGGTGGCCGTAGCCGATCCCGCGGCGGGTCTTGACCTCGCAGAAGACGAGGGCGTCGCCCTCCCGCGCGACGACGTCGAGCTCGCCCTCACGGCAGCGCCAGTTGCGGTCGATGACGCGGAGTCCGCTGTCGGTCAGGTAGGCGACGGCGATGCGTTCGCCGTGGGCACCGAGCTCAGAAGTGGGAGGCACCCCTCGACCGTGCCGCCTGGGACGATCACCGCGAAGGCTTCACCGGCATCTGTGGACAGTGATGATGCGTGTGGAGAACGGACGCCGCGACCCTCATCGCGCGCCCTGCAGCCGGACGCCCGCCGCGAGCTCGTCGAGGTCGGAGAGCAGCAACTCGGTTTCGCGCGGATCGGGCAGCGACGTGGTCAACGCCCACGCGCCCTCGTCGCCCGGGAAGACGTAGGCGATGTGGTCGGACACCTTGCCGGTGTCGGCCGACCAGGCGCGCTGCCGGATGCGGATGCGGCGCAGCCCGGCGTCGGTCGCCTGCTCCACCTGCGGCGACAGCAGCTGTCGCTCGGCCGGGAGCAGGAACTGGTCGATGAGGGTCCTGTCCTCCACTCCCGCCGGGTGGCGCAGCCCGATCAGGCGCACGCAGGCGCGCGGGCCTCGTGACGGCTCGGGGCAGAACACGAAGGCACCGAAGCAGGGCGTCGTGAGAGCCACTCTCGCCAGGACCGTGTATTCGGCTGCCAGCATCTCGGCGTCGAGCGCAGAGGGTTGCACCCCGGAGAGTGCCCAGGTCCGCTCGGCCGCGGCGCGAGCCCAGCCCGCGATGTCGTCGTCCGGGAGCACTCGGGTCCACGCCGCGGAGAAGTCCACGACGATGTCCGGCGGCCCGTCGGTCAGGTCAACACCCACCGCAGGCTCCCGGCCATGACGTCGAAGAGCTTCACCAGCGGCGGCGCCAGCTGCTCCACGGGCGTGCAGAAGGTGAGCAGGAGCAGCCCGTCGGTTCCTGGCACCGGCACGACGTAGTCCACCTGCGTCACGGTCAGCTCTCCGCCGGACGAACCACCCTCCTCGGGCACCCGTTCCTCCCGGGACGTCAGGCGCCGTGCGGCCGGGCCGCCTGCGACGTCCACGAGTCCGAGCTCGCGCACGCCTCTCCCTGCGCTTCCCAGCGCGCGGAGCAGCCCCTCCAGGGAACCGGCGTCTGCTCGCCGGCGCACGTGCGTGACCAGTCCGGACGCCGGCACCGGACGGCCGGCGACCGGGTCGATGCTCAGCAGGACGTCGATCCCGCCCTGCCGCGCCGCCGTCTCCAGCGCCGCGGTGAGCTCCCGGGTCAGCCGACTCCGCAGCTCGGCTCGCCGGTGCGCCGGCACGGCCTGCAACCGTTCGGCGACGAGGTTCTTGACCCGGAGCGGGGCTCGTGAGTCCAGGGGCAGGCGCGCCCAGCCCGGTGGCAGCAGGATCCTGAAGTCGGTCACCGTGGCGACGGGAGCCGTCACGGCACACGCCCCAGCGGCATGGACCACCGGTCGACGATGAGGGCCCGGTTCGCCCGGTCCACCGCCACCTGGTCCATGGCTGACGACGGATCGACGAGAACGCTGTCGTGGAGTCCCCAACCGGTCCTGCCGATGATCACGGCGTTGGGGACGGTCACGGTCCCGACGACCATCGTGTCGGCGAGGAGGGTCAGCGCGCCGAGCTGAGCACCTCCGCCGCCCGCCTGACGGATGCGGTGGATCGCGGACAGGGCTTCCGCGATGTCGTCGTCCGCGAACGAGACCGCGCGGGTGAGGCCGGTGCTGGACGTCTGCGAGGCACTCGTCACCAGGGCTTGGGCCTTGAGGGCCGCTGTGTCCGCGGCCGCGAAGGTCGCATGCAGACCCGGCGACAGCTCGAGCAGCGGACGGACGCCGGGCAGTCGTCCGAGGTCGAACAGCAGCGGCGAGCGGCCGGCGGCCGTGAACGCCTGCCGGCCCGCGCGGGCCGACCCGACGCGTCCCCCGACGCGCGACGTCACCTCGAGCATCCCTTGCGCACCCACCGCGACGCCCTTGCCGAGACCGAACGTCGCCGCGCCCGCGAGGTCCCAGAGGACGTCCTCGAAGGAACCGTTGCCACTGGCCCACAGGTCGAGGCGCACGCTCGCCGACAGGAGGCTCAGGAGGCTGCTCGTGGCCATGAGGATCCCGACGAGTGCGATCCCGGGACCGAGGACGACGGCGATGATGACGGCGACGATCACCAGCGCGAGCGCAACGGCGGAGACGGCATCGAGGACGACGTCGATCCATCCGGCGTTCTCGTCCCACCAGTCGTCGGCCAGTTCGTCCCCACTGCGCCCAGCGCTCAGGACCTCCGCCGCGGTCCTCGCGGCCCGCCCGTACGCCTCGACCGCGACGAGGTAGTCCCGGCGTGCGGCGGCCAGGTCGTCCGCCGCCGCGGCCACCGCCCGGTCGTGGGCCCGCATCTCCTCGTCGGCGGCGAGGAGCTGCTCGCGCGTCGCGCCGGGCGTGGGCGCGACCGGCGCGCCGTACTGCAGAGCCCGCCGGGCGTCCTCGGCCGCCTGCGCTCGGCGCACCGCGTCGTACGCCTCGGTCTGCACCCCCTCCAGAGCGGTGGCGAAGAACATCAGGGCGTCCGCGGCGGCGTCGTACCGGGCTCGGGCCCGGCCGATGCGCTCGGCGAGGTCGCCCGCGACCTCGACGAAGTTGTCGCCCGCCTGGCTCTTCCACGCCTCCTGGGAACGGGAGGTCAGCTGCGCCAGATTGGCCGCCTGCGCCTCGATCTCCGCCGCCGTGTCGGCGTAGCGTCGGGACAGGGTGGCGAGCTCTTCGGGATCGCCCGGCACGCCGTTGCGGTGGTCGAGCGGCTCGAACGATGCCGGCGCCACCGGGGTGGCGGTCACGGTGAACAGCTCTCGGTCGCGGTCTGGATCGCGTGAGCCAGCTCGTTGTCGACCTGCACGTAGGCGTCATGGCTCTGTGTCGCGGCCTCGTAGACCGCCTGCAGGGACGCCAGGAGCTTCTCGCGGTTGCACGTCCACTCGTCGACGAACTCGCGCACCTCGTCGAGCAGCGCGTTCCGGCCGATCGCCGGCTCCGCGTCCGCGACGATGTCCGCCGACCGCTGGAACTCGTGCATGAGCATCCCGAGACCACCCGCGGTCTCGCGGAGCAGGGGGAGATCGACCTCGATGTCCGCCACGCCCGTACCACCTCCTCGTCCGTCGTGGCGGAACGTAATCGTTTCCGGGAGGAGGAGTCGGCCATGCGATGGCCGCCTGTGGACAACCGTCAGGTGCGCGAGTCAGCGACCGAAGAAGCCCGACCAGTCCGACCAGATGGGATCACCGGTCACGAGGCCACCGACGACGAGCAGCAGGACGTGTGCGACCAGCGCCCAGAACAGCATCATCGGAATACCGCCGGTGAACATCCACAGCGGTGCGGCCCCTGGGTGCGCCTTCTGCATGTGCCGCGTGCTGCGGAACCGCCGGTCGTGCACGGGGAGGCCGCTGGTCTCCAGCGACTCGACCGGCCACATGGTGTCGCGCCACTGCAGCCGCTGCGGCGCACTGCGGGCGAGCACGTGGCCGTCCCCGTCGACGAGCATCAACCGCCAGACATCGGGATACCGCGGATGTGCTGCCTTGATCGGCGGGAAGGTCGCCCGCAGCAGCCCCGCCACCTCTCCGCTACCAGGTCCCAGCGGCAGCTGGACGCAACCTTGCCGGAAGGCGTCGTCGACCCAGGTGACCTGGGAGTTCTGCCGGTCGATCGCGAGGGAGCAGTTTTCGACGTTCCTGGCGACGTAGCGGCTGCCGGCATTCATCTCCGGAACACCCGGGCGGAGGACCACGAAGGGCACGTCGGCGTTCCGCATGGGATCGCGCATGCCGTTCGCCAGCGCATCGATCTCCGGAAGCAGACCATCCACGTCCTCGAACGGGTCGGTGAACGAGGTGGACAGGACCCACACCACGCCCGTCACGGGTACGAGCCACCGGACGTGCTCCTGCACCTTCCTCCGGCGCCCGACGCCCACCTGCTGCCGCAGGCGCACCCCTCCGAGGCGGGAGCCCGGGACCGGCTCGATCCGAGGAGGAGCCAGCTGCACGCCGTCCGACCCAGGATGGTCGCGCAGCACCTCGTCGATCGCCTGCGCCGAGGGCAGAGCCCGGTCGTGCTCGTGCCGGCTGAGCCGTACGGCCGCCGGCGGCCGATCGAGCAGTCCGTAGGGCGCCCGGAGGAAGACGCCCACGCACCCGACGTCGACGGTGTCCCTCAGCAGCGGGACCCACCACCTCGTGAAGCCCCTGGCGCGAGCGCGGGCCGTCGCGAAGCGGTCGATGTGGCGGATGGCCTCCCGCCACGAACCCTGCTGCTCCCAGTCCGCGGGGAGGTAGGCCCAGGAATCGGGGTGCTCGACGACGAGGCCGGGTGGGAACGATCGCATCCGGCTACGGGAGCCGAGGGCCTTCGGGCAGCTCGAGGTCGGGCTTGTCGAGCTCCTCCACGTTGACGTCCTTGAACGTCAGCACCCGCACGTTGCGGACGAACCGGGCCGGGCGGTACATGTCCCACACCCAGGCGTCGGAGAGCTTCAGCTCGAAGTAGATCTCGCCCCCGGCCTCCCGCACCTGCAGGTCGACGGAGTTGGCGAGGTAGAACCGGCGCTCGGTCTCCACCACGTAGGTGAACTGCCGGACGATGTCCCGGTACTCGCGATAGAGCTGCAGCTCCATCTCGGTCTCGTACTTCTCGAGGTCCTCGGTGCTCATCGGTCCTCGGTGCTCGTCAGGGCTCGGGACTCAGGGCGCATGGCCCCATCATCGACCATGACCCCGGAACCGGTCACCCGGGCTGTGTACAAGTCGCGGGCGTTGCGCACGTTCACGAAGCGCATCCGGTGCTCGGGGCAGGGCCCGTGCCGCTCCAGCGCCGCGGTGTGGACGTCGGTGATGTAGCCCTTGTGCCCGGCGAAGTCGTACTCGGGCCAGCGCTCGTGCACGTCCAGCATGATCCGGTCACGCGTCACCTTGGCCAGCACGGACGCGGCGGCGACGCAGGCGGCGACCCGGTCGCCCTTCCACACCGCGAGCCCCGGTCGCGCGAGCCCCGGCACGGGGAAGCCGTCGGTCAGCACGTAGTCCGGCCCCGGGTCCAGCATGGAGACGGCGCGACGCAGCGCCTCGATGTTGGTGACGTGCATGCCCCGCGCGTCGAGGTCCTCCACCGGCAGCACGACGACCGACCAGGAGACCGCGCGCGCCACGATCTCGTCGTAGACCCGCTCGCGGGTGGCGGCGGTGAGCAGCTTGGAGTCGGCCAGCCCGGGGACCCGCCCCCGCTTGCCGGCCGGGAGGATGCAGGCCGCGGCCACGAGCGGCCCGGCGCACGCACCGCGCCCGGCCTCGTCGGCGCCGGCGATCGACTCGAAGCCGCGACGGCGCAGCGTGCGCTCCATGTCCCAGAGCGCGTCGGGCCTGTCGACGGCCGGTACGCGCCGGGCCGGTGCCGAGCGGGTGTGGGTGGGACGAACAGCCATGGCGGCACGACAGTACGACGCCCCGGACGCACGACGGGCCGGCCCCCGATGAGGGGCCGGCCCGAGGTGCCGGAGAGCAGGCTCAGATGTCGGCGGGCGCCTGGAGGGCGTGCGCCCCGCAGGTGCAGCCCGGGCCGCGGTTGGACAGCACCAGGGAGACCGCGTGCGCCCGGTCGCGGGCACCCAGCTTGCGCAGGATGGCCTTGACGTGGCTCTTGACGGTGTCCTCGCTGATGAACAGGTTGCGGCCGATCTGGCGGTTGGACTGGCCCTGCAGCAGCTCGTCGAGGACGTCCTGCTCGCGCCGGGTCAACGGCACCTCGGGCGTGAACGGCTTGGCGGCGGGGACGTCGGACGGCTCGACCCGGCGGATCTGCGGGTCGACGACGGTACGGCCGGCGCGGGCGGCGAGGATCGCCCACCCGAGCAGGGTCGGCGAGGTGTTGAGCATCAGGTAGCCGCGGATGCCGGCGGCCAGGGCCTCGTTGACCACGGCCGGTTCCTCCGAGGTGGCCAGGGCGATGATCGCCACGCGCGGGAAGCGGCGGCGCAGGTCGCGGCAGGCGTTGAGGGTCGCCGCGCGGCCCGGGCCCAGCTCGACCACGACGGCGTCGGGGCGGGCGGACTCGGCCAGCGTGAGAGCACGCCGCAGTTCACCGGGGCTGCCGACGGACTGCATGCCGGCGGTCTCGTTGATCATGCTGACCAGCCCCCGACGCAGGACGGGCGCGTCGGCGAGGAGGAGCACGCGGGTGACCCCGCGGGCGGTGCTCGCCACAGGTGCAGACACAATGAACTCCGTTTCACTCTCCGGGAACGTGCAATGTCTCCATCGGATGGGTGAAACGGTTGCTTGAATGCTTTCCGGCAATTTCTTCTGCCGTTAGGGCGACACCTGGTTGAGCGTTCTGCCAGTCACAGGAGTCGCCGGGAAATCATTGCCGGGAATGCGTTGCCCAGTCGCGCTCGCGGCGCCGGCGTCGCCAGGCGGTCAGCGGGACCGCACCGGCCAGGCCGACGGCGTACGGCAGGGCCGCGACCGCACCCACCGGTGACCCCGGCCCACCGACCGGCGCCGCGGGTGCGCCGGCCGCCTCCATCCCCTGGATGTCGGGGTCGTCGAGGGTGCCGAAGCGATCGATCGGCCAGACGATCAGGGACGCCTTGCCGATCACGTCGTCCACCGCGATGGTGCCGGCGTACTCGTCCCCCATGTGGGCCTTGGAGTCGGCCGAGGCCGACCGGTGGTCACCCATGACCCACAGCCGACCCTCGGGAACCGTCACGGGCCCGAAGGAGCGCTGCTCGATCGGGGTGTTCTCGAAGATGTAGGACTCGTCCAGCGGCTGGTCGTCCACCGTGACCCGGCCCTCGACGTCGCAGCACTGCACGGTCTGGCCCTCGGTGGCGATGACCCGCTTGACGAAGTCGTCCTCGCTCGGCGGCGCGACGCCCAGCGTGCGGCCGACCCAGAGCAGGGCCCCGGTGAACCAGTTGGACGGCTCCTCGACGGTGATCTCCGGCGTCCAGGTCTCCGGCCCCCGGAAGACGACGATGTCGCCCGGATCCGGCTCGCCGAACCAGTAGGGCACCTTGTTCACCAGCACCCGGTCGCCGGTGCAGCCGGTGCAGCCGTGCAGCGTCTGCTCCATCGACCCCGACGGGATGAAGAACGCCTGCACGAAGAAGGTCTTGACCACCAGGGCCAGGACGAAGGCGATCAGCAGCAGGATCGGCAGCTCGCGCAGCAGCGAGCCCTTCTTCTTGTCCTCACGGCGACGCCGGCGGGCCGACTCGGCATCGGCGTTCCCTGCTCGCTGCGGGTCGGGCTCGCCCGGTTCCCCCGGGACGACGTCGGCGGGCCCCCCGGGCCGGTCGCTGCTCATCGAGAGCCAGCGTACGGCGCAGGGGACCCGCCGAGTTCCAGCCGGTCCGCACCGGCTGTCACGCGTGTCCGCGCAGGGAGATCAGCGAGCGACCGGCTCGCGCTTCTCCTTGATCTTGGCGGCCTTGCCGCGCAGCTCGCGCAGGTAGTACAGCTTGGCGCGCCGCACGTCACCGCGGGTGAGCACCTCGATCTTCTCCACGACCGGGGTGTGCACCGGGAAGGTGCGCTCCACGCCGACGCCGAAGCTCACCTTGCGCACGGTGAAGGTCTCGCGGATGCCGCCGCCCTGACGGCGGATGACGACGCCCTGGAAGACCTGGATGCGCGAGCGGTTGCCCTCGACGACCCGGACGTGCACCTTGACGGTGTCACCCGGGCGGAACGAGGGGATGTCGTCACGCAACGAGTCGGCGTCGAGTGCGTCCAGGGTGTTCATCTCGGCAGTCCTCAAGTCTCAGGTGGTCGTTCTCGGTGCGGACAGCGGAACGCCCCGGCTGTCCGTTCCGGGGAGCTGCGGCTCCGGTGCGGAGCTCCCGACGGCCGGGCCGTCGGTCAGCAGCAGCTCTCTACTGTGCCACATCCTCAGCCGACGACGCGCGGCGGCCCCGTCCACGGGCCGCCCTGCAGCTCGGCCAGCAGCGCCGGCAGGTCGCCGGGCACGAAGACCTCGGCGCTGGCCGCGATCTCCTCGGCCGACCACCAGCGGTGCGGCTCGTCGGCGAGGACCTCCAGCTCGGTGAGCGCGCCGGGGACGACCTCGTGGACGACGTCGCGCAGGACGAAGAACGTCTCGCGGGTGTCGTAGACCTGGTCGCCGAAGGCGCCCACGTGCCGGCGCAGCCAGACCGGCCCCTCCAGGGCGGCGGGGTCCACGACGAGCCCGATCTCCTCGGCCAGCTCGCGGACTCCCGCCCCGCGCAGCGTCTCGCCGTCCTCCACTCCCCCGCCGGGCGTGTACCAGAACAGCACCTCCCCCGGCGGGACCGACGGGTCGGGCAGCCGGGCGCCGAGCAGCACCACGCGGCCGGCCGGGTCGAGGACGACGACCCGCGCCGTCGTCCGCTGGACCGGCCGGTCAGTCACCGGAGAGGACCGCCCGGTCGGCGTCGGTGAGCGCGTCCTCGGGCAGGGCAGCGAGCAGGTCGGGACGCCGGGTCGCGGTGCGCCGCAGCGACTCCGCGCGCCGCCACCGCTCGATCGCGGCGTGGTTGCCCGACAGCAGCACCGGCGGCACCTCGTGGCCGCGCCAGGTGACCGGCCGGGTGTAGGACGGGCCCTCGAGCAGGCCGTCGGCGTGCGAGTCGAACTCCGCGGACTCCCGGTTGCCCAGGACGCCCGGGATGAGCCGGGTGACGGCCTCGGTCATCACCAGCACCGCGGACTCCCCGCCGGCGAGCACGTAGTCGCCGATCGACACCTCCGACACCGGCCCGGCCTCGGCGGCCCAGTCCGCGACCCGCTGGTCGATGCCCTCGTAGCGGCCGCAGGCGAAGACCAGGCCGGGCTCGGCGGCCCACTCCACGGCCATCGCGTGGGTGAAGGGCCGGCCGGCGGGCGTGGGCACGACCAGCCGGGTGCCGGGCGGGCGGACGGCGTCGAGCGCCTGGCCCCACGGCTCGGGCTTCATGACCATGCCGGGACCGCCGCCGTAGGGGGCGTCGTCGACGGTGCGGTGCACGTCGTCGGTCCACTGCCGCAGGTCGTGCACGCCGACGCTGACCAGGCCGCGCTCGATGGCCTTGCCCAGTAGCGACTGGCGCAGCGGCGCCAGGTACTCGGGGAAGATCGTGACGACGTCGATGCGGAACGGCCCGCTCACAGGTCGAGCAGCCCCTCGGGCGGGTCCACGACCAGGAAGCCGCCGGCGACGTCGACCGTGGGGACGATGGCGGAGACGAACGGGATCAGCGCCTCGCCGCCCTCGCTGCGGCGCACGACGAGCAGGTCCTGCGCCTCGTGCCGGACGGCGGTGACCTCGCCGATGACCGACTCGTCGGGCAGGCGGGCGGTGAGGCCGACCAGCTGGTGGTCGTAGAAGGAGTCGGGCTCCTCGATCTCCGGCAGGTCCGCGATCGGGACGAGCAGGAGGGTGTTGCGCAGCTCGTCGACCGTCTCGCGGAGCTCGTAGGCCTCGCCGGACGGGCCGGCCAGCTGCAGCAGGAGGGTGCCGCTGTGCCACCGCTTGTCGACGACGGTCAGCGGCCCGCGCTCGGGCGGATCGGTGAGCAGCACCGCGCCCGGGGCGAAGCGGAGGTCGGGGTCGTCGGTGCGGACCTCGACGGTGGCCAGACCACGGACACCGTGGGGCCGGCCGATACGGCCGACCACCACGGTGTCGGTGGGTTCGTGCTGTGCGTTCAAAGAGCTCGTGCTCAGCGCCCGTCGGTGTCGACGACGTCGACCCGCAGGCCGCGTCCGCCGACGCCGGTCATCACCTGGCGCAGCGCCTTGGCGGTGCGCCCGCCACGGCCGATGACCTTGCCGAGGTCGTCGGGGTGCACCCGGATCTCGAGGGTCTTGCCGCGGCGGTTGGTGAGCAGGTCGACGGTGACGTCGTCGGGGTTGTCGACGATGCCCCTGACCAGGTGCTCGAGCGCTTCTTCGAGCACGTCTTACTCGGCCGGCTTCTCTGCGGCGTCCGCGGCCGGAGCCTCGGGCGCGGCGTCGGCGGCCGGAGCCTCAGCGGGAGCCTCGGCCGGGGTCTCGGCGGGCGCCTCGGCCGGGGTCTCGGCGGGCGCCTCGGCAGCGGCCTTCTTCGGGGCGGCCTTCTTCTTGGCGGTGGTCGCCTCGGTGGTCGGCTCGTCCATGCCCGCTCGGACGGCGGCCTCGTAGAGGGCCTTCTTGTCCGGCTTGGGCTCGGCGACGCGCATGGGCGGCGGCGCGGCCTCGCCCTTGAACTTCTGCCAGTCGCCGGTCACGCGGAAGATGGCGGCGACGGCCTCGGTCGGCTGCGCGCCGACACCCAGCCAGTACTGCGCCCGCTCGGAGTCGACCTCGATGTAGGAGGGGTCCTCCTTGGGGTGGTACTTGCCGATCGTCTCGATCGAGCGGCCGTCACGCTTGGTGCGGGCGTCGGCGACGACGATGCGGTAGTACGGCGCGCGCATCTTGCCCAGGCGCATGAGCTTGATCTTGGTGGCCACGGTGTGTGGTGTTCTCCTCGAAAGCTGTGTGGTTGCTCGCCGGGCGACGTGTGGGGTTACGCCGGGGCGGAGCCATGGACACGCGCGGGCATGGTGAGAGGGCCGCACCCGACGTGTTCGACCAGCCATTGTGCCAGAAAGAGGACCCCGTCCTCCTCCCGCCCTCGCGAGCTCGGGCGCGAGCCTCTGGACGGGGCCGAAAAGCTAGTCGTCGGCGGCCACCAGGAAGCCACCCCAGCCGTCGTAGGTGCCGCCGTGCCGCTCCACGATGCCGACGACCTCGCGGGTGAAGGCCTCGGCCGTGGCGGAGTCGACGGCGGTCATGGCGCTGAACTCAAGCCACACGGTGAGCAACCGGCGGTACAGACCGTCGATCCGGTAGCCGGCGGCGACGAGCTCGTCGGCCGCTGCCTCGGCGGCCTTGCGCGTGCGGAACCCGGCGAGCTGGTCGATCGGCCGCGGCTCGTGCACCCGGTCGCCGAGGCTGAGGCGCTGCTCGACCAGCTGGACGCTCAGTACCACCTGCTCCTCGACGTCCCGGGGCACGTCCTCAGCACCGGACCGCGGCGACGACCCGCGCGGCGGCGTCGCCGACCGGGATCTCCTCGCGCTCGCCGGTCCTCCGGTCGCGCAGCTCCAGGACGCCGTCGGCGAGGCCGCGGCCGACCGTGACGATCGTCGGCATCCCGAGCAGCTCGGCGTCCTTGAACTTCACGCCGGGAGACACCTTCGGCCGGTCGTCGTAGAGCACGGTGAGGCCCTGCCCCACGAGCTCCTGCGCCAGCGACTCGGCGGCTTCGAAGATCGCGGCGTCCTTGCCGGTGGCGACGACGTGCACGTCGGCCGGGGCGACCTCGCGGGGCCAGACCAGGCCCAGCTCGTCGTGGGTGGACTCGGCGATCGCCGCGACCGCGCGGGAGACCCCGATGCCGTAGGAGCCCATGGTGACGGTGACGAGCTTGCCGTTCTCGTCGAGCACCTTGAGATCCAGCGCCTCGGCGTACTTGCGGCCCAGCTGGAAGATGTGGCCCATCTCCACGCCGCGCGCGAGCTCCAGCGGGCCGGAACCGTCGGGCGCGGGATCACCGGCGAGCACCTCGGCGGCCTCGATGACGCCGTCCCAGGTGAAGTCGCGGCCGGCCACCAGGTCGAAGACGTGCTTGCCCGGGGCGTTGGCGCCGGTGATCCAGCGGCTGCCGCTGACCACCCGCGGGTCGACCAGGAAGCGGATGCCCGACTCGCTCTCGCTGCCGAGCACCTGCGGGCCGATGTAGCCCTTGACCAGTGCGGGGTGCTTGTCGAACTCGGTGAACGGCTCCACCTCGGCGGGCGCGACCTGCGCCTCCAGGCGCTTGGCGTCGACCTCGCGGTTGCCGGGCAGGCCGATGACCAGCGGCTCCCGGGTGCCGTCGGGGTGCACCAGGGTGACGACGACGTTCTTCAGCGTCGAGGCGGCGGTGTAGCCAGCGTCGGGGAACAACTGCTCGGCGACGGCGACCAAGGTCTCGATGGTCGGGGTGTCGGGGGTGTCCTCGACGTGCGCCTCGGGGAGGCCCTCGAGCGAGATCTCGTCGGGGACGACGGTGGTGACGGCCTCGACGTTGGCCGCGTAGCCGCCGGGCGAGCGGACGAAGGTGTCCTCACCGATCGCGGTCGGGTGCAGGAACTCCTCGCTCCTGGATCCACCCATGGCGCCGGACATCGCCGAGACGATGGCGTACTCCAGGCCGAGCCGGTCGAAGATCTTGATGTAGGCGTCACGGTGGGCGGCGTAGGACTTGTCCAGGCCGGCGTCGTCGACGTCGAAGGAGTAGCTGTCCTTCATCGTGAACTCGCGGCCGCGCAGCAGCCCGGCACGGGGACGCGCCTCGTCCCGGAACTTGGTCTGGATCTGGTAGAGCGACAGCGGCAGGTCCTTGTACGACGAGTACAGGTCCTTCACCAGGAGCGTGAACATCTCCTCGTGCGTGGGGCCGAGCAGGTGGTCGACGCCGCGCCGGTCCTTGAGGCGGAACAGGTTGTCGCCGTACTCCGTCCAGCGGCCGGTGGCCTCGTAGGGCTCCTTGGGCAGCAGCGAGGGGAAGTGCACCTCCTGCGCGCCCATCGCGTCCATCTCCTCGCGGATGATGCGCTCGACGTTGCGGAACACGCGGAAGCCCAGCGGCAGCCAGGTGAACCCGCCGGGGGCGGCCCGCCGGATGTAGCCGGCACGGGCCAGGAGGCGGTGACTGGCGACCTCAGCGTCGGCCGGGTCGTCCCGAAGGGTCCGCAGGAACAGAGAAGACATCCGCAACAGCACGGGAGGAGTCTCCCAGGCGTCTGCGGATGTGCGTCCACGGGATTCGGAGAGCCGACCAGCGCCGATCGCTGGGGCGAGTTCCGACCTGACTTTGATCAGGGCTGCATGATCATTTCGGCTGCAGCTCGCTGAGCTGCGGGAACGGTCTGGACTCGGCGCGGTCTCACGCACTAACGGGGTCGGCCTAGGGTCGGGGTGTGGCGTTCATCCGGCGGGTGCGGACCGCATCTGGGGCCACGGCCGTGCAGATTGCGGCGTACCGGGCCGGGCGACAGGAGATCGTCAAGCACGTGGGTTCGGCGCACACCGATGCCGAGCTCGGGGTGTTGATGCAGCGGGCCCGGGAGCTGCTGGGCGACCCGGCCCAAGGCGTGCTGGATCTGGGGGTCGAGCCCACGCCGCGGGTGTTGCCGCTGGCCGGGGCCCCGGGCGGGCAGGGCGTGTTGCCGGCGGTGCCGGCCCCACCCGCTCGCCGGTCGGCGGCTGCGCGGGACAGCAGCGGCCGGGTGCTGGCGACCGGGTCGCGGCTGCTGTACGACGCCCTGCTTGGGGTGGTCACCGCGCTGGGGTTCACTGCGGCCACCGATGAGGTGTTCTGCGACTTGGTCATCGCCCGGATCGTGGAACCGACATCACTGCTGGACGCGGGGCGGGTGCTCACCGACCTGGGGCGTCGGCCGGCCAGCTACCCGACGATGAACCGCACCCTGCGGAAGGCGGTGAAGAGCAACTACCGGGACCGGGTCGCAGCGGCGTGCTTCGCCCGCGCCAGCACGGTCGGGGATCTGACCTTGTGCCTCTACGACGTGACGACGCTCTACTTCGAGGCCGAACATGAGGACGGCCTGCGGAAAGTCGGCTGCTCCAAGGAACGGCGAGTCGACCCGCAGGTCGTGGTCGGGCTACTGGTCGACCGTCAGGGCTTCCCGCTGGAGATCGGCTGCTTCGAGGGCAACAAGGCCGAGACCAGCACGCTGATCCCGATCATCACCCAGTTCCGGGAGCGGCACGGCCTGGCCGACCTCGCGGTCACCGCCGACGCCGGGATGCTGTCGGCGGCGAACCTGAAGGCGCTGGACGAGGCGCACGTGCGGTTCATCGTCGGCTCGCGGGTGACCCGGGCGCCGGCGGATCTGGAGTCCCACTTCCACTGGCACGGCGACGCCTTCACCGACGGCCAGGTCATCGACACGATCACCCCCAAGACCGGCCGCGCCAGGGGCGGGAAGGTCGGGGAGAACGACACCGCGCGCCGCGCCGAACCCGTGTGGGACCCCACGCAGCACACCGGGTCGTGGCGGGCGGTGTAGGCGTACTCGGCCAAACGCGCAGCCCGGGACCGCAAGACCCTCGCCCTGCAGGAGACCCGCGCGCGGGAGGTCGTCGACGGCGAACGCGCGGCCCGCACGCCGCGGTTCGTCAAGACCAGCAACGGTGCCCGCTCTCTGGACGCGACCGCACTGGCCAGAGCGCAGAGCCTGGTCGGGCTGAAGGGCTACGTCACCAACATCCCCGCCGCCGTGATGCCCGCGGCCGAGGTGATCGGCAGCTACCACGACCTGTGGCGGGTCGAGCAATCGTTCCGGATGAGCAAGACCGATCTGCGGGCCAGGCCGATGTTCCACCACACCCGCGACGCCATCGAGGCCCACCTCACGGTCGTCTTCACCGCCCTGGCCGTGGCCCGTGAGGTCCAGAACCGCACCGGCCTGGCGATCGGCAACGTCATCCGCCAGCTGCGGCCACTGCGCTCCGCCACCGTCGCGATCAATGGCGCCACCCAGACGTTCCACCCCGCCGTCCCCGCAGCCCAGCGGGCCATCCTCGATGCGCTACCGCAGGCCGAAGTCACGCACTAAGCAAATGATCAAAGTCGGGAGTTCCGAGACTCCGCCACGGTCGTCGGGCGCGGGCTCGTTCGGATCGATCAGGGAATCCGGCTCCGAGAGTGGCTCGACCATGCGACCGGTCGGCGAGCACATCCGCCCAGCAAACAACCCACTGCAGGATGCAATCATCGCTGGTCGTTGACGGGGGGCGACGTACGCCAGAAAAGCGCGACTCACCCAAAGCTATGTCGGTGGCTCCTCGCCACGTCCTAACTCTCACCCCCCGCTCGAAGAGCTCGTTATGCGCGCGGGCGGTTTCGGCGACCTCCGACGGATCACAAATAAGCTCGGCAGGCTTAGGGTGGCCGCGCAGACCTGGTCGAGTCATCACAGTCAACGCTACTTATAGAGCAGACTCAATTCTCGGGGAAGCAGGAACGAGAACAGAGCTAGGGACGCGACCAGCACCAGAAGCGAAAGCACCAATCGCGAGACGTAAGCCCTATGCGCAGTTCCTGCAGCCCTCTCAAAAGGTCTTGAGGCGGCGATCAAATGAAAGACTGCGAGACTGAAGAAGTACGACAGTAGTAGGTAGGTACCGATGCCCCAAGGCTGCGAAACTGGAACGAAGTGCAATACACCTACGATGCCAGCCAAACCAAGGTAAATTGGCGCAAGAACCTCACGCGACCACCAACTGGGCGGCGGACGGAGCTCCGATTTCCTTCCGGCGCATGTGTCACCGCCGCCAGCGACCCTCACCAGCGCCCTCGATAAGAGCTTGTCCGTCGCCTCGACCCACGACCACATCAGCGGGACCTTCTTCGGTAGTCTTTGTACTCGCCGTACGCGGCGTGCCCGGTGGCGAAGAGACCATATGCCCTATCAATTCGACTGTGTCGTTGAATCACGTTGCGCTCGTACTTGCGGTGCCATGCCGCAGCAGCCGACCGCTTATTGCGATTCTTGTCCGTCATGCCGCGTATGCCCTTGGGGGCCTTGCCGATCTTAGAGGCGCGGATGGCCTGCCCTGCGCGCACCAGGCCCTTGCCGAGACCGAAACTAGCGGCGCCAACTATATCCATATAGCCGGACCGATCCCCTCGGCTGACCTTGTAGAGTCCGCGCGCTAGGGAGATTCCAGCAGAGACGGCTGCGCAAGCAGCGCAGCCGAACATGGCTGCAACCCCCAGGACAGTAGAGGCGCGATCGAACAGCTTCCCCCAAAATTCACCATTGATGTCGAAGAGATTGATGGGGTCGGTGGGGTAGCTGTAGGCGTTGGCGCCGCCGCCTTCGACTGGGTCGACGCTCAGGAACCGGCCGAGGGTGGGTGCTTAGAGGCGGACGCCCATCAGGGTGAGGCCGCCGATGGCGCTGGCATCGCGTTGGTGGGTGCCCAGCCAGCCGTAGCGGGCCTGAGTGGTGCCGGCGGCCGGCTTGACCCACGGGAGGCCGTACTCGGTGGTCTCGGTGACCCGCAGGTCGCCGGCGCTGGTCGCGTCGGCGGGGACGGTGGCGGCGATGTCGCCGTGCAGGTTGGCCAGTTGCAGGATCACCGTGGCCCCGCTGGTGCCGGCCAGGGTCTGCACCGCTGCCAGCCCACCGAATGAGGTGATGTTGCGGGTGAAGCTGTTGTCCGGCTCCTGCACCACATCAGGGTTGTCATCGTCCCCGCTGTAGAAACTGGTCGTGCGGCGTACACCCGGAGCGGCGGTGTCGGTGTCGGTGCGCACCACCCGCCGCGCGGCGGCGTCCAGACCGAACACCGTGCTCCGCCCACCCTGGCTCGTGCTCGCGACCAGATCGTCGATCCAGTAGTCCAGCGCCACGTCACCGCCGCCGTCGATGGTGTCCACCGAGGGCAGCACCCGGGTGCGACCCAGCGCGTCGTACCGCAACGTCCCCCGGGCAGCGTCGACCTTCAGCCGGTCGGCGGTGTCGTAGCCGTAGGAGGCCGACGCCGCCACCGTCGCCGGGCAGGTGCCCGCCGGCGCACCCGCGGTGGCCGCCTGGGCCAGTGCGGTGCGGTTGCTGTTGACGTCGAAGGTGTATTGGCGCGTGCACGAAGCACCCGTCGGCTGGCCGTTGGTCTGCAGCGCCGACCAGTCGGTCGCGGTGACCAGCCGACCCAGGCCGTCGTAGCCGTAGCGGTTGGTCCGCGTCAGCCCGGTGGCCGCCACCGTCTGGTAGGCATCGACCTGGTCGAAGCCGTTGACCGTGGCTGTCGACTTCAGCCACTCACTCGTACTGCCATCCGCGGCGGTCTTGACGTAGGTGAGGCTGACGGAGTCACCCGCGGCATCCCGCACCGTCGTCGCACTCAACCCGCCGGGCAGGCCCTCGCGCACCAAGCTCCCGTCGGCCCCGTACCGGGCGGTGAACACACCCACCCCCGACACATCCAGGCTGGTGGGCAGGCTGCCGCGCTCCCCGCCGCCGTCGTAGCCGACGGTGCGGGTGCCGTGGGTGTTGGCCACCTGCACCAGCCGGCCCACCGAGTCATAGGAGTTGGTCGTGACCAGACCGCTGCCATCGGTGTAGGACACCAGCCGCCCGTAGGCGTCATAGGTACGGGCGATCGGACCGGTGCCCTCGGCCACGGTGCCGGCGGCTGCGCCGTCGGCACCCACGAGCCGGGTCTCGGCGACCAGGCCGGCGTCGGTGTAGGTCGTCTCCACCTGCGGCCGCACCTGACCCACCTCGGTACCGCTGCCGGTCATCCCGCTGCGCCGGGCACGCCCGCTCGCGTCGTAGGCGGTGTCCGCGGTTCGGGTCACGCCGGCGCCGGTCTCCACGATGCGGGTGACGTTGCCGTACACGTCATAGCCGGTCACGTGTGTCGCGGGCAGCGCGAACCCGACGTCCGGGGCGCCGCCGGAACGGCTCTTGCACAGCCAGCCGGCCCATTCCGCCTTGGCGCAGCCGGGCTCGGTGCTGGTGGCCGCGTAGTAGACCTTCACCGTCGTCGCCGCAGTCGTCGTGCTGGTACCGCCCGACGGAAGCGTGCTGGAGACGGTGCGCCCCTGCTCGTCGATCACCTGCCGGGTGATCACGTCGGCGCCGCCGCCACCGGGGTTGACCCGGGTCGCGGTCGGGGTGCCGAACCTCCAGGCGTTCTCCGTGCCGTACTCCAGGGTGGTGACGCGGCTCCGGCCGTCCAGCGCGGGCAGCGCCGGGTCGGTGCCGGTCGACCCGGCGGGCAGGCCGTCGTGGATCTCGACCGCATCGACGGTGGTGCGAACCGGCAGGTGCAGGGACTTGCCGGGCGTCGGGTGACCCGCCTCGTTCCCTGTGTCGTAGACGGTCGTGGTGCGGGTGCGGGCGCTGACCTGCCGGTCACCGGCGGCAACGGTCACCAACCGGGCGGGCTGATAGCTGCGCAGCAGGTCCAGGCCGTCGGAGGAGTACACGTTGACGGTGTCCAGCAGTTTGGCTTGTCGAGCGCCGGCTTCGACACCGTCCTTGGCACCGACGGCCAGGGCGCGGTCCCGGTTCCCAGCGGACAGCTGGCGGACCACATTGCCCCGCCCCTCGGCGTCGTACTCGGTCGCGCCGATCCGCCACGCAGGCGCCTGGTCGGCCCCGGTGTCCTGGTCGATCGTGCCGCCGAAGGTCGCGGTGTTGACCACGCGGCCGTTGACGTCCAGTGCCAGCAGCTGGGCGCCGCGCCACTGCCCGGCGGTCGGAGTGGGGTCGGGCACCACGTCGGGGCCGAACACCGCGGTCATGTCCGTGGGGGTGGTGCTCTGACCCCAGCGCTTCACCTCCGCCGACGTCAGGTACGGCAGGGCGGCGTTGCTGCCGTCCAGGGGCAAGTCGTAGCGAATGCTCGTGCGCTGAGCGGCCAGGCCGTCGGCTCCGTCGTCCAGCGTGGCCGAGGCGAGGCGCGGCAGCTGGCGGTCGTCGTAGCCGAGCGTCCAGGTCGCCGTGCCGCCGACCGGGGTGATGGTCGCCAGTCGCCGTCGGTGCGGTAGGTGTAGGTGACCTGCTGGCTGCTGCGGGGGTCGGTGACCGAGGTCAGCCGGCCGGCGGTGTCGTACCCGTACTGCGCCAGCGTGATCTGCTGCGCCGCGACCAACGTGCCGCCGTCAACCAGTCCACCGGTCGGTACTGCCGCGCCGTGCGCCCACAACGTGACGCCGGCCAACCGCTCGCCGGCACCGGTGCCGGTGTAGCGGAACTCCAGCGCCCGGCAGCCGGCCGGCTGAGCAGTGGTGGTCGGGTCCGTGCAGGCAGCGCCGGCGTCGGTCGGGGCCAGCAGCAGCCGCGGGTTGCCGGCGGCGGTGTAGGTGACGGACGTGATCGCCGGGCTGAGGACGGTGCTGCCGGCCTTGCCGCGGATGGCCTCGACCTTGGTGATCCGGAACAGGCCACCGTCGAGGTGGCCGTTGCCGCCATCGGCGCGAGTGGAGGTGACCTTGTCCCCGTCCAGGTCAGTGAGCACGTACGTGCTGGGCGTCGGGGCGGTGCCAGGCACGAAGGTCAGCGTGGCGCCCTCCGTGATGGCCTCTCCCTCGGCGACGTAGCTGTTCACGTCCGCGGCGGCGCAGCGGCGGCCGGACCCCGGCCGCACGCGACGTTCCCGCCGGCGCGTCAGGCGGGTTCGGGCACGCCGCCCGGGTCGCCACCGGGGTCGTCGGGGGTCGACTCGATCGGCGGGGGCGGCAGCGTGTCCGGCGTGTCGGGCATGAGCTCGCCCGGGTCGTCGGGCGCCGCCTCGTCAGGATCGATCAACGGCTCCGGCTCAGGCACTGGCTCGACCATGGGATGAGTCAACCAGCGGATCCGCCGGAACGGCACCCCCGGCCCGGCGGGCTCCGTGTCGGAAGGCCCGCCCGGCAGCTCGGCCTGGCTACCATCGAGCGACCCCTGAGGTGCCTCGACACCCCCGTCGCGGGGCCGATCCCGGAAGCGAGGTGCCCGTGAGCCGAGACCGCCACCAGCAGGACGACCCCGCCGGTCGCCCGCTGCCGCCGCGCCTCGACCCGCGCGCCGGCCTGCCGCCGCGTTCCCGCGCCGGGGCGAGGACCGCCGAGCCGGCGCCGCCGG